>NZ_JAHVIN010000003.1:0-621174 GCF_019801685.1 Halomonas sp. DP8Y7-1 | reverse complement strand
CTTTGTCAGCATTGATATACATTGCCTTTTTTCGCCTGACGACCATAGCGAGTGGGAACCACCTGATCCCTTGCCGAACTCAGAAGTGAAACCGCTCAGCGCCGATGGTAGTGTGGGGTCTCCCCATGCGAGAGTAGGTCATCGTCAGGCATTTACATAAGCAAAAACCCCCGACTCCGAAGGAGTTGGGGGTTTTTGTTTATGTCTGACCGATGACCCTTCCTCGCATGCGAGAGTAGGGTGAGAGCCGCCTGGACAATGCAACGCATTGTCAGGCTCGAACGGGCGAGGGATGTAAAGCCGCTTGCGGCGCCCCGAGCCCAGGCTCAAGGCCACGAAGTGGCCGCAGAGGCGTCAGGCATTTATTCAGAAGAACCCCGATTATCGAGAGATGGTCGGGGTTTTTCGCATGCATGGGTCGACCCCGCTTTTTATGTGTGGGGCCGCACTGCGTGCGGTCCGGCCACTCGCAGGCTCGTGGCGTTCGCCACCCCTTGCAGCTTCGCTGCAGCCCTTGCAAAGAGCTCCAGGGTGACTCACCCCCATGCGACTACCCTGTCGGGAACAGGGGAGAACCGCCGCAGGCGGGCCCTGAGGAACGAAGGGCGAGTCTCAGGGATGAGGCGAGTAAAGACATTGATATCTAGGCGTCATCGTCAGGCAGTTATTCAGAAGAACCCCGATTATCGAGAGATAGTCGGGGTTTTTCTCATATATGGGGAGGCCCGCTCTTTATTTTTGGGGCCGCGCCGATAACCCCCTCGGCGTGGTCCGGCCTAAACCCTTTCCATCAATGACACGTCGATGACGAGGATCGGAGGATAGGAGAAGTCCCGATGTTGAGGCTTTCTCTGAGAAGGAAGGACTATGTCGGGAAGGTCTATCCAGGGAAGGTCTATACAAGGTTCTATACAAGGTTCTATGCAAGGTTCTATGCAAGGCTCTATGCAAGGTCTATGCGGTGAAGGTCGCAAGGATCAGGTCGGAGCTTTCCAGGGCGCGCAAGAATAATCGATCACCTGGCTCTACCATCAGCATGTCCTGGCAGTTGATGATGTCACCGTTGACCAGCTCGAGACGCCCCCGTTCCAGATAGATAGCGCGAACCAAGGCTTCCTCGCGAGATAGGTGAAGCGTTTCCCGTAGTGATAGATGTTGATGGCTGATGTACCCGCGATTGCCGTAGCGAAGGATCAGATTGAAATCCCGATAGAGACCGAAGCTCTGGGTCTGCCACGCGCCGTCAAACGTGCTTGTCTGGAAGCGGCTCAGTCGATCGCTACGCTGCCCTTGGTGTACCAGGTGTGCTTGCCCTTCCAATACCATCAGGTGGCGCTCGTAGCCAATCAAGGGGGTGAACATGCTTTCTTCACTTTCGACCGTCGCCGTGCTCAGGCGTATGTGAAAGTCGCGTCGTGCGTAGTCACTGCCCTCGGGAGCAATGAGCAGTTCTCTTGTTGTGCCGCCAGACCATAGCCGCATGGTCACTTCTGTGGAGCGTCGGATCAGCATGGGCGGTGGAACCAGCGCAAGCTGGACCTCTTGTGACGACGTATCACCTCATCGTCTCAGTGGCCTATGTTGATGTACTTGATCTGGCTCAATAGAGCATGAGGATTCGCTCGCTTCCCAAGGGGAAACGAGCGGATCGGCATGATTTTAGAAGATGCGCGGGAGGGTTAGAACGCCAGTTCTACACCGGCATAGACAGCACGGTCAGGTGCTGGCTCGAAGTAGCGGTCGTTGCTGGCATTGATGCGGACGTTGGCATAGTGATCTTCATCAAACAGATTGCGGATGCCGAGATACGTCGACAGTGTCTGCTCACTGCCCAGACGCCATCCCTTGCCAGCCCTTAGATTGGCTAGCCAGTAGCTGTCGACGTCGACGGTATTGGCGTTGTCCGCCACCATGTCTCCTACATACTGGGTTTCCAGGGTCGCGAAGGGGCTGGTGTCACGGTCGCTGGAGCCATACCAGGTCAGCTGGTTGACCCAGGTGGTCTCGGGCAGACCTGGAAGTCGGTTGCCCTTCAGACCTGCCCCTCCCGCGCTATCAAATTCGTAGCGGGCGAGGGTCAGCGCGGTATACAACTCGAGGTGAGCAGATGGCGCCCAGCCAAGGGCGAGCTCGAGGCCTTCGCGACGGGTATCGCCGAGATTGCTGTAGAAGGTGCGGTCGCTTCCCTCGATCTCGTAAGGCACCAGTTCATCTTTCACCTCGATGGAGAACAAGGTGATGTCGTAGTCCAGGCCACTGGTCAGGGTGCCTCGCGCCCCCACTTCGCGACTCCAGCTCTGCTGTGGCTCCACGTCTGGATTGAAGCCTCCACCTGCTGGATTGGCAAACTCAGAGAAGGTAGGCGTCTCGAAGGCCGTCGAAGTATTAGCATACAGCTGGTGATTCGGGTGATAGCGATAGCTGATGCCGAGGCTGCCATTGGTATCCTCAAAGGTCCGTTGACCGCTCTGGTCGCCATCGCTGGTGAAATCGTCCTCGATGTCCAGCTCGACGCGGTCATGGCGAATACCGGCCGACAGGGTCCATTGCTCGTCGAGCGCAAGATCACCCTGAGCAAAGATTCCCAGGCTTTCGGCAGTCTGCGTCTCATCCGCCACCTCACCGGTAATCTCACCGCTGAAGGCTACCTCCTGCCGGTGTCGATCATCTTCCTGACGCGCGGCATCAACGCCGACCATGCCGTCCAGGGCCATGCCGCCAACATGAAAGCGCTGATGGTACTCCGCGCTACCGCCGAAGTACTGCCGACGGTAGTCAATCAAGCTGTCACCGGGATAGGGCAGCTGTTGCTCGAAGTCGCGCCAGGTGCTGAACCCTTTTATATACAGCTCACCGGGACCGAACCCCAGGTCTTGGTAGAGCAGCCCGAGGACCTGCTGATCCACGTCTTGTCCGGTGTCATATTCCTCGGTGAAGCGACCCGCTTGTCGGCGATCGGCATCCACCTGTTCCGCGGTCAGGGCTCCGGGGTCTTCGGCGCGCGGATTGTCCAGCAGGTTGACGATCGCTGTCAGCCTTCGTTGATCGTCCAGCTCCCGCGAAACCTTGGTGTTGAGAAGGGTCTTTTCAGCGCGGCTATGGTCCCGGTAGCCCGCCAGCTCAAGACGCGACGCATTGATGTGATAGGCCCACTCGTCATGCGTGCCGCCCGTCGACACGGACTGCTTGTTGTAGCCGTCGCTGCCAACTCCGACGCGGATGCGGGTACTGTCATCGGATCTGCCATCGCGGGTAGTCACCGCAATGACACCCCCCGACGCATTGCCGTACTGCACGGCAGAAGGGCCACGAATGACTTCGATGCGTTCTGCGCTATCCAGATCAATGGCATCCAGCTGCGCCTGACCATCGGGCAGGGTGTAGGGGATGCCATCCACCAGGATGGTGACGCCACGCACGCCAAAAGGTGCGCGCGCGCCGAAACCGCGAATGGAGACCCTTGCGCCCTGTGCAAAGTTGTCGCGGTTCTGGATGAACACGCCGGGCACCCGTACCAGAGACTCATCGATCCGTACGCGCTGCTGTCCACGCTGGATCTCCTCTTCATCGACCACTGACATGGCTATGGGGGTTGTCAGCAGCTCGCGTGACAAACGCGAGGCCGTCACGGTCATCGTGGATCCGTCAGTGTGATCAGCCGGTGGCGCCGTGTTCTGTGGCAGGGTTTGAGCCGCGCTTTGAATAGCGGTTTCTGCCACGGCGGGTGAGGCCAGCAGCAACAGCAGGGAGAGGGCAATACCCGGGCGAGGGGGAGTCATGATCGTCCTTGAGGGGAGGGCTGTATCGTTTCAGCACACAATTTTAGTGAAGCAAGCATCTAAGTACCACTTTCGCCCAAGGACTTTTGCTCAGGGGCTTTTTCTCAGGGGCATTGGCTCCAGGGCTTTTACCTCAGGGCTTTTATTCCAAGCCCTGGGCGCCGGGTAGGCGGCCGGTGTTGATGTATGTGTCGACATCTACCGCTGCCGAGAGGGACAGCGTGGGATACCTCTTGCCCGCGATACCGAGTGTCGAAAAGGGCGAGAGAAGCGTGGAGTCGCTGGGTCCTATACCAAAGTCGCTTTTCGTTCGCATTGCGGGTGGTTTACCTTCTTTAACTCAAATAACGAACGCATGTTCTCTATGCGAACATTGCCGTCATTGACGCCAGTGCAGGGAGCCACCTGTTGACGTCAGGCAGTGCCAATAACGACAACGACGGGAGGACCCCCGATGAAGACACCGCTCGCCTGCTTGATGGCAGCGTCGCTGACCGCTTTGGCATGTGCTCAGGCCCAGGCTGCGACGACACTGCGCATGGCGCACTTCTGGCCCGGGGCATCCGGTATCAATACGCAGATTTTCGAACAGTGGGCAAAGGCGGTCGAGGAGGATTCTGGCGGAGACCTGAAGGTGCAGCTGTTCCCTTCCGGCACGCTCGCCAAGGCCGATGATATCTATGAGGCGACGGTCAACGGTATCGCCGATATCGGCGCGACGGCCCAAGGGTACACGGCTGGGCGCTTTCCTCTGTCTCAGGTAGTGGAGCTTCCCGGTGTCTCCGACACTGCGGTACAAGGATCGTGCATCTTGCAGACGCTCTATGACGACGGCCAGATCGCGAGCGAGTACGACGACACTCACGTACTGTTCATGTTCACCACGGGGCCGGGGTACATCCACACTGTCGACACCGACGTGCAAGCGCCCCAGGACCTCGCTGGGCTGCGCATTCGTCGTCCCACCGCGGTGGCGGGGGATATCCTGGAAAACATGGGGGCCAGCCCGGTAGCGATGCCAGCCCCGGACATCTACAGCTCGATGCAGCGCGGCGTGCTGGATGGCCTCAGCTTTCCCTGGGAGGGCATGAAGGGGTTTCGTATCAATGAGCTGGTGGAGTACCACACCCAGGTACCGTTCTATTCCCTGATTTTTGTTGCCACGATGAGTCAGCGCGCCTATGAGCGACTGACGCCGGAACAGCAGGCGGTCATCGATGACAACTCCGGCATGAAGTGGGCGACGAATGCGGGTCAGGTCTTCCATGCCATTGATGAAGTTGGCCATCAGGAGGCAGTGGATGCGGGGCACACCATCCGTGTGATCGACGCGCCTCTTGAGGATGCGGCTTGGGCGCCGCCCCTCGAGCAGGGCATCGACGACTATCTGAGTGGGTTGGAAGAGCGAGGCATCTCACAGGCCCAGGACGTGTATCAGGCGGCGCTTGTCGCACGAGACAGCTGTGGCTCGGTGGAGTGACATCATGCAGCGTTTGATGCTTGGTACCAGCCACTGGCTGGCGCTGCTGTGCCGTGGGCTTGGCGGTCTTTGTCTGGTACTGATGCTGTCCATCACCGTGGCGGATGTGGTCACACGCTATGCACAGCGCCTGTCGGACGGAGCCCTGTCACTTCAGGTCTTCGGCAGTGTCGAGATGGTCAGCTACCTGATGTTGTTTGCCCTGCTGGCGACCATGGCGGCCGCCGTCGAGAAAAGCCAGGTGGTGGTGGAGGCATTTTCTCATCGTCTGCCTGCATCAATTGCCGCGCGACTGCATGGCGGCTACCTGCTCGGCTTTGCACTGTTAGGCGCCGTATTGGCCAGCGGGCTGGTAGGCGCAGCCCACAGCGCAACAGAGTATGGCGAAGTCACTCAGGACCTGCGCCTACCGCTGGGGCCGATCTATCTGACAGCGGCCGTCTTGAGTGCCGTGATGGGCCTGCGCAGCCTGCTGGAGGGAATGCTGGCCATGATCACTGGCCGTGGAGGTGAGGTTTCCCATGGCGACTGAATGGATCGGAGCGATGGGCTTGGCGGTACTGCTGGGGCTGATGATCCTGCGGGTGCCGGTGGCCCTGGCCATGCTGGTGGTGGGAGTCGGTGGTTTCGCGCTCATCATCGATGCAGGCGCCGCTGTCTCCATGCTCAAGTCAGTGCCGGTGGAGGTGCTGTCCAACTACAGCTTCAGTGCGGTCCCCATGTTCATCCTGATGGGCGTATTGGCGGCGCACTCTGGCATGGCCGGCAAGTTGTTCCAGTCGACGCGGGTCATCTGCGGCGGCTGGAAAGGTGGCCTGGCCATCGCCGCAGTGGGCTCCTGCGGAGTGTTTTCGGCCATCTCCGGCTCATCCCTGGCAACGGCCAGTACCATGACCCGTGTGGCCTTGCCAGAGATGGAGCGCTACGGCTACCACCGAGGGCTGGCCACCGGTGCGTTAGCGGCTGGGGGCACCCTGGGCATCATGATCCCTCCCAGCATTGCCCTGCTGATCTACGCCATTCTGACGGAACAGTCGGTGGGCGACATGTTCATGGCGGGCCTGATTCCAGGGCTACTAGGCCTGGTCCTCTACGCGCTCACCGTCAGCGTCGTCATGCGCGTAAAGCCTGGCCTGGCGGTGGCGGGAGAGCCAACTGGCTGGGCCGACAAGCTGGCATCGTTGGGAGGGCTGGTCCCTTTCTTTGGTGTCTTTCTGGTGATGATCCTCGGCATCTACCTGGGCGTCTTTACGCCGACAGAAGGCGCAAGCGTGGGCGCATTTGCCACCTTGCTGTATGCACTGGTCAAGGGCCTGCGTGGCGCCCAGCTGTGGGCAGCGGTTCAGGAAACGCTGGCGCTGTCCGCCGTGGTGTTCTTCATGCTGGTTGGGGCGGAGGCGCTGGGTTACTTCATTTCTCTGTCACGCATCTCGTTTTCGATCAGTGATGCGCTGTTTGCTCTGGAGCTGTCGCCCATCTGGGTGGTCCTGTGCATCTTGTTGATGTACTTCGTGCTGGGCATGTTCATGGACTCCATCGCCATGCTGGTCATCACGGTGCCTGTGGTGTTCCCGATCATTCAGGTGCTGGGTATCGACCCGGTATGGTTTGGCATCATCACCGTGCTGACGGTAGAGCTTGGTTTGATCACCCCTCCGGTGGGCATGAACGTCTTCGTGATCAAGGCCATGGCGCCGCATGTCGGGTTGGGCGAGATCTTCCGTGGCGTGTCGCCCTTTATCGTGTCTGACCTGGTGCGCCTGGCATTGCTGTTGCTGTTTCCCGTGCTGACGACGTTCTTTCTGATGTAGCCGCTGCCTTCCCATGACCGACAAGGCTGCCTGCAGGCGGGCCTTGTCCGTCACGAGGCCCGCTCATGCTCCTGGCGGCGGCGCTGCCCGCTGCTGTCGCTGACGAAAATCCTTGGGCGAGCAGCCCGTCAAGCGTCTGAAAAAACGTGAGAAATACGCCGGCTCTGAAAATCCCAGCCCATCAGCGACCTGGGCAATGGTCAGGTTGGTATAGGTGAGTTCCCGCTTGGCCTCCAGTAGTACCCGCTCATGCATCAGCGCCTGTGCGCCGCGACCTGTAAGGCGCTGACACAAGGCATTGAGATGGGCGGCACTTACGGTGATTTCCGTGGCCAGCTCGGAGACCCTGGGGTGCTGGCGAAAGCGCTGTTCGACCAGCGCCTGGTAGCGCTGTAGATGAACGTGACCCGGGTCTGGTTTTACCCCTGAGATGCGCTGAGAAGGTGGGGTGGCAGCGCGTGCCGCTTCCACCGTCAGTGCCTTGGTCAGTGCATCGAGCAGGACACTGCGATCCCGTGCCGGCCGGCGGTACTCCGCATCGATGTGATCCATCAACCCCACCAGACGCTTCCCCCCTGTGCCGAGGGGCGTTGCCCCTGCCCGGGTCCACACGCGGCTGGCCTCGGGGAGTTCGCGGCGCAGATGGGCCAGCAATGGCGCGGCCAGCGTCAGGATGTGCCCCTGAATCCCTGGCGAGAACGTAAAACCGTGGACGCTAAGGGCCGGTACCAGAATCATCAGCGGCGCCTGGCAGGACAGGCGCTTGCCCTCGAGTTCAAGCTCCACCTCCCCTGATGTCAGCAGCAGCAGATGGCTCAGGTCACTGTGGCGATGGGGATGGATGCGCCAATCATGCAGGCGGCTGCGTTCAGCGATGGATTCGCAGTGAATCAAGTCAGGTGTTGGCCAGCCTTGATGCTCTCCATAAAGGCTAAACGTCGGAATCGGCAGGGGGAGCTCAGAGGTGGTTGACGGCGTCTGCATGGATCACCTCGCGACGGGGCCAGCGCCCATCGACCAGAGTGGTCTGAAGTGCGCACCTGTACGACAAAAGTCAGATGAGCATCTTCGATAAGTCCAAGTAAAAGGGCTTTTCATGCCTTATTTGGCGGTGCTTTGGAGCGAAAAATATCATCACAACCATAACGTCTTCCAACCCCGCTGACGAGGCCACTGCCATGCTTGACTCGATGACTGCATCCGCCCACGAAGATATCGACGAGACGATGACGACCCAGGTGGCGATCATCGGAGCGGGTCCTTCGGGCTTGCTTCTCGGGCAATTGCTGGAGCGTGCTGGCATCGCTACCGTCATTCTCGAGCGCAAGAGCGGCGACTATGTATTGGGACGTATCCGTGCCGGTGTGCTGGAGCAGGGGATGGTCGATCTGCTGCGTGAGGCGGGTGTCAGTGAGCGGATGGAGGCCGAAGGGCTGCCCCATGAGGGCTTTGAGCTGGCTTTCGACAATCGCCGTGCGCGGGTGGACCTGGCGGCGTTGACTGGGGGACAGCGGGTCATGGTGTATGGCCAGACGGAGGTGACGCGAGACTTGATGGCGGCGCGTCAGGCGTCGGGCGCTACGACCTTCTACGAGGCGGACGAGGTGGCGCTGCACGACCTGGAGAGCGCCGATCCTAGCGTGACCTTCATCCACCAGGGTAAGCGCTACCATCTGCACGCCCAGTATGTGGCTGGCTGCGATGGATACCATGGGGTGTCACGTCGCACGATTCCTGACGAGCGATTGAAGACCTTCGAGCGGGTCTACCCCTTTGGCTGGCTTGGGCTGCTGTCCGATACTCCGCCGGTGACTCATGAGTTGATCTATGCACGCCACGAGCGGGGCTTTGCGCTGTGCAGCATGCGCTCGGTCCAGCGCAGCCGCTACTATCTCCAGGTATCACTGGATGACACGGTCGATGACTGGTCCGATGAGCGTTTCTGGCAGGAGTTGAAGCAACGCTTGCCGAATGATGTCGCTCAACAGCTGGTCACGGGGCCCTCGATCGAGAAGAGCATTGCACCGCTTCGCAGCTTTGTGGTGGAACCGATGCAATTTGGCCGCCTTTTCCTGGTGGGGGATGCGGCACACATCGTTCCTCCTACCGGAGCCAAGGGGCTTAATCTGGCGGCGAGTGATGTCAGTACCCTGTACCGCCTGATGGTCAAGGTGTTCGAGGATGGCCGCACAGACCTGCTGGAGCGCTACTCGGAGGTTTGCCTCAGGCGTATCTGGAAAGCCGAGCGTTTTTCCTGGTGGATGACGTCGATGCTGCACCGCTTTAGTGATGAAGAGACTTTCGATGAGCGCATGCAGCTGGCCGAACTTGATTACCTGACAGGGTCACGGGCAGGCTTGACCACGCTGGCTGAAAACTATGTGGGGTTGCCCTACGAAGCGCTGGAGTGAGTTGTCGTTGACGCCGAGGTGTTGCCGGCGGCCTTGCTGCTAGGCAGCCCGACATGCTTCGCGTAAGGTCAAGGATGACCCGTCCATCGACCCGAACACCATGAATCAAGAGCGTCTATCTCCGTTTCAGATCCTGATCCTGATCCTGTCCTTTTATGTTATTGGCGCCATGGCTGTGCAGGAGCTGCATGACCTGCCGCCGGAAGTCGATGATCTGATTTCCAAGCTGGACTTTGTTGTCTGTGGCTTCTTTCTCGCGGACTTTGTGATCCGTTTCAGCCAGGCAGACAGCAAATGGCGTTTCATGCGCTGGGGATGGATTGACCTGCTTGCCAGCATACCCGCCAGCTTCTTTATGGCAGGGCGACTGGTGCGGGTGGTACAGGTGATCCGGATGCTGCGTGCGATCAAGTCGCTTAGCCTGATCTGGAATTTGCTGTTCCGCAACAAGGCCAAGGGGATCTTTGCCTCGGTGGCATCCGCGACGGTGCTGCTGCTGATCTTCGGCTCGGTGGTCATCCTGGTCGTCGAGGGGCCAAATCCCAATAGCCAGATCAATACCGCTGAAGAAGCACTGTGGTGGGCGTTCGTGACGGTGACGACGGTAGGGTACGGCGACTTCTATCCGGTCACGACCCTGGGCCGTGTGGTGGCTGCCCTGTTGATGGTCGCGGGGGTCAGTCTGTTCGGTAGTTTCGCGGCGTATGTCGGTTCGCTGTTCATCGGTGACCAGGAAGACGAAACCAGCCGATTGCACCGGGCGCAGCGGGACATGTTGCGAGAGCTCGCTCGGGAAGTACGCGAACTGAAGACGGAAGTCGTGGCGTTGCGCCAAGAGCTGGCACAGCGAGACGACCAGCGCGATACGCCCCGGGATGACGTCAGTCGCTGACGGTCCATCCAGGGGCGCCGTCTATCAGGATGACTTGACCTCGCATTGCCCCTCCCAGACTCGCGCTGAGTCGTGATGCGCGGCACGGCTGGTCATTCCGGGGGTGATGTCATCTGCATGGTCTGCGCGGTAGGTTTCCATGCGCTTTTTCATGCGGTGGCGGACGAAGGGCATCAGCGCCAGACCGACGAGACTCAAGGTCAGGGCCATCAGCGTCGCGAAGACCAGTGTGACCATGCCGATCAGACTGACCAGTACGAGTCGCAGGCCGCTGGGGCGCTGCGCGGTTCGGGCTTGGCGAGCGCGCTGCTGCCATTGGGACGCCGCCCTCCAGGCGGCGTTTTGCTGGTATTCGTGGGTAAAGCGCGATTGATCAGTCGTCATGCTGAACTCCAGTGACATCGAAGGTATCTCGATCAAGACGAATCTCGATCTCCTGATGTTGGGCGTCGTAGCCTTCGATCTCGATATCGCCCATACGGTCGACATCCAATGAGCCGAACAGTTCCAGGCCCGCCTGCTGTGCGGCGTCCAGGGCCTGGGAGACCTCGTCGCCACTCAGGCTCCACTCTGGGAGCTGACCCTCTCGCTGCTGCTCTCGCAGGATGCTGGCGTCGTCCAGCGACATATCGACATCAAGCCGCCAGCCGTCGTCACGCCAGCCTTCTGCCTCAAAGCGATGGCCATCGTCGACGCCGAGTTCGTCGTAGCTGGCGAAGCCGTATTCGCCGGTACTGGTCAGCAGCCGATCGAGCTCTTCGCGGCTGATGCCTCCGTCATCGGCCAGCGCCGAGGTGGCGAAAGCGCCGGTGAGGGTCAGTGCGGCCAGGCTGAGGGTAACTGTTCTGTTCATGTGCGGACTCCTTGCGCTGTTGAAGGTATGCTCACCACATACTGCTGTCCGGTGAGTGAGGCCATCCTGTCACGGGCAACCTGTCACCAGCCTGACGTTGTCGTTCATGTTTCGTTCATCTCAGCTACTTCAGACTGTCTGTCATGAAATATGTAAAACACTCTTTAGTCGTCGCGCTGCTAGTGGCCAGCGCTCTGCAGCTGCCCTACCTGGCCCAGGTCGACGGCCTCCAGCATCTTGCACGCCAGTCGCTCGGCGTGGGCGACGCCATGGCCGATGACGACTGGCGTAACCTGCATCAGGAAGTTCATGAAGGACGTCTGGTCGCACTGCCCACACTGCTGGACTGGCTGGATGAGCGCTACGACGGACAGGTGCTGGAAGTCGAGCTGGAGCGGGAAGATGGCGTAGCGATCTACGAGATCGAGATGGTCGGCGCCCAGGGACAGGTGGTCGAGTTTGAATTCGACGGTCGCAACGGTGAGCTGAAGGCGATTGAAGGGGTGGGCATCGACGCCATGAGACGTCAGCCTTCGGCACCTTAGCGCTCGCTTTTATCGAGCAAGCCCCTTTCTAGAGAACCCCTGACGAGTGAGACTCTGTCGATCAAGCCCCTGTCGAGCAAGCCCCTTTCTAGCAAGCCCCTTTCTAATAAGCCCCTAGCGAAACGGATGTCAGGAGACGTAGTCATGAAAATTCTACTGGTCGAGGACGACCAGGCGTTGAGTGAGGCGCTAGCGGAATCTCTCGGCGAGGGTGGGCTATTGGTGGAAGCGGCGACCAATGGCAGTGATGCGGACTTCCTGCTGCGAACCGAACGCTATGACGCGGTGATCCTGGACCTGGGACTGCCGGACGGAGACGGTACCCGCTGGCTGGCGCAGTGGCGCGACGATAGCATCGACTTGCCCGTCCTGGTGTTGACCGCCCGCGAACGCTGGTCGGACAAGGCGGCAGGCTTTTCAGCCGGGGCAGACGATTACGTCACCAAACCCTTCGAGACCGCCGAGGTGCTGTTCCGATTGCGCGCCTTGGTGCGGCGCAGCCACGGTCACTCTCATCCGGTACTGAATGCCGGTGCCTTGAGTCTGGATACCCACACCGGTGCCGTATCCGTGGCCGGACGGCCGGTATCCTTGACGGCCCACGAATCGCGCCTGCTGTCTTACCTGATGCACGCCAGGGACCGTGTGGTCAGTCGTACGGAGCTGGCTGAGCACGTCTACGATCGCGATCACGAGCCTGACTCCAACGTTATCGATGTGCAGATCAGTCGGTTGCGGCGAAAGCTGGGAAGTGAGCGCATTGTGACCCGTCGCGGTGAGGGTTATCGGCTGGTCACGCCAGATAACGAGTCTACGTCGTGAAGGCCACCACAGGCTCGCTGTCGCGGCGCCTGATTGTCGCCTCGTTGGTGCTGGTGCTGGTGATCGTGCCGCTGGTGGGGGCAGGACTCTCCTACAGCTTCCGTGAATCGGCCTCGGCGTCCTTCGACGAACGGCTGTCATCCATGCACCGAGTGCTGCTGGCCGCCCTGGAGCGGGATCCGGTCAGTGGTGAACTGATCGTCACTGACAGCCTCGGCGACTCGCGCTTTGGTCAGGTGTTTTCGGGCTGGTACTGGCAGATCAGCGATGGCCAGGGCCTGTCCCGGGGCTCTCGTTCCCTCTGGGATCAGCGCCTGCCGACGGACGGCCGTGCGGGTACCCACTGGCGCAACATCGAAGGCCCGCGAGGCCAGCCGCTGCGACTGGTGGAGCGCACCCTCACGCTGTCCCACCACCCCCATCCGGTGGTGATCAGCCTGGCGGTCAGCCGACAGGAACTGGATACCGAGGTCGCTCGCTTCGAGTGGCTGCTGTGGTTGTCCTTGCTGGCGCTGGGAACGCTGCTGCTGGCTGGCCTGGCAGCACAGATTCGTTGGGGGCTGGCGCCACTTCGCTCGCTGTACGCGGACCTGGCCGCGGTCAAGGCGGGGCAGCGTGAGCGCCTGGACACCCAACTGCCAACGGAACTTGCCGAACTTGCGGCCACCATGAATGACGTGCTCGATCATGATCGTCGCTTGATCGAGCGAGGAAGGGCAACCGCCGGCAATCTGGCGCATGCCTTGAAAACCCCGGTCAGCGTGCTGATGACGCGTGTCGAGAAGCTGCCTGCGGCAGAGCGGGACAAGATGCGACAAGAGCTTGAGCGCATCAATGCCGCGGTTCGCCATCACCTGGCGCGGGCCAGTGCTGCGGGCAGCAGCGCGCTCGCCGCCGAGGTACACGTTGGTCAGGTGCTGGCGCCCGTGCTGGAGGGACTGACCCGCCTGGCGGATCGGCGGGGCGTTCGGGTCAGTATCTTGCTGGCCGACGAGCTGGCACTGCGTATCGATCCCAATGACCTGCAGGAGCTGGTAGGCAACTTGCTGGAGAACGCGATCGACTGGGCAGCATCGCGAGTGACGCTCAGCATTCAGCGTGAGTCGCGAGCGCTATGCTTGTGCCTCGATGATGACGGTCCTGGCATGAGCGAGGATGAGCGCGCCGCGGTACTGCGTCGCGGCGTGCGCCTGGACGAGCAGCGGCCTGGCAATGGGTTGGGACTGGCCATCGTGGAAGAGTTGGTAGAACTGTATGGCGGTGAACTCGCGCTTGAAGCCGCGCCGCTGGGGGGCTTGCGCGTGAAGGTCAAGCTGCCGGCTGGCGCTTCGTCGGCGCAGCGCTAGGCGCGTCCATTGTGCCAGTGCGGTTGGCTTGCGATGATGCGCTAGTGAATCAGTGAGAGAGATGGCGTGTGGACAAGTTCGAGGTCAAGCTGGATCAGGCTGCCAGGGCCGCCTGGTTGTCGTATGTCGGTGGTCAGACCCAAGATGAAATTGCGGCGCAGCTTGGGGTATCTCGTCCTGGGGTTCAGCGTCTGCTGGCGTTGGCCCGGCAGGAAGGCCTGGTCAAGGTCCACATCGATCATCCGGTCGCCCATTGCACAGCCCTGTCCCAGGCGATCCGCGAGCGCTTTGCGCTCGCCTATTGTGACGTCGTGCCGGTGGCTGCAGGTACGGCGGACAGTGCCCCCTATCTCGCGGTAGCCGGCGCCGAGCGTCTGTCCCGCATTATCGAGCGAAGCGAGCCGCAGACGCTGTCACTAGGCTCAGGGCGCTCGATTCGCGCCATGGTGGAAGCATTGAGTCGCATCGAGCGTCCTCAGCATCGCTTTGTCTCGCTGGTCGGCAACGTGGCTCGCGATGGTTCCTCCAACCGCTATGACGGCGTGATGGTGGCGGCGGACAAGACCGGCGGCGAACGTTTTCTACTACCGACCCCGGTGGTGGCCAGCAGCGTCGAAGAAAAGCGTGCTCTGGCCGCTCAGCCGCTGTTTCGCGCCATCGGTGAGGTGGCAAGCCAAGCCTGTGTGGCGTTTGTCGGGGTAGGGCGCATTGACCGCCAGGCCACGCTGTTTCAGGACCACTTCATCAGCGAAATCGAGCTCGAGGAGCTGCTGGCGCTCGATGCGGTGGGTGAGCTGGTTGGCTGGCCGATGGACGCCAATGGTGTCCTGATCGACTGCTCCACCAGCAGGCGGGTCACCAGCCTGCCCCTGCAGACATTGCAGCATCAGTCACTGGTGGCGGTGGCTGGCGGACGCGACAAGGGGGCGGCCATCCTGGCGGCTCTGCGAGGAGGCTGGTTGTCGAGTCTGATTACCGACGACCAGGCCGCTCGCTATATCGTGGATCGGTTAGCCTCCTGACCCTCTCTTGGTCACCCCAGTCATGTCCCCGCTGTCATCGCCCTGATGGGGCTTCCCGCCGTTGCACCGTAAACCTTTGAGTAGGGCGCATTATTCTGTGGACGCTGCCACGGGGTTTGCCCGGCAAACAGCGCAAAGCGATCAGGCCTACCGCTAAAGTCTAAGGGTCTGCGCTTTGCGTTTTCTGGTGTCCTGTTCGATCATTTGATCATTGCTTGATTTGATTGATCAGAAATCAGCGTAAGGATTCCACGCGGGTTCCATGGACCACACGCTGAAGGGTTGATCACAAGCCTATTGGTTGATCGGAAGCAGGTGAGTTGGTCAGAAGTGGATGTGTTTCATCAGAACGGGCACGTGCAGCGCAGCAGCGAACCCGATGCGCGTTACCTGCGGTACTGAGCCAATGGCTGCCGCGCTTCCGCCGCTAACCCCTGGTGGCTCTGGTCACACAACAACAAGCCCCGCAGGGGCCAATAACAGGAGTACGTCATGAAGCAGCGTCATTCTCAGCCCTACGCTAGCCGCTATCCCATCCGTTATCCCCTTCACTCTCCCATCCGCTATCTGTCCGCGCTGGCATACCTGTCGGGCAGCGCCCTCGCCGTCAGCGTCGGTGCCGCCCAGGCCGATACCATCACTGTTGCCACCGTCAACAATAACGACATGGTGATCATGCAGAGCCTGACCGAAGAATTTGAAAAGGCACATCCTGATATCACCCTCGATTGGGTGGTGCTGGAAGAGAACGTGCTACGCCAGCGCATGACAACGGATATTGCGACCCAGGGTGGTCAGTTCGATGTCATGACCATTGGCAGTTATGAAGCCCCGATATGGGCCGAGCGTGGCTGGCTCGAGCCACTGAACGAGCTGCCCGCCGACTACCAGGTCGATGACCTGCTGGGACCGGTGCGTGATGGCCTGAGCCATGACGGCACGCTGTACGCGGTGCCGTTCTATGCAGAGAGTTCGATGCTGTACTTCCGCAAGGATCTGTTTGCCGAGGCAGGTATCGACATGGTCGAGCAGCCCACCTGGACGCAAGTGCGGGACTGGGCCGAGCAGCTCCACGATCCAGACAACGATGTCGCGGGCATCTGCCTGCGTGGCAAGCCTGGCTGGGGTGAGAACATGGCGTTCGTCTCGACCATGATCAATACCTTTGGCGGTCGCTGGTTCGATATGGACTGGCAGGCACAGATCGATAGCCCGGCCTGGCAGGAGGCCGTGTCGTTCTACGTGGATCTGCTCGACAACTACGGCCCTGCTGGTGCCAGCTCGAATGGATTCAACGAGAACCTGGCCCTGTTTTCGCGCGGCAACTGCGCCATGTGGGTCGATGCCACGTCTGCCGCGGGCAAGCTGTTCAACCCTGAGGAGTCCGAGGTGGCCGCTGAGCTCGGCTTCGCCCCGGCGCCAGTGGCCGAAACGCCCAAGGGATCCCACTGGCTGTGGTCCTGGGCGCTGGCGATTCCTACCTCCTCCGATGCCAAGGAAGCGGCACGCACCTTCGTGACCTGGGCGACCTCCCAGGAGTACGTGGCACTGGTTGGCGAGCGTGAAGGCTGGACCAGCGTGCCTCCTGGTACCCGCCAGTCTACCTACGACCATCCCAGCTATGTCGAGGCCGCGCCTTTCGCCAGCTTCGTGGTCGACGCGATCCGCAATGCCGACCCCCTGGACTCGAGCCTCGAGCCCAATCCCTATGTCGGGGTCCAGTTTGTCGGCATCCCTGAGTTCCAGGCCATTGGCACGCAGGTAGGCCAGATGGTGGCCTCTGCGTTGACCGGCGATACCAGCGTCGAACAGGCGCTGGCGGCAGCGCAGCGTGCAACGGAGCGCACCATGGCACGAGCGGGTTACACCGACTGATACATGCACGCGGGCCGGCCGTTCGGCTGGCCCTTGGCCTTTCCACCCGGGACGCCGTCCCGGGGCTCGAGCAGGCATGACCCTTATGAACAAGAATCGAACTTCCGGACGTACCGTCGGGGGCTTGAGAACCCTGTCGCTGCAGGCCCCGGCTGTCACTCTACTGTTGCTATGGATGATAGTGCCGCTGGCGATGACCATCTGGTTCTCGTTTCAGCGCTATAACCTGCTGATGCCCGGCATGACCGGCTTTGCCGGCGTCGAAAACTACGAATACCTGCTGACAGATCCGGCGCTGTGGTCGGCGATGGGAACGACGCTGCTGCTGGTGGGATGGGTGCTGGTCATCACCGTGGTCGGCGGCACCTTGCTGGCAGTGCTGTTCCAGCAGGAGTTTTTAGGACGAGGCATTGCCCGGGTGCTGGCCATCTCGCCGTTCTTCGTCATGCCGACGGTCAGCGCGCTGGTGTGGAAGAACATGATGATGCACCCCGCCAACGGCGTGCTGGCCTGGTTGGCGGAAAGCCTGGGACTGCCGGCCCTGGACTGGTTTTCCAGCCTGCCGCTGACCTCCATCATCATCATTGTGTCGTGGCAGTGGCTGCCCTTCGCCCTGCTGATACTGCTGACCGCCATGCAATCACTGGATGACGATCAGGTCGAGGCGGCGCGCATGGACGGCGCGGGGCCCCTGGCCATCTTCTTCTACATCACCCTGCCTCACCTGAAGCGCGCGATCAGCGTGGTCGTGATGATCGAGATGATCTTCCTGCTGACCATCTTCGCCGAGATCTTTGTGACCACGTCCGGGGGACCGGGGCTGGCGACCACCAACCTGGCGTATCTCATCTATATTCGGGCGCTGCTCGACTTCGATGTGGGGACCGCGTCAGCCGGTGGGGTCATCGCCATCATTCTGGCCAATATCGTTGCCATCTTTCTGGTGCGAATGGTCGCCAAGAATCTCGAACAGTAGCGCCTTCTGCGCCTGTCCGACCACCCTACGTTCATGAGGTGCCTGCCATGACCACGTCTCCCTCCACCGCCTCGGCCATTCGCTCGGCCCCGGCCGCTGCCGAGCGGGGCGCCGCCGCGCAACGCGCCCAGCGCTGGCGCAAGCTGGGTATTACCCTGCTGGGCTGGGGTGTGGCCCTGACGATCTTCTTTCCGATCTTCTGGATGATCCTTACCGGCTTCAAGACCGAGGCCGAGGCAATTGCCGACCCCAGTCTGATCTTCACGCCGACCCTGGACAGCTACGTCGAGGTTCAGGAGCGTGCCGACTACATCAAGTTTGCCTGGAACAGCGTGGTGGTGTCGTTCGGTTCGACCTTGCTGGCACTGCTGATCGCGATTCCTTCTGCCTACGCCATGGCGTTTCTGCCGACCAAGCGAACCAAGGGCACGCTGCTCTGGATGCTGTCGACCAAGATGCTGCCGTCGGTCGGTGTGCTGGTGCCTATCTACCTGCTGTTTCGTGATATCGGCCTGCTGGATACCCGCCTTGGCCTGACCATCGTCTACACCTTGATGAATCTGCCGATCGTGGTGTGGATGCTTTACACCTTCTTCAAGGATCTGCCCAAGGACATTCTCGAGGCAGGCCGCATGGACGGCGCAGGCACCCTTCAGGAGGTCTGGTATCTGCTGCTGCCGCTGACGCTGCCGGGAATCGCTTCCACCGGCCTGCTGTCGGTCATCCTGAGCTGGAACGAAGCGTTCTGGAGCCTCAATCTCACCACCTCCCAGGCGGCGCCGCTGACCGCCTACATCGCGTCGTTCTCCAGTCCCGAGGGCCTGTTCTGGGCCAAGCTGTCGGCGGCCTCGACCATGGCCATCGCGCCGATTCTGATCTTTGGGTGGTTGACGCAAAAGCAGATGGTGCGCGGCCTCACCTTTGGTGCGGTCAAGTAGTCGCGGTGGCAACGACTCGATGCGATATCAGTTTTTTGCGGTGGCGTCGTGACGCCCCGAACGGAACAACGAGGATAACAAGATGGCGACACTCAACCTCCATCAGGTCACCAAGAGCTTCGGCGATACCCACGTCATCAAGGGCGTCGACCTGGTGGTCAAGGATCAGGAATTTGTGGTTTTTGTCGGCCCTTCGGGCTGTGGCAAGTCGACGCTGTTGCGCATGATCGCGGGACTCGAGAGCACCAGCGGCGGCGACATCGTGATCGATGACCAGCGGGTCAACGAGCTTGGCCCGGCAGAGCGTGGGCTGGCCATGGTGTTCCAGAGTTATGCGCTCTACCCCCATATGACGGTGGAAGACAATATGGGCTTCAGCCTCAAGCTGGCTGGCGTTTCTCAGCAGGAGCGTCGCCAGAAAGTGCTTGAGGCGGCAAAGATTCTGCAGCTTGAGCCGCTGCTGGAGCGCAAGCCCAAGGCCCTGTCCGGCGGCCAGCGCCAGCGGGTCGCCATCGGCCGCGCCATCGTCCGCAATCCCAGCATCTTCCTGTTCGACGAGCCGCTGTCCAATCTGGATGCGGCGCTGCGTGTGCAGATGCGCATTGAGCTGGCGCGCCTGCACGAAGAGCTCAAGGCGACCATGATCTACGTGACCCATGATCAGATCGAGGCCATGACCATGGCCGACAAGATTGTGGTCCTGCAAGGCGGCGTGGTCGAACAGGTGGGATCCCCGATGGAGCTGTATCACCATCCGCGCAATCGCTTTGTGGCGGGTTTCATCGGTTCGCCCAAGATGAATTTCCTCAAGGTCGAGGCTCGCTCCTCGGATGCCCAGGGAGTGACGGTCACAGTACCGGGGGGCGAGAGCGTCAAGGTACCCGTGGAAGGCGACGCCATCACCGCGGGGCAGGCACTCGAGCTGGGCATCCGCCCTGAGCATCTGATGCTGGATGACCAGGGTCCGCTGGCGGCCAGGGTCAGCGTTATCGAACGCCTGGGCGGCCAGACGTCGCTGTACGTGGAGATGGATGGCGAACTGCTGACGCTGATGGTGGACGGCGATGTCGGTCACCGCGTGGGAGATCAGATTCGCTTCGGTTTCGCACCGTCCCGAGCCCACCTGTTCGATGAGCAGGGGCTGGCGCTTGCCGGCCTGGAACGCCACCCGCTGGCCTCGCTGACCCGTCAGGATAACCGCGCTGCCAGTACCGCTGACGCGTGAGGAGCCGCTGCATGATGCTGATATTCGATTGTGATGGAGTGCTGGTGGATAGCGAAGTCATCGCCGAGGCGACCCTGGCCGAGCGGCTGAGCAGCTGGCTGCCGGATCTGGATATCGAGGCCGCCCTGAACGCGGCCTTGGGGCAGACCACCGAGGCGATATTGGCGTCCCTGGAGTCACTCAGCACTCACCAATTGCCCTCAAGGGCGCTCGAGCGGCTGGATGATGAGATCGAAGCGCGGCTGGCCGAGCAGCTTCAGGCGGTGGATGGCGTAGCCCAGGCCCTGGCGGTCATCCCACAGGCCAAGGCCGTGGTCTCCAACAGTCGGCGCCAGCGGGTGGAAGCCTCGCTGGCCCACACCGGGCTGGATCAGCTGTTGGCTCAGGCCCCGATCTTCTGTGCGGAACAGGTCGCACGGCCCAAGCCAGATCCTGCCGTTTATCAGCTCGCCGCGGCGACCCTGGGCGTGGCCCCTGAGGCCTGCCTGGTGGTCGAGGACTCCCTGGCGGGGGCAACCGCCGCACGCGCGGCGGGGATGACGGTCATTGGTTTCGTCGGCGCCAGCCACCTCGCGCCAGGCCATGCCGAGCGCCTGGAGCACCTGGGAGTCTGGAAGGTGATGACCCACATGGACCAGCTGCCTGGCTTGTGGGGCATCTGGCGCCAACAGCAGGAGCAACGAGCATGATGAACGGCCAGCTCAAGGACAAGGTAGCGGTCATCACCGGCGGTGCACGTGGCATCGGTCTGGCGATCGCACAGCGCTACGCTGAGGAAGGCGCCACAGTGGTCATTGCCGATATCGACCAGCGGGCGATCGACCAGGCGCTGGAAGGTGTTGCCCCCGAGCGGGGAATGGGGGTGGTGCTGGATGTGCGTGACCAGGCTTCGGTCGACGCCATGGTGCAGGATGTGCGGCAGCGCTTCGGCGGCATTGATGTGCTGGTCAATAATGCGGCGGTATTTGGCATGGCGCCGGTGTTGGAGGTCACCGAGGCTGACTTTGACCGTCAATTTGCCGTCAACGTGAAAGGGCTCTTCTTCACCCTGCAGGCGGTGGCGCGAGCGATGGTGGAGGACGAACGCCGAGGTGCCATTATCAATATGGCGTCCCAGGCGGGCCGTCGCGGTGAGCCGCTGGTGAGCACCTATTGCGCGACCAAGGCAGCCGTCATCAGTCTGACCCAGTCCTGCGCGCTCGACCTGATCCGTCACGGGATTCGCGTCAATGGCATCGCGCCGGGAGTGGTGGATACCCCCATGTGGGATGAGGTAGATGCGCTGTTTGCGCGCTACGAAGGACGGCCTCAAGGAGAGAAGAAGCGACTGGTGGGGGAGTCGGTACCCTACGGCAGGATGGGACGCCCGGAGGATCACGTGGGCGCGGCGGTGTTCCTCGCCAGTCGTGAGAGTGACTACATCGTCGCCCAGACACTCAATGTCGACGGCGGCAATTGGATGAGTTGAGCCGCTGGCTCTCGGGAGGTAAACGATGACCCCTACCATAGCGTCCATCGCGGACGAACTGCTGGCGCGCAGTGACGGCAAGGACCGTTTCATCGTGGCGTTGGCAGGCCCTCCCGGCGCGGGCAAGTCGTTTCGATCCGCCTGGCTGGCCCGACAGCTCAATGAGCGTCTGCCGGGCATCGCCGAAGTGGTGCCTATGGATGGCTACCACTACGACAACGCCGTGCTCGAGCCCATGGGGTTGCTGGCGTTGAAGGGAGCACCAGAGACCTTTGACGTGGAGGGATTGCGTCATGACCTGACGCGGCTGAAGCGAGCCGACCGCCCGGTGGCGGTACCCGTGTTCGATCGTCCTCTCGATCTGGCGCGCGCTGGCGCAAGGGTCATCACGCCCCATCACCGTCTACTGATTGTCGAAGGCAACTATCTGCTGCTGGATCATGGTCCATGGCAGGCGTTGCAGGACTTCTTCGACTTCAGCCTGTTTCTTGAAGTCGATGACAGCGAGCTGGAGAGGCGCCTGATCGAACGCTGGATCGGCATGGGCCAGGATCCCTCCGGCGCCATTGCCAAGGCGCGAGACAAGGACATGCTCAACGCGCGTTTGATCAAGACCCGGTCGCGGCGCGCCGATCTTTACTGGCACTGACCCCCGTCGTCGACGGCGGCGTGGCCCTTTCCCGGGACACATCTGCATCCATCGCCTGCACGTCTAATCAGATTGGCGTGGCGCAACGTTTTCTTACTGCAACACTGGCGGAGAGCCAATATGACTCGACTTTCCAATGCGACACTGGCTCATCTCGATCCGCACGTGTCGGTGCCATCGTACCGGCGCACGGCGCTGACTCCCGGGATGGCGCACATCGGGGTAGGGGGCTTTCATCGCGCCCACCAGGCCATGTATCTGGATCGCTTGATGGAAGCAGGGCAGGCCCACGACTGGGGCATTGTCGGCATTGGCGTGATGCCGGGTGACCGTCGCATGCAGGAGGCGCTGGCCAGCCAGGACTACCTGTACACCCTGGTGGTAAAGCACCCGAACGGGGTGCTCGAACCGCGTGTCATTGGCTCGATCATCGACTACCGCTACGCGCCGGATGACCCGGAAGGCGTTATCGAGATGCTGGCAGACCCTGCTATCCGCATTGTGTCGCTGACGGTCACAGAGGGAGGCTACAACGTTCATCCGATCACCGGAGAGTTTGATCTGGAAACGGCCGATGTGCTCCATGACCTGGAACATCCGATGGCGCCTCGCAGCAGCTTTGGCCTGGTGGTCGCGGCGATCGAGCGTCGCCGGGATCGCGGCCTTGCCCCCTTTACGGTGATGTCCTGTGACAATATTCCCGGCAATGGCGATGTGGCCAGGCGGATGTTCGGCGCCTTCGCCCACGCGCGGGATCCGCAGCTGGGGCAGTACCTTGAAGCGCAGGTACCGTTTCCCAACTCGATGGTGGACCGGATCACGCCCGTGACCACGCCGGCGGATATCGAGGAACTGCATCAGCGCTTTGATCTCGAGGATGCCTGGCCCGTCATCTGCGAGCCGTTCACCCAGTGGGTGCTGGAAGATCATTTCGCGATGGGGCGCCCGGCCCTGGATGACGTGGGGGTGCAGGTGGTCGAGGATGTGGAGCCTTATGAGCTGATGAAGCTACGGCTGCTCAACGCCAGTCATCAGGCCATGTGCTATCTGGGCTACCTGGCGGGTTATCGGTATGCCCACGAGGTGTGCCAGGACCCGCTGTTCGTCGAGTTCCTGCTGGGCTACATGGAAGACGAAGGCAGCCCGACGCTGCCGGAAGTGCCTGGCGTCGACCTGGACCAGTACCGACATACCTTGATCGAGCGCTTTGCCAATCCCGAGATCAAGGACACCTTGGCACGGCTGTGTGCCGAAAGCTCTGACCGTATTCCCAAGTGGCTGGTGCCGGTGATACGCCGCCAGTTGGAACAGGGCGGCGCGCTGAAGCGCTCGGCCACGGTGGTGGCAAGCTGGGCGCGCTATGCCGAGGGTGTGGACGAACAGGGACAGCCTATTGCCGTTGTCGATCGTCTCAAGGACCAGCTGACACCGATTGCCGCCTCTCAACACGCGCGGCCCACGGCCTTTATCGAGAACAGAGAGCTGTTTGGCAGTCTGGCGGAGGCCCCACGCTTCGTCGACGCCTATGTCGAAGCGCTCAAGCGCTTGCAGCAGCAGGGGGCACGCGCCACCCTTGAGGCATTGGCCGCTGACGAGACCCGGAGCCAGGTATGAGACAAGCGACGAGACAAGCGACGAGATAAGGAGACAGCCCATGTATCTCGGTGTGGATTGCGGCACGCAGAGCACCAAAGTGGTGGTGGTGGACCTGGAAAGGGGAGCATGCCTTGGTGAAGCCAGCCGACCTCACCGACTCGATGAAGGGGCCAATGGGCGGCGTGAGCAGTGGCCAGAAGATTGGACGGAAGCGTTTCGAGGGGCGTTTCACCAGGCGCTTGACCGCGCTGGCGTGACGGCTGCCTCGGTGCAGGCGATCGGGATTTCCGGTCAGCAGCATGGCATGGTGGCGCTGGATGAAAGGGGCCAGGTGCTGTATCCCGCCAAGCTCTGGTGTGATACCGAAACCCACAGGGAAAATGACGCGCTGATCCATGCCCTGGGGGGGGAACAAGGCTGTCTCGAGCGTCTGGGACTGGTGCTGCAGACCGGTTATACCGCCTCCAAGGTCGCCTGGCTGCGCCGCCAGCATCCCGAGGTGTATGCTCGGGTCGCCAGCGTGCTGTTGCCCCACGACTATCTCAACTATTGGCTGACCGGAGAGCGGGTGGCCGAGGCAGGGGACGCCTCGGGCACCGGCTACTTCGATACTCGCGCGCGACACTGGCGCCCCGATGTATGGTCGCTGATCGCACCGGAGCTCGACCCTGAGCGGGTGCTGCCGCGGTTGATCGACTCCCGCGAGGTCGCCGGGCAGGTGCGGCCCGCCCTGGCGCGAGAGCTCGGCTTACGCGAAGGCGTCATCGTTGCCAGCGGTGGCGGGGACAACATGCTGGGGGCCATCGGTACCGGCAACATTGCGCCCGGCATGGTCACCATGAGTCTCGGCACCTCGGGCACGGTATGTGCCCATTCTGCGCAGCCGGTAAAGGCCGAATCCGCCATGGTTGCCAACTTCTGCGCCAGCCACGATGGCTGGCTGCCGCTGGTGTGCACCATGAATACCACCTCGGCGACCAATCGTGTGCGAGAGCTGTTCGGCCTCGACCTCGCCGGCTTCAATCAGGCGATCCAGTCGGCACCGATAGGCGCCGATGGAGTGACGGTGTTGCCGTTCTTCAACGGCGAGCGGGTACCCGCGCTGCCAGAGGCGAGCGCTTCCTTTCTGGGATTGAACAGCCGCAATACCTCGCCTGCGCATCTATGTCGTGCGGTGGTCGAGGGCGCGACCTTCTGTTTGCGCTACGGGCTTGACCTGCTGGGCCCATTGGCCGATCAGGCCAGTCAGATTCGCCTGATCGGGGGCGGCGCCCACAGCCCCGCCTGGCGTCAGATGGTAGCGGACGTCACCCAGGCAGAAGTGGTGTGTCCAAGCGTCACTGACGCCGCGGCGCTAGGTGGTGCCATACAGGCGGCCTGGTGCAACGGCGAGGGCGAACTCGACAGCCTCTGCCAGTCGCTGATTCAGTTGGATGAGACCACGCGCTGCGTGCCGGATCCGGAGGGTGTGAGGCGCTATCGTGACGTGTACCCCGGTTGGCGACAGGCGCTAGCCACCCTGCACGGAGGACACTGAGGCGCAGGGGCTGTGCCGTGTCTGGCGTTGTATGGAAGAATTCTAATCTAAAGCTTACGTTATCTGCGCTATCGGTCATGACACGTTGACCTGGAATCACGCGCTGCCCTACTGATGTATATAACGCAGGGGCTTCTGGTATTTTACGGGTCGGAAGGCGCTGGCGGATCTTTCCTCGGCGTCTGCATGGCCCTCTGTGTCATCACGTTTCCTGGCCTGGTAGGTCGGGCCCGGGCTCCGGGCCATGCTGGTCGCCGTCACAACAACAAGTGTGGCATTCAAGAGGCTACCAACATGTCGACTCCACAGCGGTCCGTGGCAAAACCCTCTGGCTCTGGCCGATCCTTCTCATCATTCATGCAGCGCCTGGGTGATGGCGCTGCTTCCTTCGGTATCCGCTGGATTCCCGATCCCTTCGCCCTGGCGGTAATCCTCACGCTGATGGTGTTCGGCGCTGCGCTGGCGTTCACTCCGCATGGTCCTGTGGAGCTGATCGACCAGTGGTACGGCGGTTTCTGGCGCCTGCTGACCTTTGCCATGCAAATGGTCTTGATCGTGGTCACCGGCTTTGGCCTGGCCACTGCACCGTCAATGCAGCGGGCACTACGCTGGGTGGCCTCGCTGCCCCGTTCACGCACAGGCGCGATTGTGGTGACCGCGCTGGCGGGCAGCATTTTGTCTTTCCTGCACTGGGGGGTAGGTCTGATCGTCAGTGCCTTTCTTGCCAGAGAGGTGGCGCGCTACGCCCGCGACAATGGTCTGGCGGTGCACTTTCCTCTGCTCGCTGCGGCTGCCTACGGAGGTGGGGTCATTTCCCAGACTGGGCTGACAAGTTCGGGCGCCCTGCTGGTCAATACGCCAGGACACTTTCTGGAATCCAGCATCGGCCTGATCCCCCTCTCCGAGACGATCTTCCAGCCCTACAACCTGATCTTTGTGCTGCTGACGGTGGTGGTCACGCCGCTGCTGCTGGCACTGTTGCATCCATCGCCCACCACGACCGTGGTCTACGCGGGCCAGGACGATGAAGACAGCGTGGAAGAGCCGCTCTCCGACGAGGAGCGGCGCCTGCCCGCCAACCGGGTAAACCGCAGCCGCGTACTGTGCTGGGCCATCGCCTTGGCCGGCCTGTTCTTCGTGGTGCGCTACATCCTGGCGGAAGGCCTGCTGGGGCTGGATCTCAATGTGCTGAACTTTGGCTTTCTGATGCTGGGCCTGCTGATGCACGGCTCGCTGGGCAACTACTCCCGAGCCATCATGCGGGCGTCGTCTGCCGCAGGTGGCATCATCCTGCAGTTCCCCTTCTACGCCGGCATCCTGGGGCTGATGGCCGGTAGTGGCCTGTTCAGCATGATTGCAGACTGGTTTGTCAGCATCTCGACGCCAGACACCTTTCCGCTGTACAGCATGATCAGCGCTGCACTGGTCAACTTTGCCGTGCCCTCCGGTGGCGGGCAGTGGGCCGTTCAGGGACCGATCGCTACAGCGGCGGCGCTGCAACTTGGCCTACCGGCCCATCTTGCCGTCATGTCGGTGATGATGGGGGATCAGCTGACCAATCTTGCACAGCCCTTCTGGCTGCTGCCCATTCTGGGGGTGACAGGGCTCAAGGCCGGTCAGGTGATGGGCTACACCATCCTGCTGATGTTCGTGGTCTTCATCATCAACGCGGCGTGTTTGCTGTGGCTGGTGTAGGGCCGGTTCGGGTAGGCTCGGAAAGCCATGTCACAGTCCCATGGCTTTCCACCAGACGTCCAATACAAGGGCCTGTACAAGGTCCAACAAGACAAGGATGAAGGCATGCCAAGCGATCAAGGGTCCATGCACCAGGATGCACTGCTGTCACTGTCCGCCAGCGAGCTCTCGCGGCAACTGCACGCCAAGGAGCTGAGCTGTAAAGACGTCATGGCCGCATATCTGGCGCACATAGATGCCGCCAATCCGGTGGTCAATGCCATCGTGTCCCGGCGCGATCCTGACCTGCTGATGGACGAAGCCGGCGAGTGCGATCGTGAGCTGGCGGCAGGGCGTTCTCGCGGTTGGTTGCATGGCATCCCCCAGGCGATCAAGGACCTCTCGGCCACCCGGGATATGCCGACCTCGATGGGATCCCCCTTGTTTGCCGGTCAGGTGCCCGAACAGGACGGCATCATGGTCGAGCGCATGCGTCGAGCCGGGGCCATCTTTATCGGCAAGACCAATACGCCGGAATTCGGCCTTGGCTCCCACACCTACAACCAGGTCTTTGGCGCCACGCGAAACGCCTATGATCCTCGCTTGTGTGCGGGGGGATCCAGTGGCGGTGCCGCGGCGGCGCTGGCCATGCGAATGCTGCCGGTGGCGGATGGCAGCGACATGATGGGTTCGCTGCGCAACCCTGCGGCCTATCACAACGTGTTTGGCTTGCGCCCTTCCTTTGGGCGGGTGCCCCATGGACCGGGTCCAGAGATATTCGGCCACCAGTTGGCGACCGAGGGCCCGATGGGGAGAACTGTCGAGGATGTGGCCCGCTTGCTGGCGACCCAGGCGGGGGCACACCCCAGTGCGCCCTTGTCATTGCAAGATGATCCGGCGTCACTGGCAGGCCCACTCGCCCAAGAAGATGCGATCAAGGGTCTGAGAATCGGCTGGCTGGGCGACTGGCAGGGACATCTGGCGATGGAACAGGGGGTGCTGGAGGTGTGCCAGGGGGCATTGGCGGTATTCGAGGATCTGGGCGCCCGGGTCGAGGCCCTGGACCCGGGCTTCGACCCTGCGCGACTGTGGCAAAGCTGGCTGGTATTGCGCCAATGGGCCATCGCCGGCAGCCTTTCCGAAGTGTGGCAGGACGTGTCGCGCCGAGACGCATTGAAGCCAGAGGCGCAGTGGGAAATCGAACAGGGTATGCAGCGGTCGGCGCTGGATGTTCACCGTGCCAATGTGGCGCGAAGTGCCTGGCACGCTCGTCTGCTCGAACTCTTCCAGCAGTATGACGCCCTGGTCCTGCCAAGCGCTCAGGTCTTTGCGTTTGATGTGGAGACCCCATGGCCACCCCAAATCGCAGGGCGCACCATGGACACCTATCACCGCTGGATGGAAGTGGTCATCGCTGGGTCACTGTCGGGTTGTCCGGTGATCAACCTGCCTGCAGGTTTTGATGCTCGAGGACGTGCCATGGGCATCCAGGTGATCGCCCCGCATCGCCAGGATCTGGCGCTGCTGCGTTGGGCCCATGCCTTTGAACAGGCCGGGCCTGACTGGCTGACGCGTGAGCCCAACTGGCGTCACCTGGCTAACTGAGACAGGGGCTCAGCGAGGGATTCTCATGCCTGCCGCCATACGTCACTCACCAGCTGGTAACTGTTGAGGCGATCCTCCAGGGCATAGGTATCCGTGTTGAGCATCAACTCGTCGGCCTGGGTGCGCTCGAGCATGCGCTCCAGGCCGTCGCGCACCGTGCTTGGGCTGCCGATGACCGCCGCGCCGAGAAAGCTCTCGACCTGGGCGCGCTCCATGGGGTTCCAGTCGAGCGAGCGGACCGGTGGCTTGGCGCGTCCCCGCTGGCCGCGAATCAGGCCCAGAAACTTCTGCTGTGCGGTGGTGGAGAGAAAGTGCGCATGTTCGTCGCTGTCCGCCGCCAGTACCGGCAGTCCGACCATGGCGTAAGGCGCCTCCAGTACGGCTGAGGTCTGGAAGTTGCGCCGATAGACCGCCAGAGCATCATCCAGCTGCGCCGGGGCGAATTGAGCGGCAAAGGCAAACGGCAGACCCTTGTGAGCGGCAAGTTGGGCGCTGTAGAGGCTTGAGCCCAGCAGCCAGATCGGCACCCGGGTTCCCTGGCCCGGCACGGCCTGAACTCGCTGTCCCGGACGCGCCTCATCCAGGTAACCTTCCAGTTCTTCCAGACGCTGCGGAAAGTCGTCCACCCCCGCGTGGGGGTCGCGACGCATGGCTGCCATGGTGGCAGCATCAGAGCCGGGGGCGCGGCCCAGGCCGAGATCAATTCGCCCAGGATATAGCGTCTCCAGTGTCCCGAACTGCTCGGCAATCACCAGAGGAGGGTGATTGGGCAGCATGATGCCGCCGCTGCCGATACGAATGCGCGACGTTTTCCCGGCAATGTGGCCCATCAGTACCGAGGTGGCGGCACTGGCAATGCCTTCCAGGCTGTGGTGCTCCGCCAGCCAGTAGCGAGTGAAACCCTGCGACTCGGTCAAGCGGGCCAGCGCCACGCTATCGCTGAAGCTATCGGCGATGGTGCCGCCGTCACGGATGGGGGCCAGGTCGAGAACAGAAAGAGGGGTAGTGCTGAGGCGAGTCATGAAGCGTTCCTCCGCGATCCGGCATGTTTCGTCAGGATAAAGAGACATCTTGAATGTCGATACCGGCTGATTTTTTGCCGTCCCGGCTTATGTCTAGGGGAAGATGCTGGCAATCGCACCCAATTCATTATGATGACACTGGGGTGCGTGAAGCGCGCCTTGTCGTCCTTCACCGTGGCATCCACGGCGCGGTGTGAGCAAACGCCTTGCCATGACGTCAGCACCTTCGAGACGGCGATGGCTAGGTGGGGATGATAGATAACAAACTAACTGTTATCAAAGCATAGGTCTGCAAAGGCTGCTCGGTGAGTCTCCGGGCAGAAACGTTCTCTCGTGAGCGTCCGCGCGAAGTTCTCGCCGGAGCGGCGCTGCACAGGCCTTCCAACAAGCAGTCGAACAAAAGGAAGGCGATATGCAACGTGATGAAGGACAGCGGGTCTTTTATGCCTCCGCCGTCATCATACTGATACTGGTGGCGCTGGGAGCGCTGTTCCCCGAGGGCTTTGGAGAAGTCGCCAGTCGTGCCCTCGGTGGGGTGTCCCACTATTTTGGCTGGTTCTATCTGCTGTCGGTGACCGGCATTGTGGTGTTTCTGCTGGCGCTGGCCATGGGGCGCTACGGCAAGATTCGGCTAGGGCCCCAGGACAGCAAGCCGGAGTATGGCTTCTTCTCCTGGATCAGCATGCTGCTGGCCGCCGGTTTCGGCGTCGGGTTGGTGTTCTACGGCATGGCGGAACCCATGACGCATTACATCGCACCGCCCTATGGTGACGTCGCACCGGAATCCGCGGCGTCAGCCCGCTATGCTATTCAGTACAGCTTCTTCAACTGGGGCATCCATCAGTGGGCGTCCTTCGCGCTGGTGGGGTTGATCATTGCGTACTACCAGTTTCGCAAGGATCAGGCGGGACTCGTCTCGGTGGTGCTGCGACCACTGACGGCCAAGCGTCCGGGGTTGCGTCGTTTCAATGGCGCGCTGGATGTGTTTGCGGTCGTGGCCACGGTGATGGGGGTGGCGACCTCGTTGGGACTGGGAGTACTGCAGACCAATGGTGGATTGCACGCGGTGTTCGGGGTGCCTGAGAGCGGGCTGTGGCAGTTCCTTATCCTGTTCTGCATGTTTCTGGCGTACATGGCCTCGACCTGGTCTGGACTGGACAAGGGCATCAAGCGCCTGTCGAATCTCAACATGATCATGTGCATCGCCATGATGCTGTATGTGCTATTCACCGGGCCGACCATCAAGATCCTGGAAACCATCACCCTGGGCCTTGGCGACTACGTGCAGAACTTTTTCGTCATGAGTCTGCGCATGTCGCCTTACAACAATGATCCCTGGGCGCAGAACTGGACCATCTTCTACTGGGCCTGGGTCATCGCCTGGGCACCCTTTGTCGGCACCTTCGTCGCGCGGATTTCGCGGGGGCGTACCATCAAGGAATATGTCTTTGGGGTGCTGTTTGTGCCACCGCTGCTGGCGTGCCTGTGGCTGGGCGTGTTTGGCGGCACCGCCATCCATATGGAATTGGCGACGGAAGGGCTGGGGCTGGCCCAGGCGACACAGCAGAACATCACCGTGGCGCTGTTCGAAATGTTCGACCTGATGCCGTTCTCGGGACTGCTGTCCGTCATGGCCATGCTGTTGATCTTTATCTTCCTGGTCACCTCGGCAGATTCGGCCTCGTATATCGTGGCCCAGATGACGGACAACGGCTCCATCGATCCGCCGCTGTACAAGCGGGTGTTGTGGGGGGTACTGATCGCCGCCATCTGTCTGACGCTGATTGCCGCCGGCGGCCTCAAGGGGCTGCAATCAGCCTCGGTGCTGGCGGCGCTGCCCTTCACCTTTATTCTGTACATGATGGTGGTCGTCATGGTCCGCGAGTTGCGCAAGGATCGTAAGCTGATGCTCGAGGGCCTGCGGCAGCACTACCGTGAGATGCCGGTGGGGGCAGATGCCTTCGAGGCACGTGATCAGGCCAAGAGTGATGGCATGCCGCCTCCCGAGGAGGCCCTCAAGGAAGATGATGAAACGGCCGAGAACGACACCGCAACGCTGGTGGCGCCGAAGCCTCAACCGTGACGCCATTACGCCAGCGAGCGGGTAGCCGCTGTGACGTTCGCTATTGATGCCGCTATCGATAGCCATGCCGGTGCCTTGGGGCACCGGCTTTTTTGTGCTCAAACGAATATTCACCTACCGTGATGGACAGTCCGACTTTTGTTAGGGTGCTACGCCCTGATTCTCATGACCGCCGTTTGGCAAGGAGTGTCCATGAACGGTCGAACGATACAGGAGCGTCTACCGCTCGCTGGCAAGGATCGCGTCTTCCGTCTGTCTGCCCTCATCATCATCGCCCTGGTGGCCGTTGGCGCCAGCTTCCCCGAGGCCTTTGGCGACGCCGCCAGTGCCGCGCTTGGCAAGGTGACCCACTACTTTGGCTGGTTCTATCTGCTGGCAGTGTTCGCCTTTGTGATCTTTCTGATCGGCCTGGCGGTGAGCAAGTACGGCAAGGTACGCCTGGGTCCTCAGGACAGTACGCCGACCTATGACACCTTCTCGTGGATCAGCATGCTGCTGGCGGCAGGCTTTGGTGTCGGGCTGGTGTTCTATGGCATGGCCGAGCCCATGACCCACTTTGCCGTACCCCCCTATGGTGCGGTCGAGGCGGAAAGCGTGGAGGCCGCGCGCTATGCCATTCAGATGAGCTACTTCAACTGGGGGGTTCACCAGTGGGCGGCCTTTTCGCTGGTGGGGTTGATCATCGCCTACTTCCAGTTCCGCAAGGATCAGGCCGGGCTGGTGTCGTCGGTGCTGTCCTCGATGACGGCCAAGCGACCTGCCATCCGTCCCTACACCGACTGGCTGGATATCTTTGCGGTCGTGGCCACCGTGATGGGGGTCGCGACGTCGCTGGGCCTGGGCGTGCTGCAGATGAATGGCGGTCTCAACGCTGTGTTCGGTCTACCGGAGAACGGTTGGTGGCAGGCGATCATTTTGTCGGTCATGTTCCTGGCGTACATGGCATCGACCTGGTCCGGCCTCGACAAGGGCATCAAGCGCTTGTCCAATCTCAACATGGCCTTGTGCATCGCCATGATGCTGTACGTGCTCTTCACCGGGCCGACGGTGAAGATTCTCGAGACCATTACGCTGGGGCTGGGCGACTATCTTCAGAACTTCATTGGCATGAGCCTGACCATGTCGCCCTACAATGACGATCCCTGGGCGTCGCAGTGGACCATCTTCTACTGGGCCTGGGTCATTGCCTGGTCGCCCTTTGTCGGCACCTTTGTCGCTCGTGTCTCGCGCGGACGCACCATTCGCGAGTATGTGCTTGGCGTGCTCGTCGTTCCGCCGTTGCTGGCCTGTCTGTGGATCGGCGTCTTCGGTGGCGCCGCCCTGCATATGGAGCTGGGGGGAGATGCCGGACTGGCGGCGGCGACACAGAGCAATATCACCGTGGCCCTGTTCGAGATGTTCGACCTGATGCCCTTCTCGACGCTGCTGTCGGTGGTGGCGATGCTGCTGATCTTTATCTTTCTTGTCACCTCTGCGGATTCTGCGTCATTCATCGTGGCTCAGATGACCGATAACGGTTCCATCGCCCCTCCGCTCTACAAGCGAGTGTGCTGGGGGCTGCTGATCGCTGCCATATGCCTCACCCTGATTGTGGCGGGGGGCCTCAAAGGGCTGCAGTCCGCCTCGGTGCTGGCGGCGCTGCCGTTTTCGTTCATTCTCTTCGGCATGATGTTCGTGCTGGTCAAGGAATTGCAGACGGATCGTCGCAACATGCTGTCCCAACTCTATCGCCAGCATGGCGAGACACCCGTCGGCGCCGATCCCTTCGAAGCCGGCAACATGGCGGAAGAGGAGCGCTTGCGCCGGGCACCTAACGTCGTCAACCGGCGCATCAATCACTAGCCGAGACCCGCCGGCAGCGGGGGCCGCTTCCGAAGCGCCCCCGGCTGTCCACAGGCCATCATCCGACGGCGCCATGGCGGTGGCGCCTAGCGCCGGTCGCCTCCTTTTATTAGGCAATTGCGGTATTCTGGATGCTTTGGTGGTCAGGGAGGCCGCCAGCACGTAAGCTCAAGGTATCGTCGGAAGGATCTCGGCCATGAATTCTCCACCTGCCCGCGGCGCCACCCGCCGCAGGGCATCGTCTCGTCGCAGACGCCTGTCATTCACCTGGACCAGTTTTGATCGCTGGCTGGATCGTGTCGTCACCGTAGCGGTGCTGACGGCAGTGGCTGTGGGACTCGTGGCGTTGGCAATGTCGTTGTTGGTGGAGCCGTAGGCGGCACTTCAGACCGCCGCCAATGAGCTCAAGCGCCAGGGAGGGGGAATGATCCAATGGCTGCTGGTGATGCTGCTGGTGCTTGGCATTGCGCTGGACAAGGGCATTATCGTCATCCCTGACCGCTACAATCCCTGGGCTCCCATTTCCTTGGACGCTTCTCCTGGCCCCTGGTTTCGCTACAAGCTGTCCCGCCTGGGCGATGATCCCGAGGCGTGTCGCAGCGTGTTGGCCAGTGACCCCGCTCAGCGCTTCTCTGCGATGGAAGATGCCACCGTCGGCGACTGTTCGCTTACCAACCTGGTGCGCATGCAAGGCGGTGATGTCGCCGTTCAGCCGCCGGTCATGACCCGTTGCCCGCTGGCGGTTGCGTGGGCGATGTATGAACGTGGGCTAAGCGAGGCAGCGAGCCGCCAGTTGGGCACCGGCATCGCCCGCATCGAGCATATGGGCAGCTTCGCCTGCCGCAATATCTACGGACGGGCGACCGGCCGGCGTAGCCAGCACGCTACCGCAGAGGCGTTGGATGTCGGGGCCTTCATCACCACGGATGGTCGCAGGATAAGTCTGCTCAACGACTGGGGTGAGGGGGCACCGGGGCGATTCCTCGAGGAGGCAGGAGAGCACGCTTGCACGGTGTTCGGTACCGTTCTGGGGCCCGATTACAATGCCGCCCACGCCGATCATTTTCATCTCGGCGTGGGCGGCAGGGTGTGTCGCTAGTGGCGTTTCAGAGCATCCGCCGGTGTTGCGGCGGCGGTCTGATCAGCGGCTCAGGTCGATGTCATTCGAGTCGGTCGCCGCTCCGGTGGCAGCGCCAACGCCGCCCCCGATAACCGCGCCCTTGCCGACATCGCCACCGGTGATGGCGGCAGCACCTGCGCCGACCGCGGCGCCAACGCCAGCGCCGCTCAGGGCTCGCTCACCCGTGCCGGTTCCGCACGCCGCTAGACCCAGCGCCAGTGTGGCAGCCATCAGACAGCTCAGTGTCAGTCGTTTCATGCCGAGTTCCTCATTGGTATCGGAGTTGCTCATACCTTAGGCCGGTGGGTTAACTGTGCGCAAGTGGAACAAATTTGAACGAAATGTCTCCAAATTGCGCCAAAGTGATCGGCGAGACGGAGGCGTCGTGTCGAACGGGTCAGGTTGACATGCCCCGGCGACACGACGGATCGACATGCCAGACACAGCAAGACGCCGTCGGCGGTTAAGCGCGACGGCGTCTTGGTGCTGTCGTCCGACAACGGCTCGGATGCTGTCTGATCCATCGGGATCAGTTGTCGAGGTCGATATCGTCCTCGTCGGTGGCAGCACCCGCAGCAGCGCCAACGCCGCCGCCAATGACAGCGCCCTCGGCCACGTCTCCGCCGGTGGCGGCGGCAGCGCCAGCGCCCACGGCAGCGCCAACACCGGCACCGCTAGCGGCACGCTCGCCAGTGCCGGTGCCGCAGGCGGCCAGGCCCAGGGTCATGAAAGCAGCCAGCAGCAGGCTGGAGAGTGTCTTGATGGAACCCTTCCTCATGATGTTTCTCCTTTGCTGTTATGTGCCTTTTCGAGCCTATGGATCTTGGCGTTGGAGCACAAGCCCTTGATTCAGCGCTGGCTGTCTCCTAAAGGAGACGCTTTCCGTGGTGAGCGAGACACTCAGGGCCGTGGCTGTTGCTGGGTGATGCAGTGAATGTTTCCGCCGCCCAGCAATATCTCGCGAGCGGGCACGCCAACCACACGGCGGTCCGGGAACAGGCGCGCCAGGATGTCCATGACGGTGGCGTCATGGCGCGGATCGAGCTGGGGCATGACCACGACACGGTTGCCGATGTAGAAGTTGACGTAGGACGCCGCCATCCTGTCGCCGGGGCGACGTGGGTGGGAGCTGGCCAGTCGATCAATGCCGCTGGCCTCATCCTCTGCGATGGTCAGCGGGCCAGGCTGTGGCAAGGGGTGCACAGTGATGGCTCTGCCCTTGGCATCGGTACTGGCCTCGAGCACCGCTCGGGCTTCCCGGCAGATGGCGTACTCGGGATCGGTGTCGTCGTCACACCAGGTCAAGGCAACTTCGGCCGGGCCAACAAAGCAGCACAGGTTGTCGACGTGGCCATCGGTTTCATCGAGATAGCAGCCCCTGGGCAGCCAGATGACCTTCTGGATACCCAGGCTATCCTGGAGCCGGCGCTCCATGGTGGCGCGATCCATGCCGGGGTTGCGATTGGGGTTCAGCAGGCACTCTTCGGTGGTGATCAGGGTGCCTTCGCCGTCGACATGAATGGCGCCGCCTTCCAGCACCACCTCCACATCAAAGCAGGGAATGCCCAGCATCTCCGCGATCTTGGGCCGAATCCTGCGGTCCTTGTCCCAGGGGAAGTAGAGCCCATCCTTGAGGCCGCCCCAGGCGTTGAATTCCCAGTCGACCAGAGCTAGGCCCTTGTCCGGATGCACCAGGAAGGTCGGGCCGACGTCTCGCATCCAGGCATCGTTGCTGGAAAGTTCGACAACACGGACGTGGGCCGGCAACTGGTGCCTGGCATTTTCATACTGATCGTCGTTGACCCCGACGTAGACGGTCTCGCTTTCGGCAATGGCACTGGCGACAGCGACGAAGGCTTGCTGGGCGGGTTTCGCGCCGAGGCGCCAGGTGTCGGGACGCTGGGGCCAGAGCATCCAGCACGCATCGTGGGGGGCGAATTCCGCCGGCATGACATAGCCCTGTGCGGCGGGCGTAGCGGCGGACGGTGCGACAGAGGAAGGGCAGTGTGTAGGGTGCATGGCAGGACTCACAGCAGACCAAGGATCAGAAAGACGCCGGTGGCGAGTGCCGCCGCGATCAGGACATAGGGAATTTGGGTCAGGGCGTGGGCCATCGGGCTGCAGCCGCTACCCTGGGCCGAGAGGACGGTGGAATCGCCATAGAAGCAGGCGTGGCTGCCGAAGGCGCTGGCCGAGATCAGTGCGCCAACCACCAGCGGCATGTTGGCGTCCATGCTCATGGCGAGCGGCAGGACGATGGGCATCGCGACTGCAAACAGTCCCCAGAACGAGCCGGTGGCAAAGGCCAGGAAGGCCATGGTGACGAACACCACGGCAGGCAGCAGACCGGCGGTCATCAGCGGTTCGACGGCAGCGATGACAACCTCGGTCAGGCCGAGCACATCGTTGACTTCCTTCAGGGCGAAGCCTGCCACCAGGGTGCCCAGCGGCATGATCATCGCCTTGAAACCCTCCAGCGCCGTATCGAAGGTGTCGTTGAAGCTCAGCAGTCGCTGCACGGCGATCAGCACCAGGGTGACCGCCAGGGCCACGATGACGCCGCGCAGGATATCGATATCGAAGTACCAGGTGGCGACGATCAGGCTGGCGATCGGCAGCAGGAAGTTAAGCAGGTGAGGGCTCTTGCCATCGTACTTGGTGTCGATCTGCAGAGCATGCTCTTCCCCGCCATCGGGGACGGGCTGTCCGCCCCGGGCACGCGCTTCGGCCTTCTTCATGGGACCAATATCGGGCAGCCAGCCAAGCGCTACCAGCGGCACGATAGCGGCGGCGACCCAGGCATAGGCCATGTACGGAATGGAAGAGATGTACAGCGACATGCCGTTGCTGGCGACGTCGTTGTCCTCCAGCAGTCCCGCGAAGAACACCGCCCAGGTCGAGAAAGGCACCAGAATGCACACCGGCGCCGCGGTGGAGTCGACGATGTAGGCCAGCTTCTCACGGGATACGCCGAAACGGTCGGTGATCTTCTTCATCGAGGCGCTGATGGTCAGTGCATTGAGGTAGTCGTCGACGAAGATCACCAGGCCTAGCACCCAGGTGGTGAGGAGACTTTGCCGGCGGCTATGCAGGCGGCGGGTCATGGCGTCGCCGAAGCTGAGCACGCCGCCGGTCTTGACCAGCAGGGCGATCAAGCTGCCAAACAGCCCGCAGACCAGAATGATCCAGGTGACGGTGTCGTTACCGAGCACGTCGAGCAGAATATCGGAGCCCCGCGTAATGACTTCGCTGGGGGCGATCATCAACAGGCCGACGAGGCAGCCAGTCAGCAGGGATTCGATGGTACGTCGGGTGATGATGGCGGTCACCAGCACCACCAGGGTCGGAACCAGGCTCCATGCGCCGTAGGTGTCCATGCAAGCTCCTTGTTTCGCTTTAGGCGAGCGTTGTTATTGAAGGGAGCGGTGGCCGCCACCAAAGGGAGTCCTCGACAGGGTGTGTCGCTGAGGCGGCCTACTCAGTTGATGTGCTGTTCCCTGCCAGTCATTGGCAGGGAACACCTCGGCTACAGGTAGCCGTCTTGCCTGAGCGATGCGCTGGTGGCTGCCAGCGCTTGATCGAGTATCTCCACGGCTGTGTCGACGGTGTCGCGGGTCCAGATCAAGGGGGGAGAGATGACGTTCAGGTGGCCCACGGGGCGAATGATCAGGCCACGCTTCTGGGCCTCGTGGGCCACGCGATCGCCCACTCGCGCCTCGACGGGGAACAGGGCCTTGGTGGCTTTGTCGGCGACGTTTTCGATGCACATCATGAAGTGACTGCCGCGTACATCGCCGACGGTATCGTGGTGGGCCAGCGAGGCCAGGGCCTGTTCCAGGTAGGGGCCGACTTCACGCACGTTGGCGCAGAGATCTTCGCGCTCGAGAATCTCGATGTTCTTCAGTGCTGCGGCACAGCTCACCGGGTGACCGGAATAGGTGAAACCTGTGCTCAGGACGCCGCCCTTGCCCTGAGGAGTGCCGAGCACTTCGTAGAGGCGGTCGGAGATCAAGGTGGCGCCGAGTGGCGCGTAGCCGGACGACAGTCCTTTGGCCAGGTTGATGATATCGGGCTGGGTAGCGAAGACCTCGCCGGAGGCGAAGACGTGGCCGAGGCGTCCAAACCCCGTCACTACCTCATCGGCGATGTAGAGGATGTCGTGGTCGCGACAGACCTGCTGCATTCGCGCGTGGTAGCCGCGAGGAGCGACCAGCACGCCGCCTGCCCCCATGATCGGCTCGGCGATGAAGGCGGCTATCTGGTCGGCACCGATCTCATCGATGGTGGCGGTCAGCTCGTTCACCAGATGATCGCAGTAGGCTTCTTCACTCATCCCTTCGGGGCGGCGATACATGTTGGCTTCGCTGAGGTGGGTGACAAGCTGGTCGAGGGTGTCGAACTCCCAGTTGTTGCTCTCGATGCCTGTCAGGCTTGCGGCCAGGTAGGTGGTGCCGTGGTAGGCATTGCGCCGCGAAAGAATGCGCTTCTTGGTGGGTTTGCCCAGACGGTTGAAATAGTAGTGAACCAAGCGAATGGTCGCGTCATTGGCGGTAGACCCACCGCAGGTATAGAACACATGGTTGAGATGGTCGGGGGCCAGGTCGGCCAGCTTCGCCGCCAGTTGCGCAGCCGGCGCGTTGGACAGGTTGTTGAAGGTCGAGAAATAGGCCATGCGGGTGGCCTGGTCCGCCATCGCCTGACCGATCTCGGCACGTCCATGGCCAACGTTGACGCACCACAGTCCGGCGATGCCGTCGATGAAACGATTGCCATGGACATCCTGGACGTAGATACCCTCGGCGTCCGTGATCAGCTCACAGCCCTTCTCGTGGAAGACGCTGAAGTCGGTGAACGGATGGATGAAGTGATCCTTGTCCTGTTGCCATAGTGTTGCTGCATCCAGAGGGGCAGTCGTTGGCGCGGAAAGGGGGGAGTGGGCTGTTGTCATTGGTGGCCTCCTTGTTCAGGCCATCAGTCTCTCCAGTCTCGCCCTGTCGGTGACATATCCCCATGAGGGTATAAAGCTGGCGGCAAGCTTCTTTGATCTAGCGCAATACACAGCAAAGAAACATCAGCGACACAGGTGCGCAATGATATAAAGCTCCTTTGCTGCGTAGTCTTGTGGTCATGTCACTACAGGCTACGCTGAACTGACATGGCAGCGGCAGGATGACGACAGTCTGGCTCCGCTGCGGGTGTTGATTTGCTGTTGGATATGTCGCCATGCCCGTACCTGTTCCCTCTGCACATCGTCTTTTGGTCATTGCGGTGGCCATTGTATCGGGGGCCCCTCTCTCGGCCTTCGCCGCTAACTGCGGTGCCTCAGGTGGCCTGGCGTTCATCGGAGTGACCCACGACAACTCGCGGTCCGTCTGGCTTTCTGGAACCTCTGCAGGGGACTTCGGGCTGGAAGCCGCCCAAGGTAAACAACGGGTCGACGAATGGAGCAAGAATCCAGGCGGACTGCACCTGACATTGTCGCCCGTGGTGTCCAATGGCAATGGTGGCGTGCACAAGCTGCTGGATCTGGGAGGCAACAAGGACTGCCAGTTGGCCACGCAGAATCAGAAGGGCGGTTTCACGCTGCCTCCTGCCGGACAGATTCCTTTGCCAGAGCGGCCCGGTATCACACCTCCGATCGGCAAGATCTTTCCTGACTTTGCTCGGCCTGAGGGAGTGACGCCGCCTATTGGCACGCTGCCGCCGTCGGGAATCACGCCGTCGCTGCCGCCCCATGGTGTGACGCCGCCTATTGGCACGCTGCCGCCGTCGGGAATCACGCCGTCGCTGCCGCCCCATGGCGTGACGCCGCCTATCGGCACGCTGCCGCCGTCGGGAATCACGCCATCGCTGCCGCCCCATGGCGTGACGCCGCCTATTGGCTCCTTGCCTCCCCGCGGCGTGACACCGCCTATCGGCACGCTGCCGCCCTCGGGAATCACGCCGTCGCTGCCGTCCCATGGCGTGACGCCGCCTATTGGCACCTTGCCTCCCCGTGGCGTGACACCGCCTATCGCTACGCTGCCGCCGTCGGGAATCACACCGTCGCTGCCGCCCCATGGTGTGACGCCGCCTATCGCTACACTGCCACCGTCGGGAATCATGCCGTCGCTGCCGCCCCATGGTGTGACGCCTCCCATCGGCACTCTGCCCACTCCAGATCGCCCGCCCGTCGGCGTGACGCCAGAGCGTCCTGCTCTCGGGCAATGGCAGCTGCCTCCCGATAGGGGGCGTCCTGGAGGTGTCGTTCCGCCTATTGGCGAGTTGGGGCCCGAAGGCATCACACCCACGCTGCCGACCAGGCCCACGCCCGATCTCCCGGAGGGAGTATCGCCCCCCATCGGTGTGTTACCAGGAGGACGTCCCACTCCTGAGCCGCTGCCAGGCACGGTCGTCGGCAGGGTGGACGCCGCACAATGGATGGCGGGCCATATTCCCCTGCCGCGAGACTGGTGCATCGACCCCCGTCATGATCCAAGACTCGGTGGACAGCCACTGCCAGACGGCAGCCTGCCCGTGCTGACCTGCCCCGAGAATGTGCTGCGCGAGCATGCTCAAGCACGAACACGCAATGCGCTCGAAGCCACTCTGGCTGAGCAGGTGCCGATTACCGAGGGGCGTCAAGGTGAGCCGGGATCCCCCTGGAATACCTGGGTCGATGCACGCTACACCGACATCTCGGATGACCGCGATGGGCAGGATCTCGACGGAGACTCTCAGGTGGTAGCGGTTGGCGTTGACCGCTGGGTGTCGGATCAGGCCGTGGCAGGCGTCAGCTTCAGCGTCGACTCGAGCCATGCGGATAACTTTGGTGGCGCCTGGGAGAACGACAGCGACGGCTTCAGCGTCTCCCCCTATGTCGCCTATCGTCTGTCTGACCGGTGGGCGCTGGACGCTTCACTCATCTGGCGGTGGGGCGATAACGACAGCGAGCTGGCAACCCTTGAGGGGAGCTACGATACCCGCAGCTTTGGCGGAGCAGTCAACGCACACGGCCAGTACCGCTGGGGACAAGCTCTGCTGCGTCCCACGCTGTCGCTTTTCTACTCCCACGAGCGTAGTGACGACTACGACCTGCAAGGGGATATCCTCGGAGTTCCCGTGGATGTCGACGTTCCGGGGGACTCATACAGCACCGGATTGGCCACCGCCAGTGGCGAAATCAGCCGTATCTACAGTGTTGGCGATGATGGCCTGGTCATGCCCTACGCTGAGCTTGGGATCAACTGGGCCTTCGAGCAGCCCAACGATGGGCGTTATCTGAACGATGACCTCGAGTGGGAGAACCCTTCAGACCTGATGGGGACGCTGCGGACGGGCGCACGCTGGTTCTTGGACGATACGCTGCTGCTGGAAGCCAGTGCAGGGTATTTAAGCCTGGGTCACGATGACCTGGATATCTGGGAAGGCAAGCTGTACCTGTCCTACCGGTTCTGACCTCCGGCTTATTCCCGCTGGCGCCGGGAGATCAGAGCAACGTGATCGAGAAAGGCGCGGAACAGCTCTGCCTGGCTGGTCACCGACAGTCGCTGATAGATGTGCTTGCGGTGGACCTTGACGGTACCGTCACTGATGCCGAGTTGACGCGCAGCAGACTTGGCCGAGTGTCCCGCTAGCAGCAGTCGCACGATATCCTGCTCGCGCCGGGTGAGTACGCCCTGACCAAAGCTCGAGAACGCCAGGTCGACCGGCTCGTCGTCCGGTGCGGTCGATTCGACGGCGGAGCGCTGCCAGGTCCAGTAGTGGCGTAGCAACGCTTCAATGACCGGGGTGAGGTGGCGCAGTGCCTGGAGCATGCGGCGTGTCAGCGTTGGGGCCTGAAGGCGAAAACCGAGCGACAGCACCATGACGGTGTCGTCACTGACCCGGGCAAACAGGCCAACTTCATCCCTCAGCCCCAGGCCGCGATAGTAGTGATGGTAGTACTCGCTGCTTTCGAAACGATCCGGTGCCAGGTCGCGTAGTCGATGAGCGCCACTTTCCACGCCAGCCTCGATCGCCTGAAACATCGGGTCTAGCAGATAGATGCGGCTCAAGTAGGGCTCGATGTCCCGCTCGCGCCGCTCTGGTGGGTAGTTGTCGTGAATCACCTGTGGCCTGCCACGTCCCTGGTAGGCATGCAGAATGAGTGCGTCCATGGCCACCAGTTCGGTCAGAGTGGCATCCAGCTGCTGGGGCAGGTCGCTGCGATCGGCGCCTTGAATCAGGCCAGCCAGCCGCTGATGCCAGCCCTGGGCGGCGGCACTGGCCAGATGATCGATGGAAGTCATTCAGCTCACATGAGTGTCAACGTCGTGCGCCATACTCTACCATTCTCAGGCTCTGTCACCCTCGGTCGTTGTCAACCCTCTGCTCAGTGATCGTTGACAGGCCGAGGGCTGACCGGCGTCGCGCCAGGTGCGTGCTCCCGTGGAAGGCCATGCTGCCCAAGGCGCATGAACGCCGTGGCCCCGGGCAGTGTCCGACTGCTATCTTGAACCCCTTTGCCAACAGGAAGGCGCGATGAGCGTGAGCAGCATTATTCCTGCCGCCACTGACCGAGTGCGTCGGCGAGAGATCTTCGGCTGGGCGATGTTCGATTTCGCCAACCAGGCCTACACCCTGCTGATCATCACGGTGGTCTTCGGCGAGCTTTTTACCACGGTGATCGTTGGTGATCGGGGGGATGGCTATCGACTGGCCAACCTGCTGTGGAGCCTGGCGCTGGCGCTCAGCTTTGTGCTGGTCGTCGTGACCGGGCCGTTATGTGGCGCGGTGATGGACTACCGGGCCGAGAAGAAGCGTTTTCTGTTTGCCAGCTACGTGGCCACCATAGCGACGACGGCGATGCTCTACTTTGTCGAACCGGGCTATGTGGTGATGGGCTTCGTGCTGATCATCCTGTCCAACTATGCCTATTCCATGGGGGAGTCCTTTATCGCGGCGTTCTTGCCCGGGCTTGGACCGCCGGACAAGCTAGGGGCGATTTCAGGGTTTGGCTGGGCACTGGGCTATGTCGGCGGACTGGTAGCGGCCGGCTTTACCCTGGCGGTACTGGGCGAGGCGACGGCGGACAACTTTGAGCGGATTCGCTGGGTGGGCCCGTTTGCCGCCGGGTTCTTCCTGGTGGCAGCCATTCCCACTTTCCTGTGGCTAAAGGAGCGGGCCGAGCCGCAACCGCTGCGTCAGCGGTTCAGCCAGATTGCCTGGCAGCGCATCTCACTGACCTTTCATGAGCTCAAGAGTTTTCGTGATCTGGGACTGTTCCTGATATCGGTACTGTTTTCCATGGCCGGGGTCTACATCATCATTGCCTTTGCCTTCATCTATGGCGCCCAGGTGATCGGTTGGCAGGAAAGCACGCGTAATCTGATGTTCATCATTGTGCAGATCACGGCTGCCGCCGGAGCGCTGGGGTTTGGCTTCATCCAAGACCGCATCGGCACCTTGGTGACGTACCTGCTGACGCTGGTGCTGTGGGTCCTGGCCATTCTGGCCATCTGGGCGACCCCGGAGGTGACCGCCTGGCTGAACGCCACCTGGGGGCTCGACTGGCAGGCGGAGCAGCTGTTTCTGTTCGTCGGCTGCCTGGCCGGGCTCAGCCTGGGCTCAAGCCAGTCGGCCAGTCGCGTGATGGTGGGATTGTTCTCGCCACGCCAGAAGGCGGCGGAGTTCTTCGGTTTCTGGGGCCTGGCCAACAAGTTGGCGGGTATCGTCGGGATCGTTGGCCTGGGCTTGCTGCAAGCTGCAGTCGGTCTCAAGGCCTCGATCCTGCTGTGTGCCGCCTTCTTTATCATCGCGATCATACTGTGTGCCGGGGTCAATCAGCGCCGTGGGCAGCAAGTGGCCGGTGACTGGGAAGCCAAGCGGGAAGCTGAAGCATGACACCCTCATGCTGAGCAGCGGCGTCATGTCGCTGGCCCTGCTGGCGCTGATCTTCGTGCTGGCAGGGCTGGTGAAGGGAGTGCTCGGCATGGGCATGCCGACGGTGTTGCTGGCGCTGCTGACGGTAACGCTGGGGCTGCCTGACGCCATGGCGCTGATGCTGGTGCCGACAGTGATCACCAATGTGTGGCAGGCATTGGTGGGAGGGCAGCTGCTGTTGCTGTGTCGTCGCCTGTGGGGGTTCCTGCTGATGGCCTGCGTTGGCGTCTGGCCCGGGGTATGGGTCCTTTCCCGTGTCGATGCGCGCTGGCTATCGCTGCTGCTGGGCGGTCTGCTGATCCTTTACGCCGCGCTGAACTTGAGCGGCCGGCAGCTGCGCTTTCGCGGCAGTCATACCCAGGCGGGGTGGCTGGGTACGGCTAACGGCCTGTTGACCGGCCTGACCGGCTCCAGCGTCTTTCCTGGCGTCCCTTTCCTGCAGTCCATCGGCCTGCCCAGAGACGCCCTGGTGCAGGCCATGGGCATGCTGTTCAGCCTGTCCACGCTCAGTCTGGCGCTGGCGCTGGGGGAGCGAGAGCTCTTGTCCACTGAGCAGTTGCAGGCCTCCTGCCTGGCCTTGCTGCCGGCAGGGCTTGGGATGTGGCTGGGCGCCGAGCTCCGGCGACGACTCTCCGAGGCACGTTTTCGTCTGGTGTTCCTGATGGGATTGCTGGCCATGGGCGGATACCTGGTGATTGGCTCCCTGCTTGGGGGCTGATGCACTGCCGGGTTCCCCCTGGACAATCGAGCCGGCGCCGAATGCTGGTTACTTTGGACGTTCCAGCGCGAACAGATCCGTGCAGCGAATATAGTCACTGCCAGCCATGCGGCCGATGGGGGCAAGCGCCTCGCGGCCTACGTGGCGTCCATCCCACACCTTGGGATCTGCGTGAATCACGGTCACTTCGGCCAGCACCAGATTGCCTGAAAGCGGCTGATCGCCAAAGGTAAGGATGTCGTGGAGACGACAGCCGAAGGCGATCGGCGCTTCGCTGATCCGGGGAACCCGAAGATCGCCAAGGGGCGCCTTGGTGAGCCCCGCGTGTTCGAACTCATCGCCGTTCCGCGGCAGGCTGGCGCTGGTGGTATTGAGCGCTTCCGCCAGGGCTTCCCCGCCGATGTGCACGATGCATTCGCCCACCTCTCGCAAATTGGCAACGGTGTCCTTGGTGCCACCCTCGCCATTGAGCAGAGGTGAGAACGCCAGTATGGGAGGGGCAACACTGGCCACATTGAAAAACGAGAAAGGCGCCAGGTTGGCATGCCCTTCGCTACTCAGCGTTGATACCCACGCAATCGGGCGCGGTGCGATAGCGCCGGAAAACAGACGATAGATCAGACCTGCATCCAGGTCGGCAACCTGGAGAGTAGCGTCATGACTCACGGTGAACTCCTTGTCGATATGCCTGGGAGTACCCTGAAACGGTGCTCCCAGGATCAGTAACCTCAGACCCCCGACCATCCCAGCATGGCTGCCTGCTAAGGTCCAGTCATGGGCACCTTGCCCGCTGATGCCATGGCCATTAGCGAGGGTGCCTGAGCTGACGCTGACGGGTGGTGGGCGTCGATGGCGCTGCAGCCGTCGGCGCGACCATCAGCGCACTGGCGCTTCGAGAAAACCGCGCAGTTGATCGGCGGCTTGCTCGATACTGACCACGCCATCAAGGTGCCCGCGATCTCCCTTCAGCGTGTGCAAGGTAACCGGGGTGCCGTCAGCCTGAATCATGCGGGCCGTGTCGAGCACGTTCTCTGCTGGAAACACCAGGTCATCTGCGCTGTAGAGCAGCAGGGTGGGGGCCTTTATGGCGGCCAGGCCAGACTCGGCGTCACCCTCGGTTCCGGTCACGAAATTCTGGTTGGCCCGAACCAGATACAGCAGGTGGTTGGCGTCTGCCTTGCTGGCGCGGGCGGCGGCAATCTCATCGAGTGTGGCCACCACCTCAAAGTCGGCCGCGAGATCGTCTTCAGGCGACGCCAGTGGGTCCGCCCAGTCGCGATCGAAGGTGGCATCAGCCCAACGCCAGTGGTTAGCCTGCAGGGTGATCAGCTTGAGCGATTCTCTCAGGCCGTCGATGGGCGGGCGGTCATCATCGTAGTAGTCACCGTCGCGCCAGTTGGGATCGAGGCGAATCGGAGCGGCCCAGGCGTCGAGGCTGGCGATCAGCCAGGGATCGGCAACGCCAGCGCCAATCACTGCGATGAGACGGTCGACCCGATCAGGGTACGCGCTGGCCCACTCATACGCTTGCAAAGCCCCCATCGAGGCCCCCATCACGGCGTGCAGGCGTTGGATGCCCAACTCATCCATCAGCGCCTTCTGTACGTTCACGAAGTCACCAATACCGACCAGGGGGAATGTCGTACCCCAGGGCTCGCCGGTGGCGGGGTTGAGGCTGGCGGGGCCGGTGGTGGTGACCCTGGGGTCGCCAGCATTGAGGTTGACCAGGGTGTCCGAGGACACCACGAAGTAACGGTTGGTATCGAGTGGCTTCCCCGGACCAATGATGGCGTCCCAATAGCCGGCAACGTCTTCTCCGGAATAGCGACCTGCGGCATGGCTAGTGCCCGAGAAGAAGTGCGTGATCAAGATGGCATTGTCAGCGGCGTCATTGAGCTCTCCATAGGCTTCCCAACCCACTCTGACCGGCGCGATAGTGTCGCCTCCCTGCGTGGTGTAGTGGGACATCTCGAAGACATGCTTGTCGACCGCATCCATGGAGGTCGTGGGCGGAAGGCTAGCGTCTGCGCTGCTACCTGGGCTGAACATCGCCGTGAGCAGCACGGCCAGGGTCGTGCCCAGAACCTGCCGGAAGGGATGAGAGTGATGAAAGTGATGAAAGTGTTGAGAGGGGCGGTCGTGGAGTACGTCAGTAGAAGCTGTCATCATAAACCCTCCTTGGTGTCATTCCGATGGGATGCGCCTGCCGTATAAGAGGCTACGCCTGGCACTTGTGCCGTGATCTGCCGCTTGTCGCGTAGCGACTGGCATCAGTACAGCGGTCGCCGCTCGGCTGCGCCATGCTGCCTTCGTCGCTTCTGGCGACGTGGTGTGTTCGTCAGCAAGGAGAATGGCATGACCCGTCGACATGGGACCCGTGGCCCAGGTCTCGCCATGATGCTGTTATTCTGGGTGGTGTTCATGGCACTGGGTGGCTGGTGGATGTCTGTCTGGCTGACGCAGAAAATGCACCCCAATGCCCAGCTTGAAGCGGTGGCAGAAGGACAGCCGCTGCAGCTCAAAAGAGGCCCTGGTGGACACTTTGTAGCGCCGGGCAGCATCAATGGCATACCTGTGACGTTCCTGGTGGATACTGGTGCGACGCGGGTCGCTCTTCCCGGGAGTCTTGCTCGACAACTGTCGTTGCCGGATCATGGCAGCGCTTGGTTTCACACCGCCAACGGGCGTGCCCGCGGCACCCTGACCACGCTGGAATCTGTGACGTTGGGGGGCTTGTCCGCGTCTCGCGTCGATGGTTCCATCAGTCCTGGCATGGAGGGTGAGACGGTATTGCTGGGCATGAGCTTTCTTGGCCGTTTCGATTTGGCCATTCGTGGCGATATTCTGGAGCTGCGACCCCGTGAGGCGTCGTTGAACAACGAGGCCGCCGCTCCACATAAGGAGATTCAACCATGACCAGCCTTGCGCGACTTCGCTTGAAGCGCCCCATTTTTCAGGCGCCCATGGCAGGGGCTCAGGACGAGACGCTGGCGATCGCGGTGACGGCTGCAGGTGGCCTGGGCGGACTGCCCGCAGGCATGCTGTCACCGGAGGCGCTGGAGCACGCGCTGGCGGCGATCGAGGGGCATGGCCCCGTCAACGTCAACTTCTTCTGCCACACCACTCCTGAGGCGCAACCAGAGCGCCTGGAGCGTTGGCGAGAACGTCTGGAGCCCTATCATCAGGAGCTCGGTATTGCTCCTCCCCCTCCTAGCGACAGCCCGACCCGACGTCCTTTCGATGAGGCCTCCTGTGCCATTGTCGAAAAGCACAAGCCCGCAGTGGTCAGCTTTCACTTCGGCTTGCCGAGCGCCGAGCTCGTCGAGCGGGTCAAGCGCTGTGGTGCGCTGGTCATGTCCAGTGCCACCACCCTGGACGAGGCCCGCTGGCTCGAGGCCAATGGCGCCGACGTCATTATTGCGCAGGGCACCGAGGCCGGCGGCCATCGAGGGCATTTCCTGAGCGATGATCTCAGCCTGCAGCAACCCTTGGCCAAGCTGTTGCCGAGTATCGTGGAAGCGGTGGCGGTGCCGGTGGTGGCGGCAGGGGGAATCGCCGACCCTCAGGGGGTCCGATGGGCGCTTGATCAGGGGGCTGCCGCCGTACAGATTGGCACAGCGCTACTGTGCTGTCCGGAGGCCGCTGTGCGTGCCGTTCATCGCAAGGCGCTGCTGGATCCTGCTTCAACGACCGAGATCACCAACGTCTTTTCTGGCCGACCGGCCCGGGGAATCGTCAACCGGGCCATGCGAGAGCTGGGCCCCATTTCCCGAGAGGTACCGGACTTCCCCCTGGCGGCCAGCGCACTCTGCGAACTGCGCGCGGCCCACGAATCCCGCTGCAGCGGTGATTTCTCACCGCTCTGGGCAGGAGAAAATCGCCAGCACTGCCGTGAGATTCCCGTCGCGGAACAGCTAGAGTGGTTGGCCGGAGGCTTGGCAGACTGAGCTGGGCTTTCCGACTCGGCCATGTCAGTGACGCCTGGACGTCTGTCGCCGTGGCGAGGGGGAATAGGTGAATCCCAACAGACGAGCGCCGAAGACCGATAGTGAAAATACGACAAAGCCGCAGCACATCGCTGCGGCTTTGTGGATGGGGGCTGTGTCAGCTAGCCCCACCCGCGAGTCTTAGCACTCGCCTTCGGCGCACTTCTCGGTTTCGGCCAGGTCGGCGGCATAGATGATGACGTCGCCATCAGACTCGTTCTTCCACCAGTGCCAGATCTCGTTGAACTCGGCGATGATGGACGGAGCCCTGTGCACACGCGGCTCCTCGTGCTTTGAGTTGTACTCGACGATTTCACCCTGGAACACGAACAGAATGGCCGGGCGGTTTTCGTGGGAGTGGTAGGGCACGATGCCGCCGGGACCAACGTCGACACGACGGAAGCGCAGATGACGCTGCTCCAGCGGTGCGGCGCCAGCGGGCAGCTTGACGTCGGCCAGGTCGATGAATGCCAGGGTAGTATCGGTTTCGTCAACCGGTTCCATGGGCGGATTTTGCTGATGGTCAAACATGGCGTGACTCCTTTTTACGCTACGTTGGGGTGGGTCGTGTATCACCGGGGTGATGTCATGACTCGGGATAGATGTCTTTGACGGCGAGTACGGCATTGATCGTCACGGGGAAACCGGCGTAAGGCGCAAGCTGCATAAAAAGCTCGACCAATTCGTCACGGCTGAATCCTAGGGAACGCGCAATACCGATATGAATGCGCAACTGGGTGTCATGGCCGCCGCAGGCCAGGGCCGATAGCGTGGCGGCTTGGCGCACCTTGGGCTCCAGCCCGTCACGACCGTACATTTCGCCAAACGGAAATTCGGCCACCAGGCGCATCAGGTCCGGCGCAAAGTCACCGAGCTTTTCTTCCAGCGCCTGGGCGGCGGCAGGATTGTGTTGCCTGAAGAAGGCGAGGCCTTTTTCCATATTGGGTGATGGCGGGTGTGAGCTCATGATTGCGGCGTCCTCGTTGTGCGTTTTGGGATGGCATGCATCCATCACTTAGGGGGGTGTCATCGAAAATGAAATTCTTGTTTAAAACATACGGCCGTTTTATAGCGTTGCATCTGTCGTGCCCGTGATGGCCTATCTTTCATCCGGCACACTTCAACTGATCTTCGTGTCTTTCTTTGCTGTTGTGAGCCGCACTCTTCTTGTCTTGGGTGCACCTCGGCAAACGTGATATCAGGACTCTCGATGGCCATTGGCTGGTTGAGGCAGCGCTCCACAGTGGCCCGGCTTTGTCAGCGCCAGAGGCCATGCCTTACTGGCGCTGCTATGCTCTTTCGCTTTTCCGAGAGAGGGCGCCTCTGCTCACTCGCCCCATGCCAACAGGCGTGTCGTTCCGGTCGCCTTGGATCAGTGGATACCGTCAAACATCTCTCTCAGGTCGACGCTATCTCGCTTGCCGATATCGTCGTAGTGTTGCTCGATCCAGGCCTGGGCACGTTGGCGACCTCTGTCACGAAGCAGACACAGGAACTCCCACTCCGCATTGAGCTTGGATGAAGCGCCCAGCGGCTTCAGCAGGTCCTGGCTGTCGATGATGTGGACCAGCATGTCGCGATAGGTGTCCGGATCAAGATGGCCTTCATGGATCAAGCGCTTGACGAAGGCCAGGGCTCGCAGCTCTTTGAGCAGGCTGGCATTGAAGGTGATCTCGTTGGTCCGATTGAGGATCTCCTGCGCGCTGATGGGTGATCCTTCGCGCTCTACCGGATTGATCTGCACGATCAGAATGTCGCGAGACTCTGTTGTCTGGTAGAACGGGAACAGCGGAGGGTTACCTGAATACCCGCCATCCCAGTAAGGCACGCCATCGACTTCCACAGCCTCGAACAGAAACGGCAAACAGGCAGACGCCATCACCATGTCCGGTGTCAGTTCCTGGCGGTTGAAGATCTTGACCCGTCCTGTTTCGGCATTGGTGGCGGCGACGAAGACCTTCATCTGGTCACAGCCGCAGACGTTATCGAAGTCCACCTGCTCGATGATGATGTCCCGAAGGGGGTTGTACTTCATCGGGTTGAACTGACTCGGCGAGAAAAAGCGCGTCATCAGGTCGAAGTAGACGTGGCCCGGTGAGTAGTCGAGACTCCAGTTGCCACTGAGCCGGTCCCAGGGGGTGCGCTGCAGAATGCTGAATCGTGCTGCCTTGGAGACCGCTCTCCAGAAGGTTTCCAGCTTTTCCCTGGCGGCTTCGCGCCCGCCCTGAACCAGGCCATCGGCCAGAACAACGGCGTTCATGGCACCAGCGGAGGTGCCTGAAATGGCTTCGATCTCGATGCAGGGGTCGTCGAGCAGGGCGTCCAGAACCCCCCAGGTGAAGGCGCCATGGGCGCCTCCGCCTTGTAATGCCAGATTGATCTTCTTGGGTGGCTTGGCCATCACCTTCTCCTGTGGTGCAGCGGTCTTGCACAAGACCGTCCTTAAGACCTTCTTATCAGACCTTCTTATCAGACCTTCTTGTAAGACCTTCCTATAAGGCCTTTTGTAAGGCCCTTTCAGCTGACCGCTTAACGCTGCCGTTACGGTCGATGTGCTGTCTACGCATCATCAGCCCAGCACAGGGAGGGTCAATGTGCTGTCCAACCGCCATCCACCGGCAAGGCGATGCCGGTCATGGAGGCGGCGCCGTCAGAACACAGGAACAGGGCGGTGGCCGCCAATTGCTCTGTGGTGACGAATTCACGGGTGGGCTGGTTGGCCAGCAGCACGTCGCGAATGACCGAATCCTCGGAGATGCCGCGTGCCTTGGCGGTATCCGGGATCTGCTTCTCGACCAGCGGCGTCAGCACATAACCAGGACAGATGGCGTTGACGGTAATGCCCTGTTCGGCAACTTCCAGTGCTACCGTCTTGGTCAATCCCAAGACCCCATGCTTGGCGGCCACGTAGGCCGACTTGTAGGGAGAGGCAACGAGGGCATGAGCCGAGGCGATGTTGATCACTCTGCCCCAGCCGCGGGCCTTCATGCCAGGCAGAGCGGCCTTGGTGAGGTGAAAGGCCGAATTCATGTTGATGGCGATAATGGCGTTCCACTTGTCCTCGGGAAACTCGTCGACCGGTGCCACATGCTGTATGCCAGCGTTGTTGACGATGATGTCGACGGCGCCGAACGTGGCTTCGGCGCGCTTGTGCATGGCGCTGATCTCGCTCGGCTCCATCATGTTGGCGTTGTCGTAGACCACCTTGACGCCGTGTTTCTCAAGCTCCAACCGGGTGGCCTCCACGTCTGACGCCGCTTCGATACCGTTGATGACCAGGTTGATGCCTGCCTTGGCGAACCCCTCGGCGATGCCAAGTCCGATACCGCTGGTCGATCCGGTGATGATGGCGGTCTTCTGTTGGGGCATGAGTCGTGTCCTCTGGCTCTCGATCAGTACGTGGTTGTCGATGTGTTTCATCAGTACGGGGTATCGGCGCCTTGGTATCTATCTACTGTCTATCGAAGGCGCTTGCGCTACCTGCCGCTATCTAAGTCGCTTGCGCTACCTGCCGCATGTTCCGCCGTTTTCAGTGTCACCAGCATAGACTGGCATTACAGACTCGGCTTTTGCTGAAATGGCTTTCTGTAGCAGTTGCTCATCAATGCTTAGCAGCAAAAGGAAATGTCCATGGCGGTAGCGGACATCTTCCTCTTCCGTTGCTGGCGATCAGCAAGACGGCGAGTGAAGTGTCCGTCAGTGGGCGCTTGGGCGTGATAGGGCATCCTTGATAAGATGCCGCCATGACTCCTGACCTGCCGCAGCTACCTCCAGACCTGCGCGACGACCCCTTCTATTACCTGCGCCATTTCCAGTATGTGCTGGCGTGGGTGAGTAGCCGACACGGCGATCTGCTGGCCGCCCCTGAACGTGATTTCATCGCGCAGTTCGGTGGTCTCCCCGAACCTGCTCAAGCCCTGTTGGTGCGCATGGTGTCGCGCAAGGGAGAGCTGTTTCGTACGTCCCGGCTCGACTACGTGGAAGTGGGGGATCTTGGCCTCGCCCTGGAAGAACTGGCCGCCGCCGAACTGATCGCGGCGGACCCGGTAGTGAGCCATGTCGAGCTGATGACGCAATTGCGTCTTGCTGAGGCGCGACGGGTCCTGGTGCCACGTTTGCCGGATCATCAGCTCCCGGCCTCGGTATCGAAGACCCGCTTGGCTCAGGCGCTGGCGGATGCCCAGGATCAATCGGCGGATGCCTTGGATAGGTCGGCGGATGCCTCGGATAGGTCGGCGGATGCCTCGGATAGGTCGGCGGATGAGACGCCGTCCTTGCTGGGTCCCCAGCGCTGGAGTCAGTGGTGGCCGGACAGCGACGATGGCCTGTGGAGACTGACCGTGATGGAGGTCTGTGATCGCCTGCGCCTAATGTTCTTCGGCAACCTGCGGCAAAGCTGGTCGGACTTCGTCATGGCGGAGCTCGGGCACATGCGCTACGAACAGGTGGCACTCGATCCCGCTTCTCGCGGCTTTCAACAGCGACAGGAGGTCGACACCTATCTTCAGCTGCACCACCTGCGCGAGCGCCTCGAGCAAGGCGAGGACGTGGCGTCGGTATGGGCCGATGTGCCTGAGCTGCCTGATGACAATGCGTGGCTGAGATCGCGACGGGCACGCCTGCTGCTGAGACTGGGTCAGCAGGCCCAGCGTGCTGGTCACGACGCCCTGGCCTTGGAGGCGTATGCCTTGGCGGGTCCCGGTGAGGCCAGGGTCAAGCGGCTACGCCTGCTGGAGCGTCTTGGTCATCATCAGCAGGCCATGGAACTGGCGGAACAGGCGCTCGAGTCGCCGCAGGATGAGGCTGAGCTCCAGGCGCTGGAGCGCCTCATGCCGCGGCTGAGACGCCGGCTCGGGCTGCCCCGGCAGGAGCGCGCAGCGCTCGCGGATATCACGCTGTGGCAGCTGTCGCTGCCGTCCCGTGCGCTGAATGACAGCGGTTGCGTCGAGCGCGCTGTGCGAGATCATCTCAGCGAGGATGGCGCGCCGGTGTTCTACGTCGAGAATCACTTGATCGCCGGACTGTTTGGCCTGTTGTGCTGGGATGTCATTTTCACCCCCTTGCCGGGGGCCTTCTTTCATCCGTTTCATCGTGGGCCTGCAGACCTTTATCGCGCGGACTTCGTGAGCCGTCGCCGAGAGCGGTTCGATGCCTGCCTGTCTGCGCTGGACGACCAGGCCCACGTCTCCCAGATACGTCGGCGCTGGGAACAGAAGCGGGGCATCGCCAATCCGTTTGTACACTGGGAGGTGCTGGATGCCACGCTGCTGGATGTGGCGCTCGAGTGCATCGATGGCGCAGATCTTCGGGGCTTCTTCACCCGCATGCTGGAGGATGTAAAGGCCAATCGGGCCGGCTGGCCAGACCTGATCCAGTTCTTTCCAGCGGCAGCTGAGGGCGAGCCCCGCTATCGCCTGATCGAGATCAAGGCCCCAGGTGACCGTCTGCAGGACAACCAGAAACGCTGGCTTGAGCATTTTCATCGCCACGGGATTGCGGTGTCGGTGTGTCATGTGCGGTGGCATGATGAGTGACGACTCGCGCTGCCCGGACGACCCAGACGCTTTGCCTGAGGCAGAACGAGAAGGGCTATCCGGCAGTGTCGCTGACGATAGCCTGGTGATGTCGGTGGCGGTGCGTGAGCTGTGTGATTTCACGGCACGTCGGGGAGACCTTGATCATCGCTTTACGCCAGCCCCCAGCTCCCGCGAGGGCATCGATGGTCATGCCCAGGTGGTGGCCCGCCGCGGTGAGGGTTACCGCAGTGAAGTGGCCGTCGAAGGGACGCTGGCAGGGCTACACCTGAGAGGGCGCATCGATGGTGTGGCCGACGACGGTTCACGGCTCGAGGAAATCAAGACCCACCGCGGGCGCCTGGATCGCATGGCCGACAACCAGCGGGCGCTGCACTGGGCGCAGGTGCGCGCCTACGGCGCGCTGTGGTGTCGCCAGCAGCGGCGTGAGCGCATCACCCTGGCCTTGGTCTACCTCGATCTGGTGACAGGTCGTGAAACTCTTCTCAGCTGTGAGGCATCCGCCTCGGAGCTGTGGCAGGAGCTCGCTGCGGCCTGTCACGACTATCTGCACTGGGCCAAGAGCGAGGCGCGCCATCGACGCCGCCGCGACAGTGCCCTGCAGGGCCTGCGCTTTCCGTATCTCGACTTTCGTCCCGGGCAACGCCAGATGGCGGAAGCCACCTACAAGGCGGTGGCCACCGGCAAGGCCTTGCTGGTCGAGGCGCCGACCGGGATCGGCAAGACCCTGGGCAGCCTGTTTCCGGTGTTGAAGGCCATGCCACGGCATGGCCTCGATCGCGTGGCTTTCCTGACCATGAAGACCACCGGGCGGCAGCTGGCGCTGTCAGCCGTCAATCAGCTGGATCCAGGCCCCGAGCGGCGGCTTCGTGTGCTGGAGCTGGTCGCGCGAGACAAGGCCTGCGAACACCCTGATCTGGCCTGTCACGGTGATAGCTGTCCGTTGGCGCAGGGCTTCTATGATCGACTGCCCCAAGCGCGCCAGGCCGCCGTAGCCCACGCCAGGCTGGATCGCGCCGGGCTGCGTGAGGTGGCGCTGGCGCATCGTCTGTGCCCCTACTATCTGGGCCAGGAAATGGCACGCTGGTGCGACCTGGTGGTGGGGGACGTCAATCACTACTTCGACGCTAGCGCTCTGCTGCATGGCCTGGCTCAGGCGCGCCAATGGCGCCTGGCGCTGCTGGTGGACGAGGCGCACAATCTGATCGATAGAGCGCGAGGCATGTATTCGGCCAGTATCGATCAGCGCAGTCTGGCACGTCTGAGCAAGGAGGCGCCCGCCGCGCTGAAACAGCCTCTGGCACGGGTTGTGCGGCAGTGGCAGGCGGTGGTGCGGGAACATGGCGGCGACCAGCCCGGGTCTCGGGATGCACCGCGCTGGATGACCCTGGGGACGATTCCGGCAGAGTTTCTGCAGGCCCTGCAAGGATTGAGCGGTGCCATCGGTGATCACCTGGGAGAACATCCTGAAGATACCCGGCCCGCCCTGACCGATGCGTTGTTCGAGGCTTTGGCATTCTCTCGCCTGGCCGAGCGATTCGGCGACCACTCCATGTGCGAGTTGACCCGCCGGGGGCGAGGTCGCGCCCGACTTGCCATCGTCAATCAGGTGCCTGGCGACTTTCTCGCTCCGCGCTTTGCAGCCGCCCATGCCAGCGTGTTGTTCTCGGCGACGCTGGCTCCGCCACGCTACCAGCAAGACTTGTTGGGACTACCGGCCCACAGCGTGTGGGCCGAGGTCGAATCTCCCTTCACCGCCGAGCAGCTCGACGTCAGGATCTGCACCCATCTGTCGACCCGCTACCGCCACCGGGAACAGTCGCTGCCGGGTATCATCGAGATGATGGCAGCCCAGTATCAGCGGCGTCCCGGCCACTACCTGGCGTTTTTCTCGAGCTTTGCCTATCTGGATAGAGTGGTCGCCGCCATGGCCGATGCCTACCCGGAGATTCCCCGGCGGGTGCAGCGTCGCGGCATGGACGAAGCCGAGCGGGAAGCGTTTCTGGCCGATTTCGCACCGGGAGGCTTTGGTATTGCGTTTGCGGTGTTGGGCAGTGTCTTCTCGGAGGGCGTGGACCTGCCGGGAGATCGGCTGATCGGTGCCTTTGTGGCGACCCTGGGCTTGCCTCCCAGCGACGCTCGCCAGGAGGCCTTGAAGTCACGCCTCGAGGCGCGCTTTGGCCAGGGGGACAACTACGCCTATCGAATTCCTGGGCTGATCAAGGTGATTCAGGCCGCCGGGCGTGTGATCCGCGGGCCAGAGGACAGCGGCACGCTGGTGTTGCTGGATGACCGCTTCGCCTGGCCGGAGGTGCGCGAAAGGCTGCCGTCCTGGTGGCAGCCGCGTCAGGTGAGTTCGCCCGACCCTTAGCGTTCAGGGGTATGGGAGGCGGGGGGCTCGGTGCTGGCCCTCGAAGGAATTTCATCGACCCTGCGCAGGATGTCTTCGTCCGCTTCGTACAACGTCTCGAGTTCCTTGGCCGCCTGTCGGATGGTCTGCATCTGCTTCTTCTCATTGCCGAAGACTTCGAGCTGTCGCCGCAGGGTATCTTCATCATGGGGGCGGAAGGTATCGATGGTCTGTTGGGCCTTGTCCCGCGGAATGCCCAGCCCGATCAGCACTTCTCGGGTCATCTCGAGACTGGCTGGCAGCAGCTCGCGCAGCACGTAATCCACCTTGGCTCGCATCAGCCGCTGGGCATGCTGACGATCCCGCGCGCGAGCGTAGATCTTGAGGTGGGGAAAGCGCTTGCTGGCACGCTGGATGATACGCATGGAAATCTCGGGATCACCCACCGCCACCACCAGTACCTGGGCCCGGCGAGCGCCTGCGGCCTCCAGCAGGTCGAGACGGGTGGCGTCGCCAAAGTAGACCTTGTTGCCGTAGCGTCGCACGAAATCCACGTGGTCGGCGTTGATGTCGAGAATCGTGTAGGGAATCTCGAGTCCCTGGAGCGCGCGTCCCATCACCTGACCAAAGCGACCGAATCCCGCCAGGATGATCCTGGGTGAGTCGTCGTCCATGGCGTCGAACTGGCGCTTCGGACGAGGTTTGTTGAACAGGGGGCGGATCCACCGCTCATAGCCGAGAAACAGTACCGGCGTGGTGGCCATGGACAGCGACACGACCAGCACCAGCAGGCTGACGAGGCTGGTCTCCAGCAGCGCTGCGCTGCCGGCCGCGGTCAGTACCACGAAAGCAAACTCGCCACCTTGAGATAGCAGCACCCCCAGGGTGGTGGTCTCGCGCCAGCCACAGCCATAGGCGCGTGCCGCCAGCATCAGACTGGCGCCCTTGGCCACCAGCAGCAGTGCGGTCAGCCCCAGGACCAGCCACGGGGTCTCGGCCAGCAGTCCGATCTGGGCGGTCATGCCCACGGCCATGAAAAACAGACCCAGCAAGAGGCCTCTGAAGGGCTCGATATCTGCCTCGATACTGTGGCGGTATTCAGAGTCGGCCAGCAAAATGCCGGCAATAAAGGCCCCCAGGGCCATCGACAGGCCTGCCAGCTCCATCAGCAAGGCGGCACCAATCAAGACCAGCAGCGACATGCCGGCAAACACCTCGCGGCTTTCGGTGGCGGCCGCCCTGCGAAACAGCGGCGGCAACAGCTTGCGTCCCCCGAAGATAAGGCCGGCGAAGGCGGCGACCGCAATCGCCACCTCCTTGAGCGCTGACATCACTCCCCCGGCGGCCAGGCTATCCGCACCGAGGATCGGGATCACGGCCAGCACCGGGATGGCGGCCATGTCCTGAAACAGCAACAGGGAGAACGCATTGCGCCCGTGGCGACTGTTGAGCTCCTGGCGCTCACCGAGCAGATGCAGGACCAGCGGGGTGGAGCATAGTCCGAGGCTGAAGCCGACGACGGCCGCCGCGACCGGAGACAGGCCTAGCGCGAGAGCCGTGACGCCGAGCACGAGGGTGGTGATGGCGACCTGCAGCGATCCGAAGCCGAAGACCGGTTTACGCATCAGCTTGAGACGCGCCGGCTTGAGTTCCAGGCCGATGACAAACAGCAGGAAGACGATGCCGACCTGGGAAAACTGCAGCACGCCTTCCGCGTCAGGCACCAGGCCGAGGGCAGACGGGCCAATCAGTACCCCAGCGATCAGGTAGCCCAGCACCTCTCCCAGTCCCAGGCGCTTGATGACGGGTACCACCACCACGGCTGCAGCAAGAAAAATCAAGACGTTGAAAAGGAGGGCGGTGGCCAAGTCGTGACTCCGTTACGGCGTTGCAAGAAGCCACCAGCATACCTGATATCCGACAATGAGAGATGACCGACCGGGCCGGTCGGTCATTGACCATGGCCACCTCAACGGCTCAGGCAGGGAGCGCTTCGTCACCGAGGGAGACATAGCCTGGCAGCGCTTGAATGCGCTCGAGCCAGGCCCGTATGCCGGGAAACGTCGACAGCGAGAAGCCGCCTTCATGGGCAACGTGGGTATAGGCATACAGCGAAATATCCGCAATGGTCGGGCGGTCGCCGATCAGATAAGGCGTCGCTTCCAGCTGACGCTCCATGACCTTCAGCGCCTTGTAGCCGCCCTCTTTCTTGGCTTCGTACTCGGCCTTGCGTTCATCAGGCAGGCCGAGATACAGCGAGATGAAGCGGGCAACGGCGATATAGGGTTCATGGCTGTACTGTTCGAAGTATTGCCACTGCAGCACCTTGGCATGCTCAAAGCGGTCCTGCGGCAGCCAATCACTGCCGCCGGCCAGGTAGTGGAGAATCGCGTTGGACTCTGCCAGAAAGCGTCCGTCATCCAGCTCAAGAAGGGGAATCTTGCCGTTGGGATTACGCCCGAGAAAATCCTCTTCACGGGTGTCACCGGCCAGGATATCGATGCCGATCCACACCATTCGGATGTCGAGCAGTGAGGCCAGCAGCTTGATCTTGTAGCAGTTTCCCGAACGGGTATCGCCGTACAGATTCATCGGCGTGTTCCTCTGGAGCAACGGATGGATGGCACATCATGCCATGTTCGTCGCCTCACGCCAGGCATTTGGCGTGCCTCTGCACGGTACGCCACGAGGGTGGACGTAGGTCGCAGTGATCAACGGCAGCTTCTATTCTGAAGCTGCACGTCGCGAGTGCTGAGGCGACGTCTTGCCTCGTGGCCGTCAGGGACGAAAGGAGATGCACTCAATGGATAACCGTCGGGCTGCCAAGGGGCCTTCCATCATGCTGGGACTGGTGCTGGCTGTAGTGGCATTGGTGCAGCTACTGGCGGGAGCGCTGCTGCTGGCTCAGGGCGGCAGTGTCTATTACGTGGTATCTGCCGCGGGGCTGGTGGCCGTGGCCGCAGGGTTGATGGGGCGCTGGCGCGGCACCTTGACGGTGTATGCGGCGTTGCTCGCCGGCACGCTTGGTTGGGCGCTGTGGGAGGTGGGGCTAGATGCCTGGCGCTTGATACCTCGGCTCTGGGCCCCGGCCTTGCTGGGACTGGTGTTGCTCCTGCCATGGTGGTCTCGCGGCGCCACTGGCCTCGGTCGTCAGGGAACCGGGCTGACGTCGATCGTTGGTCTGGCGCTACCGCTGCTGGCGGCGGCACCGCATATCGTCGAGGCGTGGCAGCAAGGTGATCGTGCTCATGCGCCGTTCGCACTGACCGACGTCTGGCACACCGAGCTGACGGCAGGGGTGTCGTCCCTGGCACTGTCGGATGATCAGCAGCAGCTGTTTGTCTGCACCCAGCAGGGAGTGATGGCACGCCGAGCCACCACGGGAGAGCCGCTATGGGCCTACCAGTGGCAAGGCGATGTCGCCGGGGAACGCTGCGCGTATCTGGCCTTTCATGATGCCTGGCAAGGCCCCGTCGAGGGCGCGGCGGGGGTGTTTGTACCCATCCCAGGAGAGCAAGAAGGGGATCCCCTGGAATTGGCATCCACCCATGAAGGCGCCGGTGAGAGCGGTATCAGCGAGACCGACTTGATGTGTCCGCAGCGGCTGTTTGTCGCCTCCTCATCCGGCACTTTGCTGGCGCTGGACGCCGACACCGGCAGGCCTTGCGAGAGCTTTGCCGCGGCCGGGATGACTACCGTCGAAGCGACGTCGCTGGCGGCATTGCAGGTGACCGATGGCGCGATAGTGGCATCTGCCATGGAGGATGGCCCCGCCCTCCAACTGCTCGACAGCGGCTCGGGAGAGAGCCTGTGGAGCTGGGGAGACGCGGCAGGTGGCGACAGACTGCTGGCGGTCGATCAGGCACTGAATCGCCTGATCGTGTCGTCCGCCGCCAGGGTGCCTACCGGCGACGCAGGAAGCCTGATACAGGCAGTGGATATCAGCGATGGCACCGTCCTGTGGCAGACCGAGATGCTGGGCGGTATCACCGCGTCTGGCACGGCTGCCTTGATGACACTGACGGCAGAAGAGGCAGGTCTCGCCGACGCTGGGGAAGATGCCGGCGGCAGAGAGGAACAGCCTGACGCGACAGCGCTGGTGATGGTGGCTGACACCGTCGCCGGGTTGACGCTATTCAACCGGTTGACCGGGGAGATACTGTCCCACGAGGTGCTGGCCGCTTCACCGCCCTTGGCCGAGGAGCCTTGGCGCAACACAGCGCTGACAACGGCTGGCGCGGCTGAGCGAGATGCCTGGGGGCTCACCCCCGTTGATCAACTCTGGTGTCGACTGCGCCAGCGCACTCGGGATCACGGCCTTCCCAGTGCGCTGCCGGCTCCGCTGACAGACCTGCTCGCGGACCTGCTCGTGCATCCGCCCATGGCACCGCCCTGGTCACGACAAACGATCTTCGGCTCGCCGGACGAAGGCGCCTACCTGCTTGCCAGCACTGGCCTGGTCAGCCGCGACGGGGGCAGGCTTGCGTGGCCATGGTGCCAAACGCCCCCTTGGGGGGCGGTGGCGCGTGTCAGCCTCGGGCCTTCGACAACGGGGGAGTGGGTGTCCACGGTGTCGGGCCTGGACGTTCACCACCTGAAGCCGTCGCGGTTCTCACCGCGACGTTTGATGGGGGCGACTGGCTTGACCGCGCCTGTCACGATCGACAACACCGTTGTCGTCGGTGCCAGCAGTGCCTCGAGGCTGTTTTTCCTGCAGCCCGACACTGGCCAAGCCTTGGGCACACAGTTCCTTGCTGGCGGTGCCGTAGAGGGGCTGTGGACGTTCACCGAAGCACCAGGGACGTCGTATCTCGTCGTGGCGCTGAAGCATCGGCAAGGGGCGTCACAGTTGATCGTGATGACGCCGAACTCGATGCCTGAATAGCGAGTCGTTGTGTCTCGCGCGGTCATGGCGATGACTGGCTGCGTCAACATCCATGGCAAAGCGCCGTCGGTGCGCTTCGCTCGACTGGCAGGAGGAGGGGGAGATGCGTCTGCTGATCATGATCATCATTGGCGTGGCACTGGTCTTGCTGTTGCTCTGGACCTGTCCAAAGCCTCGTCAGCATACCGCGATGTGGGTCTTTAGCCTGGCATGGCTGGGAGTCTGTGCCTGGAACTTAAGCGTCGGGTTGTCACACGGCTATGCCCTGGGGGAGGAGCTGCTGGTGCATGCGCTACTCTTCGGCGTGCCGGCAGGACTTGGCTGGTGGCGGGTGTGTCGGGAGCCGTCTTCCGCCTGATCCTTGGATGACGGAGTCTGGGTGACTGGGTCTGGGGTGACTGGATCAGTGTGACGGGGTCGAGGGTGGCTGGATCTTGAGTGACAGAATCAGCAACGCGTGACAGCGGTCAGCGATCGACGGCTCCAGGGCGTGGCAAACGCGAACTAGTGTGCCGTCGGGACCTTCTTGTAGTGGCCCGGGACCTTTACCCGTTCACCGTTGGGCAGGGTCTTGACGTGGGTGGGAACGTAAACGCGCTTGATGACACTCTTGGATGTCGCCATGACGGACCTCCTGCATGTTCCATGGAGAGGACCTCCGACAGACATCTCTATCAGAGCCTGGCGGGGTTGTAAATGAGAGGGTATCGCTTCTGCCAAGGAAGTGCGTTTGACCCGGATCAGCTGGCGCCCAGGTTTCCAGGGCGACGGCGCGAGGGCTAGACTGAAGGTCTGGCTTTGGGACATGACCTTGCAATGATGCTTGACGCTCCAGTAATCGAACGGCGTAGCTACCCGGATAGGGTGCTCAGTGACCGGCATGACTACCAGCAACTGCTGCTGGGGCAAGGTGGCATGGTCGAGCTGGAGGTGGCCGGTCGGTGTCTGCGGGTAAGCGAAGGCGTGCTGGCACCGGTCCCCAGCGGTGACCTGCATCATTATCTCGCCCCCGCGGACAACGACGTCCTGGTGCTCGATCTCCCGGTGGAGTGGTGCCATGCCCTGGGTATCGAATCCTTGTTTGAATCCGGTCGAGGGGCGAGCCGCCGCCTGTCGGGGATCAAGGTCCCCACAGCACTGGCGACCGCCGCGCCTACGGGCCCTGCGGATGTACCTCGGCTGGCTCAGTGGCTGCTGACCTTGGCGACAGCGCTTGACGCAGGTGGAGGCAAGCCGTTGCCGTCCCAGCGGCTAAGTCTGCTCAGACTGTTGCCAGAGGTCCGTCGTCGTCTGGAGCAGCCATGGCGGGTCAGCGACATGGCCAGCCTCTGTCACCTGTCCGAGGCCGTCTTTGCGCGTCAATTTCGCGTCCTGATGGGCATGGCACCGGCGGCCTGGCTACGCCGCGAGCGTCTGATCCTGGCCCGTCAGCTGCTGATGGGCCTTGGCGCCCAGGGGAGGGCCATGCCCGTCTCCCTCAGCGAGATTGCCCTGGCCTGTGGTTTTCACGATGCAGCACATTTTACCCGGGTCTTTGGTGAGGCCCACGGGATGCCGCCGGGGCGCTGGCGACAACAGACCGCCCAGCAGGTCTTGCAAAGGTCAGAATCGTACAAGACATGATGGCGTGCGCCGCACACACTCGAGTCCTCGTCTGTGTGGAGGTCCTCATGTCTGTTTCTTCATCCTCATCCAGCGGTGACATCGCAGCGCGTCCTGATCTGCGACGCCGGGCCACCTTGATTGGCGCTACCACCGTGCTCAACTGGGCCATGCTGTCGCTGTTTACCCAGCTGGCCGGTCCGGTGCCGCCATTTCTGTTGACCGCCTTGGCGTTTGCGGTGGCCTTCGTCTGCTTCGTAGTCTATCAGCGCGTGCGGGGAGAGGCGGTCATCGCGCCGATGCGCCAGCCGCCACTGATCTGGGCGCTGGGTGTCGGTGGGTTGTTTGGCTATCACGCCCTGTATTTCGTCGCTCAGCAGAATGCTCCGCCTGCCAACGCTGGCTTGATCAGCTACCTGTGGCCGCTGCTGATCGTTCTGATGGTAGCGCTGTTACCCGGCGAGCGCCTGCGCGGCTATCACGTCATCGGCAGTGTGCTGGGCTTCTGTGGTGCGGTGTTACTGATCGGCGGTGATGTCAATGCCGGTGGCAGCCTGCTTGGCTACGTTGCCGCCTTTGCCAGTGCCTTTGTGTGGAGCGGTTACTCGGTACTGTCCCGGGCCACCAGCAAGGTGCCGACCGCCGCCGTGGGCGGCTTCTGTCTGGCCACGGCGATACTGGCAGCGATCTGTCACCTGGCCTTCGAGACGACTCGTTGGCCCGAGGGCAGCGCTTGGCTCGGTGTCATTGCCCTGGGTCTGGGCCCGGTAGGCAGCGCGTTCTTTACCTGGGATATCGGGGTCAAGCAGGGCGATCTACGCCTGCTGGGCTTCCTCGCCTACTTTACGCCGCTGCTGTCGACGCTGGTGCTGGTGGTCACTGGCTATGCCGCCCCCAGTCTGTGGCTGGCCGGTGCCGCGGGGCTGATTACCCTGGGCATGCTGGTCGGTAGCGGCTGGATCGGGCGTCGGCGCAGCCGCTGAGGTTGGCGTGTCACAGGCTGGATGAAACGCCATGCGACAGCGCTCCCTCGCGGTGATGACCGTCAGTGAGCGCTGTCACGTCTCTCGAAGCCTTAATGGCTGGTAATGCGATGTCGTGATAGCCGGGTAAAGCGAATCGGTGGCGTGCTGGCCAGCCCCACGCGATCGGTGTCCGGCTGAGCGCGCCAGCCACGATACAGCGCCCAGCGCTTCAAGGCGTCCAGGTTCAGGTGGGGGTGGTGATCATCGTGGGGGTCATACTCAGGGGCGGGGAAGGCATGGGCCAGGTGGTCGTAGCGAGCCAGGGCGCGCTCGCCGCCATGGGCAGCCAGGGCCTGGTCCAGTGCGGTCTGCCAGGCGCGAGTGTCGTGCTGGTGCTGCTGTGGTGTTGCGTTGGACACTGTCATGGTATTGCCCTCTCACTAGGTGGCTAGATCTTGGGGTCTCGCCATCACCCGCTCGCAAGCGGATGCCGTTCACAGCTCAAGATGAAGACGCCCGTGGCATGCGGCCTGGGCGTCCCACGGTGTCAATCCCAGCTCAGTGCGCCGCCGACCTGATACTCGGTGACGCGGGTCTCGAAGAAGTTCTTTTCCTTGCGCAGGTCGATGATCTCGCTCATCCACGGGAAGGGGTTCTGGGCGCCGGGGAACTGCTCTTTCAGGCCAATCTGGGCCAGGCGGCGGTTGCAGATGAAGTGCAGGTACTCTTCCATGATGGCCGCGTTCATGCCCAGCACCCCTCGAGGCATGGTGTCACGCGCGTAGCTGATCTCGAGCTCGGTGCCCTCGAGGATCATCTGCGTGACCTCATCCTGAAACTCGGGCGTCCACAGATGCGGGTTTTCGATCTTGATCTGGTTGATCATGTCGACGCCGAAGTTCAGGTGCATCGACTCGTCACGCAGGATGTACTGAAACTGCTCGGCCACGCCGGTCATCTTGTTGCGACGGCCCATGGACAGGATCTGGCTGAAGCCGCAGTAGAAGAAGATCCCTTCGGTGACGCAGTAGAAGGCGATCAGGTTGCGCAGCAGTTCCTGATCGGTCTCTACGGTGCCGGTGTGGAAGTCCGGGCGCGCCAGGGACTGGGTATGTTTCAGGCTCCAGGCGGACTTGGCGGCCACGGAAGGCACTTCGCGATACATGTTGAAGACTTCGCCTTCGTCCATGCTCAGCGACTCCACGCAGTACTGGTAGGCGTGGGTGTGGATCGCTTCCTCGAAAGCCTGGCGCAGCAGGTACTGGCGGCATTCCGGGTTGGTGATCAGGCGATACAGGGCCAGCACCAGATTGTTGGCGACCAGGGAGTCGGCGGTGGAGAAGTAGCCCAGCGAACGTTCGACAATACGGCGCTCGTCGGCGGTCAAGCCGTCGTTGCTCTTCCATAGCGCGATGTCCGCGTTCATGTTCACTTCCTGGGGCATCCAGTGGTTGGCGCTGCCGTCCAGGTACTTCTGCCAGGCCCACTCGTACTTGAACGGCACCAGCTGGTTAAGGTCGGCGCGGGCGTTGATCATCTGCTTGTCATCGACCTGGATACGCGCCGCGCCCATCTCGAGCTCTTCGAGACCTGCCGCCACGTCGAGCTCCTCAAGGGCCTGGCGTGCGCGGGCCAGGCGATTCTGGTCGGCGACGCCATAGTGGCCAGTGCTTTCGCGCACCGCCTCCTTCGCCTCGACCGCTGGTTCGGTGACCGGAGCCGTTGCCGGCTGTGGTGCCTTTTGCGGTTCCAGTACCTTTTGCGGTTCCGGAACTTCGGCGGTGGCGGTGTCGTCCTCGTGAAACTCGTCCCAGTTCAGCATTGTTGCTCTCTCCCGATCGTCTGATCGGCCGACGCGCAGGGCGTCGGCAGGGGTGTCTGGTCGCCTCAGCCTGGCCTGCGGGGCTTGTCCACAGGACCGAGCGTGGTGGTCCGGATTACTGGCAGGCCTCGCAGCCTAGTTCATCGATATCGCCGGCGGAGGGAGGACGTTGGCCGCCCTTGCCCTTGAGGAAATCCTCGATGCCCCGAGGCTCTCCCTCGACCGCGGTGTCGATACTGGGTGAGGGAGCCGCGGTGGGCGCGTCAGCGGAAGCGCCGTTGGCGACGGCATTCAACTTGCCGCGGTTGACCGTGGATTTCTCCACCGAGGTGGCGCCCAGCGCCCGCAGGTAGTAGGTGGTCTTGAGTCCTCGAAACCAGGCCATGCGATAGGTCACGTCCAGTTTCTTGCCGGATACCCCTTGGATGTAGAGGTTCAGCGACTGGGCCTGATCGATCCATTTCTGACGTCGCGCGGCCGCTTCGACCAGCCACTTTGGCTCGACTTCGAAGGCAGTGGCGTACTTGGCCTTGAGGTCGTCCGGGATACGATCGATAGGCTGGACGCTGCCGTCGTAGTACTTGAGGTCGTTGATCATCACCTCGTCCCACAGGCCGCGCTGCTTGAGGTCGCTGACCATGTAGGCGTTGACCACGGTGAATTCGCCGGACAGGTTCGATTTGACGAACAGGTTCTGGTAAGTCGGCTCGATGGACTGGGTGACGCCGCAGATGTTCGAGATGGTGGCGGTGGGGGCGATGGCCATGACGTTGGAGTTGCGCATGCCCTGCTGCTGCACCTTGCTGCGCAGGCGTTCCCAGTCCTGGGTCTGGCTGGTGTCGACCTCAATGAAGCGCTCGCCTCGCTCGGCCTTGAGCCTGTCGATCGAGTCGATCGGCAGAATCCCCTGACTCCACAGCGACCCCTCGAAGCTGGCGTAGCGCCCGCGCTCGGCAGCCAGGTCACTGGACGCCTCGATGGCGTGATAGCTGATCAGCTCCATGGAGCGATCAGCAAAGGTGATTGCCTGCTCGCTGGCGTAGGCGATGCCCTGGGCATACAGCGCATCCTGGAAGCCCATCAGGCCAAGGCCCACGGGGCGGTGCTTGAGGTTTGACTGTCGCGCCTGGGGCACCGCGTAATAGTTGATGTCGATAACGTTGTCGAGCATGCGCACGGCGGTACGCACGGTCTTTCTCAGCTTGCTGGCCTCCAGCTGGCCCTCGACGATGTGATTGGCCAGGTTGATGGACCCCAGATTGCACACCGCAATTTCGTCAGCGGAGGTATTGAGGGTGATCTCGGTACATAGGTTGGAGCTGTGCACAACGCCAGCATGGCTCTGCGGGCTGCGGAGATTGCAGGCATCCTTGAAGGTGATCCAGGGATGGCCGGTCTCGAACAGCATCGACAGCATCTTGCGCCACAGGTCCTTGGCCTTGACCCGCTTGTACAGGGTGATCTGACCGTTGCGGGTCATTTCCTCGTACTCGGTGTAGCGCTTCTCGAAGGCAATGCCGTACAGGTCATGCAGGTCCGGGCAACTGGACGGCGAGAACAGGGTCCACTGCTCGTCGTCGAACACCCGCTTCATGAACAGGTCCGGCACCCAGTTGGCGGTATTCATGTCGTGGGTGCGACGCCGGTCGTCGCCGGTGTTCTTGCGCAGTTCGAGAAACTCCTCGACATCCAGATGCCAGGTCTCCAGGTAGGCGCAGACTGCGCCCTTGCGCTTGCCGCCCTGATTGACCGCCACGGCGGTGTCGTTGACGACCTTGAGAAACGGCACTACTCCCTGGGACTTGCCGTTGGTGCCCTTGATGTAGGAGCCCAGGGCGCGCACAGGAGTCCAGTCATTGCCGAGACCACCGGCCCACTTGGACAGCATGGCGTTGTCACGGATAGCGCCGTAGATGCTCTCGAGGTCGTCGGACACGGTAGTCAGGTAGCAGCTGGAGAGTTGGCTGCGCACGGTGCCTGCATTGAACAGGGTGGGAGTCGACGCCATGTAGTCAAAGCTCGACAGCAGCTCGTAGAACTCAATGGCGCGGGCCTCACGCTCAGTTTCCTTCAATGCCAGGCCCATGGCGACACGCATGAACATCACCTGGGGCAGCTCGTAGCGCACGTTGTCACGATGCAGGAAGTAGCGATCGTAGAGGGTCTGCAGGCCGAGGTAGGTGAACTGATTGTCGCGGCGGTGATCCAGGGCTTCGCCGAGACGCTCCAGATCGAAGTTGGCAAGCTCTGGGTCGAGCTGTTCGAACTCGATCCCGCGCTCGACATAGCGCACGAAGGCCGGCGTGTAGAGCCTGGCCATGTCACCGTAGGTGGCGTCTTCTGCCACTTCGAGGAACGACAGTGCCTCGCGGCGCAGGTTGTCCTGCAGCAGGCGAGCGGTGACGTAGGTGTAGTTGGGGTCTTTCTCGACCAGGGTGCGGGCGGTCATCATCAGCGCTTGCGACACGCCGTCGATGGTCACGCCGTCGTAAAGGTTCTTCAGGGAGTCTTGAACAATCTTGTTCGGGTCGACGTTCTCGAGCCCTTCGCAGGCGTCGAAGACCAGGGTTTCTATGCGTCCCAGGTCGAGGGGGCGGCGGCTGCCGTCGGCGGCGGTAACGTTGAGCGTGGGGTGAGGCTTGGCGATGCCGCTGTCCTGGCGGGCTCGGGCATGCTCTTCACGATAGAGCACGTAAGCGCGGGCGACCTTTTGCTCGCCACTGCGCATCAGCACTAGCTCGACCTGATCCTGAATATCCTCGATATGTACGGTGCCTCCATCCGCCAGGCGCCGGGCGAAGGTGTGTTCGATGGCCTCTGCGGAGTGCTTGACGAAGTCGCGTACCCGACTCGAGGTGGCGGCGTTGTCTCCCTCGACGGCGATGAAGGCCTTGCTGATGGCCACCGCGATCTTGCCGGCATCGAAGGGCACCACATCACCGGTGCGCTTGATCACGCGCAATGTGTTGGGCGCAGTGACAGAGACAGACGGTCGATCCGGGCTTGCGATGGTTTCCATGGCGCCGAGGCTCCCTGTAAGGCGAGAAGAGTCGTGGAAAAGGGCGTGAGAAGGCGTCGTTCCGTGCTGATTGACAGCCTTCGGTGGACTTGCTAGAGGCACACTATGTAGTGCCTTGGCGGGCCACGAACACAAGATAGTGTGCATTTTTGCCTTCATCAAGTGGGTAATGTCGCGCCGGTCGCAGCGCTTGGGAGAGGGGCATCCCGGGGCGTCCAGCCAGGCCAGTGTTGGTGCCGCTGGCAGGCGTAAGGCAGCGTCAGGACGGGACCGAAGAGAGGGCAGGCGACGGCGAAAATTTCGGGTATCCTTGTGTTATCGCGTGTGACATTGCTTAGTATCAGTCGTCTGTCCGGCATGCTTCATGCCCGGTACTCGCCACAAGGAATGAGAAACCCTATGGAAGATCGCTCAGAGCAACGAGAACAGGATCACGTACTCATCATCGAGGATGATGAGCGTCTCGCTGGTCTGACACGGGACTACCTGGAAGCCAACGGCTTTCGCGTGAGCCTGGAAGAGGACGGCGGTAAGGGAGTCGATCGCATCCTGTCGCTGCAGCCGGATCTGGTGATCCTTGACCTGATGCTGCCGGGGGAAGATGGCCTGTCCATCTGTCGCCGTGTACGCAGCGACTACTCAGGCCCGATCCTGATGCTCACCGCTCGCACGGATGACATGGATCAGGTGCTGGGACTCGAGATGGGCGCCGACGACTACGTGCCCAAGCCGGTGCAGCCGCGTGTGCTGCTGGCACGCATGCGCGCGTTGCTGCGCCGACTCGACGGCGCAGAGGCCGGGGGCGAAAGCCGGCTGTCGTTCCAGGATCTGGACATCGACAATGCGACCCGGGAAGCCTGGTTGAAGGGTGAGCGTATCGACCTGACCAGTGCAGAATTCGATCTGCTGTGGCTGTTGGCGAGCCATGCCGGACGCGTGTTGACCCGGGAAGAGATCTTTTCTCAGCTTCGCGGTATTCGTTACGACGGACAGGATCGGTCTATCGATGTGCGGGTATCGCGGATCCGCCCCAAGATCGGTGATGACCCCCACCATCCGCATCGCATCAAGACCGTCAGAAGCAAGGGCTATCTGTTTGTGAAGGATAGCTGAGCGCATGCGTCGCGCCCTTGCCGACAGTACCTTCCTGCGGGTCTACGTCATGCTGGCGGCGACTCTGGTGCTGGCGCTTGGCGTGGCCATGTCGGGCATGACGTTGATCGACAAGATCCGTATCGAGCACTATCGCGAGACGCTGGCTGAGGCTCCGATGAATCTGATGGCGACGATGATCGATCGTTTGCCTCGATCGGAGCGTCGCCAGTGGATGGAAGAGCGCTCCGAGGCGCTCGATATATCGATGTCGATCGTGTCCCTTTCGTCCTTGTCGCCGAGCTACTTTACTCGCCTGCGGTTACAGCGCGGCGGCGTATTGGTGGATCGCGACAGTCCCCATGACTGGCGCTTCTGGCGGTTGATGCCGGGAGGCGGGGCGGTGCTGCAGGTGGCGCTGTCAGGGCTGTCGGAACGCCAGCTGCGGGGCCTGACCCAGCTCAGCGGTGAGTGGTTGGCGAGTCTCCCGGCCAAGGATCGTCAGTCCAGCCTCGATGGTTTGAGCTCAGGGGATCTGGCGGTGTCGATCAGTCAGTCGCCGCCGACCATGCTGGATGAGCGTCACCTGTCGCGCCTGGCCGGGGGCGAAGTGATGATGCAGCTGCTGCCCGAGCACTGGTCGGTGGTGCTGTTCATGCAGGTCTCGCCACCGGGAGAGGCGCCGTTCTGGCTGACCGTCGGCCCCATGGCAAGTTACGAGGCGCTGCCGCCTGCGCTGCTGGCTTCCATGCTGGTCTTGCTGATGGGCGCTCTGGCCATCGTCATCTACTTGATCGTACGCGGCATCGAGGCGCGCATGGCGCGTCTGGAAATGGCTGCGACACGACTCGCCAGTGGTCGTCTCGATACCCGAGTTAAGGTCGAGAGTGGCGACTTCCTTGGACGTGTCGGCATGGCCTTCAACGGTATGGCGTCCCAGGTGCAATCGCTGCTACGCGCCCAGCAGGACATGATTCGTGCGGTGTCGCATGAGCTCAGGACGCCGGTGGCGCGGATACGCTTTGCGGTGCAGATGGTCGAGGATATGTCCGAGGACGCCCTGGTCCGGCGCCAGCTGCAGGGCGTCGATAGTGATATCGATGAGCTTGATGATCTGATCGACGAGATTCTGACCTACGCTCGTCTGGACAGCGAGACCATCCACGGGGTGGATGCCACACCGGAACCGGTGGAGCTGCGCGATACCTGCGAGCGAGTGATCGATGCCTTGATGCCGTTGCACGGCAATCTCGACGTGCAGCTGGCGGCGGGACCGGAAGTGGAGATACACGCAGACTTGCGCTATCTGCAGCGTGCCATCCAGAACCTGGTGGCCAACGCCTGTCGCCATGCCCGCTCTCGCGTCAAGGTCAGCCTGTACGATGAAAGCCGTCTGGTGCGTGTCGACGTGGAAGATGACGGCGAGGGGGTGCCCCCCGAGGCCCGCCAGGATATCTTCAAGCCCTTTGCGCGTCTCGACGATAGCCGCACCCGCCGTTCGGGGGGATATGGCCTGGGTCTGTCCATCGTGCAGAAGGTCATGGCCTGGCACGGGGGCAGTGTCACCGTCGATGAAAGCCCGACCCTGCAGGGCGCCCGCTTTACCCTGATCATTCCCCGGCGTTTCTGACCCTTGAACGTCGCGCTGCGTCAGGCGGGCTTGATACCTTCGAGCACCGCGAACGAGGTTTCACGAGCCGTGCGCAGAAAGTCCACCATCCAGGGGGCCTCCCTGGTGTCTTCACGAATTGCCGCAAAGAGCGTGCTCCAGACGCCGGTCTCGCCCAGCGTCACGGCCTTCACATAGTCCCGCTCCAGATACTCTGTCATGGCCCAGTTAGGCAGTGAGCAGACCCCACGGCCGCTGGCGACCAGCTGCATCATCATGATGGTCAGCTCGGCAGTGCGTACCTCACGCGGCGTGACTCCCGCTGGGTCAAGGAACTGCGTGAAGATATCCAGGCGCGAGCGCTCTACCGGATAGGTGATCAGCACCTGGTCGGCGAGATCTGCCGGGGTGACGTGGCTGTTGCCTGCCAGGGCGTGCTGACGAGCGACGGCCAGCAGGCCTTCGTAGCGGAACAGCGGCTCGTAGTGCACCCCCGGGAGAGGTTGGGGGTCGGCGGTGATGACCAGGTCGAGCTGTTCCCGGGCCAGCGCGGGCAAGGGATCGAAATGATGTCCCCCGGGGATGTCGATCTCGACCTCGGGCCAATGGTCGCGGAAATGGTCCACGGTGGGCATCAGCCACTGGAAGCAGCTGTGGCACTCGATGGCCATGTGCAGGCGGCCGTGCTCGTTGCCGGCCAGTCTCGCCAGGTCCCGCTCCGCCATGCGCACCTGGGGCAGAATCTGCTCAGCCAGCCCGAGCAGACGAAGCCCCGCGCGGGTGAACTCGACCGGTCGCGTCTTGCGCAGGAACAGCGGACTCCCCAGTCGCTCCTCCAGGTCCTTGAGCTGATGAGAAAGGGCCGATTGTGTCAGGTGCACTCGCTCGGCGGCTTCCACCAGAGAACCAGCGTCGCGCAGGGCGATCAATGTACGCAGATGACGGAGTTCAAGCATTATCGTGAGCTTTGTTCATAATAAAGATTAAGAAGTTTAGTTTGACTCACCCTTGCGGGGCTAGTCCAAATCTGTGGAATCGCTCATGTTCCGTGAGATAGAGCATGAGTCTGGTTCATTCTGATGGCGTGATAAAAGGCGCGGTTCGGGGTCTTGATAGGGGCATTCAGGACTGACGCTTGGCGGTGGAACGTGGATAGCTCTCTACCTGCGTCGATCACCGACCGTGGCGAGGGCTTGGGTGACAACACCTTGCTTACATAGCGTGCTGAATCGGGAGGGATTGTCCGGGGAAAATGGGTCACGATGGGCCTGGCGGTGGTATCGTGTGGCGTCAAAGGACCGTTTTGCCGCTGTTATCGAAGGAGCTTTCCATGCGCCGATCCGTTATCGCTTCGACTCTTTTAACCGCCGCGCTGGCTGGCCTGGCGGGATGTGCCTCCCAGTCAGGTCAGGACGCCGGATCGGATCAGGCTCCCGCGGTGGAGAGGCGCGGATCCTTCACTGACGCTCCTGTCGAGCAGCAGGCACCGCTATTGCCATCGGCGTACTTCGTTGGCGACGGCACCACCTTTGTGGGCTGGCACTGCACACCACGCCAGGATGTGGTCACCGCCACTCAGGGAGACTCCCTGCGGCTTTGGACGACCCATGGCGCCGAGCAGCTGCCCCAGGCGGTAGTGGACCAGGGCGAGCGCTATCAGCAGGGCGAGCTCAGTGCTCACGTGATCGGTGATCGTGCGGTGATCAAGAGCGGCCGTGGACGGCTGCAGTGTGAGGCGACTGCCCGGCGCGATTCGCTTCGGCGCACGGATAAACCGGGTGTCATGTTCTATGCCCGTGGCAATGAGCCCGGGTGGCATCTTTCCTTGGCCAACGACGTGCCGCGCATCGACATGTCGCTGGACTATGGCGAGCGCGAGGCGAGCCTGCCGTATCGGGTCACCACGCTGGACAATGAGGCGGGCCGAGTAATCTTGCAGAGTGGGCGTGCGGACGCCCCCTTTGAGCTGCGTATCGAATCTGGTGCCTGTTTCGACGACATGGCCGGCACGCCCTGGCCTGCTCAGGTGACGCTGACGGTCAATGGCCAGCAGTTGCAGGGATGTGGCCAGGGCATCGCGCCCTGAACCAGTCGTTACCCGGCGTCGAGGACGATGTCAGGAGCGCCCGACAGGGCGCTCCTGTCGTGATGTAGCAGGCGTTTTCTTTCGTTTTTATAGAAAGATAGGCCCGTATTTTTTCGCTTTTCGTCAACTTTTTAGGCGGTAAACTGATCGGCAGATACCTCTTCTTAGGGAGTTTGCCATGACCCGCGTATTGCTAGTGACGTCTTCGATTCTGGGTGAGCATGGTCAGTCCAACGACCTGGCCCGACAGTTTGAGCGCCAGGTGCGTCAGCGCAGCGATATTCAGCTGACACACCGCGATGTCGTTGCCGACGATCTGCCGCACTTGACTCTGTCAGAGCTGTCCAGTTGGCAGGTCGCACCAGAGGAGCGCAGCGAGCAGCAGCGTGAGCTGGCATTGCGCTCCGACGAGCGGCTCGACGAACTGCTGGCCCATGACGTGGTGGTGCTTGCGGTGCCAATGTACAACCTGGGCATGCCGTCCCAGCTGAAGGCCTGGTTTGACCGCATCTTGCGCGCCGGCAAGAGCTTCAAGTACACGGAAAATGGTCCGGTGGGCTTGATCGAAGGCAAGCGTGCGATACTGCTGGGAGCCCGTGGCGGGCAGTATGCAGGTAGCGAGCTGGACACCCAGACGCCGCATATTCGTCACCTGTTGGGGCTGATCGGCATCAGCGAGTTCGAGGCGGTCTATGCCGAGGGCCTGAACATGGGCGATGAGATCAAGGAAGCCGCGCTCACCCAGGCCCACGCAGAGATCGCGACGCTGGTCGAGGCGCTGTAACGCCGGCCGATGCCAGGCCGGCTGGCAATAACCCGCCAAGCTGCTTGGCAATGTCCCCCTAGCAACATCCCTTTAGCTATACCCCTCCAGCCATTCCCCCAGGCTAGAGGCCATGCCGCGACGGATGCTTTCGTCGCGGCATTGTTGCGTCATTGCCCTGAGTGATGGACCGCACAGACACCCGTATCGGTCGCCAGGTGCCAACGTGGTGCCACGTAGTCACCCATGCAAAGTCTGGGCTGTGGCGAGATGATGCGTGCCAGTAAACGCCCGAGAGGACGCTGCTGAGCAGACATCGGCAACTGCCGGCTGGGCGACAGGGCGACCCAGCGATCCCCCTGCCATCGGGCGAGCGCAAAGCGAAAAGGATGAAATCCGGGAAAGCCTAGACGCAAGTCAGTGGCGATCAGCAGGGTGTCATCCTCGGTGGTCAGCCTCTCGTAGCGGAGAAAGGGCCCGGCAAACCATTCCAGGCGTTGGCCGCTGGCCAGTGATGTGGCGGCTTTCTCCAGGGCTGCACCGCGCTGGAACAGCTCTACCTGAGGCTGGGTGTCACCATCCAGCAGGCCGATCAGCATCTCGGCATGACGATCACCTTTGATGGCCGTTACTCGCCATAGCAGGGTCGAGAACGGTGCCGGCTGGACCAGCACCTGCGCCGAGGCCATGTCGATTCGCTCCAGCGCGGCTTGTGCCCGCAGCTCTACCCAACTCTTGGCGCCCATCGCAGCCAGCAGATACAGGCTCGAGATGATCAGCCCCGCGCTGGCGGCACGCTGGAGTGCAGAGCGCGTGGTGCTCGGCCACAGGGCCACGCCGAGCGCACCCAGCAGTACCAGGGTGTACACGGGATCAATGATGAACACTAGCGGCGTGGCGCTGGGTGCCACCACCTCAAGCGGCCACCATAGCTGGGTGCCATAGGTCGTCAGCGAATCCAGCAAGGGGTGGGTGACGAGACATAGCCAGAAGAACAGCCACCAGCGCAACGCGGGTATCGTCGCGGTGACCGCCCATCGCTTGCCAAGCCGCGTGGCGGCAAAAGCGAGCGCCAGTGACACAGCGGTAAGCACAAACAGCGAGTGGCTGAAGCCGCGATGATAGGTGACGTTGGCGACCGCGTCGCCATAGTCGATCAGCACATCCAGGTCCGGCAGGCTGCCGACCACGGCACCGGCCAACAGCGATTTTCGCCCGAGTTGACGTCCTAGTGTCGCGCCGCCGAGGGCTGCGCCCAGTGCCGCTTGTGTCAGTGAATCCACTATCTCTTCCTGGCGCCGCTTAGCCGGGCGGGTTGGTGTCGGAGGCGGTTTGCGTCCATGCCGGGGAGGCGGCCAAGACCTGCTGCTGCACCGGGCACTGATCATGATGGGCCCCGGGGAGATAGCCGGTACTCATCAGAAATTCCTTGACGATCTCGGGGCCGGTGAAGCGGAAGTGTCGCCTGAAGAGTTTGACCCACTGTGCGTGGGGAAGAGGGTGATGGGCATTCAGCCAGGCCTCGAAACCGCCGTGAGACACGCGTAGTTGCTGGATCACCTGGGCGTTGTGAATCACCGCGTCGATCTTCTGCCGATGTCGGATGATGCCCGCATCATTGAGCAGTCGCGCCCGCTCCTCATCGCCATAGGCGGCCACCCGGTCAACCTCGAAGTGGTCGAAGGCATGGCGGAAGGCGTCGCGTTTCTTCAGTACCGTCAGCCAGGAGAGCCCAGCCTGGTTGATCTCCAGCACAAGTCGTTCGAACAAATCGGCCTCGCTGGTGATGGGGAACCCGTATTCCGTATCGTGGTAGGGCCCATGCAGGGGGTGCCCCGGTGCCACGTTGCAGTACTCACTCATTCGCTGGATTCCTCGGTAAGCAGCCACCGTAAAAGAGTTCGTCTTAAAGGAGGCGATGTAAAGGGGCTCGGTATATGCCGTCTTTTCCTGTCGTTCTGGCCGGTATCGTCTTGACGGAGGCGTGGTGGGCCTGTGCCTCATGGCTGAGTTCTGGCATTTCCCTTCTGACGACCTTCTGCGATGCTGTGTCGACTCACAGACTTACGTTGTTCAGGAGATCATACGCGATGGCTCACTCTTTGCGCGCCCTGGGCGCGGGGTTGCTCGGCGTTGTCAGTCCACTGGTCATGGCGGCGGGACTGGACATGCACAAGGATCCCCACTGCGGCTGCTGTAGCGCCTGGGCCGACCATGTCAGAGCGGCGGGGTTTGAGGTGTCAGTGCTCGAAGAAGCCGACATGGGCGCAGTGAAGCGCGAGCTTGGCGTTCCCAGGGCACTGGCATCCTGCCATACCGCTGTGCTGACCACGGACGCCGGCAAACGGTACCTGATCGAAGGGCACGTACCTGCCGAACAGCTCACCTGGCTCCAGCAAGCGTCGCCAGACATCGATGGGTTGGCGGTTCCCGGTATGCCCCATGGTTCCCCAGGCATGGAAACCGGACGGGTAGATGACTATGCCGTGCTGAGCTTTACAGCGGGGGAGGATCGCGCCAAGGTAGTGACCCGCTATCCGTAACGGCAGTGGTGTCTGCGCTGCCGGTGAGGAAGAGCCCCTGACTTGGAGATACAGGCCATGCAATTTCTACACACCATGGTGCGTGTCAGCGACCTCGACGCGTCGCTGCATTTCTACTGCGACCTGCTGGGCCTCAAAGAGGTCCGGCGCAAGGAGAACGACAAGGGGCGCTTTACCCTGGTCTTTCTGGCGGCGCCAGAAGATGAGTCGCGCTCCAGCGAGCTGCAGGCACCTGAGCTTGAGCTGACCTGGAACTGGGATCCGGAGGAGTATCAGGGCGGACGGAATTTTGGCCACCTGGCCTACCGTGTCGATGATATCTATGGGCTTTGCCAGAAGCTCCAGGACAATGGTGTGACCATCAACCGTCCTCCCCGTGACGGTCATATGGCCTTTGTGCGAAGCCCCGATGGTATTTCGGTGGAACTGCTGCAAAAAGGCGATGCCCTTGCCCCCCAAGAGCCGTGGGCATCCATGGAGAACACGGGGAGCTGGTAGGGGCAAAGCGTGGCGGCAGGGCGTGCCAACTGCGCTGCCGTCTGTTCTCGGGCGTGCTTCCCATGGACAGACCCTGCTGTCTGCGCAGCGCTCATCCTTGCCGCCAACCCTGCCGCCAACCCTGCCGCGTGGCGATAGGGTTGGCGATGTTCAGCGGTTGCTGTCGGCAAGGGCTATCGGCGAGGGAAAGGCATCAGCCGTGGGCGCTGGCCGCGCCGGTCAGTCCGCCGGCGGATGCTGCCCGGCGTGCGATGTCGCCCAGTGCCTCGTCGGTGGCGTTGAGGTCACGGAAGGCCCCCATGGCGCCTAGCAGGGCCGAGCTTTCGTAGGGAACGAAGACCCGCTCACCCTGCTTGGCCATCTCTGGCAGCATGGCGATGTAAGACTGACCCAGCAGATAGCCGATGACGGCCTTGGAGCTTTTTTCGCCCTCGCCCATGGCATTCAGTACCAGCTCGATCGAGCGACTTTCCCCCTGGGCGCGAAGAATGGCGGACTCCTTGTCGCCCTGGGCATTGAGGATGGCGGATTCCTTCTGGCCCTGAGCCTTGGCAATCGCCGCTGCCTTGTCGCCTTCGGCCTCGGTCACGGTGGCCCGGCGGCGACGCTCGGCTGACATCTGCAGGTGCATGGCCTCCTTCACTTCCGCTGGCATCTCGATGTCCTGCACCTCTATACGGTTGATCGCCACCCCCCACTTGGAGGCCGGTTCTTCCATCTGTTCCTTGATCTTGGCGTTGACCTCGGCACGGGACTCGAAGATCTTGTCCAGCTCCATCTGGCCCACCACGGAACGCAAGGTGGTCTTGGCCAGCACCTCGACCGCCTGACTCATGTTCTCGATCTTGTAGACCGCATTGGCGGGATCGATGATCTGGAAATAGATGGCGCCATCGATACGTACCGTCACGTTATCGGTTGTCACCACCGGCTGGGACGGAAAGTCCATGACCGATTCGCGCAGATCGATGCGGGTTTCCTGACTCAGTACCGGGGTGAATTCCTGGCCCTGACGAATGTAGCGCACCATCTTCATGGGCCTGGGCTTGTCGAAGAAGGGAATGATGAAATTCACCCCTTTCTGCAACGTGCGGTTGTAAGCCCCGAGGCGCTCGATAACGATCACTTCGGACTCCTGCACGATCACCAGTCCCTTGATCAGCATGATCAGAGCAATGACGACCACCACGATGGCCAGCAACAGGCCTGGGCTAACGACATTCAACAACATGCAAACACCTCCTTGGTAGCAAGGGCATCATCCGTCAAGCCGGCCTGGCTGCCCGTCGGGAGCGGCGATGTGCCGCCGTGGGAATCCGTGCTCGTTGGTTGCACGGGATAGGGAAGCGGATAGGGAAGCGGATAGGGAAATGGATAGGGAAGCGTATAGGTAAGCGCTAGAGCTGGCGCCAGGGCATGCGATAGAAGGAGACGACAGCGCTGACCGGATGCGTGAACAGGAGTCACGGCAAGCGGATCTCTCAGGAGCCTTCTCCGGCTGGGCGCACGATAGCCTGAGTTCCTTCAAACCGTAACAGGATGACCTCGTCACCTGGACGCAGGGCAGGGGCCTCGGCATCGGTTTGTGCCAAACAGGCACGAAACAGGTCTCCGTCCAGCTTGATGCAAGGAGCGTCGTCAAAATCCCGGCTGACCAGCACGAAGCGCTCACCCTGGCGGGTGCCGCCACCGGCCACGCCAAACGTTGGGTGGGGGCCGTAGCGACGCTTGCGCAGGCGCCAGATAGCCAGGGGAACGAGCACACCGCAGGCCACCGCAAAGGCGATCAGCTGCATGATGATGTCGCCACCCGACCAGGCGACCAGGGATCCCACGATCAATGCCGCCGCCAAGGCAAGCAATACGTAGGAGCCACTGAGCAGCTCGAGGATCAGGGCCGCGAGCCCTGCGAGCAGCCACCATAGCGCGGGGGAGAGGAAATCCATGGCCAACCTCCAGACGATACAGAAACGACATCCTGTCGCTGTCGATTCTGCGCCGGGAAGGGACGTCAGGCAAGCCAACCGACAGGCCAGACGACAACGCCACCGCAAGGCGGTGGCGTCTCGAGGTGGGGCCACGGATCGCTAGATGGGCTTACCAGTAGCCGAGCACCTTCCACCACAGGCTGCCGACCCCGATCCAGATGGTGAGGTTGACGATGCTCATGATGAAGCCGGCCTTCCACCAGGTGCCGAGTTCCACATAGCCTGAGCCGAAGATGATCGGCGCGGTGCCGGTGGCGTAGTGGGTCAGCGACATCATCAAGGATGATGCGCCGGCCAGCAGCAGGGCGATGTAAAGGGTAGGGATGCCGAGCGCCATGCCGGCAGCCAGGAAGGCGGCGTACATGGCGGTGATATGGGCGGTGGTACTGGCAAAGAAGTAGTGGGCATAGAAGTACACAGCGGTCAGCGCCAGCGCCATGCCGAACCAGCCCATCTGGAGGCTACCGATGCCTTCTTCGATGACGCCAGAGAACCATCCTATCAGTCCCAGCTTGCCCAGAAAGCTTGCCATCATGACCAGGGCGGCGAACCACACGATGGTGTCCCAGGCGGATTTTTCGCCCAGGATGTCATCCCAGGTCAGCACGTCCGTCACCAGCAGGATGGACAGACCGAGCAGCGCCACGGTGGTCGAATTGACCTTGAGCTCGGGGCCAAACAGCATGGCCGGGATGCCTGCCCAAAGCGTCAGCAGCAGACCGAACACACCAATCATGATTTTCTCGGCGCGAGTCAGGGCGCCCATGTCATCCAGCTGCTTGCGGGCGAAGGAGGTAGCGTCGGGAGTACGCTTGAGCTCCGGGGGATACAGTACGTAGAGCACCGCTGGCATCAGCGCGATGGCGACCAGGCCTGGAAGGAGTGCCGCCAGCGCCCATTGGGTCCAGGTGATCGAGAGGGCGGAGCCCGTGGCCTTGGCGATCAGGTCGACGATCAAGGGGTTGGGGGCAGTGGCGGTGATGAACATGGCCGAGGTGATCGGGTTGGCGTGATAGTTCACCAGCGCCAGATACTCACCGATCTTCTTGCTGGTACCGGCGTCAGGTGATGAGCCGAAGCTGTCAGCAATGGAGCGCATGATCGGGTGCATGATGCCCCCGCCCCGTGCCGTGTTGCTGGGGGTAATCGGCGCGATGGTCAGCTCGGCCAGGGAAAGGGCGTAGCCGATGCCCAGGGTGCGCTTGCCGAAGGCGGCAATAAAGGCGTAGCCAATGCGGTTGCCAAGCCCTGTCTTGGCCAGCCCCCGCGAGATCATGATGGCCAGGCCGATCAGCCAGATCAGCGGGTTGGAAAACCCCGACAGGGCATCCGCTACCGCGGCCTTGGAGTTGTCCGGGTTGGTGACGCCGGTCAGAGCCACCAGGGTGATGGCGATGATGGCCAGGGCGCCAATGCGCATGGTCTTGCCAATGATGGCAGCGATGGTGGCGACAAATATCGCCAGCAGGTGCCAGGCTTCGGGGGTGACGCCGTCTGGAATAGGGACGGCAAACCAGATCGCCAGGCCCAGGGCAATGGCGACCAGGGCGGGGATGGGCTTGAACGCGAGCATGATGGGCTCCGTGTGTCGGCTAGGGCAAAACGTCTTCTCTCGCGAGAGAGCAAACCTGAACGTGTCCTGCTTATTTACGCACAGTTAAGCCAAGGGCTAGATGACACTCATCAAGGAGACGTTCGACGTTAGTTGAACTCGGCCCGGACGTGCTGGTGCTGGACGGGCGACGGCAACAAGACACCGCCTGGGAGGTGGGCGGTGTCGGGGAACGCGGGTCGGCGAAGATGTGGCGTCGCTTGAAAGCGAGAAGGCGCTGCAGCGCTCAGTCGGGCTTGAGCGCGGTGCGGCCGCTACCGAGGAACATCATGGCCAAGGCGCCAAACAGGAACATGCCCTGCAGCTCCAGGGCCCAGCCGCCGCTGCTGGCCAGACTGAACAATTCGCCCATATGAGCCAGGTAGATGGCCACGACCATGTTGCCTGCGATCAAAAGGCCCGCGATGCGGGTGTTCCAGCCCAGAATCGCCATCAACGGAGCGACGACCTCGCCCAGCAGAACGCCGTAGGCCAGCACCGTCGGTAATCCATGGGAGGCCAGAGTGTCGCCGATCCAGGAAAGGCTGCCGGGATTGATCAGTTTGTTGATGCCGTGGAGCAGGATCATGATGCCCAGCGCCAGGCGCAGGATCAGCTTTCCCAGGTCGTCGTTGTCGAGGGCTTTGAGCATGGTGAGGTCCTTTTCACGATGGGCTTGAGTGGCCATGACAGAACACCGTGCCGATAGCGCAGTGCCCAAGAGATTTGGACAAAACCGGGCGAGATGGCGCGGTTTTCTGGCATATTAGGCGGCATCCTGATGATAAAGCTGCAAGGAAGATAGCATGGTTCTGCTACGAATGGTTCTGCCACGACTTCGTCGTATCACCGCTCTCAGCGTTTGCGCCCTGGCCCTGGGAGCCTGTTCCAGTCAGCCTTCGTCCACTGTCGACGGCGGCGGCACCGCAGCACCAGGTAGCGTATCCAGCCCGGTGGTCGGTAAGCGCTGGAACCTGCTGCTGGTCGGGACCAGTGATCGGCTCAGTATGCCCACCAAGCCCTATTTTGAAGTCGCCCGTGACGGCAGCGTCAGTGGCAGTGACGGCTGCAATCGATTTACCGGTAGCGTGCGCTTTGGCGACAGTCAGCGGATCGACTTCAGCGAGCTGGCGGCTACCCGCATGGCCTGTGCCAACCCCCAGGGGGCCCAGCAGGTTCGCGATATGCTCGACAACGCCTACCGCTATCTGATCGATCATGACCGCCTGGTGTTCTTTGGCCCCAACTCGCTGGTGCTGGGTGGGTTCCGCGACGCCAGCTGATGCATGAGGGGGCAAGACGCCGCGCCTGTGCGTCAGTGGCATGTGGCAGCCGGCCACTAGTGCGCAACGACTATGCTGATGGTGTCCACGGGGAAGCCGACAACACACGGAGAGACAGCATGGCATTCACTGACCAGGAACGGGCGGCGCTGCTTGAGCTACGCGGGGTAGGACCCAGCGTCGTGCAGCGCTTCGAGGAGATCGGCATCGACTCTTTCGAGGCGTTGGCCGAGTACGAGATGCCAGACATCGTTGAACAGGTGGCGTCGATGCTTGGCAGTACCTGTTGGAAGAACAGCCCCCAGGCCAGGACGGCGGTGGCGTCGGCCGTGGAGTTGGCACGACGCTCGCTGGCCAGCCAGGCTGCCGGCTGAGCGCTGGCCCCAACACATCGACCCCGCCAGTGCGAGGGGCGGGGTCGATGTCAGGCCGATGGGCGGGTGCTTGTTAAAGCGCGGCGATTTTCTCGCGCTGCTCGACCAGCACACGACGAGCCGCCTGATACTCCTCGAGCTTGCCGCGCTCCTTGTCGATGACCGCCGCCGGCGCCTTGGCCACGAAGCCTTCGTTGGCGAGTTTCTTCTCGACGCCCATGATCAGCTTGTCTTGTTTGTCGATCTCCTTGCCCAGACGTGCCAGTTCGGCATCCTTGTCGATCAGGTCGGCCATCGGCACCAGCACTTCCATCTCACCCACCAGCTGAGTGGCGGACAGCGGGGCTTGGCTTGCGTCCTCCAGCCATTCGATGGACGCGAGCTTGGCCAGCTTCGACAGGAACAGACGGTTGTCGGACAAGCGTGTACGATCGGCCTCGCTGCCCTTGGTCAGTACCGCATCAAGCGGTTTGCCTGGGGCGATGTTCATCTCGGCGCGAATGTTACGTACCGCCACGATCACGCCCTTCAGCCATTCGATATCGCGAATGGCGTCCTGGTCGATCAGGGCGTCGTCGGCCAGTGGCCAGGCCTTGGCCATCAGCGAGTCGTTGTCGCCCTCGAGAGTGCCGGACAACGGCGCCACGCGCTGCCAGATCTCCTCGGAGATGTAAGGCATCATCGGATGCGCCAGACGCAGGATGGACTCCAGCACCCGCACCAGGGTGCGGCGAGTGCCACGCTTGGCGGCTTCGCTGGCACTTTCGTCCCACAGCACCGGCTTGGAGAGCTCGACGTACCAGTCGCAGTACTCGTTCCAGACGAAGTCGTAGAGCGCCTGCGACGCATGGTCAAAGCGAAACTCTTCCATCGCCCGGGTCACCTGGGTGATGGTCTGGGTCAGGCGGGCCTCGATCCAGCGGTCGGCCAGGGACAGTTCGACGTCTTCCCCATGGCGGCCACAGTCTTCGCCTTCGGTATTCATCAACACGTAGCGTGAGGCGTTCCACAACTTGTTGCAGAAGTTGCGATAACCGTCCAGACGCCCCATGTCGAACTTGATATCACGACCGGTGGTGGCCTGGGACAGGAAGGTGTAGCGCAAGGCATCGGTGCCATGGGCTTCAATGCCATCGGGGAATTCCGAGCGGGTCGCCTTGGCGATGGCCTTGGCCTTCTGCGGTTGCATCATGTTGCCGGTGCGCTTTTCCACCAGCGCTTCCAGATCGATGCCGTCGATCAGGTCGATCGGGTCGAGCACATTGCCCTTGGACTTGGACATCTTCTGGCCCTGGCCATCACGCACCAGACCATGGACATAGACCGTCTTGAACGGCACTTCGTCAGTGAACTTGAGGGTCAGCATGATCATCCGCGCGACCCAGAAGAAGATGATGTCGAAGCCGGTCACCAGCACGCTGCTGGGATGGAAGGTCTTGAGCTCGTCGGTCTGTTCGGGCCAGCCCAGGGTGCCGAAGGTCCACAAGCCGGAGCTGAACCAGGTGTCGAGCACGTCCTCGTCCTGGGTCAGGGCGACGTCGCTTGCGATGCCATGCTTGTCGCGGGCCTCGGCCTCGGTGCGCGCTACATAGACGTTGCCTTCGTCGTCGTACCAGGCGGGAATGCGGTGGCCCCACCACAACTGGCGTGAGATGCACCAGTCCTGCAGGTCGCGCATCCACGAGAAGTACATGTTCTCGTAGTTCTTGGGCACGAACTGGATGTCGCCGTTCTCGACCGCCTCGATGGCGGGCTTGGCCAGGGTCTCCACCGCCACGAACCATTGATCGGTCAACAGCGGTTCGATCACGTCACCGGAACGATCGCCGTAGGGCAGGGTATTGTTGACGGTTTCGGTCTTCTCCAGCAGGCCCTGGGCGTCCATGTCGGCCACCACCGCCTTGCGTGCGGCGAAGCGGTCGAGTCCGGCGTAGGCCGCGGGCAGCGCGGTGTCGATATCGCCAAGGGGGCGGCCCTGAATATCAAAGGCTTCGGCAGACTCGAGAATATGGGCGGTCTTGGAGAAGACGTTGATCAGCGGCAGGCCAGCACGCTTGCCGACCTCATAGTCATTGAAGTCGTGGGCCGGGGTGATCTTGACGCAGCCAGAGCCCTTGTCCATGTCGGCATGTTCATCGGCGACGATGGGAATGCGGCGACCGACCAGCGGCAGTTCGACAAACTTGCCGACCAGCGAGGCGTAGCGCTCATCCTTTGGATTGACGGCGACGGCGCTATCGCCGAGCAGCGTCTCGGGACGAGTGGTGGCGACCACCAGGTGGTCAAGGCCCGCATCGGTGGTGACGCCATCGGCCAGAGGGTAACGGAAGTGCCAGAACTGGCCCTGCTGGTCGCGGTTCTCTACCTCAAGGTCCGAGATCGCGGTGTTCAGGGTCGGGTCCCAGTTGACCAGGCGCTTGCCACGGTAGACCAGGTCCTCTTCGTAGAGGCGCACGAAGACTTCCTGTACGGCCTTGTAGAAGCCGTCGTCCATGGTGAAGCGCTCGCGGCTCCAGTCGAGGCTGGCGCCCATGCGGCGGAGCTGACGAGTGATATGCCCGCCGGATTCGTGTTTCCACTCCCACACCTTGTCGATGAAGGCGTCGCGGCCCAGGTCATGGCGGGTCTTGCCTTCCTCTGCGGCGATCTTGCGCTCTACCAGCATCTGCGTGGCGATGCCTGCATGGTCGGTACCCACCTGCCACAGGGTGTTGCGGCCCTGCATCCGCCGCCAGCGGATCAGGGTATCCATGATGGTGTCCTGGAAAGCGTGGCCCATGTGCAGGCTGCCGGTCACGTTGGGCGGCGGAATCATGATGGCGAAGGGGTCACCCTCGCCCGACGGGGTAAAGCGGCCGTCTTCTTCCCAGCGTTGGTACCAGCGGGTTTCGATGCTTTCGGGTTGGTAGGTCTTTTCCATGGAATGCTCTTGCTGGCGGCGCCCTGACGACATCATGGCCTTGCCATGGCGAGGGTGGGCGGGACGTTCGATGGCTGGCCTTCGGCTCGAGTCAGCGCGCCTGACAAGATCGTGCGTGACGCGTCCTGACGGAGCGCTGGCGAGAGCGAGGCCTGCGAAAAATGGCGTCGATTATACCCTGAACTGAAGCAGGGCGTCAGGGGCAACCGGTGGTAAGCACACTTGAGATGGAGTTCATTCAGGGCTTCTTTTCGTCCAAGTGGCGCTGCATGGCCTCAATAGCGCGCAAGAGTGCTGGCAGGTCGGTGCAGATGATGCTCCAGACGGTGTGTGTATCAATCCCTAGATAGGCATGAATCAGGCGATTGCGCGTGGCAATGACCATGCGCCATGGGATATCAGGAAAGCGCAGACGGATATCTGGAGGGACATGAGTGGCGGCTTCGCCAATCAATTCCAGGTTTCTGAGGGTGGCGTCAAACAGAAGTTCGTCATTGACGAACTCCGCTTCGCTCACGCCAGCGGTGTACTTCAGCACCTTGCGTGTGAAAGCCGCCATATCCTCAAGGTAGAAGCGCCATTCACGAGGGCGCGCTCCCTTAGACATGGACAGCCTCGCTCTCGATGAAAGGGCGCAACTCGTCCCGCAGGGCCGTATCGGTGACCAGATCCACAGGTGCTCCGGTCAGGTCCTCGAGATAGAAGAGAAGGCCAAAGTAGCGTTGAGACGTAGCAGGGCCGTCAAAGCTGACCAGTACGTCTATGTCACTGCTTGAGGTCTCTTGCCCCCTCGCTACCGAGCCAAACACGGCAAGATGCTTGACCCCAAATGTGGCAGTCAGGGTGGGTAGATGCTCTCGGAGTAGTGTCAACAGTGATTGCTTGTCCACTACATGACTCCAGTACGCCAACGTGTCAGAGGGGCGCTGCCATGAGACGTCGCTAACACAAGGGAGGGATGCTGACGTTCGTTCCTAGCATAGTAGATCCGGCTTGGGGCACCACCGTTCAAGGCAGCACCAACCTCGTCGTCTCACAAGATATATGCTGCCGTGTCATCCGCGCTGACGGCGCGGATGACGATGAGATGCCAACCAAGCGTTGATCGATTACCCCTGACCCTTGAGCTGGTGCGGGGTGACGGGATAACCGCGCTGCTTGTAGGTCTTCCAGCACTCGCGCTTGGCCGTCAGCACGTCCTGATGCTGGTTGATGATTTCTGCCACCCGCTCGAAGCGGGAGAACCACTCGGGAATCTCCGGCGACAGGTTGAGCATTGCCTGGGGAGGCGGGTCCAGGCTTGCCGGCGGGCCTTCCCAGCCGATGGTCACTGCCACACGCTTGGCCGCTTCGATGCTGGCGTCGTCGCTGCCTTCAAGGACGTGCGGGACGAAGGCGTCTGGGCGGAAGTCCCACAGACGTTCATCCAGCTCGCGGGCCATGGCTTCGTCCTCGGCGTAAAGGTAAAGACGGTAGCCCTTGCGTGCGATGGTTTCGGTCAGCCGGCAGGCGAAGGCGATACGCGCCTCCAGCGTGGTGTCGGGAAGGATGTAGAAGTCGATCTTGGTCATGCAATCTGACCTGAAAACTCGGCAAAGGCCGCCCGCAGGCGGCCTGTTGTCTGAAGTGGCTTGAGGCGGTTGGGGGAACGGCGGGTACTAGACCAGTCGCGTCAACCAGCCGTGGGTGTCCTCGACGCGACCATACTGGATGTCCAGCAGGCGTTTGCGCAGACGACTGGCCACTTCATTGCTGCCTGAGTGCTCGATGACGCCGTCTTCACTGACCAGTCGACCAATGGACGTGATCACCGCGGCGGTACCGCAGGCGAACACCTCGGTGATTTCGCCGGACGCGACGCCGTCGCGCCATTCATCAATGCTGATGGGACGCTCTTCCGGGGTCAGGCCTTCGTCACGGGCCAGCTGCAGCATGGAGTCTCGGGTGACGCCCTCGAGAATGGTGCCCGTCAGGCGGGGCGTGACCAGGCGCCCATCACGGGTGACAAAGAACAGGTTCATGCCACCGAGTTCCTCGACCCAGGTGTTCTCGACGGCGTCGAGGAAGGCAACCTGGTCGCAGCCGTGGTCGAAGGCTTCTTTTTGAGCCAGCAGTGATGCCGCGTAGTTGCCGCCGCACTTGGCAGAACCGGTGCCGCCGGGGGCCGCACGGTTGTAGTTGGAGGACAGCCAGATGGACACCGGCTTGATGCCGCCCTTGAAGTAGGCGGAGGCCGGTGCAGCGATAACGTAGAAATCCACTTCCTTGGAGGGACGCACACCCAGGAAGGCCTCGGAGGCAATCATGAAGGGACGCAGATAAAGGCTGGACTCTTCAGCCTCGCTTGCCGGCGTCGGTACCCACTCGACGTCCTGGGCAACCAGCGCCTTGATGGCTCCGATAAAGTCCTCGTCGGAGAGTTCCGGCAAGGCCAGGCGACGAGCGCTGGCACGGAAGCGTGCGGCATTTTTCTCGGGGCGGAAGGTCCAGACGCTGCCATCGGCATGGCGGTAGGCCTTCATGCCCTCGAAGATTTCCTGGGCGTAATGCAGCACGGATGCCGCCGGATCCAGCGATAGCGGGCCGTAAGGGCGTACCTGATGACCGTGGAAGCCGGCGTCTTCGGTCCAACGGATGTGAGCCATGTGGTCGGTAAAGTGACGACCGAAGCCCGGGTTCTCGAGAATAGTGTTGCGGATGCTCGCATCGGTAGCGTTGGCGTTGGGCTCGAGCGAGAAGCCTTGGATGGACACGGGTCGTTCTCCAGAATCGTATCGCGCCGCAATGGCAAGCGGCGACAGCGGATCGGGGTCGAGTCAGGGGCTCGACCAGGATGGGGCGGGCAGAATGCGCTCCTGCCGATAGAGCCAGAATGACACAGGCTCCCCCTGTCGGGGAAGCCTGGTCATGGTCACAACGCAGCATCACTGTCGTGGGGCTGGCGCTGCTGGGTTGTCAGTGCAGACCGCCTGGCCTGACAGACGCTGTTTCAGTCGTCGCTGGCGACGACCTCTGACTCGCGGTCGAGCAGGTAGCGGGTCAACAGGCCTACCGGACGACCGGTGGCACCCTTGGCGGCGCCGCTGTTCCAGGCGGTGCCGGCGATGTCCAGGTGTGCCCAGGGGAAGTCGGTGGCAAAGCGTGACAGGAAGCAGCCGGCGGTGATGGTCCCCGCCGGACGCCCGCCAATGTTGGCGAGGTCGGCGAAGTTGGAGTCCAGCTGCTCCTGGTACTCGTCCCACAGCGGCAGGTGCCAGGCGCGATCCCAGGCGGTCTCGCCGGCATCGAGCAGGTCCAGGGCCAGATCGTCATCGTTGGACATCAGGCCGGTGGCGTGATGACCCAGGGCGATGATGGCGGCGCCTGTCAGGGTGGCAATATCGACGACACTGGCGGGTTCAAAGCGCTCGGCATAGGTCAGGGCGTCGCACAGGACCAGGCGGCCTTCGGCGTCGGTGTTGAGCACCTCCACCGACAGGCCCTTCAGCGTCTTGATGATATCGCCGGGCTTGGTCGCGCGTCCGCTGGGCATGTTTTCTGCCGCTGCGACGATGGCCACCAGGTTGATCCTGGGCTTGATGGCCAGCACGGAGGCCACGGTGCCGAACACGCTTGCGGCACCGCACATGTCGAACTTCATCTCGTCCATGCCCGCGCCAGGCTTCAACGAGATACCACCAGTGTCGAAAGTGATGCCCTTGCCGACCAGGACGTGGGGGGCTTCGTTCTCGTCGTCAGCCCCCTGGTAACGCATTACGATCAACCGTGAGGGTTCGTCGCTGCCATGGCCAACCGACAACAGCGAGTGAGCGCCAAGCGCTTCCAATGCCTCTTCATCGAGGATCTCGGTGGACAGGGCACCCGCGGACTCTGCCGCCAGGCGCTCGGCCTCGCTGGCCAGATAGCGCGGCGTACACACATTGCCGGGCAGGTTGCCGAGTTGACGCGCCAGGTTGATGCCGGTGCCGACGGCGGCGCCTTGACGAGCGCCTTCTTCGGCAGAGGCGCGGTCATCGCCCTCGCTGAGCAGAATCGACACGCTCTTGAGGCTCGGGGCAGGACCGGCGTCCTTCTTGAAGTCGGTGAAGCGGTAGCTGGCACGGAGTGCGCTTTCGGCAATCTTGTGGGCCTTCCAGTCGACGTCGCGGTCATCGACCGGCACATCGGTGAGAGCGACCGAGACTTCATCGATGGTGAGCTGGGACAGCGCCGCGAAGGCGGCATCGACGGCCTTGCAGAAGGCGCCTTCCTGACATTTTGCGCGATCGCCGAAGCCGACCAGCAGCAGGCGGTCGGCAGACAGACCCGGTGCGAAGGGCACCAGCTGAACGTTGCCCAGCTTGGCGTTGAAGTCGCCGCGCTCGATCAGCTGTCCAATCAGGCGCTCGCTGGCGTCATCGAGCTTGGCTGCGGCAGGGGTGAGCTGGCCGTCCTTGAACACCGGGATAACCAGGCAGGCAGTCTCGATCTTGACCGGATTGGCCGTCTTTACAGGGAATTCCATGCTGACTCCACAAGACAAGCGTAGGGGGATTCTGGATAATGCCGGCACGATGCCGAGTCCACCCAGTGTACCCAAGCACCCTGTGGATTGCATGGCCGCCGTTAGCGTTGGCGGGATCAGGCAACGCCTCAGGCAAGGCGACTCGCCCCGGGGTTACACTGGAGCAAGGAAGACAGCTGGGAATGCCCATGGCCAGGAGTGTGCATTGATCATTTTTCGTTATCTTACCCGTGAAATCCTGCTGACCATGTCGGCAGTGGCTGGCGTGCTGTTGCTGGTCATCATGGGTAGCCGTTTCATCCGTTACTTTGCCAATGCGGCTGAGGGCGAGATACCCGCGAGCATTCTTGGCTCTCTGATGCTCTACCACATGCCCGGCTTTCTTGAGCTGATTCTTCCACTGGCATTTTTCCTGGGCATCCTGTTGGCCTATGGCCAGCTCTACTTGAACAGCGAAATCACGGTACTGGTGGCCTGCGGCACCAGTCCCAATCGGCTGCTGACGGTCAGCCTGGTCCCGGCCACTCTGGTGGCGGTGCTGGTGGGGATGTTCAGTCTGTGGTTGACGCCGGCCGGTGCGCTGCACAACGAGCTGGTACTGGAAGAGCAGCGCAGCAAGCTTGATTTCTCGGCGCTGGCGCCCGGACGCTTCCAGGAGTTCGGCAGTGGCCGCATTGCCTATGCCAGCGACGTCTCGGCAGACGGCGAGCGCATGCAGGAGGTGTTTATCAGCGAGCGCCAGAAACGCAGCGACGGGTCTCCCGAAAGCGTGGTGACCCGGGCGACCCAGGGATACCAGACGGTGGACCCGGATACCGGTAGCCGCTATCTGGTGCTGGAAGATGGTGAGCGCTACAGCGCGGAAGCAGGGCGTGCCGATGCCGAGCGGCTGGAGTTCGGCACCTATGCCGTCCGCCTGGCCCGGGCGGTCGAGGCCGTCGAAACGGACTCGGCCGAGTTTGCCACTACCCCAGCGCTGCTCGCGGACCCCACCCCGGAAGCCAAGGCGCAGCTGCAGTGGCGCCTGGGGGCGCCGTTGATGGTGTTTGTGCTGACGTTACTTGCCCAACCCCTGTCGCGGGTCAATCCACGTCAGGGGCGCTTCGCCAAGCTGTTGCCGGCGATCTTTCTCTATGTGGCCTATCTCAGCATGCTGCTGGCCGCCATGGATGCCATCGGTGGTGGGACGCTGCCGGCCATCATCGGCATGTGGCCAATTCACGCAGGCTTTCTGTTGCTTGGCCTGGGCCTGGCATTCAACGCCCAACGCAAGGGAATGAGCGGATGATTCTCGATCGGCTGGACGGCTACATCGCCCGCAATGTGCTGGGTGCCATTCTGGTGGTACAGGTGGTGTTGCTGGGTCTCGACCTCATCATCACCTACATCGACGATCTGGGAGACATCGAGGGAGGCTATGGTGCCTTCGAAGTGTTCCTGTTTCTTTGTTTGAGGCTGCCCTGGCGCTTCTACCAATATGCGCCGGTAGGCGTACTGATTGGTGCGTTGATCGGACTTGGCAGCATGGCCTCCAACAACGAGCTGACCGTCATGCGCGCAGCGGGCCGTTCGTTGGCGCGGATCGTCTGGGGCGTCATGAAGCCCATCATTTTGGTGGTGGTGATCGTATTGACGGTGGCCGAGTTCGTCAGCCCACGCACGGAGCAGTTTGCCCACGCCTGGAAGGTACAGCAGATGCAAGGCGAGGGCGCCGTGGTCACCGAGCGTGGCGGCTGGCAGCGCGAAGGCGACGATTTCTATCGATTTGGTGCCATACGCGCCGACGATACCGTGCTGGATCTGACTCGCTATGAGTTTGATGGCCATCGCCTGGAGTCGGTGACGACGGCCCATCGAGCGGTCTGGCAGGGGCAGCACTGGCAGCTGCAACAGGTAGAAGTCACTCGCTTCAATGATGATCGCACCGAGGTCATCAAGGTGCCGGACCAGCGTTGGGAAACCAGTCTGTCGCCGACCCAGCTTTCGCGGCTGCTGCGGGATGTGGAAACCCAGGCGCCCAGTGAGCTGTGGGCGTATGCCAGTTACCTGGATGACCAGGGCCTGGATGCTACCCAGCCGCTTTTGTACTTCTGGCAGAAGATGCTGATGCCCTTGACCATGGCGTCGCTGGTCCTGGTGGCAGCGTCCTTTGTGTTTGGTCCATTGCGGACAGTAGCCGCTGGCACACGGGTGTTCTACGGCGTGATTACCGGACTGGTGTTCAAGTACCTGCAGGACCTGCTGGCGCCTGCGTCTACCGTGTTCGGTTTCTCTCCTGCCTGGGCGGTGCTTGCACCTACATTGGTGTGCGCCCTGCTGGGCCTGCACCTGCTGAGACGATCCGGTTGATGGGTGGGGGATACCGGCAGGGCCGGTGTCTGTGGTTAGGCTATGCGCGCGGGCACTCTGCCGGCGTGCGCTGATGTGGTCGAGCAATTGCCATGAATCGACGCTTTACCGATCTTGATGATGTCTGGCCGGCGGGGCTCGGGCGCCGCCTCGGTGCCATGCTTTACGACGGTTTTTTGCTGCTCGCCATCTGGATCGCCATTACCACGCTGCACGTGCTGGTGGTGCGCAAGGTACTGGGACTGGCACCGGCAGAGGTCGGCGCTGGTGTGTGGCAAGTGTTCAGTCTCAGGTTGCTGCTGGTGGCCGCAGCGTTTGCCTTCTTCGCTTTCTTCTGGCGCCGCGGCGGCATGACTCTGGGCATGCAGGCGTGGCGCTTGCGGGTACAGACGCTTGACGGGGCGCCTATCAGCTTGCGTCAGACCATGGTGCGATTTGCGGTAGGGGCGGTGTCCTTTCTGCCTTTGGGGCTTGGGCACCTCTGGGTAGTGTTTGACGGCGAGCGACGCAGCTGGGCGGACCTGGCCTCCGGTACCCAAGTCGTGGTGCTGCCTAAACGGTCTTGATGGACGCGTGATGGCTCGCGCGGGCGTCGCAGCGTTCGTGGTCCAGGCCTGCCTTGTGCACGCCCCATCCTCTTCCTGGTGAGTCCTTCACCTGCTTTCTCCTGTCTGGCCTTTCTTCTTTTTACGTCCGTTATGGGCCTCGCACGCTGACGTCTTGCCTGAACGGCGGCGTCAGAAGTTGAGCGGAATCATGGAAATTCATATCTTTAGCGAAAGCGAATACGAATAAATCTCGAAAAGGTTGCGTACCGCTATGGGAATCATTTACATTGCCTATAGTGATTCAGGAGAGATGGCAATGTACGTATGCCTGTGCAAAGGGGTTAGTGACCGCCAGATTCGTCAGAGCGTAGACGACGGTGCGCGCAGCTGGCGCCAGGTGCAACGCGAGACCGGTTGTGGCACTCAGTGCGGCAAGTGTGCCTGTGTAGGTAAACAAATTACTCGTGATGCCATCCAGGAAGCGACGAGCGTCGAGCTGGAATCGCTCGCCTATGCGGTGTAAGCGGCGGTGTAAGCGGTTGATCCTGAGACGGTTACGGCAGCCGCCAGCAGTCTTGTCGAGGGTCTCTATCGCCTGAATTGGCAATCAATATCGTTGTAGTTCTTTTTATCAAGTTATTGATTTGATTGAATTTTCTCATTCGTGGCCTATACTGCTTCTTAACAGGAGCTGGTAGGGCTACTTTTGCCGTGCCAGTGTGTTGGTGATGCTTGAGGCGGGAGGCAAGGCCCCCGGCGGATGGCAGTCCAATAACGATACGCAAACGAGGCGGTAGTAGAGCCTCGTTCATTGATAGCAAGTCGACTGGCAACGCATGGTCGGTCACCACCGACAAGCAATGAGGAGCTTCCCATGAAAGGCGATCCCAAGGTCATTCAGCATTTGAACACCGTGCTGGGCAACGAGCTGGTGGCCATCAACCAGTACTTTCTCCACGCCAAGATGTACAAGGACTGGGGCCTGGCGCGCCTGGCGAAGTGGGAGTACGACGAGTCCATCGAGGAAATGCGCCACGCTGACACCCTGATCGAGCGCATTCTGTTCCTCGAAGGGATTCCCAACCTGCAGGACCTGGGCAAGCTGCACATTGGCGAAGACACTCGCGAAATGCTCGAGGCTGACCTGGCGGCAGAGCACACGGGTCGCAATGATCTGATCGAAGCCATCACCTACTGCGAGCAGGTGAGGGACTACGTCAGCCGTGATCTGTTCCAGAAGATCCTCGACGACGAGGAAGAGCACATCGACATCATCGAGACCGAGCTTGGCCTGATCGACAAGGTCGGCCTGCAGAACTACTTGCACAAGCAAATGCAGGAAGCCGGCGGCGAAGAGTAACCTGTGACATTGTCCAGCGCCTGATGCGGTGCTGGATGTCCAGGCGTTGGATGTCCAAACGTTGGATGGCCAGGCATTGGATGTCTAAGCGCAGAATGTCTAAATCCAGAATGTCAAAAAAGGGGAGGCCACTGGCCTCCCCTTTCGCTTGTGACGTCGACCCGGAAATGGGAGCAGGAGCTACCCCTCGATCAGGCTGATCAGAAGACCCTTGATCAGGACTAGGGCACGTCACCCACATAGCGGTGAGTCCAGGGCCCAGGGCGTAGCACCTAGGTCACGCTTGGCGCGCACTGGGATCGGCCTTTTCTGGTGAGCCAGTGGACGCGGGAACTCGCAGTCCTACTCTTCGAAGGCACTGCCGCACACGTGCGCCTGATGGAGATAACTGTGCTCTATCGGGAGGTCGCCATGGTGGCGGTGAAGCGCGTTGCCACTTCGCGAGGGCCCATGCGGCGAGCCGCGTCCAGCGTTTGGCCATGATCAAGCCGGTTATCGGCCTGCCTGAGCGATACCTTGAGGCCAGCGCGCGGCTGGCCGTCTGCTAATCTGCTTCATGCGCAGCAACCCGAGCACTGAGAGGCTACGAGGCTGTGCGATGTACGCCTGCTGCGTACGCACGCATGTCCCGTGCAGAAGGGAGAAGACTCATGTCGATTCGGTTCGAGGGAAAGACAGCACTGCTCACTGGCGCGGCCTCCGGGATCGGGAAGGCGACAGCCGTCAAGTTAGCCGCCGAAGGCGCGGCGGTGATCGTCGCAGATCTGCACGAGCAAGCTGCTCTGGCGGTAGTGGACGAGATTGCTGCAGCGGGTGGCAAGGCGGTCGCATTCGGCGGAGACTTCACGTTACCCGCCGTGAATGAGGCCGCGGTGGCGTTTGCCGTCGAAGAATTCGGGGCTTTGCAGCTAGCGTTCAACAATGCCGGCATCATCGGCCCGCAAGGGCCATTGCACGACGTCGATATCGAGGCGTACAAGCAGCTCATCGATATCAACCTTGATGCGGTTTTCTATGGCCTGAAATTCCAGATTCCCGCCATTGTTGCGGGTGGCGGTGGGGCCATTGTGAATACAGCGTCCGTCCTGGGCCTCTTGGGTACGCCTAACTATGTGCCGTATGCCGCGGCAAAGCATGCGGTATCGGGGTTGACCAAAAGTGCAGCACTTCAGTATTCCGCCCAGGGCGTTCGCATCAACTCCGTGCATCCCGGCTACATCGACACGCCGCTGCTTGATGCGTTGAGCCGTGAAGAATATCACTCGCTCGCTGCGCTGCATCCCATCGGGCGTATCGGAACGTCGGAGGAAGTGGCCAATGTCGTGGCGTTCCTGCTTTCCGATGAGGCCGCCTTTGTGACGGGATCGCAATATACCGTCGATGGCGGCTTTACCGCCTAGGGCTTGCACGAAAAGTGCCTGCGCTTGGTGATACGGCGTTAAAAAACGCCTTGCCGCCGTTCAAAATGCCTTCTCGAGGGCAAATCGCGGTCGGTTCTCCCCGTCGACCTGGACGGTTTCGCAGAACATCTCCAGCGGACGTACCCACAGGCCGTAGTCGCCATACAGCGCGCGGTAGACCACCAGCGCCTCCTCGTTCTCGCTGTGCTGGGCGACGCCGCAGACCTCGTAAAGCGCGCCCTTGTAGTGGCGATAGATGCCGGGTACCGGAGGATGGGAAAGGGGTGTCATGGTCGTCTCCTGACATGATGGACGCCGGACTCCCTTCGGGCTGGGCTTTTTCGTGAGGCCCGTGGCGTGGCTGGCCCGTAAGGTGTCTAGCGGTGTGGCAAGGCGCTTGCTCAGTTGACCCGGGTGAGTCTGGCCAGCGCACGGGAAGCGGCGACAAAGCCGAAGCTGCCGGTGACAAAGGTGGCGGCGCCGAAACCGCCTTCACAATCCAGTCGAGTGGCCTCACCGGCACCAGGTTTGGTGTGACAGACCTCGCCGTCCTGTCCGGGATAGACCAGCTGTTCGTCGGAGTAGACGCACTCGACGCTGAAGCGTCGCTTGGGGTTGCGCGAGAACCCATGGTCTCGGCGCAAGCGTGAGCGAACCTTGGCCAGCAGCGGGTCGTGTTCCGTGCGGGTCAGGTCGGCGACCTTGATTCGCGTAGGGTCGGTCTGGCCACCGGCGGCGCCGGTCACCGTCAGGGGCAGCTTGCGGCGCTTGCACCATGCGATCAACGCGGCCTTAGCCACCACGCTGTCGATGGCGTCGATCAGGTGATCGGCATCGGCAGGAATGCGCTCGGCGAGATTGGTGGGCGTGGCGAAGGCCACATCGGTCACTACCTCGATACCGGGGTGAATGGCTCGGCAGCGCTCGGCCAGTACCTCCACCTTGGGACGACCGATGGTGCCGTCCAGTGCGTGCAGTTGACGATTGATGTTGGACACGCAGACGTCATCGAGGTCGATCAAGGTCAACTTGCCGATACCACTTCGCGCCAGCGCCTCCACCGCCCAGCTGCCGACGCCTCCCACTCCGACCACCACCACGTGGGCGTGGGCGAGGCGTTGGACGGCGGTCGCTCCATACAGGCGGCGGATGCCCCCGAAGCGCAAGTCGTAGTCGTTGTCCTGGTGGGATATATCGTTACTCATGGGGGATCTCGGTGGGTCGTTGGCGGCGTCAGGTCAGCGCCGGGCCGAGGAAGGTGAGCGCGCCAGCCAAAGCGATCGAACAGACGAGTCATGGTGTCATCCAGTGGGCAGCAGAGGTGAAGCCGGTGGCGTTCACGGGGGTGCTCGAATGCCAGGCTCACGGCGGCCAGCAGCAGGCGATCGCAGTCCAGTTGGTCACGAAAGAAGCGGTTATGGTTGCCCTTGCCGTGCTTGGCGTCGCCAATGATGGGGTAGCCGATGCCAGAGAGGTGTCGGCGGATCTGGTGGCGTCGGCCGCTCATTGGTGTGGCTTCCATCAGTGAATAGCGGGCCTGGGGGTAGCGATCGATTCGCACCGGCAGCTCCACGCTGTCGAGCCGTCGCACCTCGGTGATGGCGGGCATGGCCGGCATGTCGGCCTTGGGGCGTGTTCCATCTTCTTCCCGCAGCGCTCGATCAATGCGCTCATGATCGGGCCCGATGCCCCTCACCACTGCCAGATAACGCTTGTCGACGTGGCGCTCGCTGAAGGCTTGGCTCAACGGCGCGGCCATCTCAGGTGACAGGGCAAACACCATCACTCCTGAGGTCGGTCTGTCGAGTCGGTGCACCGGGTAGACCCGTTGCCCCAGCTGATCGCGCAGCCGTTGCAGCAGGAACTCGGTTTCTCCTCGGGCCAGGGGGCTGCGATGAACCAGCAGCCCTGAAGGCTTGTGCACCGCCACAAGGTCGTTGTCCTGGTAAAGAATGGGCAGGGGCAGAGACATCGTGGGGGTACCTATGGCGTGAATGCGAACTCAAGGCGCGCTATTGTCGCCATGTCGTGCCGTTCTGTCATCCGTGATCACATCAGGGTGTGAGCAGAAGGGGCTTTTCCGGGTGCGCCGTTGGTCTATGATGAGCGCCGACAATCAGTGAGAGAACCACTATGGCCCGAGGGACTGGGATGCTGCGCTGGTGGCTGGATTGGGCACCTGTGCTCAAGGTGCTGTCGGTGCTGTGGCTGGTGTTGGCGCTGTTCATGCTGCTGCCATGGGGGGTACTGCTATGGGAGGGCGACAGTGATGCTCCCGCCTTCGCCCGCTCGCTGTTGACGGTACTGGCAACGGTGCTGGTGTGCTGGTGGTTGACCTGGCGCATCCCGGTGGAGCTCAAGACCCGGCAGATGTTCGTGCTGACCACCCTGAGCTGGCTCAGTATCAGTGGCTTCGCCAGCCTTCCACTGGTGCTGGGGGCGCCCCACCTGACGCTGACCAATGCGGTATTCGAGTCGGTGTCCGCGATCACGACCACCGGCTCGACCATCCTCACGGATATCGATGGGCTATCCGATGGCCTCAAGCTATGGCGTGGCCTGATGCAGTGGCTCGGGGGCATCGGCATCATCGTCATGGGTATCGCTATCCTTCCTTTCCTCAAGGTCGGCGGGATGCGCCTGTTCCAGACGGAGTCGTCTGACTGGTCGGACAAGGTGATGCCGCGTACCGGCGGAATCGCCAAGGCCACCCTTGGCATCTACGTCTTCGGTACCCTGGCGGCAACGCTGGCCTATGCCATCGGTGGCATGACCCCACTGGACGCGGTGGTCCATGCCATGACCTCAGCGTCGACCGGCGGTTTTGCCAACTCGGATGCTTCTTTCGGGGCCTATGCCGATCAGCCTCATCTATTGTGGCTGGCTACGCTGTTCATGCTGCTCGGCGCCTTGCCGTTCGTGCTGTATATCCGCTGCCTGAGAGGCGCACCGTTGGCGCTGTGGCGTGACGAGCAGGTACGCGGTCTGCTGTGGCTGTTAGTGGTCGTCATTGTGGCGCTCACCCTCTACCGGGTATGGCGTGGCGAGCCGGGATTCATGGCGCTGACGCACACTGCTTTCAATGTGGTGTCAGTGGTGACCACCACGGGCTATGCCAGCGATGACTACAGTCAGTGGGGCCCCTTTGCGGCGATGGCGTTCTTCTATCTGACCTTCGTGGGCGGCTGCAGTGGGTCTACCAGCGGTGGCATGAAGATCTTCCGCTTTCAGGTGGCTATCAAGATGTTGCTGAGCCAGCTGCGTTTTCTGATCCATACCCATGGCGTGTTCGTATCGCGCTATAACGGCGTCCCGCTATCGGACGAGATCAGTCGAGGCGTCGTCGCCTTCTCGTTCTTCTTCTTCCTGACCATTGCCGGTCTGGCACTGGCGCTGGGCCTTTTGGGGCTGGACCTGGTGACGGCGCTGACCGGGGCAGCCACGGCGGTCACCAATGTGGGGCCGGGGCTTGGCGACATCATTGGCCCTGCCGGAAATTTCTCGACCCTGCCCGATGCGGCCAAGTGGCTGTTATGTGTGGGCATGCTGATGGGGCGCCTGGAAATTCTGACGGTGCTGGTGTTGTTGACTCCGATGTTCTGGCGCAAATAGGCGATGTGGGACGCCCGCGCCAAGCGTTGACGTCATCAATGTGCTGGTTAGGACAGTGGGGTTGGCGCTGGTCATGTTGCGGGGCAACATGACAGTCGACATTGGTCGTCTCGCCGAGACCGGCGGGGACCGTCATTCTGAGTCGACGTCCGCCGGGAGTGCCGAGATGAAACTGTCCCCTGCCTATCGCATCGCTGCCACCATCCTGCATGGCTTCGATGAGTACCGTTCGCGCTTCAAGCAGATCACCCTGGACGCCAATCGGCGCTTTTGCGACGCTGCCTGGCGCGAGGCGCAGCAAGCCTCCGCCGAGCGGATCAACCTGTATCAGGCCAAGGTCGACGAGACCCTGGAGCGTCTGAGGCGGACCTTTGATGAAGATACCCTGAGCCACTGCGAGTGCTGGCGAGAAGCCAAGGGGCACTACATCGAGCTGATCAGCCAGCGCCTCGACTACGAGCTGGCGGAAACCTACTTCAATTCCCAGTTCTGCTCGATCTTCCATCATCGTCATATTCGCGACGACTGGATGTTCGTGAATTCCTCCCGGGACGCCGCCAGTCATCACTCCGGCATCGATCTGTGTCGACGCATCGCCGTCGACGGCAACTGGGCGCAGGCCATCCACCAGGCGTTGGAGGGCGCGCAGCTGGGACTTCCGTTTATCGACCTCGATCATTGCGGGCATCTGGCCCGGGATTTCCTGGTCGATCACCTGCCCGAGGGGTTGCGTGACGGCCACGGAGTCGAGATCGAACTGCTCAAGAGCGTGTTCTACCGCAACAAGGGGGCGTACCTGGTTGGACGCCTGCATCGCGGAGATCAGCAGGTGCCGCTGGTGTTGCCCGTGTTGCATGAAGAGGGCAAGGGGCTGCATCTGGACACGGTGTTGATCGAGCCCGACGAGGTCTCGATCATCTTTTCCTTCACCCGCGTCTATTTTCAGGTCGATGCGACGGTACCCAGAGAGTTCGTCGCCTATTTGCACATGCTGATGCCGGACAAGCCCATCAGTGAACTGTACGCTGCGATTGGCTTCTTCAAGCATGGCAAGACGGAGTTCTTCCGCGCGCTGAATCAGCAGATTGCTCGCCGCGAGGACAAGTTCATCATCGCGCCAGGGGTGCGTGGCATGGTCATGGCGGTGTTCGTGCTGCCGTCCCATCGCACCGTGTTCAAGATCATCAAGGACCGCTTCGATCCGTCCAAGGCGATGAGTCGGGACAACGTGCGCGACAAGTATGGGCTGGTCAAACGCCATGATCGGGTAGGGCGCATGGCCGATACCCAGGAATTTTCCTATCTGGTGTCGCGCAAGGATCACTTTGACCCGGAGTGCCTGGAACACTTGCTGGAAGTGGCACCCTCCACGGTGTATCTCAAGGATGACAAGGTCATCATCAAGCACTGTTACACCGAGCGCATGATGACCCCGCTCAATCTCTATCTGGAACAGTGTGATGAGGCGGAAACCCGCGCGGTACTGAAAGATTACGGCAATGCCATCAAGCAGATGGCGGCGGCCAACATCTTTCCAGGCGATATGCTGCTCAAGAACTTCGGCGTCACCCGGCATGGTCGGGTCATCTTCTATGACTACGATGAGGTGAGCTACCTCACCGAGTGCAACTTCCGGCATATTCCAGAGCCCTTGTACCCCGAGCAGGAGCTGGCTGACGAACCCTGGTACTCGGTTGGCCCCAATGATATTTTCCCCGAGGAATTCGGGCCCTTCCTGTTCGCCAACGTTCACTTGCGCAAGCTGTTCTACGAGCTGCACCCGGAGTTGTTCGACGCCGATTACTGGAAAAGCCTGCAGCGTGCGATCACCGATGGACACGTGATCGATGTCTATCCCTATCGCAACAAGCAGCGCTTCGCCTCGGACCCCGGGGGCTTGACCTACTGATCGCGAACGGCGGCGCGAAGATCACTGCAATCTGTCACGGAGCGCCTGCATGGCCAAATCTCCTCACCTGGTAGTGCTGACCGGCGCTGGCATCAGTGCCGAGAGCGGCATCGAGACCTTTCGGGCAGCAGATGGCCTGTGGGCCAATCATCCGATCGAGGACGTGGCGACGCCTGAAGGATGGGCGAAAAATCCTCAGCGAGTGCTCAGTTTCTACGATGCTCGGCGTGAGCAGGTGCGGGATGCGCGCCCCAACGCGGCCCATCGTGCGTTGGCCAATCTTGAGGCCCTGGGGTTCGATGTCAGCATCGTGACCCAGAACATCGATGATCTGCATGAGCGGGCCGGTTCGCGCCAGGTGCTGCACTTGCACGGTGAGATCATGGTCGCACGTTCCTCCGTCGATGAGCGCATGCGCTACCCCCTTGGACGGCGCAACATCGCCATGGGGGACGTCTGCGATCGAGGCAGCCAGCTGCGACCTGACGTGGTCTGGTTTGGTGAGGCGGTTCCCGCCTATCAGGAGGCTTGCGAGCTAGTGGCCGACGCGGATCTGCTGCTGGTGGTAGGGACCTCGTTGGCGGTGATGCCTGCCGCTGCCCTGATCCATGAGCTGCCGCTGGACGCACAGTGCGTGCTGGTGGATCCAGACCCTGGTCTGCAGGTGCCCGCCGGGGTGACCCGCTGGGTGATGCCTGCCGGGGAAGGGGTGCCTGCGCTTACCCGCCACTGGCAGCGTGAGGGGCGCCTGTTCGTGCCGCCATCAGGTAACGCCTGATAGCGATGTCGACGGTCGTGGCGGGTACGCGGTGCTGGCAGCGTGACTGACGTGTTCCGTCTGGCGTGGTAGATTGGGCGCCCTTTGCCTCAGCACCCTCCTTGCCATGTGTGATTCCCGTTGTGATGCTTTCCCTGCCGCCTCGCTCGACGCCGAACGTGATGCTGCGCCCATGAGCGATGGCGCCGAGTCTGCCGCGGTCGATCCTGCCACTGGCCACCCCCGCCCTCCGCGTCGCGAGTTCAAGGCGCGCGGCAGCTTCGTGACCCGCTGTGAAGGCTGCAATCTGCCGGAACTCAACTGCCTCTGTCCCTATCAAGCCAAGGCCGACAGCCGGGTGCAGGTGTGGTTGATGACGCATCCGCTGGAACATCACAAGCCCACCAACACCGGACGGCTGATTGCTGACGTGCTGGCCACGACTCGCGTCTTCACCTGGTATCGCACGGCGCCAGATGACACCCTGCTGGCCCTGCTCGCTGATCCGCGCTACGCGCCCTTCGTGGTCTTTCCTGACGACCAGCCTGACTACGCGGATCGCGTGGTAGAGGTAGAGGCCGTCACCCAGGTGGAAGACGGGCGCATTCCCGTGCTGATTCTACTGGACGGCACCTGGCGCCAGGCACGTCGGATCTTTCGCAAGAGCCCCTACCTGGAACACCTTCCCGTGTTACCCCTTCGCACCGATCGCCTGACCCGCTATCAGCTGCGCAAGCCGGCCTCCCAGGCACACCTGTGCACGGCAGAAGTGGCAGCCGAGTTGCTGCGGCAAAGCGGTGACGTGGCGGCGGCTCAGGTGCTCGACGACTACTTTGATGTGTTCAATGACAGCTATGCGGCCAGTCGTCACTACACCAAGATCGAGACGCCCACCCCCTCGATGACAAGGCTGGCAGCGCTGAGGAGAGCTCAGCAGGCACCATCCTCATCAACTGAGGGGCGCTAGCACTCGGTCGTTATGTGCTGATGCGAAGTTTTAGGCAGATGAATCGCTGATCAGCTACATCATTATTCCCGCAAATCGGGCACTCATTGTCGTAAATGTCTTAGTTCGCCTGCACTTTTTCTGCGACAGGCTCTCTTTTTGACACAACTACGATAATGAGCGCGATGACGCGCGGGGAGCCCCATGCACCTACACCAGCGTTTTCTTTCCTGTCGGCCACAGCCCGATGATCAACGGCTAGGTGGCTGGCCGTATGATGCACAGGAGGTCGATCTGTCGCTTCCTTTGCTCGAGCGTCGTCTCGACAAGGATCGTTCTCGGGTCATTCATAGCGCCAGCGTTCGTCGACTGCAGTTGCTCCCGCAGCAGGGGGGAATCCTGGCCCAGGACAGCGATCGACGGTTGCTGTCGCTGGCGCTTGAACGTCAGCAAGTGGGTCGCCGTATCGTCCACCTGATTTATCGCAAGCTCCACGGCAACCTGGCTAAGCACGAACTGGCCAGGCACGAACTGGCAGAAAAAGAGCTGACTGAGCAGGAGCCCGCCAGGCACGAACTGACAGGACTCGACACTGCGCTCGGCTGTCTGGTCGACGTTGGCTGCCTGCTTTGCGATGTCGGTCGTCCTCCCTTCGGTCAGGCGGGAGAGCTTGCCGTGTGTGGCTGGTTCGACAGCCACCTGCCGGAGTTTGGAGGAATGACGGCAGGGGGGCTGTCCGTCGACAAGAAGGAGGGGCACGCGGTGCTGGCGGAGCTATGCCGCTTTGATGCACGTGCCCAGGCCTTGCGCAGCATTGTGACCCTGGAAGGTATCAGCCTGACCCATGCGCAGAGCGCAACATTGCTAGGACGGCATGAACCATGGCCCGAGCAGGCCCTGTCTGGGCCTTTTACGGGCAACAGCTACCGTAGTGAGGCCGCTATCGAAACGGCCATGCGTGGGGCGCTGGGACTGACCCATCGAAGCCGTCACCCGGCCGCCTACCTGGTCGATGCCGCCGATGCCATCGCGCAGACCCTGGCCCGGCTCGAGGCCATCGTGGAACGGGGTTTGATAGATCCCGCAGGTTTGATGACCCAATTGAAAGATACCTTTCAGCGGCGCCAAGGCCAGCGACCCACTGCGCTCAACGAGCGCTGCTTCTGCCGCCACGGGGTAGTGCGACGCTGGAGTCTAGGCGGCATGCTGGACTGGGCTCTGGCGCGCTATCAGCGGGACCGCTCTGAGGGGCCGGGCCAGTTCTTCCACTACCTGCGCCTGGCCCTAGGCAGGATCCTGGTCAACCACGGCGCCGATGCGTTCTTGCAGCGGTTGGCGGAGGTCAGAGAGGGGACGCCCCGGGTCAATTTGCTGGCCGTGGACCCCGGGTGTCGCATCTTGATGGAGTCTCTCGAGGATCTGGCGACGCGGCTGGAATACCTTGACCCCGACAGGGAGCGCCAGGAGCTAGATGGCTTTCGGACGATATGCGGCCTGCTGGACGCAGCCCTGCCGGCATTGCGTCTGCCCATGCAGGAGTTTCATCAGTTGCTGGATCGCCAGGAGGCGTCGTCGCCAGTACTTGGCGCATGGGCGGCTGGCTTGCCTGCAGGCGTCGTCAGAGCCTATCGCCAGGCGATCTCGGCTCCTGCAGAAGGCATGAGTGGCGCGGTGCAGGAAACCTACTATCGAGGTCGTTTGGTGCATGACTGGATCTGCAGCCGCACCGAGACATCGGCGCTGGAGGAAAACATGAGATTACGAGTGAGCGGGCGGCAGCAGAGCTGACGATTGCCGCGGTGGGACAGTGGAGGGGGCGGGAACGCAGGATGGTCCAGAGCAACGCTTAGCGGGTGACAGGCGCCTTCCACCCCGCCGCGTCAGCGACGGCGAGGTGGATGCGATCGATGGTCCGCTTAGCCGAACAGGCTGCCGGCGATCCGGAAACCGGCGATCCAGGTGCCCGCAGCGGACCCTAGTGTGGCGGTCAGGAAGACCAGTAGCGTGCGGGACACACGGTTCCTCCACCAGCCCTTCACCTCGGTCACATCGTGGCGCAGCGTGGAGAAGTCACGCACCTTGGGCTTGCGCATGGCCAGCTCCACGCCTGCAGCGACGAAGCCTGCGCCGATGGTCGGGTTAAGCGAGGTCAGCGGCGCGGCAAAGACGGTGGCGATGACCGTGACGGGATGCGCCAGGGCGAACAGGGTGGCGATGCCCGACAGCGCACCGTTGATGATGAACCACTCTGCCACCAGCTGCCAGCCAAGCTCGGTGTTGCGCGAGAAGCCGATGGCGAAGCCCGTGAGGACCAGTGCGGTGATGATCCAGGGCACCATCTTCCACACCTTGGAGGCGGGACGCGTGGCCTCCAGCGCGGCGATTTCCTCGTCTGGAGCCTGAGAGGGAGGGCCCTCGAGGTGCTCCGCCATGCCCTTGAGGTGACCCGCGCCTATCACCACCAGCACTCGCCGGAACTTGCCTGGCGGGCATTGCTGGGCCAGGCGCATGACCATGTAACGATCACGCTCGCTGATCAGCGGGGTGAACAGGGTTTCGGATTCAGCGGCAAACTCACTGAAGGTCGACTCCAGCACGTCACCCTGCTTGAGGCGCTCCACTTCCTCTGCCGACACTTCCTGGCGGGACAGCACGCTGCCCAGTAGCCCGGACATCAAGCTAAAACGCTGCCACCAGGGAACATTCTGGTAGATCCTTTTCAGCGTCAGGCCCACGTCGCGATCGATCAGCAACAGCGGGAGCTGGTGGCGCTGGCTGGCCTCCAGGGCGGCACGCATCTCGGCCCCCGGCTCGATGCCTGACTGTTCTGCGATACGTTGCTGGAATGCCCCGAGCGCCAGGTTCGCCGCTACCATCCCGGCCTTGCCCTGGCGAAAGATCTGGAACAGATCCTGTTCCGCCAGGGCGTCAGGGTTGGCCAGGTTGCTGTGTCTGGCATCGCAGAGTTCGATAGCCACGGCATCGAAGTCGCCTGAATCGATCAGCGAGCGAACCTCGTCGGCGCTTTCGGCGCTGACGTGGGCGGTACCGAGCAAGGTGAAGGTGGTCTCGCCAACGGTGATATCGCGGCGTGGGCCGCCTTGGGTCTCCGGCCGCTCGGCCAGTACGGTGTCGTCGATCTCGCTCATGGGCCTCGAGGCCTGAAGAATGTGAAGGATCGATTATCCATGAACCAGCAGGGCAGGCCAAACATGGCCTGCCCTGTCCGTCGGCAAATCACGCTATTGTCATGATTCGTGACGCAAGGAGGGGCTTGAGGGTACCCATCCCAGGCCTGTCGATCACCATGTCACGCGTTGCTCTCGTCCTGATAGGCGCCGGCCGAGTAGGTCAATTCATAGCTGTGGGAGTAGATCTCGAGGATGTTGCCGAAGGGGTCTTCCATGTAGATCATCCGGTAGGGCTTTTCCCCGGGATAGTATTCACGGACCTTGGGCATGCGCTTCTTGCCGCCGGCGGCGACGATGCGCTCCGCCAGCCCTTCCACGTCCGGATCTTGCACGCAGAAATGGAAGACGCCGGTTTTCCAGTATTCGAAATTGTTCTCGGGATCTTCATGGTTGGCAAACTCGAAGAGTTCGACACCGACGCGATCACCCGTGGACAGGTGCGCGATGCGGAAGCTGCCCCAGCCAGGCCCGAAGACATCGGTGCACATCTCGCCAATGGCGGAGTCGTCTTCCTCGATGGTGGTGGGGGCCATGATCTGGTACCAGCCCAGGACCTCGGTGTAGAACGCCACGGCCGCCTCGACGTCCGGTACCGAGATGCCGATATGGGAGAAGCTGCGTGGATAGTTGGGGCGGTCCTGATGGGATGAGCTCATGTCTCGTTGCCTCTTGCTGTGGAGTGAATGCACACAGTCTGGGCGGTGATGGCTATAATGAAAATAGTGTGCCGCTTATGGTGGTGATAATAGATGCTTATGCTTAATCCGCTCTGGCTACGTTCTTTTCATGCCCTGGTCGAACAGGGAAGCTTCACCAGGGCTGCCGATCAACTGGAGCTCACCCAGGCGGCCGTCAGTCAGCATGTACAGAAACTTGAAGCCGAGCTAGGGGCGCTGTTCATCCGACGGCCGCGGCAGCTCGAACTGACCCCGGCGGGGCACGCCCTGGTCGACTATCTGGGGGAGCGTGCGGAGGTGGACCAGCGGCTTAAGCTGCGTCTGGCCGGGGATCGCGATGATCATGGCGAGATAAGTCTGATGACGCCGGGGAGCATCGGCCTGGCGCTGTATCCCCGGCTGCTGGAGCTGCAGAAGCGCTCGCCTGGCCTGTGCATTCGACATCGCTTCGGGCCGACCCAGGACATCATCGACGCGGTGTTGGCGGCGCGGGTAGAGATGGGGCTGGTCATCGAGTGTCCCGATGACCCGAGGCTGACCGTCAGCGAGTTTGCGACGGAACCGCTGGAGCTGATCGTGCCTGCCGCCGTAAAGGTAGAGCGCTGGGATGACCTGATGTCGCTGGGGTTCATCGACCATCCGGATGGCAAGGCGCTGGCGTCTCGACTGTTGAGCCGACGCTTTCCGGGCTCCCCCGGCTATGCCCACTGGCCAATCAGCGGCTTCACCAATCAGATCGGCTTGATTCTGGCGCCGGTAGCGGAGGGGCTGGGCTTTACCGTGCTGCCACGCTTCGCCCGTCAGGCGTTTGAGCAGCAGGCCTCCCTTCGGGTGGTGACGGGGCAGCCCGAGGTGGCGGATACCCTCTACCTGATACATCGGGCTGAATGGCCGCTATCGTCCAGAGCCGAGCGTGCCCTGCTGGTGATGGGGACGGCTGCCGACGCTGAAGCGGGCAGGTCGGCAGGCGGACACGCTTGAGCGTCGACGCGGCCCAGGAGTCCGCACTATTTGCGCCAGAAAGCGGGTGTGAACAGTACCAGTACGGTAAAGATCTCCAGGCGTCCCATCAGCATGGCCATCACCAGGATCCATTTGGCCATCGCCGGCATATCGCCGTAGTGCAGGCTGGCTTCACCCAGCGCCGGGCCCAGGTTGTTGAGCGCGGAGCCTACGGTGGACCAGGCCGTGACCTGGTCAACGCCGGTGGCCATGACCCCGACCAGCATCAGGAAGAACAGCAGGACGTAGGCCGAGAAGAACCCCCAGACCGCCTGTGCAATGCCGTCAGGCACGCTGACCTTGCCAATCTTGACGGCGATCACGGCGTTGGGGTGAATCAAGCGCATGATCTCGCGCATTCCCTGCTTGATGATCAGGATGATGCGAATGACCTTCATGCCGCCACCGGTAGAGCCTGAGCTTGCGCCGACAAAGGCGGCGATGAACAGGAGTAGCGGCAAGGCGCCTGGCCAGGCAGAAAAGTCGGCCACCGAGAATCCGGCCGTGGTCGCGACCGAGACCACCTCAAAGATGCCGTGGCGCAGGCCGACCGTGGTCTCCTCGGTGCCGGTCAGCCACAGCACGATGACGGTGATAGCCGCCAGGCCGGTCAGGTACAGCAGCAAAAACCGTGCCTCGGAGTCTTCCCAGTAGTGGCTGATGCGGCGCTCGCGCCAGGCCAGGAAGTGCAGGCTGAAGCTGAGCGCCGAGATCAGCATGAATACCACACAGATCGCTTCGATCAAGGCGCTGTCGAAGTAGCCAATGCTGGCGTCATGGGTCGAGAAGCCACCGATGGCGACCGTGGAAAAACTATGGCCCAGCGCATCGAACCAATCCATGCCCGCCGCCATGTAGGCGAGCATGCAGGCTAGCGTCAGGGTGGCATAGATGTACCACAGTGCCTTGGCGGTCTCGGTGATCCGAGGGGTCAGCTTGGAGTCCTTGAGCGGTCCCGGAATCTCCGTGCGATACAGCGCCATGCCGCCGACGCCGAGGGTCGGCAGAATGGCGACCGCCAGGACCACGATGCCCATGCCGCCTAGCCACTGCAGCTGCTGACGATAGTAGAGGATGGCCTCCGGCAGGAAGTCGATGCCGGTAATGACCGTCGCACCCGTGGTCGTCAGCCCAGAGAAGGATTCGAAAACGGCATCAGTAAAAGACAGCGCCGTGCTTCCCGTCAGCATCAGTGGCAGGGAACCGAACAGCCCCAGTACCGTCCAGAACATGGCGGCGATCAGGAAGCCGTCACGGGTCCGCAGCTCCCGCCGAGCATGTCGATTCGGCAGAAACATCGCAGCACCGGTGAACACGGTGATGGCAATGGCGATCAGAAAGGCGTCCCAGGTGCCATCGCCGAACAGCAGCGAAATGGCGATGGGCGGCACCATGGTCAGGCTGAACATCATCAGCAGCAGCCCGAGAATACGCAGAATCATTCTCAGGCTCATGCCATCCGGCTCCTGTGCAAAGTAGCGCAAGGGGAAGATGTCAGTGAACGGGTCGTCGTCTCAAGCCCGGTCGGGAACGGACTCATGCGGCGGCTCTCCTTGTGGTAACTCGATGGTCGTCTCTCGAGGTAACGCCATGCGCATCAGAAGAACGTCAGCCCGACCTGGAACAGGCGCTCGACGTCACGAATCTTGCGTTTATCGACCACGAACAGGATGACATGGTCGCCGCTTTCCACTACCACGTCGTCATGGGCGATCAAGACCTCCTTGCCGCGCACGATGGCGCCGATGGTCGAGCCCCCGGGGAGATCGATGTCGCCGATGGCGCGTCCCACCACTCGCGATGACTGGCTGTCGCCATGGGCAATCGCCTCGATGGCCTCCGCGGCACCCCGGCGCAGCGAGTGCACGTTGACGATGTCGCCGCGGCGAACGTGGGTGAGGAGGCTGCCAATCGTGGCCTGCTGAGGCGAGATGGCGATATCGATTTCGCCACCCTGGACCAGGTCGACGTAGGCCGCGTTGTTGATCAGGGTGAGAACCTTCTTGGCCCCCATCCGCTTGGCCAGCATCGACGACATGATGTTGACCTCGTCGTCGTTGGTCAGCGCACAGAAGATATCGCAGTCTTCGATGTTCTCTTCTTCCAGCAGCCGCTTGCTGGTGGCACTGCCGTGCAGCACCACGGTGCGGTCAAGGCGTTCTGACAGCTGGGTGCAGCGGTCCAGGCTGTGTTCAATCATCTTGACCTGGTGGCTGTGCTCGAGATGTTCGGCCAGGCGCTCGCCGATGTTGCCGCCACCGGCGATCACGACGCGGCGGAAATCCCGGTCGAGCCGTCGCAACTCACTCATCACGGCACGGATATCACGGCGTGCGGCGATAAAGAAGACCTCGTCGTCGGCTTCGATGACCGTGTCGCCGCGGGGAATGATCGGGCGATTGCGGCGATAGATGGCGGCAACGCGTGTGTCGACGCTGGGCATGTGACGGCGCAGGAAGCCAAGCTCCTGGCCGACCAGCGGGCCACCGTAGAAGGCCTTGACCGCCACCAGCTGGACCAGGCCCCCGGCGAATTCCAGCACCTGCAAGGCACCAGGATGCTCGATCAGGCGCCGGATGTGATCAGTGACGACTTGCTCGGGACTGATCAGCACGTCGATAGGGACGGCCTCATGGGCAAACAGGCCCTTGCGGGCGAGGTAGGCCGTGGCGCGCACACGGGCGATCTTGGTCGGTGTGCGAAACAGGGTATGGGCCACCTGACAGGCGATCATGTTGACTTCATCGGAGTTGGTCACGGCGATCAGCATGTCGGCATCTTCACAGCCTGCCTGACGCAGCACCATGGGGTAGGAGGCCGCCCCGGAAACCGTGCGAATATCCAGCCGCGTATGCAGCTCGCGCAGACGCTCACCGTCGGTGTCTACCACCGTGATGTCGTTCTCCTCGCGGGCCAGATGCTCCGCCAGGGTGCCGCCAACCTGGCCGGCGCCGAGAATGATGATCTTCATCGTCGTGTCCGAAGAGAGGTCGAGAGCGCATGGTGCGCTGCAACATAGGGCCAGCATACCTGAGCCCTGAACAGACCAACAGGGCGGGATGTCTCCCGCCCTGTGCCGAAAGGAAACACCGAAGGCCCGTCAGTATGCAAGCCCAGGTATCTCCGGGGAGAGCTGATCGCTGGATCAGTCCAGGGTAAAGCCGACCTTCAACGTCACCTGCCAGTGGGCGACCCGGCCGTTTTCGATGTGCCCGCGTGTTTCGGTCACCTCGAACCAGCGCAGGTCATGCACCGTCTCAGACGCCTTGGTGATGGCGCGCTGGACCGCGTCTTCGATGCTTGTCTCGGACGAACCGGTCAACTCGATCTGCTTGTACACGTGTTGGCTCATACATACTCCCTGTAGCGGTAGACGTCGTGGGACCGCCCACCCGGACAACAGCGGCCTGGGGCGGGCAAGCAACCCTGCTGCCGTGTGGCTCAGTGGGTTGCCTTGACCAGTCTGGCATAGAAGAAACCGTCGTGACTGTCGATCTTCGGTAACAGTTGGCGTCCGGCTCCTGATGTCTGGCCCCAGGCAATGTCGGAAGGCATGTTGGCGCTGGCATCCTCAGTCCGCTCAAGAAAGGCGCGAATCTGGTCGCGATTCTCTTCCGGCAGGACCGAGCAGGTGGCGTACAACAAGGTGCCGCCGGGCTTGAGCAGCGGCCACAGGTTATCGAGCAAGGCCTGCTGCAACTCGGCCAGCTGGCGGATGTCGCTGGCACGGCGCAAGCGCTTGATGTCGGGATGACGGCGGATGACTCCGCTGCCCGAGCAGGGAGCGTCAAGCAAGATGGCATCGAACAGCGTGCCATCCCACCAGTCCCGCTGGGTACCATCACCCTGGGCCAGGGTGGCCGAGAGTCCGAGGCGAGTCAGGGTGTCTTCCACACGGGCAAGACGTGCAGCGTCGGAGTCGATGGCATGCAGATCAATGTCGAACAGCTCAAGCAGGTGAGCGGTCTTGCCGCCAGGTGCACAGCAGGCATCCAGGACTCTCGCGCCGGGGCGAGGGGCGATGACAGGGCCCAGCAGCACAGCGGCCAGCTGGGCGGCTTCATCCTGGACGCTGACATGGCCCTCGGCGAAGCCTGGCAGGCTGTCCACATCGCGAGGGGCATCCAGGATCAAGCCGTCAGGCGCGTGTGAACACAGACGTGCGCTGATCCCGGCACCGTCGAGGATGTCCAGATACTGCTCTCGGTCGTTGTGGCGACGGTTGACGCGCAGGGTCATTGGGCCTGGCTGGTTATTGGCCTCACAGATATCGCGCCAGTCGTCAGGCCACGCCTGGCGCAGCGCCTTGAGCCACCAGCGCGGATGCAGCAAGGCCACTGCAGGGTCACGGTCGACTTCTGCTTCCAGTGTTGAGGATTCGCGCTGCAGACGGCGCAGGCAGCCGTTAAGAACGCGGGTTGCCCAGGCCTTGCCCTGCAGGCGAGCGGCCCCTGCGGTCTCGCCTACCGCCGCATGGGCGGGAATGCGCAGGTACAGCAGTTGGAAGATGCCGAGCAGCAGCAGCGCCTGAATGTCGGCGTCGCGAGTCTTGAAGGGCTTTTCCAGTAACTGGTCCGCCAGCGCTTCCAGTCTGGGCAGCGTCCGGCAGACACCAAAGCACATCGCCTTGAACAACGCCCTGTCGCGAGCCACGACCTGATGATCATCCAGAGAAGACAGCGAGCCCTTGCCGGTAATGACCGGAACCAGCGCCTTCGCTGCTGCAGCTCGAACACAGTCACCCATGTCTCTGCGTGCATTGGTGTGGGCACGGCTTTGCTGATCGGGCTTGCGCTGGCGAGCGTTGCGCTGGCCGTGCTGGCGTGGGCGGGAATCGCTCATTCGCTGGCCTCCGTTTGCGGCTGGCCCAGGCAGGCGCCTACGGCGAAACGCTCGGCTCGGGCACGTAGCAGCTCATTGATCGGCAGCGCCTTGCCACCGGGCAGCTGGGCATGGGTGATGCGCAGGCGCTCGCGGCCATCTTGACCACAGGCGACCAGCAGCTCTCCTTCCGCCTTGACGATGGTGCCTGGTGTAGCCGCGTCAGCGCTGTCCACGGCGTCTGCCAGATGAATGCGCAGGCGGTCATCGCCCAGGGCACACCAGGTGACAGGCCACGGATTGAACGCCCGCACTCGCGCGGCGAGCGTTTGTGCATCCTGGCGAAAGTCCAGTTCCGCCTCGGCCTTGCTCAGCTTGGCGGCGTAGGTCACGCCGCTATCCGGCTGGGGCGTCGGCGTCAGCTCGCCTGCGGCAAGCTGATCAAGGGCATCGACAATGGCTTTGCCCCCCAGGCTGGCCAGGCGGTCGTGAAGCTCGCCACCCGTCGTGGTATTGCTGATCTCGGTGCGGCGGATCATCAGCATGTCGCCGGTATCCAGGCCTTCGTCCATCTGCATGATGGTCACACCGCTTTCGCTGTCGCCGGCTTCAATGGCTCGCTGGATCGGTGCAGCGCCGCGCCAACGTGGCAGTAGTGAGGCATGCACGTTGAGGCATCCAAGGCGGGGGGCTTCGAGCACGGGAAGCGGCAGGATCAAGCCGTAGGCCACCACCACCATGACATCTGCCTCCAAGGCTGCCAGCGCTTGCTGCTCCTCAGCATCCTTGAGCCGCTCCGGCTGGTATACCGGTATGTCATGAGACAACGCCAGTGACTTCACCGGGCTAGGTGTCAGTTTGCGACCGCGTCCTGCAGGTCGATCTGGTTGAGTGTAGACGGCAATCACCTGATGGTGACTGTCGAGTACCGCCGAGAGGCTCTCGGCAGCGAAGTCAGGCGTGCCAGCGAAGATCACGCGCAGCGCTTGGGTCATGTTCAGGGCCTTGGCCGAAGAATGCGGAGTCAATAGTAACGGAGACGCGAGCAACGACGAAGGCCGATAGCACTTGGAGTGCTATCGGCCTTGCATCTTGATGGCGATGGAGAGGTAGGGGTCAGGCGCCTTGCATTTGACGGTGGCGCTTCTGCATCTTCTTCATCACGCGGTCGCGCTTGAGCGGCGACAGGTAATCGACGAAGAGTACGCCCTCGAGATGGTCGAGTTCGTGCTGGATGCAGTGGGCCAGCAGTCCGTCGGCTTCGAGCTCGTAGGGATTGCCATCACGGTCCAGCGCCTTCAGGTGCACGCGCAGGGCGCGCGGGACTTCAGCGTAGTACTCAGGAATGGACAGGCAACCTTCCTGCATCGGCTCGCGCTCGTCGCCCAGCGGCGTGACCTCGGGATTGATCAGCACGACCGGCGTTGACTGGTCTTCGCTGACATCGATCACGATGACCCTGCGGTGCACATCCACCTGCGTGGCGGCAAGACCAATGCCAGGGGCTGCGTACATGGTTTCCAGCATGTCATCGACCAGCTGGCGGACTTCGTCATCGACGTGCTCCACGACAACCGCCTTGGTGCGCAGCCGCTCGTCTGGAAACTCGAGAATGGGGAGTCTGGCCATGCTGTGGTTCCACCGTTGTTCGTACAGTTCGTGATGCCCATTTTAGGGGGGCGCTGCAAGTTGCAGTAGCCGCTGTCGTCTATGGGCTTGATAGGCGACCACTATACCATGCTCAAAACGTCATCGCCTGATACCGCGTGGCGTTGCGGCGAAGCCCATCGCTTTGCGGCGTGGCGGGCCTTCTACACTGGCTAAATATAAGCAACGACGAAAGTAGCGCCGTTAGCGCCAGCGACGTCCACGCTGACAGCCACACCTTCGGCCATGACGGAAGTGGCGGCGTGGGCGACAACGGCAAAGCAAGAACATCAGCAAGCACATCAACAAGAACGACAGCGATAACAATAACCGGCGCGACAGCGTCACTGACTATGCGTCGATGTTTCCCAGGGAGGGTAGACATGGACTCCGACTTCGAGCGTTGGATGGTATTGCAAGCGCTTCCCCAGGTAGGACCGAAGCGCCTGGCACGGTTACGCTCCCTGAATCCTGCCTGGCCGGAAGGCTGGTTGCCCGGCTTGCCCCCCATGGCTGCTGCGGCACTGCGACTGTGGCTGGAGCACCCACGCCGCAGCCCGCTGACGGCGCCTGTCGAAGAGGCCCTGGAATGGCAGGCCCAGGGGGTGGTACATGGGCAACAGCGTCATTTACTGCATCCGGGGCATCCACGCTGGCCGGCCTTGCTCGATCAGATTGCCGATCCCCCTGTGGTGCTCTGGGCGCTGGGGGATCTGGATGCGCTGACCCCACCGCGGCTGGCCCTGGTGGGGTCGCGGCGTCCTACCCGGGAAGGCCTGGTCAATGCACGCAGTTTCGCCATCAGCCTGGCGGAAGCGGGGTGGTGCCTGGTCAGTGGCATGGCGCTGGGAATTGATGGCGCGGCTCAGGCCGCAGCTCTGGATGTGGGCGGGCGCAGCGTTGCCGTGCTGGCCGGTGGTGTCGATGTCGTCTATCCCGGCCAACATGGCTCACTGTACCGGCGCCTGCGGGATGACGGTGGCCTGTTGCTGGCCGAGTCTGCCCCTGGACGCAGGCCTCATTCCGGGGATTTCCCCCGGCGCAATCGGATTGTGACGGGGGTGTCCTGTGGCGTGCTGGTGGTCGAGGCCGCAGAGCACAGTGGCTCTTTGGTCAGTGCCCGCCTGGCCGGGGAGCAGGGGCGGGAAGTGCTGGCGGTACCTGGCTCTATCCACTCCCCTCAGGCAAGAGGCTGCCTGCGACTGATTCGTGAGGGAGCCGCCCTGATACGTCACCCCGATGACTTGTTCGAGGAGCTGGCCAGTTGGGGGCCGCGTCAGGGGGCAGTGTCCTCGACTGGGAGTGAGGCGCCATCCGGCGCCGCTGCCCGCTCGCTGCTCGATCTGCTGAGTGCCAGGCCATTGCCGGTGGATGTGCTGATGGGGCTGGCGGGTTGTGATGTCGCCACCTGTCAGCGCGAGTTGACCTTGCTCGAGATAGAGGGACACGCCGGCTTGGTGGCCGGTGGGTGGGTCAGGCTGGGCGGAGGCAGCTAGAGGCCAAGTATCGCCCGCTCGCGAAGCAGGGCGCAGTGCGACGCGTCCGGTGCCTCATGCTAGTATGCGGCTCCAACCCGTTTATCACGATGTGCCGATTCGGACTTCGATGCCATGAGTGACCCTGATTCCATTCTGACCTCAGCCACCGCCGTGCTTCGCCGTGGTGGTGTGATTGCCTACCCCACCGAGGCCGTGTGGGGGCTGGGCTGCGATCCTGACAACGACGAGGCGCTGAAGCGTTTGCTCGCGCTCAAGCAGCGGGACCCCGCCAAGGGGGTCATCCTGGTAGCGGCAGATATTGCTCAGTTCGATGCCTGGCTGACCGCCGTATCAGCAGAACAGCGAGCCCTGTTACTGGGCACCTGGCCTGGGCCCAACACCTGGCTCGTGCCCGACAACGGGCGCACCCCGGCGCTGGTGCGCGGAAGCCATGACAAGGTGGCGCTACGGGTCAGCGATCATCCTGGGGTTCAGGCTCTGTGTCGCGCCTTCGGGGGGCCGCTGGTATCGACCTCTGCCAATCGCGCTGGAGAGCCTCCGGCCATGAGCGAAGCCGATATCCATCGGATCTTCGGCGATGAACTCGACGCAGTGGTGCCCGGTGACCTGGGGGGAAATCCGCGCCCCAGTATCATTCGCGACCTGGTCAGTGGTGAGGTGCTGCGCCACTGACGATGGCGCGGCAGCCTTGTATTTGCACAAGACCGGGGTGGGGCGTGACGCGACAACGCCCATTCGACAAGCAACGACGGAGTCGATGTGACACAGCCAAATCTCGACGTGGTCAAACGCTATCTGCTGGAGCTTCAGGATCGCCTGTGCGAGGCGCTGGAGCATGCCGATGGGCAAGCGCACTTTCGTGAGGACGACTGGGTTCGCGAGGCAGGAGGCGGCGGTCGCTCGAGGGTCATCGAAGACGGTGCGCTATTCGAGAAGGGCGGCGTCAACTTTTCCCATGTGCACGGCACAACCCTGCCTCCCTCAGCCACCGCCGCCAGGCCGGAACTTGCGGGTAGGGGCTTTCAGGCCATCGGCGTATCCTGGGTGTTGCATCCGCATAACCCCCATGTGCCGACCAGCCACGGTAACGTGCGCTTCTTCATTGCCACTGCCGAGGGCGAAGCGCCGGTGTGGTGGTTCGGTGGTGGCTTCGACCTGACCCCGTTCTACCCCCAACACGAAGACGCCTGCCATTGGCACCGCGTTGCCAGAGACCTTTGCGAGCCTTTCGGTGAGGACGTCTATCCGCGCTACAAGCGCTGGTGTGACGACTACTTCTTCCTCAAGCATCGGGATGAGACGCGAGGGGTGGGCGGTCTGTTTTTCGATGACCTCAATGAAGGTGGCTTTGATCGCTGTTTTGCGTTTCAGCAAGCCGTGGGAGATGGCTTTCTCGAGGCCTATCTGCCGATTGTCGAACGCCGTCGCGATACGCCCTGGGATCAGCAACAGCGAGACTTCCAGCTGTATCGGCGCGGACGCTATGTCGAGTTCAATTTGGTATGGGATCGGGGCACGCTGTTTGGCTTGCAAAGCGGAGGTCGTACCGAGTCGATTCTGATGTCGATGCCGCCGCTGGCGCGCTGGGAATACGACTATCGACCCGCAGAGGGAAGCGCCGAGGCGGCCTTGCAGGATTACCTGCGCCCTCGTGACTGGCTGGCCGAAGAGCAAGAGCAGGCCACCAGCGCTTCCCCGTGAGCGGCTTCCGGCGCCCGCCGTGGGCGGGGCGGTGATCCTCCCGTCGCGATATTGATGCAGTGTTTGCTCAGGAGCAGAAATGACTCGCTATTGTGTGTTCGGCCATCCCATCGGTCACTCCAAATCACCGGCCATCCATGCGGCCTTTGCAGCCCAGACAGGTGAGAACATCGAATACGTGGCCATCGAGGCGCCGCTGGATGACTTTGCCGGCGCTTGGCAGACGTTCGTGGCATCCGGGGGACAGGGGGCCAATGTCACTGTCCCCTTCAAGGAGGAAGCGTATCGACTGTGCACTCAGCTGACCGAGCAGGCCCGTCGCGCAGGAGCCGTCAACACCCTTAGTCTGCTGCCTGACGGCAATCTGGAAGGGGATACCACGGACGGTGTGGGCCTGGTCGCGGATCTGAAGCGTCAGGGCGCACGCTTGCAGGGCGCCAATATCCTGGTCCTGGGGGCTGGAGGCGCGGTACGTGGGGTATTGGCGCCGTTGCTGGCCCATGACCCTGCTGGCTTGACCGTGGCCAACCGCACCGCGGCCAAGGCGAGCGCCCTGGCGCAGGATTTTGCCGATCTTGGCACTATCCGGGGGGGCGGCTTCGACAGTGTGGCGGGGCCCTTCGATCTGGTCATCAATGGCACCAGCGCAAGCCTCTCGGGAGAGCTGCCACCCCTGCCGGACGATCTCTTCGCCGAGGGCGCGCTGGCCTACGACATGATGTATGGCGCCGAGCCGACCGTGTTCATGGCGTGGGCAGCAGAGCGTGGTGCACGCAGTGTCGATGGATTGGGCATGCTGGTCGAGCAGGCCGCCGCGTCCTTCGCCCGTTGGCGAGGCGTCGCTCCGGAGACGGCGCCGGTGCTGTCGACGTTGCGACAGGCGTTATCGGCGGGTGCCTGACCATCGTGGCCATGGCCGCTATCCACAACACACAGCAGGCGCCACCAAGGCGCCTGCTGTGTGTTGGACTGGGGCGGTGTACGGGGGGGGTACAGGGAGAGGGTCAGGGCAGCGGGTCCGGCAACGGGGCTGGTATGGCGCCCGGCATTCGCGTCCGATATACAGCCCGGCTTTCGCGTCCGATATAGAGCCCCGGTATTGAGAGACCAGCACTGGCGCCTTAGCGGCGTCGCCGATAGAGCCCCACCATGCAGCATCCCAGGCCGATGACCGACACCAACAGGCCCCCGTTGACCAACCACGGGCTGCGGACGATCCACGGTACAAAGGGTGATGGGCTCTCGCTGCATTGACCCGTCAGATAGTTCCAATGTCCTTGGTCGATCATCTCACATTGGCGAATATCGCCCCATTCCGCGAAGTAGAACCCCAGCAGTAGCAGGATGGGCAGGACCAGCAACAGCAGTCCGAGGCGATTGAGGGTCATGACGACGGCGCTCCTTGATGAACGGCTCAGGGTGCCTTGCAGTTAGGCCTGAGGCCATTCGCCTGGGCCTGCTCGTAGCGGGCCATGGCATCACCCATGGCGGCTTCCAGACCCGCGATGCGGTTGCCATGTGCCGGGTGAGTCGACATCCATTCCGGCGGCTGGCCACCCCCTGCAGCGCTCATGTTCTGCCACAGCTGGACGCTGGCGCGTGGGTCGAACCCGGCCTGGGCCATCAGCTCGAGGCCAATGGTATCGGCCTCACTTTCGTGGCTGCGCGAGAACGGCAGCAGGATGCCGTACTGGGCGCCCATGCCCATGGCGGCCATCAGCTGATCGCTGCCGGTGACTCCCTGGGTGCCCAGCGCCGAGCCGACCACGGATAGTCCCAGCTGCGTCGCGCTCTCGGTGGAGGCGCGCTCGTTGGCATGATGAGCCAGCACATGGCCAATTTCATGGCCGATCACGGTGGCCAGCTGGTCCTGGTTGGTGGCGACGTCGAGCAGGCCGGTGTTGACCCCTACATAGCCACCCGGCAAGGCGAAGGCATTGGCGTCTTCCGACTCGAACACCTTGACCTGCCAGTTCTGGTTGCGCTGATCATCCGGCAGCGCCTGCACCACATTGCGCGTCACGCACTGCACGTACTCCAGGGTGCTGCCGCCTACGGTAGGCAGCTGCTGCTGGTACTGGGCAAAGGCCTGGGCTCCCATCTGATTAAGCTGCTGCTCGTCCAGCAACAGCATCTGGGAGCGGCCCGTCGGTGAGGTCGCACAGGCAGCTACGGTCGCCATGATGGCGCAGGCGCCAACAGCCTTCATCCAGCGCATGGTGAGTCTCCTTGTCGTGGTACAGCGGGCATCGCTTGCCCGTGTAGAATCAGAAGCGTTTGGCCAAAGATACCCGGACTGCTGGAAGGGTCAACCGCAAAGGTGGTGCAACCTGGGTCTCCGCGAGGCGACACTGACCCTGACCGGCGGCTTTAACACGCGACAAGGACACTCACCCCATGGATACCCAACTAGCGCAGCGCTTGCTCAACCTTCTCGACCGTGTCGACCCCTGGCTGCCTGAGCCACCTACGCCTGTCGACTGGCGCCGTGATGTGGCGGCGCTATGGCAGCGTCATGCCCTCGGCGGCCAGCTGGTGCCAGTGCCCCCCAGGGACGCCCTTGGGCTCGATGACCTGGTGGGCGTCGAGCGCCAGAAACGCGAACTGGTGGCCAACACACGAGCGTTTCTGCAGGGACTCCCGGCCAATCACGCGTTGCTGTGGGGTTCCCGTGGCAGCGGCAAGTCTTCCATGGTCCGCGCCTTGCTGAATACCTTGTCCGACGAGGGACTGCGCTTGATCCAGGTAGACCGGCACGATCTGTCCGGGCTGCCGATACTGGTGGAGCAGCTACGGCACCAGCCCGAGCGCTTTGTGGTGTACTGCGATGATCTGTCCTTCGAAGGTTCGGATGACGCCTACAAGGCGCTGAAGAGCGTGCTGGATGGCACCCTGACAGGGCCTCCCGACAACGTGCTGATTTATGCGACCTCCAACCGCAGGCATCTGATGCCCGAGCATATGAGCGACAATCTGGAGAGCCGGCTGACCGCGGACGGGGAGGAGCTGCATCACGGTGATGCGGTGGAGGAAAAGATCTCGCTGTCCGACCGCTTCGGCCTGTGGCTGGCCTTTCATCCCTTCAACCGCGACACCTACCTGGAGACCTGCCGCCACTGGGTCTCGCGGCTAGGGCATGCGGGCGACTGGACAGATGAGGCCGACACGGCAGCAGTTCGCTTCGCGACACTTCGCGGCGGGCGCAGTGGACGCTGTGCCTATCAGTTTGCGGTGGACTGGGTGGGTCGACACCGTCTGGCGGAACAGCCATAGAAGCAAAACGCCCGGCCACCTCACGGTGGCCGGGCGTTGGCGTGCGGCTTGAGCCGGATTACCTGCGGTTCTTGCGCGCTTCCTTGGTACGTCCCAGCTCGCGCTGCTTGGCCTTGACCTTATCCGAGGCGTCGGCCATGCGGTCGTACGGGTTCTTGCCGGAGCGGAACTCGAAACGCATGGGGGTGCCCCGGACCTTGAGCACCTTGCGGAAGGTGTTGGTCAGGTAGCGCTTGTAGGCGTCGGGCAACTTGTCGGTCTGGTTGCCGTGCACCACGATGATAGGCGGATTGCTGCCACCCTGGTGGGCCATCCGCAGCTTGATGCGGCGGCCGTGGATCATCGGCGGTTGGTGCTGCTCCACCGCGTCCTGCAGCAGGGTCGTCAAGCGGTTGGTCGACCAGTGGCTATTGGCCGAAGCGAAGGCGCGCTCCAACGAAGGATAGAGGTCACCCACCGCGGTGCCATGCAACGCCGAAATGAAATGCAGCTCTGCATAATCGGCAAAGCCCAGGCGACGCTTGATTTCGGCGCGCATCTTGTCCTTGGCTTCACTTTCCAGGCCATCCCACTTGTTGACCGCCAGCACCAGGGCGCGACCCGAGGTCAGCACATAGTCGAGAAGGTGCAGGTCCTGCTCCACCAGGCCGCTACGGGCATCCAGCACCATGATCGCGACGTGACATTCCTTGATCGCGTCGAGGGTCTTGATGATCGAGAACTTCTCGGCGATTTCGGTCACGTTCTTGCGCCGGCGTACACCGGCGGTGTCGACCAGCACGTAGGGCTTGCCCCGGCGCTCGAAGGGGATCTCGATCGCGTCTCGGGTGGTGCCCGCTTCATCGAAGACGACGACACGATCCTCGCCGAGCAGGCGATTGACCAGCGTCGACTTGCCGACGTTGGGACGACCGATGACGCCGATACGAATGCCCTTGCTGCCGGTGTCGGCGGGAATGTCCATGTCGCGCTCAGGGAACGGCGACAGCACCTCGTCGATCAGGGCCGTGACATTGCGACCATGGGCAGCCGCGATCGGGCGTGGCTCGCCCAGACCGAGCTGCCAGAAGTCGGCCATGGCCGAATGCTCTTCCAGGCCGTCGGTCTTGTTGACCACCAGCCAGGTCTTCTTCTGGTTGACCCGCAGGTGGTTGGCAATGGCCTCGTCAGCGACGTTGAGACCGGCCCGTGCGTCCACCAGGAACAGTACGATGTCGGCTTCGTCGATGGCTTGCAGCGACTGCTCGGCCATCGCGGCATCGATACCTTCCTCGTCACCGCTGATACCACCGGTGTCTATGACGGTGTAGGCCTTGTTGCCGAGCATGCCGTTGCCGTACTTGCGATCCCGGGTCAGTCCGGGGAAGTCGGCGACCAGCGCATCACGCGAGCGGGTGAGGCGATTGAACAGGGTCGACTTGCCCACGTTGGGGCGGCCGACTAGAGCGATAACGGGGGTCATGGGCGGATGTCCAGAGCCTCCAGGCTTCCGTCATTGGCCAGGGCGTAGACGCGCTTGCCATCGGTGAGCGGGCGCACGCTGACGCCGGAGCCGTCGATGTGGGTGCGGCCAACCATGCGGCCGCTGCTGGCGTCAATAAAGTGCACATAGCCCTCGGCATCACCGAGCACGATGCGGCCATCGGCGAAGGCCGGGGCAGTGACAGAGCGACCGTAGAGGTCTTCCTGGCGCCACAGCTCATTGCCATTGTTGGCGTCGAAGGCCACCAGGCGGCTGGCTTCATCGACGACGTACAGGGTGTCGCCCACCAGCACCGGGGTGTGGTAGCTGGACATTGGCGTTGACCACAGGGTCTCACCGCTCTGGGCGTTGAGCGCCACCACGCGGCCGTTGAAGCTGGTGACATACAGTCGACCGTCCGGCGTCAGCACCGGTTGACCGGCCAGGTCCACCAGGCGATCGATGTCGTTCATGCCGGTAGCGACGGCGATGGTCCGTTCTGAGATCTGCTGGCCGGAGCGATTGTCGATGATCGACAGGCGGCCATTGGCGAAGCCAGCAAAGGTGACCTGGTCAATGGCGGTCGGAGTGCCGGTACTGCGCAGGGTCAAGGACGGCATAGTGGCGGTGAAGACCCACTGGCGGTCGCCTGACAGGCGGTCCAGAGCCGTCACCGTGCCATCCACCGCCTGGACGATCAGCAGTTGCGACGTCGGTTGCGGTGCTGCCAGCACTTCGCTTGGGACCTTGGTGCGCCACTTGACGCGTCCATTGTCCTGGTCGAGTGCCACCACTTCACCATTGCGGGTAGCCAGGAAGACGTCGCCGTCTACAGCGGTGATGCCGCTGGAAATCGGAGATTCCAGCTCCACTTCCCAGCGGGTGTCGCCATTGGCGGTGTTGAACGCCTCGACCAGGCCTTCCTCATCGGCGGCGAACAGCGTCGACCCGGACAGCGCGGGCTCGATGGGATAGGTCGCCTCGCCCAGGCCGGCGCCAACGCCTTCGCTCCAGCGCGTATCCACTTGGGTCGATTCAGCGAAGTCCTTGAGTTCCTTCGGCGGATATTGTGGCTCGGACTTGCTCGCGCAACCCGCCAGCAAAGCGGCCATGGTCACGGCGGTGGCGATGGCGATCCGGGTCTTGGTGGTGCGCTGCTTCATAGTGTGGCCTCCTGGTCGCCAAGGTCATCGAGCTTGAGCGAAATGCCGTAGAGCGGTTGGCCGTTCTCGTCGGCCAGGGTCTGGGCGCTTTGCCAGGCCTTGGCGGCCTGGTCGCGTTGACCTGTCGCGTGGTAGATGTCGCCGCGGATGTTGTCGCGCTGTGCTGCAAGCGCAGCAGGAATATCGCCATCCAGCGTAGCCAGCGCCGTGTCGTGCTGGCCCTCGGCACTCTGCAGGCGAGCCAGGCGCAGACGCGCGATACCGACCAGATAACCGTCGTCACTGCTTTCGATCAGCGACTCGAGCGCTTCCCTGGCCGCTTCCAGATCGCCGCCGTCGACCTCCAGACGCGCCTCCATCAGCAGCGCAAGCTCGCTGTAGAGCGTGTCACCGTGGTCTTCCCGCAGCGATGCGACCAGCGACTCGGCCTGGGTCAGAGCGTTGTCGCTCAGCTCATCGCGGCTGGCCAGGTCCAGCAGCTGCTGATAGCTGCTGGAAGCGGCCACGGACTGGCCTTCCTGATAGTCCTGCCAGGCATTCCAGCCGAACACGCCGGCGGCAGCCAGCACGGCGCCCGCGATCAGCGAGGTGCCGTTTTCTTTCCACCAGCGCTTGATCGCCTCAAGCTGCTCTTCTTCCGTTCTCAGCTCCGCCACGGGCGGTCTCCTTCTGAAATGGGGCTATCACTCGGACAGCAGGCGCTCTAGCGTCGTCTCGAGCGAGGCCTGCTCGACCAGCTGCTGCTCGCGGTCGTCGCGCAGGAACTTGATGGCCACCTGGCCCGTGTCACGTTCGTTTTCGCCGATCAGCAGGGCCAGTCTGGCGCCGCTGCGATCCGCTTTCTTGATCCGGCTCTTGAAGCTGCCGCCGCCACAATGCAGCTGCACGCCAAGCTCCGGCAGCTGGTCGCGCAGTGTTTCAGCGAGCGCCATGGCATCGCCATCGGTGGCGCTGTCCATGCCGAGGACGTAGACGTCCAGCGGCGCGCGGGCCTCTTCAGGGACAATATCCAGCGTCTCCAGCAACAGGATCAGGCGCTCGATTCCCATGGCGAAGCCGACCGCCGGGGTCGGCTTGCCACCAAGCTGCTCGACCAGGCCATCATAGCGGCCTCCAGCGCACACGGTGCCCTGGCTGCCCAGTGCATCGGTCGTCCACTCGAACACGGTGCGACAGTAGTAGTCGAGCCCACGCACCAGGCGCGGGTTGATCACGTAGTCGATACCTGCGGCATCAAGACGCGCGGTGAGCGCGTTGAAGTGATCGCGAGATTCCTGGTCGAGATGATCCATCAGCTGCGGCGCACCGCTGAGCATCTCGGCCATGGCTGGATTCTTCGAATCAAGAATCCGCAGCGGGTTGCTGGTCAGGCGGCGGACAGAGTCCTCGTCCAGCACCTCTCGGTGGGCGTCGAAGTAGGCCACCAGCGTGTCACGATAGGCGGCGCGGGCTTCATTGGAGCCAAGCGAGTTGAGCTCCAGGGTGACGTGCTCGAACAGTCCGAGCTGCTTCCACAGCCGCGCCGACAGCAGGATGACTTCTGCGTCGATATCAGGACCTTCCAGCCCATAGGTCTCGACGCCGACCTGATGGAACTGGCGATAGCGGCCCTTCTGAGGGCGCTCGTGGCGAAACATCGGGCCGGTGTACCAGAGGCGCTGCGTCTGGTTGTAGAGCAGACCGTGCTCCATCGCCGCGCGAACGGCGCTGGCGGTGCCCTCTGGACGCAAGGTCAGGCTGTCCCCATTGCGATCGTCGAAGGTGTACATCTCCTTCTCGACGATGTCGGTGACCTCGCCGATGGAGCGGGCAAACAGTGCGGTCTGCTCGACGATCGGGGTACGAATCTCGTTGTAGCCGTAGCGCTTCATCAGCGCCTGTACCTGGGCCTCGAAGTACTGCCACACGGGCGATGCATCCGGCAGCAGGTCGTTCATGCCACGGATGGCCTGGATCTTCTTGCTCAAAACTTGCTCCTTGGTCTCGCCGCTCTTGCTTCTCGTAGGCTGACTGTGACGTTTAGCCGGCGCCTGTTCGCCGGGACGGGGTCACAGCTGGCGAGCGATGACGTTCTGTTCGGTAGCTTCCTTCTCGGCGACCTTCTGGCGAATCAGCGCCTCGAGATCGTCGACCAGGTGGTCGTTGCGCAGCTTGCTGGCAGGCTTGCCATCGATGTAGACCAGGTTGGCGGGGGAGCCGCCAGTCAGGCCCAGGTCGACTTCCTTGGCTTCGCCGGGGCCATTGACCACACACCCGATGACCGCCACATCCAACGGTGTCATGACGTCTTCAAGGCGTTCCTCGAGGGCGTTCATGGTGCTGATGACGTCGAAGTTCTGGCGCGAGCAGCTGGGACAAGCGATGAAGTTGATGCCCTTGGCGCGCAGGCGCAGGCTCTTCAGCATGTCGAAGCCGACCTTGATTTCCTCGACCGGGTCGGCGGCCAGGGAGACCCTGATCGTATCGCCGATGCCGTCCATCAGGAGCATGCCAAGGCCGATCGACGACTTGACGGTGCCAGACCTCAAACCGCCCGCTTCGGTGATGCCCAGGTGCAGCGGCTGCTCGATGCGAGCGGCCAGATCGCGATAGGCCGCCACCGCCATGAACACGTCTGAAGCCTTCACGCTGACCTTGAAGTCAGGGAAGTCGAGACGGTCCAGGTGATCAATGTGACGCATCGCCGATTCGACCAGAGCGGCCGGTGTCGGTTCCCCGTACTTCTTCTGCAGATCCTTTTCCAGCGAGCCGGCGTTGACGCCGATGCGAATCGGGATGCCGTTGTCACGAGCTGCCGATACCACCGCCTGGACGCGATCCTCGCGGCCGATATTGCCTGGGTTGATACGCAGGCAATCGACCCCAAGCTCAGCCACCCTCAGCGCGATGCGATAGTCGAAGTGGATGTCTGCGACCAGGGGTACCTGGGTGCCTTTCTTGATGCGACCGAAGGCCTCGGCGGCCTCCATGGTCGGCACGGATACGCGCACGATATCGGCACCGGCCTGCTCCAGCGCGCGAATCTGCGCGAGGGTGGCCTCGACGTCCAGCGTATCTGTGTTGGTCATGCTCTGGACCGAGATGGGGGCGTCGCCCCCAACCGGCACGGAGCCGACGTGAATCTGGCGTGACTTGCGTCTGATGATCGGTGAGTGCGAATGCATGGCGATCAATCACTCTCCCAGGGTAAAGCGGGCGACATTGTTTCTGCCGGCGCGTTGCTGCAGGTCGACGGGTTCGCCGCCCCACGTGAGCTCGACACCGGTGGCGTTGCCGACAGTCATGCGGAAGGGCGGCTCGCCCTCCACGGTGGCTTCGGTGCCCGGTGACTGCAGGCCGACGAAGACACGGGTGTTGGTGCTGTCGAAGATTTCCGTCCAGGACTGCTCGTTGAAGGTCAGCTTGAGGATACGCCGACTGGTCGTCGCCTCGCTGGCGCTCTGCTCGTCGGCAGCGCTGGCACTGTCAGTCTCGGCGTCTTGCTCGGAGGCGTCATCCGCGCTGGCCAGGTCCTGTGTGGCGTCGTCACTGTCGGAGCTTGCTGCGTCATTGGCGGCAGCTGCCTCGGTGGCGGCCACGGTGCTCGGAGTGGCGTCGGCACTGCTCTCGGCCACTTCGGCGCTGGCTTCTTCCGCCTGTTCGTCGACCAGCCCCATCTCGCTATCTTCCGAAGGCAGCGGCGGCAGGTTTTCGTCACTACTGGCACTGTCTTCGCTGACCGCAGCGTTGCCGTCGATGGTATCCACCGATACCGGGCCATTGTCGCTGACTTCCGGCGGTTGGCTGCCGCCACGGCTCTGCCACCACATCAGGGTCAGACCGATTAAGCCGGCGATGACGATCAGCGTCATCAGGCGGAACAGCCAGGCCCCAAGGCGCGAAGGGGGCTTGTTGATGTAGACCGGGGTCACCTTGCGTTCGACTTCTTCGTTGCCCATGCGCGTGCTGTACAGCGTCATCACACGGCCTACGTCGACGCCCAGCAGCTGGGCATAGCTGCGCAGATAGCCGCGTCGATAGGTAACGACCGGGACTTCGTCGTAATTGTCGTTCTCCAACCCTTCGATGACGGCGGGTCGGAGGTTCAGGGCTGCCCCGACTTCCTCTCGGGTCAGGCCCTGGCGCTCCCGCTCACGCAACAGCAGGGCGCCGGGTGAGTCATCTCCGGCAGACGGTTGAGACGAGAAAACCTCTGAGTCGGTGTACTGACTGTCGCTCATGGCTGAGCATCCTTCATCGTGAAAACAGTGGTCAAAGCGCGCGTGAAGGCTGGAGGGCTTCGCCCTGGACTGCCGGAGAACGATAGCCCTCGGCGTTCCCCAGGTCCGCGGCAAGCCGTCGGGCGGCGGAGTTCCATCCCGCCAGACTGACGAAGCGATCCAGCTGTGAACGGGCGCGCATAAGGTTGCCCTGTGCGTATTCCAGGTCGGCCAGAATCAGGTGGCTGGCAGCCAGCTGGTCATCGATCTGTTGTGACCGCTGTAGTGCTGCTCTTGCCTCCTCGATCTGGCCGAGATCCCACCGGCAGCGTCCCAGGTTGGCAAACAGCTGGGCCCGGTGAGCGTAGTGTATGTCGTGACTGGCTTGGTCGAGTTGATCGCAAGCCTCACGTGTTTGCCCCCGATCATACAGGAAGGCAGCGTAATTGTTGCGTGCCCGGGTAAAGTTGGGGTCCTTTTCAAGGGCATCTTGGAAAAACTGTGCGGCGAGGTGGGTCTCCCCCTGGCGCTGATGTGCCAGGGCAAGGGCCTGCAGGGTCACCGGATCCGCGGCGTCGAGCTGATAGGCCTTGTCCAGCGCCGCCAGGGCCCGAGGCAGGTTGTCCTGGCGCAGGTAGGCCTCTCCCAGGTCGCGATAGGCGGTGGCGGGAGTGTGTTCGGTATCAGTGACTGGTACGGCACATCCTGACAGGGAGGCGGCGGGTAGCACGATGGCCAGGCTCATGACGACAATGCGCAGGCAGTGGGGCAGGCGGTCTGCATGGCTCATCATGGCGTTATCGTTCTCCCGCTGCATGGCCCCGCCAGAGGGGTGTCGTCGACACCCTCTGGAGGGCTGGAAAAGGCCCGAATATCAAAGCGCCGTGCCTCAACGAAGTCAAGATGACGGGATCAGTCGGCGTCGATCTGGATCGACTGGATATAACGTTCGTGACGGCGTGTACGGTCCTTGACCCGGCCCACCAGCTGACCACAGGCAGCGTCAATGTCATCGCCGCGGGTCGAGCGAATCGGAGCGGTATGGCCCAGTTCATATAACCAGCGCTGGAAACGAACGACCTGATTGCGCGAGGGCTTCTCGTACCCGGAGTGCGGGAACGGATTGAACGGGATCAGGTTGATCTTGCAGGGCAGCTCCTTCAACAGCTCGGCCAGTTCCCGAGCGTGCTCCTGCTGATCGTTGATATCCTTGATGACCGTGTATTCGATGGTCACGTGACGCGTATCGTCGCACTTGGCCAGATAGCGGTGACAGGCATCCAGCAGGGTGCGGATGTTGTACTTGCGGTTAAGCGGTACCAGCTCGTTGCGCAGCTCATCGTTGGCGGCGTGCAGCGAGATGGCCAGGCTGACGTCGAGCTCATCGCCGAGACGATCGAGCATGGGCACCACGCCAGAGGTGGACAGGGTGACCCTGCGCTTCGACAGGCCATAGCCCTGATCGTCGAGCATCAGCTTCATCGCCGGCACGACGTTATCGTAATTCAGTAGCGGTTCGCCCATGCCCATCATCACCACATTGGTGACAGGGCGTTGGCTGCTGTCCTTGCGGGCGCCGTCGCTGTTGGCGGCTACCCAGACCTGACCGATGATCTCGGCGCTGGTCAGATTGCGCTGGAAGCCTTGCTTGCCGGTGGAGCAAAAGCTGCAGTCCAGTGAACAGCCGACCTGGGAAGAGACGCACAGGGTGCGACGCTTGCCGTTGTCAGCAGGAATCAAGACGGTCTCGACATAGCTGCCGTCTTCGACCTCGACCACCCACTTACGCGTTCCGTCATTGGAGGTGCCTTCGTAGACGACCTTGGGTCCGCGTATTTCTGCGGTTTCCTCGAGGCGAGCGCGCAGCGACTTGGACAGGTTGGTCATGTCGGCAAAGTTGCTGACACCTTCGTGGTGGATCCACTTCATTACCTGGGCGGCACGAAACTTCTTCTCACCAATGGAGAGAAAGAAGGCTTCCATGTCCTCTCGGGCCATGCCAAGGAGATTGGTGCGTTCGGGGGAGGCGGTGGTGGTCATGATCGGATCAGCGAGTCGGTGGGCAGAATATGAGGGAGCGGATGCCCGGGGCATCCGCTCGCCGGTGGGGCGTCGATAGTGACAGCCCCCGACGCCCTTAGCGCGGGCAGATCTCGTCAGCGCTGAAGAAGTAGGTCACTTCGCGCTCGGCAGACTCGGCAGAGTCAGAGCCGTGGACGGCGTTGGCGTCGATGGAAGAAGCGAAGTCGGCACGGATGGTGCCAGCGTCTGCTTCCTTCGGGTTGGTGGCACCCATCAGTTCACGGTTCTTCAGGATGGCGTTATCACCTTCCAGTACTTGAACCACGACCGGGCCAGAGGTCATGAAGGACACCAGGTCGCCGAAGAAGGGGCGTTCCTTGTGCTCGGCGTAGAAGCCTTCCGCCTGTTCCTGGGACAGGTGGATCATCTTGGCGGCAACGACCTTCAGGTCAGCCTTTTCAAAACGCGTGATGATCTCGCCGATGACATTCTTGGCGACGGCGTCGGGCTTGATGATAGACAGAGTGCGCTCTGTAGCCATGAAACTCTCCAGTGGTTGAGCCCAGGACATGGGCATGGTGCCAGGTAGATGGCGTCGCGCCGCCCCGGAGACCGGGGCGGCGCGACGCGGAAAACGAAGCGATGTGGCGCCTTGCGCCGAAGAGCGCCGATTATAGCGTTCTCATGGCGTCTTGAACACAGTGTTCGTCAGCGGGTACGCGAGCCCTTGGAGGGATCGGCCCGGCGGCTAGACAGTAAAGCTTTCGCCGCAGCCACACTGGTCCTTGACGTTCGGATTGTTGAAGCGGAAGAACCGGTTCAAGCCTTCGTTGACGTAGTCGACTTCGCTGCCGTCCAGCATCTCGAGAGCGTCGGGGGCGACGTAGACCCGTGCGTCATGCTCCTCGAACAGGGCGTCCTCGGCCTGGGCTTCGTCGGCGAAGTCCAGCACGTAGCTGTAGCCGGAACAGCCACTTGGCTTGACCGCTACCCGCAGTCCGAGGCCTTGGCCTCGCTCCTCCAGAACGCGCCGGATCTGGTTGGCTGCAGCAGGGGTGATCGTCAGGTGTGCCATCTGTTTACTCCTGGGTCGGGCGCCGCCTGAAGAGGCAGCAGCCTGCGTGGTCTTGATGACCATGCCGCGAACTCGCGTGGCGGCGGTCAGGTCATGGCGCGCTGGCGCAGAGCAATCAGCGCAGTGCGCAGTGCCTGGCCAGCGCGGTCGATGTCGTCGTTACTGGTGAAGCGTCCAATGCTCAGGCGCAGGGAAGACAGCGCCAGGCGTCTCGGCACGCCGATCCCTTTCAGCACATAGGAGGGCTCGACGCTGGCCGAATTACAGGCGGAGCCCGTGGACAAGGCGATGTCACGCAGCGCCATCAACAGGGACTCGCCATCGACGCCGTCGAAACCGAGGTTGAGAATATTGGGGACGGCCGTTTCCAGCTGGGTGTTCAGATGAACCCCATCCAGGTCGTCGATCCCTGCCAGCAGTCGGTCACGAAGCGTGGTGATACGCGCTTGGTCGCTGTCACCTTGTGCTGCTGCCAGGGCGAAGGCTTCACCCATACCGGCAATCTGGTGGGTCGCCAGGGTGCCTGAGCGCATGCCTCTTTCGTGGCCGCCGCCGTGAATCAGCGCTTCCACCTTGAGATCTGGGCTGCGGCGCACGTAGAGGGCGCCAATCCCCTTGGGGCCGTAGGCCTTGTGGGCAGACAGAGACATCATGTCCACGGCGCTGGCAGTCACGTCCAGATCGATGCGTCCGACGGCCTGGGCGGCATCGACGTGCAGCATGGCGCCGTGTGCGTGGGCCACCTCGGCGAGCGCCGCAACGTCATTGATGCTGCCCAGCTCGTTGTTGACCGCCATCAGTGACACCAGCACGGTATCTGGACGCATGGCATCGGCCAGTTGTTCCGGGGTGATGCGGCCATCGGGGGTTGGCGTCAGCCAGGTCACGTCGAAGCCTTCACGCTCCGCCGCCTTGGCGGTGTCGATGACCGCCTTGTGCTCGATGATCGAGGTCACCAGGTGGCGGCCCTTGTCGCGATTGGCCCGCAGATAGCCGGTAATGGCCAGGTTGTCGGCCTCGGTGGCGCCGCTGGTCCAGACGATCTCGCGAGGGTCGGCCTTGATCAGGTCAGCGACCTGGCGGCGGGCGTTCTCCACGGCCTGCTCGGCCAGCCAGCCGGGCATGTGGCTGCGCGACGCGGGGTTGGCGTAGGTGCCTTCGAGCGTCAGGTGCCGACTCATGACCTCGGCGACACGGGGGTCGACGGGGGTGGTGGCGGCGTAATCAAGGTAGACGGGAGCAGTCATGGGCAATGTCATCGTTGGCGAGCGTCGAGGGCGACAGTCTAGTTTAGGGGGCTGACGTCACAATGCTGTCGCTGTGCTGGCGGCGGCGTTGGCGACCGGCGATTTCTGCCACTTCCTGGCGTTGGGCCAGTTCCCCGAGCGTCACGCCGTCGAGAAACGTCTGGATCTGCTCGGACAGTTCGAACCACAGGTGATGGGTCAGGCACGTATCGCCCTTCTGGCAATCCGACAGGCCGCCACAGCGAGTGGTGTCCACGGACTCTTTGACCGCGTCGATCACTCGGGCCACCGTAATCGCCTCAGCTGGCGCTGCCAGCAGGTAACCGCCCCCCGGGCCACGCACACTCTCCACCAGCCCGGCGCGCCGCAGTCGCGCGAAGAGCTGCTCAAGGTAGGACAGTGATATTTGTTGACGCTGGGCGATGTCGGCGAGGCAAATGGGGCCTCGTTCGGCATTGACGGCCATGTCGAGCATGGCGGTGACGGCGTAGCGTCCCTTGGTGGTCAGGCGCATGGGGTGGACCCTCGATGCCAAGTGGTGCCGGCAATCTTGACGTTATGGCGCCACCACTGAGGGTGACGCCACTGGCAATCCGTCATTATGAGAAAGACCGACCATCACGGTCAACTATTTGGCGCGTGCTGCGCTTGCGTGTCCGGGCCAGTGTGCCAACGCTCGAACGTTTGGCTGTTGCGGTACATCAACCTTCCTGCCGGTGGCGGGAGCTCTCACGGTGAGCGCTGGCGTCATCGGGGGCGGTCGTCGACAGCTGACTGTCAGCAGAGTGTTCATCGGAGTCTGGGCTGCCGGAATCGTCTGCAGCGGTATCGCGCGGGGGAGTGGCATTGTGGCGGCTGCCGACCACCGGCTCGCAGGCCTTGTCGACGTCCTCCAGAATCCCGGCGAAGTCCTCGTCCTTGATGCCAGGCATCTGCCCAGCACGATAGCTGTGGTCGAGGCGACGTAGCGTCTGGCACATGTTGCCGATACGCTCATCCACCGCGTGCATGTGGTCGAGCATGGCTTGCATCGACTTGGCCACGGGGTCCGGCATGTCCTGGCTCATGCCGTAGGCATCAAAGCCAAACTTCTGGCACATCGCCTCGCGCCGAGCGGGGTCGACCTCCAGTGCAGGGTCGCTGTCCGGGTCGGCACGCTGAACGATCTTGCCGGGGATACCGACCACCGTGGCCCCTGCGGGGACGGCCTTGGTCACGACCGCGTTGGAGCCCACCTTGGCACCGGCCCCGACGGTGAAGGGTCCGAGAATCTTGGCCCCCGCCCCGACGATGACGCCATCCTCCAGCGTCGGGTGGCGCTTACCCTTGTTCCAGCTGGTGCCTCCCAGGGTGACCCCCTGATACAGCGTGACATCATCGCCCACCACCGTGGTTTCGCCGATCACCACGCCCATGCCATGGTCGATGAAAAAGCGACGACCGATGGTGGCACCGGGATGAATCTCGATGCCTGTGAACCAGCGTCCTAGCGTCGACAGCGTACGCGCGATCCACTTCAGGTTGCGCTTCCATAGTGCGTGGGAGATACGGTGGAGCAGCAGCGCATGAAGTCCAGGGTAGTTGGTCAGGACCTCAAGAAAGTTGCGCGCCGCCGGATCCCTGGCAAATACGCTGTTGATATCTTCGCGTAGGCGTTGAAACATGCGGCGGTCCTTGGTCGGCTAAGAAGGTCATAGTGGGGACAGACGTGACGCCATTCAAGCCCAGGCAACGCAGCTGGGTGCCAGGCTGTGGCAGAGGCGTACCCGGGGTTAACGGGAGGGCGTCTGGTGATCCTCTGGTCCGGCCTCTTGGGTGTCCTGGTCAGTGCTGGCGTCCGCTACCATGTCTGCATGACGTGCAGCCGTTTCAGTCGTCGCTCTGTCTGCCTCACTCATCGTCATTCTACCGCCTAGCGCCGGCGCTCCTGCGGCTTTCTCGGTGGCACTAAGAATGCCCCGCAGGATATTGAGCTCCATACGCTCTGGCCGCGAACGCAGGGTGACGCGACGCAGTCGAGCCATCAGCTGTCTTGGCTTGGCTGGATCGTGGAAGCCGATGGCAATCAGGGTGCGCTCGAGGTGCGCGAAGTAGTGCTCCAGCTCGTCGTGGGTGGCGAGGGGCTGAAGGTCCTCGTCGGGCTGTGCGGGGGTAGCGTCCTGGGCCAGCCAGCTGAGCCGGCACTCGTAGGCCAGTACCTGAACGGCCGCCGCAAGGTTGAGCGAGCTGAAATCGGGATTGGTCGGGATATGCACGTGGGCATGGCAACGCTGTAGCTCAGCATTGGACAGGCCGCTGTCCTCACGGCCGAACACCAGTGCCACGCGGGCGTCGCCGCTGGCGAGCTCTGTCGGCAGGCGCTCGCCAAGCTCCCGAGGCGTGATCATCGGCCAGGGCAAGGTGCGTGAACGAGCGCTGGCGCCAACCACCAGGCTGCAATCTGCCACCGCCTGTTCGATGGTATCGACCACCTGGGCCTGTTGGATCAGACGGTCAGCGCCGGATGCCCGAGACACACTGTCGGCGGTGATGACCTCGCAGCGAGGTGCTACCAAGGCCAGATCGGCCAGCCCCATGTTGTGCATGGCGCGGGCGGTAGCGCCAATATTGCCGGGATGGCTGGTGCCGATGAGAACGATGCGAATACGCTCGAGCATGAAAGATCCTGTTGCGACGCGGCGAGTGGGTTCGAGAGTGGGCGGGTGCGGTGTACTGGTCGAGCAAGCCATCGAGGGTGCACGTTGACGCTGCCGACGTGCCGCTGGAGACCAGCCGGTCGACCAGTTTAGCATGCTAGACACGGCAAAGTCCGTGGCATTCATGCGTGCCTTCTGCTAGGATTCGCGCCGAGTTCGTTCCCTTCGTCGACTCCGTTCTTTAACACCACCGACTCCCAAGGCCTGATCATGCATCCGATGGTCCAGTACGCCCTGCGCGCTGCCCGCAGCGCCGGCGAACAGTTTTTGCGCATTCGCGAACGTATCGAGAATGCCCACGAAGAGCACAACCTCGATCGCTTGCTCGAGGACACGGCACGCAACGCCGAATCCCTGATCACCCGTCAGCTGACCCGCGGCTACCCGCAGCACGGCGTGGTGGGTCGCTACACTCCGCATCGCGCGGGTGAGGGCGAAGGCGCTGATGTACTGTGGCGCATCGAGCCTTTCCACGGGTATTCCAACCTGAGCGTCGCTTCTCCCGAGTTTGCGCTGTCCGTGGTCTGCCTGATCAAGGGCCGAGCGGAGCATGCGGTGGTGATCTGTCCGTTCAGCGATGATGAGTACCTGGCAAGCCGTGGGCGTGGCGCCCAGCTGAACGGCAAGCGCCTGCGTGTCTCCAAGATCAAGGGAGCCGGTGGCGCACGTCTGTCCCTGAGTCTTCCGGACACCTACCTGCGGTCGCGTTTCCTGCCGACCTACCTGACTCTGGTACAGCAGCTTGGCCCGCAGGCTGAGCAGCTTCAGTCCAGCGCCTGTGGCCTTCTGGACATGGCCCGGCTGGCGGCCGGTCGCGCCGACGCAGCCTTTGTGCTTGGCGTTGAAGAGCAGGATCTCGATATCGGCTCGCTGTTGCTCAAGGAGTCTGGTGCGCTGATCGGAACCCCTGACGGTAAGCCTTCGGTAGCGGTGGAAGGCGCACTGATGGCCGCCAATCCTCGCCTGTTCAAGGCGCTGATCAAGCAGCTGGCCCCCCATGTGCAGACGGCGCCGAGCTTGGAAGATCAAGACTGAGTCGTCTGGACGGCAGTAAGAGTCAGCGCCAATGGCGTTTGACGTCTCTGCCTCAGGGCCTGTAACGCAATGCCCCCGCAGCCGTGCTGCGGGGGCATTGTCGTTATAGGGCGGGTTGCCGATATGTCAGTGACGTGAAGCCGATAAGGCGAAGATCACCGGGGGTGACGAACCCGCCGCGGAGGGTCAGCGCGCCAGGGCGGTCATCACTTCCTCGACTTGCAGGCGAGTGCTGGCCAGGCCTTGGCCGGCGAGGTACCAAAGGCGCGGTGAGCCCACTGCCAGAGGCGTGTCAGCGCCGATGTCCTGCTGCAGCGTGGCGAGGTCGAGACCCGCTTGCCCAATGGCGGCGCTGCGATCCACGATCCATACCAGGTCGGCGCCAGTGGCCTGTATCTGGGCCGGTGTCATGGGCAGAAAGGTGCGCTCACCGCGAGTGACCGGGGTGACATCGTCTGGCAGGCTGGGGGCAGCAAGTCCCATGAGGTCGTGCACGATGGCATTGTTCTGCGCTGAGAAGTGGCCGTCATTATGGGTCACTACCAGCACGCTGGGGGAGTCGTCGATAGTGGCCAGGCGCTGATCCAGGAAGTGGCGCAGATCCTCCAGCGCCTGGTCGCCCTCATCACGGATATGAAAGCGTTCCGCCAGCTGGTCGACGCGAGTTTCCAGCTGGTCCCAGGTGGTGTCGCCGGCATTGGCCGAGCTGTAGACCGGAGCGATTTCCTCAAGGGCATCGCGCTGTGCTTCCAGGCGGCCGCTGATCAGAATCTCGTCCGGCTCAATGGCGCCAAGGGCTGCCATGTCGGCCTCCTTGAGGGTCCCGACGTCGGCATATTCCTCACTGGCAAAGGCAGACAGGTGTTCAGGCAGGGTCGACTGTGCGACACCGGCGATGTGCTCGTCCTGGTCGAGGTTGTCGAGAATATCGAGAGTAGCGTAGTCCAGCGCGGCGACCCGTTCCGGGGCGTCGTGCGCCCAGGCTTGGGCAGTCACGCTGAGCAGGGCGGCGATGGCGAGGGGCTTGTACATGAGATCTCCATTGATAATCATTTTCAATGGAGATGTTATCGCAAATAGTGCCCGAAGTGGGGTGGCATCGATGGCACGGCATGTTGCGCAACGATGAACACCCCTGGTGGCATCAGGAGGGGTTGGGGTCGACCTGCCGGTGTCTCTCAGAGTCCGCCTGACGTCGTTGGGTCCAGCGCTGCTTGGCGTACTTGCGCATGTTGGTGACATCATCGGTTTCATCGACGATGTCCTGTCCAAGCACTGTCTCCAGCACGTCTTCCATGGTGATCAGTCCCACCCAGGTACCATGGTCATCGTAGACCACCGCCAGGTGCTGGCGGTCTTTCAGCATCATCGTGAAGACGGTTTCGACACTGTCATCTGCCTGTACCGAAGGGGCATCCTGCATGATGTCCTTCATGCTGTGGTCTTCGTCTGCGCGGTAGGCGTCAGCCTTGTGCACATAGCCGATGGCCTGTTCGCCGCCATCCATCACCGGGAAGCGAGTGAAGGGAGAGCGCACCAGCTCTTCCTCGAACTCCGCCACAGTAAGCCCTGGACGAACCGTCACGCACACGGTGCGTGGCGTCATGACCTTGCTGACCGCAATTTCGTGCAGGTTAAGGATATTGGTGATGGTGCGGGTTTCATCCGGATCCAGGGCCTTTTCATCCAGGCCGATGCGGGCCAGCGCCTTGATTTCACCGCGCATATCGGTATCGGCAGCGTTGCCGCCAATGCGTTGGGTAATCTGCTCGGATAGCCAGATGAAGGGCTTCAGCACCAGGATCATGGTGTTGAGGATAGGAGGCAGCCAGGGGGACAGCTGGCGCCAGTAGTTGGCGCCAATCGTCTTCGGAATAATTTCCGAGAGAATCAGGATGGCCAGCGTCATCAGGGCCGAGGCGATACCCAGCCAGGCTTCACCGAAGACCACGGTCACCTGAGCGCCTACACCGGTGGCGCCAACGGTGTGAGCGATGGTGTTGAGGGTCAGGATGGCAGCCAAGGGGCGGTCAATGTCGCGCTTCAGGGCATTCAGCTTCAGGTGCAGCCGCTCATTGGTTTCCTGCACCCGTGCAATGTAGCTCGGTGTCAGTGACAGCAGTGCTGCCTCCAGCACGGAGCACAGGAAGGACGCACCAATGGAGAGTACGGCAAAGGCGATCAGCAGGAACATGCGGCCTCATCAAGGCGAAAGGGTAGGGGCTAAGCATGAAAGGTGGTCGTCTGCAGGGCAAGCGATACCGCATATTTTCATGTTTCCTGACGTATCGCAGCCCTGTAGGGGAGCTGTTGCGGAAACACCGCAGACATGAAAAAGCCCCGCCGTGAAACACGGCGGGGCCAGCCAGAACTGCGTGAAAGAGCTGCCTGGCAGGGTTGCCTGATAGAGGCTGCCAGGAAGCCACAGTCAGGGCAGCTGCTCTTCCTCGGCGTCTTCTTTCTTCTCGGGGATCAGATCGCGACGCTGGAGCTTCAGCTTGAGCAACAGTGCTGCTGCCACGTAGATCGATGAGAAGGTACCGACACCGATGCCGATCAGCAGGGCAACGGAGAAGTTGTGGATCATGTCGCCGCCCAGCCAGGCCAGGGCGATCAGCACCAGCAGGGTCGTGCCGGACGTGGCCAGGGTGCGCGCCAGGGTCTGGTTGATGGCTTCGTTGAAGATCGCCGGCATGTCGTCGATCCGCGATTTGCGAATGTTTTCGCGAATGCGGTCGTAGACCACGATGGTGTCGTTCAGCGAGTAGCCGATGACGGCCAGCACGGCGGCCAGTACGGTCAGGTCAAATTCCAGCTGGAACAGCGAGAAGGCGCCAATCACGATGATGACATCGTGGACCAGGGCCAGCAGCGCGCCGATCGCAAACTTGTACTGGAAGCGAAAGGCCACGTAGAGCATGACCACGCCAAGAGCGACGAGCATGCCAAGGCCGCTCTGGTCACGCAGCTGGTCGCCCACCTGGGCGCCGACAAATTCCGCGCGCACCAGATCCACCTGGGTACCGCCCTGGGCGAGCAGGCCAACGACCTGCTCACCCACATTGGCTTCAAAGGTCTGCTGCAGACGGATCAGCACTTCATTGGCGGCGCCGAAGGTCTGCACCGAGACGTCGTTGAAACCAGCGCCTTCCAGCGCTGCGCGCACGCTGTCCAGGGCCGGGGCGCTGGCATAGCGGACTTCGACCAGGGTGCCGCCGGTAAAGTCGAGGCCCAGGGCAAGGCCCTGAACCACCAGTGATACCAGTGACACCAGGATCAGGATCGCCGACAGGCTGAAGGCGATCTTGCGCTGACCCATGAAGTCGAGTTGGAGGTTGGTGAGGCTATTCATACCCTCTCCCCGTTGTGTGCGAGTGGACATGGGCTTAGATCCATAGCTTCTTCACCGCCTTGCCGCCGTAGATCAGGTTGACCATGGCGCGGGTGACCAGCAGTGCGGTGAACATCGAGGTCAGGATGCCGAGTGACAGGGTCACGGCAAAGCCCTTGACCGGCCCGGTGCCAATGGAGAACAGGATCAGTGCCACTAGCAGCGTCGTGATGTTGGCGTCGACGATGGAGCTGAACGCGCGCTCGTAGCCGGCGTGGATGGCTTGCTGGACCGACAGTCCGTTACGCAGTTCCTCGCGAATACGTTCGAAGATCAGCACGTTGGCATCGACGGCCATACCCAGGGTCAACACGATACCGGCGATACCCGGTAGCGTCAGAGTGGCGCCGAGCATCGACATGGCGGCCACCAGCATGGTCAAGTTGAGCGCCAGGGCGACGTTGGCAATGATGCCGAACACCTTGTAGCGAATCAGCATGAACAGCACGACCAGCAACAGGCCGATCTGGACCGACAGCATGCCGCGTTCGATGTTGTCGGCGCCGAGGCTCGGCCCGATGGTGCGTTCCTGGGCGAAGTAGATCGGCGCGGCCAGCGAGCCGGAGCGCAGCAGCAGGGCCAGTTCCCCGGCTTCCGTGGGGCTGTCCAGCCCGGTGATGCGGAAGCTGTTGCCCAGGGCGCTCTGGATGGTGGCCAGGCTGATGATACCGCGCTCGGTGTACGGGTCGCGGACAGTGACCCGCTCGCCATCTTCCATCACCGTGCGGTCGCGGGTCTTGTGCTCGATGAACACCACCGCCATGTTGCGCCCGATATTGGTGCGAGTGGCGCGGTTCATCAGTGTGCCGCCGGTGCCGTCCAGGTTGATATTGACCTGGGGGCGACCGTTTTCATCAAAACCACGGCTGGCGCTGGAGACGCTGTCGCCGGTGATGATGACGTCACGCATCAGGTCTGCACTGCGGGCCGGTTCGTTGCGGAAGGGCAGTGCCTCGGTTTCGTTGGAGGGGGTGTCGGTACGTGCCTCCAGACGGAACTCGAGGTTGGCGGTGGCGCCGACGATGCGCTTGGCCGCGGCGGTATCCTGGACGCCAGGCAGCTCAACCACGATGCGATCCGGGCCCTGGCGCTGGACCAGGGGCTCCGCCACGCCCAGCTCATTGACGCGGTTGCGTAGCGTGGTCAGGTTCTGATTGATCGCATAGTCCTGGATTTCATCGACGGCGGCATCGGTCAGGGTCATGGCCAGGGCGGCGCCGCGCTCGCGATCGACATCCTGATACTGCAGGTTGGGGAATTCCTGACGAATGAGGGTCTCGGCAGCATCGCGGTCTTCGGCGTTCATGAAGTCCAGCGAAATGGTGCGACCGTCGATCTCGGTATTGCGATAGCGAATGCGCTCGTCACGCAGGGTTTCGCGCATCGCGCTGGCATTCACTTCCAGCCGCTGGCTGACCGCGGCATCCATGTCGACTTCGAGCAGGAAGTGCACGCCGCCTCGCAGGTCGAGGCCCAGAGTCATCGGGGAGGCTGCCAGCGAGGCGAGCCAATCCGGGGTGGACTCTGCCAGGTTCAGGGCGACCACAAAATCTTCGCCGAGCTCTTGGCTGATCAGGTCGCGGGCGGGAATCTGGTCTTCGGCATCACGCAGGCGAATCAGCAGGCTGTTGGGCTCCTGCTCGACCTGCTTGATCTCGATATCGGCGTCGGCAAGCGCCTGCTCCAGGCTTCGCTGCTGAGACTCGGAAAGACTCAGGTCGCCGCGATCACTGCTGATCTGTACCGCGGGATCTTCAGGAAACAGATTGGGAAGGGAGTAGACCAGGCCGACGAGAAGCACCACTAGAATCAGCAGGTACTTCCACAAAGGGTAACGATTGAGCATCGGGGCTCTGCCCTCAGGTTGCTGACAAATGAGGGAACATCGCAGGATCAAACAAGATGGGACTGCAAGGTTCCGAGGCGACGGGTGCGGCTGCCTCGCCAACGCGCGACAGCCGACCGATCGGCTCGCCCCGCGTCAGCATGGGGCATCCCCACCGACCGGATGGGATCCGGGGTGGGGACGAGCACCAATCAGATGGACTTGAGCGTGCCCTTGGGCAGCACGGCGGCCACGGCATTCTTCTGAACGCTGACCTCGGTGCCTTCGCTGATTTCCATGGCCAGGAATTCGCTGTCTTCGCTGACCCGGGTGATGCGGCCCATCAGGCCGCCGCCGATGACGATCTCGTCACCCTTGGAGAGGCCGCCGATCAGCTGCTTGTGCTGCTTTGCCCGCTTGGCCTGGGGACGCCACAGCAGGAAGTAGAAGATCAGCACGAAGCCGACCAGCATCACAATCTGGGCGATGCCGCCACCGGCAGCGGCGCCGGCATCCTGGGCCTGGGCCGGGGAGATGAAGAAGTCCAACATGTACGACGGTCTCCGTAAGTCGTGGGAAAAGCAGGAGCAAGCGGCCGGCAACTGCCGACCGATGTATCAATTCGGGGCGGGGGGAACCGGCAGGCCACGCCTGGCGTAGAACCCTTCCACGAAGTCAGCCAATGTACCCGCTTCGATAGCACCGCGCAAACCAGCCATGAGGCGCTGATAGTGACGCAGATTATGGATGGTGTTGAGCATCGAACCGAGCATCTCTCCACAACGGTCCAGGTGATGCAGGTAGGCCCGTGAGAAGTTCTGGCAGGTGTAGCAGTCGCAGTCGTCTTCCAGCGGACGAGTGTCATGGCGATGCTTGGCGTTGCGGATCTTCACCGTGCCTTCGCTGGTGAACAGGTGACCATTGCGCGCATTGCGGGTTGGCATCACGCAGTCGAACATGTCGACCCCGCGGCGAACGCCTTCGACAAGGTCTTCGGGCTTGCCGACGCCCATCAGATAGCGCGGCTTGTCTGCCGGCATCCAGTCGGGCAGATAATCGAGGACCTCGATCATCTCTTCCTTGGGCTCACCCACTGACAGGCCGCCGATGGCATAGCCGTCGAAACCAATGTCGTTGAGGCCTTTCAGTGACGCCTCGCGCAGGTCCGGGTACATGCCGCCCTGGATGATGCCGAACAGCGCCGACGGTGACTCGCCGTGAGCATCCTTGGAGCGCTGGGCCCAGCGCAGCGACATCTCCATGGAGGCCTTGGCTTCGGCATGGGTGGCCGGGTAGGGCGTGCACTCATCGAAGATCATCACGATGTCAGAGCCTAGCGAGCGCTGCACTGCCATCGACTCTTCCGGTCCCATGAAGACCTTGGCACCGTCTACCGGCGAGCGAAAGTGCACGCCTTGCTCGGTGATCTTGCGCATTTCTCCCAGGGAGAAGACCTGAAAGCCGCCGGAGTCCGTCAGGATCGGCTTGTCCCACTGGGCAAAGTCATGCAGGTCGCCGTGGGCTTCGATGACCTCGGTACCCGGGCGCAGCCACAGGTGGAAGGTATTGCCAAGGATGATCTCGGCGCCGATCTCTTCCACCGAAGAGGGGGTCATGCCTTTGACCGTGCCATACGTGCCTACCGGCATGAAGGCCGGTGTCTCGATGGTGCCACGGGGAAAGGTGATGCGGCCTCGGCGTGCCCGGCCATCGCTGGCCAGGTGGTCGAAGTGCATGAAACATTGCTCTCGCATGGGTCTCTCCGTGCCCCTGTGGGGCGTAACGCGGTTCTGCCGTATCCGTTGTGCTGTATCAGTCTTGTGCTTTCAGTGCCGCGGGTGCCGGCGTCAGCAGCATGGCGTCGCCGTAGCTGAAGAAGGCGTAGCCTTGCTTGACCGCCTCTCGATAGGCCGCCATGACGGTATCGTAGCCAGCGAAGGAAGACACCAGCATCAGCAGGGTCGATTCAGGCAGGTGGAAGTTGGTAATCAGGGCATCGACGCAACGCCATTGATAACCCGGGTAGATGAAGATATCCGTGTCGCCTGACAGCGGCGCAATCTCGCCCGAGGCGCTGGCGGTTTCCAGGCAACGAACGCTGGTGGTGCCCACCGCCACCACCTTGTTGCCTCTTGCCTTGGCTGCGCGCACCTTGGCACAGGTCTCGTCACCGACGTCGATCCACTCGCTGTGCATGTGATGTTCGTGAATGTTGTCGACGCGCACCGGCTGGAAGGTGCCGGCACCGACGTGCAAGGTCACGTAGGCCGATTCGATGCCACGGCTTGCGAGACGCTCGAGCAGTGGCTCGTCGAAGTGCAGGCCTGCAGTCGGCGCCGCGACAGCGCCGTCGCGCCGTGCGTAGACGGTCTGATAACGCTCCCGGTCGGACAGCTCATCCTCGCGAGTGATGTAGGGTGGCAGCGGCATGTGTCCATGCTGCTCCAGCAGCGCGATCATCGGCGTATCACCGAGGAAGCGCAGCTCAAACAGAGCGTCGTGGCGTCCCTCTACCACGGCCCTGATGTCACCTTCGAAGATCAATTCCGTGCCCGGCTTCGGCGACTTGCTGGAGCGCAGGTGCACCAGCCCGCGATGGGCATCCAGCGGGCGTTCGAGCAGCATCTCGACCTTGCCGCCGCTGGCCTTGTGGCCGTGCAGCCGCGCGGGGATGACGCGGGTATCGTTGAACACCAGCAGGTCCCCTGGCTCGAGCAACTGCTCAAGGTCGGGGAAGCGACGATGGTCAAGCTGGCCACTGGCGCCATCGACGCAAAGCAGCCGACAGTCGCTGCGGATGTCGGAGGGGTAACGGGCGATCAGCTCCTCGGGGAGCTCGAAGTGAAAGTCAGCGCGCTGCATGGGGATTCACAAGATGGAGGTTCGCAAGTCGTCAGGCAGGAAGATCGAATGCCAAAGGCGCACAAGGATACCGTTTCCTGACCGCCACGTCAGGAAACGGTGATCATCTCTGTGTTACCAGAGCAGCAGGATCAAGCCGTAGGCCATCAGCGTCACCAGTACGGTGCTGATCAGGTTCAGTGCAAAACCGGCGCGAATCATTGACTGAATCTGCATGTGGCCGGTACCGAACACGATGGCATTGGGAGGCGTCGCCACAGGCATCATGAAGGCACAGCTGGCGGCGATGGCGGCCGGCACGGTGATCAGCATGACGGGAATGTCCAGCGACATGGCCAATGCGCCCAGAAGCGGCAGGAACGCCGCTGCGGTGGCGGTATTGGAGGTGACCTCGGTCAGGAAGATGATGACCAGTACGACGCCACCGATGATCGCCAGCGTAGGCAGGGCGCCGAGGATGGCAAGCTGGTTGGCGATCCACTCCGCAAGTCCTGACTTGCTGATGGCACCGGCCAGCGCCAGGCCGCCGCCGAACAGCAGCAGAATGCCCCAGGGGAGCTTCACCGCATCTTCCCATACCATCAGCGTTTCGCCGGGCTGGCGCTTGGACGGGATCAGGAACAGGGCCATGCCGGCGACGATGGCGATGGTGGTGTCCGACAGCCAGTCCGCACCCATGTCATTGAGCAGCGGGCGAACGATCCACAGCGCGGCAGCGGCCAGAAACAGCAGGCCCACCCGGCGCTCGGCCGAGCTCATGGGGCCCATGTCGGCGAGCTGATCACGAATCAGACTGTCGCTGTCTCCCTGGCCGATATTCAGCGCGAAGTCCTTGCGGGACAGCCACCACCAGGCCAGAGCCATCATCACCACACTGATCGGCACGCCGACCAGCATCCACTGTGCAAAGCCCAGATCGATGCCGCGGTCTTCTGCCAGATAGCCGGCCAGCAGGGCGTTGGGCGGCGTTCCGATGAGCGTTGCAACGCCACCGATGCTGGCGGAGTAGGCGATGCCCAGCAGCAGCGCAGTAGCAAAGCGCCGCAGTTCCTTGGGATCGGAATCTTCCATCAGGCTGAGCACCGAGATGCCGATCGGCAGCATCATGATGGCCGTAGCGGTATTGGAGACCCACATGCTGAGAAAGCCGGTGGCGATCATGAAGCCGGCAATCTGGCGGCGTGGCTCGCTGCCGACCACCTTGAGCACATGCAGGGCGATGCGCTTGTGCAGGTTCCAGGTCTGCATCGCGATGCCCAGCAGGAAGCCGCCCAAGAAGAGGTAGATGATCGGATTGGCATAGCTAGCCGCGATATCCTTGATGCCACCAATGCCCAGCGCCGGTGCCAGTACCAGCGGAATCAGTGATGTCACCGGAATGGGGATCGCCTCGGTCGACCACCAGCTGGCCATGAGCAATGCCATGCCGACACAGCCCCAGGCAGCGTGGGACATATCGCCCGGAGGCGGCAGAATCAACGTGAGCAGCAGAAGCAGCGGGCCCAGCACCAGGCCTATACGGCTGGCGACGGACGGATGGGGAACAGCATCGTTGCGGGTATCGGCCATGGCAGATTCCTTTCTCCTCAAATACGCTCGGCAGGACGCGACAGATGCTTCGCGAAGCGCTGCCTAGGGGGCTGATCAGGGGTACGGATCAGCAGCGCGGTCAAGCGGCGCCGGTTCTGTTGTTGATGGAGACTTACGCATTGTTAACCTGACGCAGGGCGGCGGCAGTCTACCAAGGTCGAAGCCGCCGGGGCGAGCCATCTTTGGCCAAGACGTCGCTGTTGGACAAGCTCAGGGCTTGTCCACTTAGGGCTTGTCCACTCAGGGCTTGTCCAAAAGCAAGGCGGCTTCGTTGCAGCCGTTCACGTGGATGGTCACCCTGGGCGAAGCCGTTGAGCCTGTACGCGTGCACCCACCACCCCTATGCGCGGCCCGGTGGACTTGCTGCCCAGCAGGCGGCACGGGCGAAAAAACAGGCCAGGACGCGCTGCAAGGGACCTGGACCACCCGCAGAGGGCAACAAATGCGCGCTTGAATCGTGCATAGGTAGCTGAAGCAATTGACGTTCGCTGTCACCCACGTATAATCAGCGCCCGTTGCCGGTGTGGCGGAATTGGTAGACGCAGCGGATTCAAAATCCGCCGCTGGAAACAGTGTGTCGGTTCGAGTCCGACCACCGGCACCATTCCTTTCTTGTACGATGCTCGTTGTTTCCCCCCTTCGTTTGTCCCCGTGATGATCATTACCTGCCGCCAGGGGTAGTCGTCGCTTTCCTTGTGCTTTTTTGCCCGTTTACGGCGCGCTGCTCATGCGATTGACGCCCCGCGTTGGCCAAGTTGCATTGGTTGTGTTGGCTGGCAAGGGGGGCTGTCTGAAGGGTTGATGGCAGGGAAAACCTTCGTCCCGAGTGCTTGTCGTCTGCTGATGGAAGTGCGTCGGGCCAGTGCAACTGTAACGCCCAGCACTTTTCACCAGCACTTGTCCCCAGCGCTATTCGCCGTGAGTCTTACCTAGGACTCTTACCCAGGACGTTCACCCAAGATGACTTCCCCCTAAACCGGTCCAACGGCATCGCCCCTCTCGGTTATCGATAGCGCTGCCTGTGACGGCGCCGCTATCAACGTCGGAGAGGGGCGATGCTGGGCCTATCGGTTGGTGCCGGGACTAGCGGGGCAGGTAGCCGTCGGCCTTGAGGGACTCGGTGGCGGCTTCGATGCTATCGCGCAGGGTGGTGGCGACAAAGTCGACGTGCTCTCGGATCAGGATCAACGTCGGTGACAGGATGTTCATATGCGCCAAGGGCCGAACGATCAGGCCTCGCTGCTGACATTCATCGGCGATGCGATTACCGATCTTGGCCTCGGGGTCGATCAGTGCCTTGGTTTGTTTGTCCGCGACGTTTTCCAGACACATCATGAACTTGCGGCCTCTGATATCGCCAACAATCTGGAGGTCTGACAGTTCGCGGATACGCCGTTCAAAGTAGGCCCCCACGTCCTGTACGTGCTCGCACAGCCCTTCGCGCTCCATGATCTCCAGGTTCTTGAGGCCTGCCGTACAGCTCACCGGGTGGCCTGAATAGGTGAAACCGTGGGTGAACAGGGCGCCGTCCGCCTGGGGCTTGCTGATCACCTCATAGATGCGGTCGGAGAAGATCGTGGCCCCTAGCGGCAGGTAGCCCGAGGTCAGCCCTTTGGCGCAGGTAATGATGTCCGGGACGATACCGAATTCGTCCTCCGAGGCGAACATGTGGCCTAGACGGCCGAAGGCGGTGACCACTTCGTCTGAGACGTACAGGACGTCATACTTGCGGCACACCTCCAGCGTTCTGCGGTGATAGCCCTCAGGGGGAACAATGACACCGCCCGCGCCCATGATGGGCTCAGCGAAGAAGGCGGCGACATTGTCCGGCCCTAATTCGAGAATCTTGCTTTCCAGTTCCGCGACCTTGTCGTCGCAAAAGTCCTCCAGGCTTTGGCCCGCAGGGCGCCGGTAAGGATTCGGACAGCTGATGTGATGTACCAGGGTGTCGTCGATATCAAAGCCGATATGGTCGAACTTGACGCCGGTAATCGACATCGCCATGTAGGTGCTGCCATGGTAGCCATCGATACGAGAGATGATCTGTTTCTTGCTGGTCTTGCCAAGCTGATTGAAATAGAAGTGGATCATCCTTACCGCGGTATCGTTGGCCACCGATCCGCCGCAGCCATAGAAGACGTGGTTGAGGTCCCCGGGGGCGAGCTCGGCAAGCTTGGCCGCCAGCTGAGCGGCGGGTGCCGTGGTGTGGTGGCCAAAGGTCGAGAAGTAAGGAATGGCGCGGATCTGATCCGCCACCGCGTCGGCGATCTCATCCCGGCCGTAGCCAATGTTGACGCACCAGAGTCCTCCGATGCCATCCAGATAGCGCCGCCCATCGGCATCTTCGATGCTGACGCCATCGGCCTTGGTAAAGACCATGGAGCCATTTTCCTTGAAGGTGGAAAAGTCGGTCCATGGGTGGGTGAAATGATCGCGATCCTTCTCCCAGATGTCCTGCTTGTCGAGGGAGGGTGAGCCTTGAAAGCTGTTCATTGTCGTTCTCCTTTATGATGCTATCCGGGCAGGGCATTGGCCCCATTCCTGGCCTGTTCTGGTGTTATTTCTAGCGGCTGATGACTCGGTCAAGCGGTTCCAGCGTGAAGAGGGGTTTTTTCATCACGGCCTTGATCCAGACCAAGGCCACAAGGCTGACCAGTCCGAGTACCACCCCTGCGCTGGTGAAGATCTGCTGGGTCATGTCGGGGGAAGGGGATGCATAGACGATCGCGTAGACCATGCCCGCAATGCCGACGAGCTGAGGCAAGGGGTAGAAGGGCGTGCGGTAGGGGCGCTGTGCATCGGGGTGGCGACGGCGCAGGGCGATGACATTGACGTGGGCGATGATGTAGGCGATCAGCCAGGCAATCGCCGCCGCCGTCAGCAGTAGCCCGACGGTGCCAGGGTCATTTCCCCAGACCAGCAGCGGTAGCCCCGTGACGGCTGCAATGAACAGGACCGCAACCCAGGGAACCCTGGTGGAGGTCGTCAGCCAGCCAAGGGCGGGAAAGGCCTGGCCCTGTTCCGCCATGCCTTGCAGCATACGGGGTATGGACGCCAAGGACGTGTTGACGGTGCTGCAGGTGGCGGTAACAGCAGCGACGGCAAGCACAAGATGCCCGGCGTCACCGAAGACAGCGCGTGCGTATTCCAGATGGGGAAGTTCGGCCGCCAGCAGGGCTTCCTGCGGCAAGTAGAACAGGACGCCGAGACAGTAGAGGGAGAAGACCGCAAAGATAACCGTCAACCCCAGGTACATGGAGCGGGGGATATGACGAACCGGATCACGCGTTTCCGACACGAGCGGACAGACAAATTCGACCCCTACGTAGCCCCAGATCGCCAGTGCCATGAGGCTGAAGGCGCCGCTGCCCAGGTCAAGATCGGCGAAGATGTGGCTGGCACTGAAGGCATGGGGTGAGACGCCGCCGGACAGCGCACTGATGCCCAGCAGCGTGAGTGCCACCACCATGGCGAAGGCGAGTACGTTCTGCAGCTTGGCAAAGACATCGATACCCATCAGGTTGAGCAGGGTAAAGGCGCCAAGAATGCCGAAGGCAATGAAGTGAGTGCTGTCCAGGGCGGGGTAGAGCACACCGAGCAGGTAGTCGACCAGTAATAGCTCTGCAGATAGAGCGAACATGGCGACGACCACGTAGCCCGAGAACACCGACAGAATGGCGGGAAAGTGACCGAGCGCGACCTCGGTATAGGTACTGAGGCTACCGGCTCGGGGAATCATCAGCGACAGTTCCGAGAACGAGGCGGCGTAGCACATGGCCAGTATCCAGGCGATGGCCAGGGGGAGCAGGAACGCTGCCCCGGCAATGCCGACGCCCTGGAGCATGATCACCATGACGCCCTGGGAGACGACCAGGCCCACCGCGATCGCCATCAACGACTTCAGGCCCAGCGCCTTGCGGCAGGAGCCCGAGGCAGATGGCGCTGCCTGGTGGGAGGTGGGGGAGTGTGTTTGCATCACTACATCCTCTTGTTGTTGTTCGACATTGTGATTCGGAGCCGTTTTTCAGAAGGGTTCTTCAAGCCTTTGTTCGGAATAGATATTTGAGTGCTGGCGAGCGCAGCGTGGATGGTTCGGCAGGCGCTCGCCCGTGACGAGCACCCAGCAAGCCGCAGGGCCCTCCCGCGGTGGATGGGAAGGAGCGAAGACCCTGGCTCAAGGCCTCTGCTTTAGACCTTTGCTCAAGACACCCGCTACAGGCGAATCCAGGTCGTTTTCAGCTGGGTGAACTTGTCCAGGGCATGCAGCGACAGGTCTCGCCCGAACCCTGATTGCTTGTAGCCGCCGAAGGGCGTGGTGAAGTCGATGGCATCCACGGTGTTGACCGAGACGGTGCCTGCTCGCAGGCGGCGCGAGACGCGGTGGGCGCGGGATAGATCGGTCGTCCAGACGGAGGCGGCCAGACCGTAGATGGAGTCGTTGGCGATGGCCACGGCCTCGTCTTCATCAGTGAAGTCGATCAGCGCAGCCACGGGCCCGAAGATCTCCTCATGGGCGATGGTCATCTTGGGCGCCACATCGACGAACAGCGTAGGGGCGACGAAGGCGCCTTGTTCGTCTCCGCTGGGCGCGGTGCCCATGGCGAGGGATGCACCTTCTTCGATACCGCGAGCAATGTAGCCACGGACCTTGGCGGCGTGCTCGCTGTCGATCAGCGCTCCTACATCTGTCGCAGGGTCCAGGGGATCCCCCACCACCAACCGCGAGGCGGCGGCCACGAAGGCGTCGACGAAGGCTGGCCTGATATCACGTTGGACGAGAATCCTCGAATTGGCAGAGCAGACTTCCCCTTGATTGAAGTAGATGCCTTGCACGGCGGCTCTCGCCGCAGCGCCGATATCGCTGTCGGCAAAGATCAGGTTGGGGCTCTTGCCGCCACACTCCAGCCAGACCTGCTTCATGTTGGAGCGGGAGGCGTAGTCGAGAAAGCGTTTGCCGGTAGCGGTGGATCCGGTAAAGGTCAGGCAGTCCACGTCAGGGTGAAGTCCAAGGGCCTGTCCGGTGACATGACCATGACCGGGCAGCACGTTGATGACGCCGTCAGGAAAGCCTGCCACCTTGGCCAGTTGCGCCAGGCGCAGTGCGGTCAACGGAGACTGCTCCGCCGGCTTGAGAATCACGCTATTCCCCGCCGCCAGCGCTGGGGCCAGCTTCCAGGCGGTGATATCGAGGGGAAAATTCCAGGGAATTACCGCCGCAACCACACCGATGGGCTCTCGAGTAATGGTCGCCAGGTTGTCGCCGTCGGTCGGGGCGACTTCACCGTAGAGCTTGTCGGTCGCTTCGGCGTACCACTCGAAACACCCGGCTGCGCCTGGAATATCCAGTTCATAGGCGTCACGGATGGGCTTGCCGGTATCCAGCGTTTCGAGCAGCGCCAACTCCTCACGGTGTTGCCGAATCAGCGCCGCCAGGCGTTGCAGCGTGGCCTTGCGCTGTGCCGGGGCGAGGCGTGACCAGACCCCTGACTCGAAACTTGTGCGAGCGGCTGCGACCGCCCGATCCACATCGTCGACGCTACAGGCCGCAACCTCCGTCAGGGGGTGGCCGGTGGCAGGGTTTGAGGTGACCAGCGTCGCGCCATCACTGGCAGCGGTGGCCGCGCCGTCGATGAACGCATCGTGGGGCAGGACAAGCTTTGCGCTCAGGTCACGCCAATAGGCAAGATCATGTTCCGTCATGGGGAAGGTACCTCGGTCGGAGTGTTGTTATCTTGGCCGTGCAACTCCGCTACCCGGCTGTACAAGCACCATATCCCCAGGCTGTTGATCAATTAAAATACTATTAAATTAACAACAGCTTCAGTTTTTCCTATCCAAAAGAGCGTCAGAGAAAGGGGCCTGAAAGCGGACGCAGGGAGCGAACGCAGGCAGCGGACGTAGGCGTTACCCCTTGATGACCTCAGGTGCGCGACGTGACAGCGCTGCTTGCTCCGAACACATCAGTGATAGTGTCGATCTCCTGCGCCAGTTGCCGCATGGCGTCTGCCGCGGGAGAGAGTCTCAGGCCACGCAGGCAGGCCAGGCCCATGGTCAGAGGTTGGGCATCGTCCTCCAGCGCCAACGCCTTGAGGCGAGCGTTGTCGGCGGCGCTGAAGGCACTCATGGGGGTGTTGAACAGGGAAAAGCCGAAGCCATTGGCGAGCAGGCCACGAAGCATGTCCATGGATTTGGCACGGTGAGCGACATGGGGCAGCAGCTGATGGTGGGAAAATATCGACAGGAAGTACTCGCGACTCAGCGGCCAGTCCAGCAGCACCATCGGGTAGGTAGCCAATTCGGCCAGCCCAATGCGGTCCTTCTCGCTCAAGGGGTGATCCTCAGCCACTACCGCGTAGGCAGGGAAGCGGTAGAGGGGAATGAAGGCGATGTCGTCGGGGATCTCCAGGTCGTAGGTGAACGCCAACTCATAGTCGCCTTGCTGCAGGCCATTGACGATGTCGACCTGAGTCATCTCGTCACAATAAAGACTGACGGCAGGGTGCCTGTCCGCAAACTGGCGCAGCAGCTGTGGCAAGAACAGCGGGGCAAAGGTGGGGAATGCGACCAGGCGAAGCTCGCCACCGACCTCTTCCCCTAGCGATGCGGCGAATTTTTCCAGTCCCTCGGCGTCACGCAGGAGTTGGCGCGCCCGAGTCAGCAGTTGTCTGCCGGTGGGGGTCAACGACAGCCCCTGGGCGTGGTGCCGAACAAACAGCTGCAGTCCGGTGGCTTCTTCGATCTGATGGATGGCAGCGGAGATGGACGGCTGGGATACATGCAGTTTCCTGGCCGCCTGGGTGACGCTCGATAGCTCGCCGGCCACCACGAAGTAGCGCAATTGCTTGAGGGTGAAGGGGCGCATGGTCTGTTGTCATGGCTGAGAAAACCCCATCTTCCCACAGCGCTGGCCTCGGGATCGACGCCTGCGTTCGCGCGGGTGCTGGAGCAGTGTGACTGGGGCAGTGTGAAGAGCCGGCTCAGCCTGAGGTGGCCAGCCGGGCGTGGACCTGGGGGTCTTGCATCGCGCGGATCAGTCGCGCCAGGAAGGCTTCACAGTGAGCCAGCTGCTCACGGGTGACAAACTCATCGGGTTGGTGGCCCTGGGCCATGCTGCCGGGGCCGCAGACGATGGTCGGGATGCCCAGCTCCTGCTGAAACAGGCCACCCTCAGTGCCGTAGCCAATCGGCTCCAGGCGGCGGTCTTCCAGTACATCGAGAATGAAGCCGACCAGGGCGTCGTCATCGGTCATGGACAGGCCCGGATAGTCGCTCAGTGGCTCCACGCGGATGCTGGCCTGCGGGTGCACGCTTTGCATTCTGGCTTCCAGCGAGCTGACCACCTCCATGAGCTCCCCGAGCAGCGTTTCTGTGGAGTCCGCCGGTACGTTGCGAAATTCGAGATCCAGCTGGCAGTCCTGGGGCACGATGTTCAGGGCCGTTCCCCCTTGTATGGTGCCTACCTGGAGGGTGGTGTAGGGAATCGCAAAGCGTGTGTCGAAAGGTCCCTCCGAGGCCTTGGTGGCGGCCTTCGCCTCCAGCCAGGTGACCAGGTGGGCGGCGGCGTGGATGGCGTTGACCCCTTGTGGAGCGAGCCCCGAGTGGCATGCCTTGCCGTGCAGGTGCACGCGCAGCGCCAGCTTGCCCTTGTGCGCGGTGGCCAGGCGCATGGAGGTGGGTTCGCCCACCAGGCATGCGGCAGGCCGCATCGGCTGCTGGGCGAGGTCGGCGAGCAGGGTTCGCACGCCCAGACAGCCGACCTCTTCGTCGTGGGAAAACGCCAGGTGAAAGGGCATCGCCAGGTCGGCCTTGACCATGGCAGGGACTGCCGCCAGCACGGCGGCGAGAAAGCCCTTCATGTCGGTGGTCCCGCGGCCATACAGGCGCCCGTCCTGCTCGGTCAGTGCGAAGGGGGCAAGGGTCCATGCCTGACCGGTGACCGGGACCGTATCGGTATGCCCGGAGAGCATCAATCCCGGCAGATCCGGCGGTCCGATGGTGGCGTACAGGTTGGCCTTGTGACCGCTGTGATCGGTGATCCGCTTCGCGTCTACCCCGTGGCGAGAGAGGTAGTCCTCGACAAAGGTGATCAAGGGCAGGTTGGAACGGTGGCTGGTGGTATCGATGGCCACCAGCTCGGCGAGCAACTCGACAACAGCATCTTGATCCATGCTAGACCTCGCAGGTTCGCCAACAGCAGGTTGGGTTCATTGCCTGAAAGGCGGTTCAGAAAAAGACAGGTGAGTGGAAGAAAGGGGGGCGCCAGATGTGCCCCCTGATGTGTCCTAATCCGCTGTCATGGTCCGCTTTGTCAGCGTTGGTCACCGGGCACGCCGTAGGAGGGTGACTCCTGTGGTGCCGCCGCTCTCTGCAGATAGGCATCGCGCTGTGGGCGGTAGTTCTCCCAGATCATGCGTAGTTCAGTGAGCGGGGCAATGTGCCAATCCACGCGAAGGTCCACGCTAGGCCAGCTAGCCTTGTCGGTCACGGTCAGTCCTACAGAGTGCACTGGCCCCATCTCTCCCCCAGAGGCCTGCCCGGCCTCCATCGCCGCCAGCAAACGCTCGGCCAGCTCGCCGCGGTGCGCTTCAAAGGCCTCCACCATGGCGCTCACGACCTCAGTGGTTGCCAGCATATTGCCACCGGCAACGCAGTGGTGTCCTTGCCGCGTGGCATGAATGCCCAGGGTTTCGGCCCCGCTGTGCACGGCGCTATGGCCGTTGGCATCAAGGACCAGCAGCTGGCGCCACTCGGGAAACGCTTCCTGTTCGAGCAGTCGCTGCAGCACAGCCTGAGCGTCCAGGCGCTCTTCCAGTAATGCCACGCCGAGCTGGCCCAGGGCAGGATTGGTGACATTCTGCGACAGCACCGCGCCCTTGCCAGGCGCGACAAAGGGACAGCGGCTGGCGACACAGATACTGGATGAGCTGATCGCGGTGCCGAACTGGCCGGTGTCGCTGCAGTAGCCGGCAATGGAAAACGTCATGGCTGAGACTCCTGCGTGTCAGGGATGACCGCAATCACGTCGATTTCCATCAACCATTCCGGTTGAGCGAGACCGGCCACGACCAGCCCCGTGGAAATGGGAAACACCCCCTTCAACCAGCGGCCCACCTCGCGATACACCGGCTCGCGATAGCGAGGGTCGGTAATATAGGTGGTGGTCTTGACGATATGGTCAAGACTGGAGCCGGCTTCTTCCAGCAGCTGCTTGACGTTGCGCATGGCCTGCTGTGCCTGGGCGCCGGGGTCCCCGAGCCCCACCAGCTGGCCCTCGAAATCGGTGCCTACCTGTCCGCGCACATAGACCGTGTTTCCCGCCTTCACTGCCTGACACAGATCGTTGTCCAGCGTCTGGTTGGGATAGGTGTCCTTGGTATTGAACATGCGAATACGCGTGTGTGTCGGCATCAGCTGATCCTCAGGTCACGGGAGGCGCAGGGAGATGCCGGGAGCGCTGACGACGCCTGTTCATGCTGACGGCGGTCTTCGTCGTAGGCCAGGTACTTGCGTTGCGTGGCGATATGCTCGGCGATGTGTCTGGCGTCGTGCCATACGCCCCAGATAAAGCTTGAGCCGCGCCGAGATTGCCACGGCAGTCCCACAAAATAGACGCCGGGCTCGCGGGAGACGCCGCGCTGATGCAGGGGGCGCCCCTGGGCATCGAAGGTGTCCACCTCAAGCCAGCGATAGTCGACGCTAAAGCCTGTCGCCCAGATGATCGAGGTGACCCCTTCAGCGCCCAGATCGAGCGATGCCAGCGGAGTGCTGACGCATGCTGGCGTGGCCGGTATCTGTCTGGCGTCCGGGTCTTCCGGCAGGTCCATGCCGTTGCGTGTCAGATAGGCATCCGCAGCATCCAGCATGGCCAGGTAATTGGCATCGCCGCGGGCCAGGTTATCGGCCAGGTCCTGTTCGAAGCTGACAACCCCATGGGTGATGTCTCGCGTTCGCCCCACCAGGGTGATGCCTTGGTGGGCCAGCGAGCGAAAGTCGATGGTCTTGCCGCCGCCGGCGCCACTCACGGCGATGGTGACGTGTTCGGTGCCTGGCTTCATGGCCTCGGCATCCCACTCCCCCAGTACCCCCAGCCACCAGCAGAAGTCGCGTCCGCGATAGCGCCGAGGAGGGCGATCATGGGGGCCCACCGAGAGATACACCCGCCTTCCTTGCTGGTGAAGCTCTTCTGCGATCTGGACGCCGGAGGATCCGGCGCCCACGACCAGCACAGCGCCGGCAGGCAACTGCTCTGGACGTCGATAGTCGGCAGAGTGAATCTGATAAAGACCCTCGTCATCCGGCGCAATGGACGGAATGACCGGGCACTGGAAGGGGCCCGTGGCGGCGACAACGCGTTTGGCGTCGATGGTGCCCTGGGAGGTTTCGACGCTGAAGCCGGGGCGTCCCTGGTGGCGAGTGACCCGCTGAACCTCGACGCCAGTCCGCAGAGGTGCGTTGATCATGCGCGCGTAGGCTTCAAAGTAGGCGGCCACGTCGTCCTTGCTGGCGAAGTCATCTGGCCCGATGCCATCAAAGGCTTTGCCAGGAAAACGGTCATGCCAGGCAGGGCCATTGGCGACCAGGGAGTCCCAGCGTCGGGTTCGCCAGGCTTCGGCGATCCGCGAGCGCTCGAGCACCAGGTGCGGTACACCAAGCTGGCTGAGGTGCTCGCTCATCGCGATACCAGCTTGTCCACCACCCACTACCAGGGTGTCGGTATTGTCACTCGTTCTTGTTGTCATCGTTCGAGCCCTTGTCAGTCATTGCGGTTAGGTATCGAGGGAGCCACGTGAGCTGCCGCGGTTTGCCATCCGATGGCATTTACCCTAAGAGCTGCGAGTGAATAGCGAAAATATAGTTATTTTGTCTTTTGGATCATTAAAAGCTATTTAGTGGCGCCAGCAGAGTGCTGTGTGAGTGCTGTGTGAGTGCTGTGTGAGTGCTGTGTGAGTGCTGTGTGAGTGCTGTGGGAGTGCTGTGACAGTGGGGTGGTCTCACGTGAGCTAAAAAACAGCACACAAATCCCCTTTTATTAGATCGTGACCTGCTTCAATACTCGGACTGACTGGGGTTGGCGGCTGCCGGCCCGGTTCAGTGCTCTCGTGATCGTTGTGCGTTGCGATAGCGCTGAAATCAGCAATGACAACGGTAATTACAACAACAGGACATCTCCATGAAGCTTTCGCTCCTTGTCGATTGGCGTCTGCATGCCATCGTGGCAGTTGCCGCGCTGATTTCAGAAGCGGTCGGTATCATCAAGATCCCGCTTGGGCCCGGTACCCTGCTGCTGCTGCCTCTGTTCTACGCGTTTATCATCGGTCTGCTGCTGAACCCTCATCTGTTTTCTGCCACGTCCCGCCTGGTTCCGGTCACGCTGAGCGAGGCCGCCGCGCCGATCATTCTGCTCTCGATCATGCCGTTCATTGCGCGCTTTGGTTCCACCATCGGGCCAGCCATCGAGCAGATTCTCAGCGCGGGACCAGCCTTGATCCTTCAAGAGCTTGGCAACCTCGGCACCATGCTGATCGCCATGCCGTTTGCGGTGCTGGTGCTGAAGATGGGCCGCGAGGCCATTGGCGCGACCTATTCCATCGCGCGCGAGCCCAACATCGCCATCATCTCGGACAAGTACGGTCTGAAAGGCCCTGAGGGCATCGGTGTCATGGGGGTCTACGTCGTTGGCACCATGTTCGGCACCCTGTGGTTTGCGTTGATGGCCGGCTATCTGACCACTCTCGACATTTTCGACCCCCGTGCACTGGCCATGGCCTGCGGCGTCGGCAGTGGCAGTATGGTCGCTGCCTGTTCCGGGGCGATTGCCGGTGCCTTGCCTGAGCTCAAGGATGAACTGCTGGCCTTCGCTGGCGCCAGCAATCTGCTGACCTATGCCACCGGCCTGTATATCTCACTGTTCATCGCCCTGCCCATGGCCGAGCGCATCTTCAAGTGGTGCTCGGGCTCTCGGGCGGCGACCTCGGTTGGCGCAAGGGCCACCGTGGAAGCCGAGCCGGTACCCAGCGTCAGCGACGATGAGCGTCCCGAACGCCGCCTGGGCCAGACAGCGATCGTCATGGCGGTGGTCTGCGCGGTGGGCTGGACCAGCAATACCATCAATGGTGCGCCACTGCTCGAGGCGCTGCCGGGCATGCTGATCTTGTACGCCATGACCATGCTGGGACTGCTCATCACGCGGTTTGCGCCGTTCTACCTGCCCGGTGTGGCCTGGGTCTCGCTGGTCAGTATTGCCATGACGCTGCCCTGGTTCCCCGGCAGCGGCTGGATCGTCGAGCAGCTTTCCGCGGTCAGCTTCCTGGCGATCGTGACGCCGGTGCTGGCATATGCCGGTCTGGCGCTGTCCCCCCGTGAATTCACCATGTTCCGTCAGGTGGGCTGGAAGCTGATCATCGTGTCGCTGCTGGTCTTTACCGGCACCTTTGTCGGCTCTGCGCTGGTGGCCCAGGCGCTTCTGTAACGCAAACGAGGAGACCCAGCATGACCACAGTGACCCCAGACCTGTTGCGTGAATGGCGTCATGCCTTCCATCGCCAACCGGAAACCGCCTTCGAGGAGCATCGCACCAGCGCTCGCATCATCGAGATCCTGTCAGAAGCAGGTATCGAGATGGTGACGGGGCTGGGGGGCGGGACCGGGGTAGTGGCCTGGGTAGACGGCCGTCATGACGGTGATGGCGCGATTGGCCTGCGGGCTGACATCGACGCTCTGGATGTCACCGAGGCCAGTGATGCCCCCCATGCTTCACGTATTCCCGGCAAGATGCATGCCTGCGGTCATGATGGCCACACCACCATGCTGCTGGGGGCGGCCTGTTGCCTGGCGCAGTCTCCCGACTTTGCAGGCCGGGTCTACTTCATCTTCCAGCCCGCGGAAGAGAATGAGGGCGGTGGGCGCGTCATGGTAGAGGAAGGGCTGTTCGAGCGTTTCCCGATGCAGGCCGTCTACGGCGTGCACAATTGGCCAGGATTGCCGGTCGGCGAAGCCGCGGTGCACGACACGGCGGTCATGGCCGCCTTCGATGTGTTTCGCCTTACCCTGACAGGGCACGGCTGTCACGCCGCCATGCCGCACCTGGGCAAGGATGTCGTGCTGGCTGCCTGTCAGCTGGTCAACCAGCTGCAGGGTATTGTCAGTCGCGAGACGCCGGCGCATCAGACGGCGGTGATGAGCGTGACCCAGTTCCACGCGGGAGATGCCTACAACGTCATGCCTGAGGCGGTGGAGCTGTGCGGTACCGTGCGCTGCTTTGATCCTGAACTGCGCCAGCGGCTCGAGGCCCGCTTCAAGCAGGCCATCGAGGCCACCGCGACCTTTCACGGTCTCAGCGCAGACATCGACTACCAGTCGCGCTATCCCGCCACCTTCAACAGCCCCGACCATGCGCAGCGCTGTGCCGACGTGCTGACTGCCTTGCCGGACATTCGCCAGGTGCATCGGGACCTGCCGCCCTCGATGGCGTCGGAAGACTTCGCCTTCATGCTGCAGCAGCGCCCCGGGGCATACATCTGGCTCGGCAATGGCGAGAACAGCGCGGCACTGCATAACCCTCACTACGATTTCAACGACGAGCTATCCCCCTTGGGGGTGGCCTACTGGTGTGCGCTGGTACGCACCCTGCTGGGCCAGTCTTAAGGCAATACTGGATAAATTACTGCGCTCGTCTCCCTGCAATAGCGTGATGTTGCCATGCCGTTTACGGCATGGCCCACCCCCGGCGTGCCCGAGATCTGGCGCAAGGGCTTTGTTCGACAACATAACAAGGAGAACGCATGAACATTATCGTGATCGGCCTCGGCCAGATGGGTGGCAATATGGCCATGACCCTGCATGCCGCGGGCTTTCATGTGACAGGTACTGATGTCAGCGACGACGCACGGGCACGTCTGGAATCCCGCGGGCTGTCGGTGGCTGCTCCGGACAGCCTGCCAGCGGCAGACGTCTATCTGCTGTCGCTGCCCACGTCAGACCACGTACGTCAGGTGCTCATGGCGTCGCCGGGACTGCTGTCGCTGGCGCCCAAGGGCAGCGTCATCGTCGACACCTCTACCAGCGACCCGGCGGTGACGCGGGAGCTGGCACCACGGGTGGTCGAGGCGGGACTGGAGTGGCTTGATGCTCCGGTCAGCGGTGGGCCAGCGGGAGCGGCATCGGGCAGTCTGGGCATGCTGCTGGGGGGAGAGTCATCGACCATCGAGCGGCTAACGCCAATGCTGGATGCCATGGCGGCCCGCTATACCCACGTTGGTCCGGCAGCCAGCGGCCATGTGGTCAAACTGGCCAACAACTATCTGTGTGCCGCACACCTGCTGACCACCGCCGAGGCGGTCGCCCTGGCGGCCAAGGCGGGTGTCGACCCGGCTGCCTGCCTGGCAGGGCTCAATAGTGGGTCAGGACGCAGTGCCGTCAGCGAGGTCAATTTTCCTAAGTGGATCCAGTCCGATTCCTTCGATTCAGGCTTCACCACTGGGCTGATGCGCAAGGACCTGCGCTTGGCCCGCGATGCGGCCGCTGATCTCGGGCTGCCGCTTACCTTGCTGGAGCAGGTCGTCGCGCGCTGGCATGCCGACCCGGACGGGCTACCCGACCACGCTGATTTCAACCGCATTACCGATAGCGTGATGGGGCTTGCCTCGGCTCAGGACGCTGACGGTTCCCAGGAGGACGCGCAATGAATCGTTTGACCATGGAGGCGATCGAGCGCCTGAACTCCCTGCTCAAGGCCTTCGACATGCAAGCCGATACGCCGCTGAGCAACTGGGTGGGCGGCGAGCTGGTGGCGGGGCAGGGCGAGGCCATCGAATTGATCGACCCGGTAACGGGGCAAGCGCTGCTGTCTTACAGGGATGCCGGCAGTGAGCTGGTGTCACAGGCCGTGACAGCGGCAGCACGTGGCCAACAGCAGTGGATGTCGCTGAGTGCCAGTGAGCGAGGCCGCAGAATGACCGAGGCTGCCTGGGCGCTGCGTGGCTACGACGAGACGCTGGCACAGCTCGAAAGCGTGGTGGCGGGCAAACCCATCCGGGACTGTCGCGGAGAGGTGGTCAAGGTCCGCGAGATGTTCGAGTACTACGCAGGCTGGTGTGACAAGCAGCATGGGGAAGTGATTCCCGTGCCGACCTCCCATCTCAACTATGTTCGGCACGTGCCGTACGGGGTGGTGGGCCAGATTACGCCCTGGAATGCGCCCATGTTCACCTGCGCCTGGCAGGTGGCGCCGGCCATCGCGGCAGGTAATGGCGTTGTCTTGAAACCGTCCGAGATGACGCCGTTCACCTCAGTGGTGATCGCCAAGCTGCTGGAGAGCAGCGGACTGCCCAAGGGACTGATCAATATCGTCAATGGCATCGGCCCGACGACCGGAGCAGCACTGACCGGGCATCGCGGCATCAGCAAGCTGGTGTTCGTGGGCTCTCCTGACAGCGGGCGTCGGATCGCCCAGGCCGGTGCCGAGCGCCTGGTGCCCAGCGTGCTGGAGCTGGGCGGCAAGTCCGCCAATATCGTCTTTGCCGATGCCAGGCTCGATGATGCGGTGGCCGGCGCTCAGGCGGCCATCTTTGCCGCAGCGGGGCAGAGCTGCGTGGCAGGGTCGCGGCTGCTGGTGCAGCGCGAGGTGTTCGATGCCGTCTGCACCCGGCTGGCGCGTGCCGCAGCGCAGATAACGGTCGGGTTGCCGGTTGAGCCGTCGACTCAGATGGGCCCGGTCCAGAATGCCAGGCAATACCGTCACGTCACCAGCATGATTGACGATGCCTGTCGTCAGGGGGCCAGAGTCCTGTGTGGTGGCACGCGACCGGCGGGACTTCCGGAGGAGGCTCAGGGCTATTTCCTGGCACCTACCGTATTGGCCGATGTCAGCGATGACATGACGATTGCCCAGGAGGAGGTGTTCGGCCCCGTGGTGGTGGTCATGCCCTTCGATGACGAGGAGCAGGCGGTGCGTCTGGCCAATGCCACTCGCTTCGGCCTGGCTGGAGCTGTGTGGACCCAGGACCCCGCCCGCGCTCATCGGGTGGCGGGCCGCCTGCGTGCGGGTACGGTCTGGATCAATAGCTACAAGGCGATCAATGTCATGTCGCCGTTTGGCGGTTTCGATGACAGCGGCTTCGGGCGTTCCAGCGGCGTCGAAGGTCTCAAGGAATACACAGTCGCTCAAAGCGTCTGGGTGGAAACAGCCGATGCCGCCAGTGTTGCCATGGGGTATGGCAATGGGGTTGGCTGATGCCGAGGCCCTGCTGGTACTAGCGCTACGGGACGCGTGAGGAAAAGGCCCGCATCCAGCGCTCCAGATGGCGAAGTAGCTGAAGTCCGGCCCGAGGCATCCGTCGTCCTACTCGTGTGACGATATGGGCTCGGGCCTGGCGAAAGCGTTCACTATCCACCTCCAGCGCCACCAGCCTGCCGTCCTCCAGCTCTCGCGCAGCGGCAAAGGCGGGGAGCAGGGTCAGCGTCAGGTCTGAGCGTGCGGCGTGCAACAGCACCGAAAGCGAGTTGGTCTGCATGTTGACCTGAGGCCGCAGCCCGGCTTCTCTGAAGCCTTCATCCACCAGTTGGCGTACCCCGTGGCCGGTACGCCACAGGGCCATGGGGTGATCACTGAGGGTGGCAATGGTCAGCGCCTCACGAGCGCCAGCGAGCGGGTGGGACGGCGACACCAGCGCCACCAGGGGCTGCTGGCTGGAGTGCCAGAAGCGCAGCTGTGGATGAACGCGCTCGTGGTACATCAGCCCAAGGTGGGCCTCGTCCTGAATCACCGCCTCGATGATCTCGCTGGTGCTACCCGTATTCACGTCCAGGCGCACGCCACGGTAGCGCTCGGTAAAGGTTCGCAGGGGCGTGTCGAGCAGGTCGCCGACAAACCCCTCGCCCACGGTCAACGACAGGTGGCCGGTCTCGAGACGCTGATAGGCGTCGAGCTGTTCGCTGAAGGTGTCGTCCAGGGCTGAGCGCCGGCGACAGTAATCCAGCAGCATTTCGCCGACCGCTGTCGGCACCACTCCTTGTCGCGAGCGCTCCAGTAGCGGAGCGCCCAATGCATCCTCGATCAGTGACAGCTGGCGGCTGACCGCCGACGGTGCAATATCCAGGCGTGCAGCGGCCTGTCGCACCGATCCTGCTTCGATCGTGACCTGAAAGTAGACCAGCCGCTGATGTGGGATATCCATGGCGCCGCCTTGTGATGATGGCCAAGTATATCAATCCTCACATGTGCTGACTCGGCGCTCTGGTGCCCAGTGAATCAGGGACCGCTGCTGGGCCGCATAGCAGGACGCAGGCTTTACTAAGAACGCAATAAGGGCAGGGTGATCACGCCTGTTGGAAACTCTTAGCAGCAGCGCGGTAGCCATCCGTGAAGTGGATACATGCACCAGAGCCTTACATCAGAGCCTTGCATCAGAGCCATGAAGCAGAGACCTGCTTGCAGATGAACCAGGGGCTGGAGGAGGAAGCGTCAAGAGATGGGTGGATGGCATCCCTGCCATCGCTAAGCACAATGCCGCACGTCCCTGGCCGGCTACGCCAGCGTATCGCACCCTGCTGATGGCGGAGTTGATCCTGGTCAGCTCAGCCCTGTCCGCAGCGCGGTCAGCGCAGGGAAGGTCAGCACAGGAAGGGCAGCAACGCGAAGTAGGAAGCCTCGCAGGACCCGCTCGATCACCGTCGGTGGCCCACTACCGGCACGTCCAGCGGCCTAGATGGCCAGCACAATGACCCAGGCGGTGGATAGGGTAAAGGCGTAGCCTGCCAGCGCCATCAGCCCATCCCGGGCGAGCAGCGCCAGCCCGAACATGCTTTGGGCAGCGCCAGCCAAGGTCGCGCTGAACGGAATCAGCTCCATCGGGGGCGTCACCAGGGCGATGGCCAGACAGGCCAGACCGATGGGATAGCGTGCGACGCGGCCTGTCAGCAGCCTCAGTCTGGGCTTGATCAGCCGGTCAACCCAGCGAGCAGGTTTGCGCAGCAGGGTGATGGTGCGCTCGACCTTGGTGGTGGCTACCTTGCGCCTGGCGAGCCACGCTGGGAGCCACACGCTCTGCTTGCCTGCCAACAGTTGTACCGCCGCCAGCACCACGAGCAGTGACATCAGCGTCGGCACACCGGGGATATCGCCGATCAACGGGGTGAGGGTGACCAGGCCTGCGACCAGCAGGAAGGGAGCAAAGCTGCGGCGACCGACGGCGTCCATCACTTCGGCGAGGGACAGCTGATCGCGTTCGGCACTGGCTTGGCTGAGTTGGTCGAGCAGTTGGTTCAAGTTTTCTGGAGGCGTGTCGAAGGCGTCAGGCGTGGAGGGCATCGTGGCTCTGATGTAGGAATGAAGAAAAGGCGTCGAGGCCAGCAGTATGCGGACCCTGCAAGGGGGATGTCCAACCGGCCTGTCTTTTTCATATAAGCAGTTTCTTGTTTACTGCCAGTGTCGTATGCTTCAGGTGATCGAGTCCTTCCCACTATCGGGGAGGGCTTTTTTGTTGCGTGGCGGTCACCTCGACGGGGTGACGCCCCTAAAGGCCTGTAAGAGACCAGTGAGGTGACAAGGATGTCGTTGAGGCTAGCCAATCGTCTTGACGCAGAGCGACTTCAGCGTCTGATCGATGATGCAGATGACAAGGATCGTGCGGTAGCCGATCTGCTTGAGGCGCTGCTGGAGCGCGCCGAGATTCTCGACCCTGACGAGATGCCCGATGATGTCGTCAGCATGAATAGCCAAGTGGTACTGCGCGATCTCGATGAAGACCGTCAGCTGGTGCGGACCCTGGTATATCCCCATGCCTTGTCGGCAACCACCGACGGACTGTCCGTGATGGCGCCGCTTGGAGCTGAACTGCTGACCCGCCGAGTGGGAGAGCAATGGCAGGTCACCCCACTAACGGGGCGTACCAAGCGCTGGCAACTGGAGCAGATTCTGTGGCAGCCAGAGCGTGAGCGTCAGTTTCATCGATGATGCCGATCCGGTGCCGCGGCTTCCCCGCGGGGGAGTGCTGCACCTTTTCCCGCTATCTGTCACCGGTTGCCCTTTTCCCGGCGCCCTTTTTCCGCTAGCCCAGGCGTGACAGGGAAGGGCTAGGGAAGGGCATCAAGGCTGGGCCTGGCGATCGCGTTGGTTGCCCTTGCTCATAGGCGGTGGAATACCGAGGTGCTTGCGTGCCCACTGGGCGGCCTCGGTTCTGTGGTGCACCTTGATCTTCTTGAAGATATTGTAAAGATGCGACTTGACGGTATGTTCGCTGAGAAACAGCTGGCTGGCGATATCCTGGTTGGACGCGCCATTGCCAATGAAGCCAAGGATTTCCAGCTCCCGTTGTGTCAGGCCAGCGACCGGGCGGTAGGTGTTGAACTGTTGGCGACGGAAGTATTCGAACATCTGCTGGAGCAACGGGCGAGACATCCACAGCGCGCCATCGAGTAGTTGGATGATGCCTTTGCAGATGTTGTCGAGTTCGTCACGGCGATAGAAGATACCTTGCAAATGCAGTGACGCCAGCAGTTCAGCGGCCTGTTCCTGGTCGGCCAGGTTGAACGCAGCCAGCAGGATCTCCGGGTACTGTGCCTTTAGTTCGTGACAGTGGTGCATATCGCTGAGCGATAGCTGGTCGGCATCCAGCAGCCAGAGTTGTGCTTGATCAGGTGTGCGGGCGAGCTCGGCCTGCAGAGAGGGCACCGCTTCGGGTGCCAATGTGCTGACCTCGCAATCCAGCACCTGACTCAGGTGGTGGGTAAATAGCTGGGACTGCACGTTGGGGTGCGTGATCAATCTGACGATTGAGGCTTGTTGCGAGGCAGACATCGTCCCCTCCCTGTTCCCTTGCAATGATGGATGATGATCATTTTTTTTGTAGGACGTGCATGAATATCGTTATCGAAGCTCATACGTTTGTAAATAACGATATATCCTGAACTTCACCATCCCTAGAGTGAGGTTTTTCGTGATTGTATGCTTGGTTTTGTAAGAAAAAGCATTTGAATGCGTAAGTCTGCATAGATTGTGTGAGCCAGGCGTCGAAGTAATTGAGGAGAAATTATGCCGTTATCGCTTTGGCTCTCTTTGGCAGCCATCTGTGCCATGGGAGCCATGTCCCCCGGCCCCAGCCTGGCACTGGTACTCCGCCATACCCTGGGCAGTGGCAGGGCCGCCGGTGTCGTGGCGGCGATCACACACGCTCTGGGTGTAGGCCTCTACGCACTGCTGACCGTCTGGGGCCTGGGCGAAGTCATCGAACGACATCCTCAGGGATTTCGCGTGGTGATGCTGGCGGGGGCCGTATATCTGGCCTGGCTTGGCATCAAGGCGCTGCGCGCGGGCCAGGCGGGGGCACTGCGACCACAGCCCAGCACGGCGAGCCACCTGACCGCCGCTCGGGAAGGCTTGCTGGTGGCCCTGGGTAATCCCAAGCTGATCCTGTTCTTTGTTGCCTTGCTCAGTCAGTTCGTCAGTCCTGACATGTCCGTGCTTGAGCGAAGTATCGTCGTTGTCACGGCCATGGTGATTGATGGCGGCTGGTACGTGCTGGTAGCGCTTGGCCTGTCTCACTCCAGTGTGCTGCCTTGGCTGCAGGCTCGGTCTCACTGGATCAATCGGGTGACGGGCGTGCTCTTGCTGGGACTAGCGGTTCGTGTGCTGCTGGGCTAAGGACCTGCCAGGTATCAAGCGCACAGCCAGATATCAAGCGCCTTGGCAGGTACCTTGGCAGGTATCGAAGACTGGGCGAAGGGTGACGTCGCGGGCGCGGATCGTTAGGCTTGACGCTTTAATGGCGGAGTCCTGTGATGAGTGAGGTTGCCTCACCTGAGCTGTCGCTGCCGGTGGCGTCATCGCTGAAGGCTCCGGCGGGTGACGTGCCGGCGCCGGTCATCGCGCGCGAGAGAGTGCAGATCGTGGATGCCCGCGATCGCCCCTGTGGAAGCGCCTGGCGATCCGACATGCGCCGCTATCGCTTCTGGCATCGCGCGACCTACATTGTGGTGCGCAATGGCGCGGGAGAGCTGTGCGTCCAGCGACGGACACTGACCAAGGAAGCCTTTCCCGGTGGTCTTGACCTCGCTGCAGGTGGCGTGGTGGCGGCCGGTGAGGCCGTCCACGTGTCTGCCCGTCGTGAACTGGCAGAGGAGCTTGGTATCTGTCATGCCCCGCTGACGCCCTGCCTGAGCTTTCGCTACGATGACCAGGGATATCGCATCTTTGGCAGTGTCTTTTGCGTGACCTGGGACGGTCCTCTGGCGCTACAGCCGGAAGAGGTCGCCAGCGTCACCTGGATGCCGCCTGGAGAGGCCATCGAACTGGCTGAGGCCACACCGGACACGCACCTCGCGCTGGCCCTGCTGTTGAAGCAGGAAGCGCAAGGATGAAGGCGACTTCGCCGGTGAGGCTGCGTCTCTGGCGAGAGCCGTGAAGGCGTGTCATCGTGAAGACAAGGAGCGCGAGTTCAGCCCATGAGCCTGCATGACGTCGAGTGTCATACCCATCAAGGTGAGCCTTTCAATCTGCGTGCATTGAGGGGGCAAGTGCTGCTTGTCGTCAATGTGGCAAGCCAGTGCGGTTTTACCTCTCAGTTGGGCGAACTGGAGGCGCTGTATCGCGAGCATCGCGAACGGGGCTTCACGGTGCTGGGGTTTCCTTGCAACCAGTTTGCCAAGCAGTCGCCAGAGTCTGCCGAGCAATTCTGTGCCTTTGGTGAGCGTCAGTTTGGTGTCACCTTTCCCCTGATGGAAAAGGTGGAGGTGAATGGACGCGGTGCCCATCCTCTGTTTCAGCGCCTGAAAGCTGAAGCTCCGGGCTGGCTGGGAACGCGCGCCATCAAATGGAATTTCACCAAGTTTCTGGTGGCGCGAGACGGGCGCGTGCTGAAGAGGTTCGGGCCGCGGGATGGTGCCGCGGCGATGCTGACGGATCTGGAACGGGCCCTCGACGAGACGTGAGGGTTAGGCTTTGTGGCCTGAGACCGGCCGCTGGCCCTAGCGCGCTTCTCCTCGGCTGACCACCAGATGCTCCACCAGGGCGTTGTAGCGGTGACGCACCATCATGGTGGTCAAGCCTGAGAACAGGGCCCAGAACTTGCGGCGCCAGCCGGTCAGTCGGAGGTTGTGGGCGACCAGGCGGCGCATCAACTGGTAGTCGTCGAACTTGCGCCACTCACCCGCGACCGACATTTGCTGTCGAGAAAGTACGGGGGCGAGTTCGAGGCGAAAGACCCATTCCAGGTCCTTGAGCGCGATGCCGTCACGTTCTATCACCTCTACCATTCTCGCGTAGTCGGATTCTCGCGGTTCCCGTTCCAGCCACATCGGGGCCAATGCGAGCCATAGCTCGCCGCGTTCATCGACCAGAGTCTGGGCATCCATCGGTGGTCTCCTCAAGCGATGGACTGCATCCTGCCCGAGCCGCCGCCGTCGAGCAAGCATCGCTCAGTAGCCCCGCTCAGTAGCCCCGCCCGTGAGGCCCTTTGTCTGCAAAGGCGGACAGGATCGCCGTGTGCCGCTAGAATATCGCCACCACGCATTACACATTGGATGGCTCTCCTACGGGAGCCACGAGCAATAAAGAGGTCTGTCGTGATCATCAAGCCCAAGGTACGCGGATTCATCTGCACCACCACCCATCCTGTCGGTTGCGAGAAAAACGTACTCGAGCAGATCGAGGCAACCCGCGCACGTGGCCTGGCGTCATCCAAGGGGCCCAAGAAAGTGCTGGTGATCGGTGCCTCCAGCGGTTACGGCCTGGCGGCACGCGTCACTGCTGCCTTTGGTTATGGCGCCGACACCCTCGGTGTGTTCTTCGAGAAGCCCGGCACCGAGAAGAAGCCCGGTACGGCGGGTTGGTACAATGCCGCGGCCTTCGACAAGTTCGCCAAGCAGGAAGGCCTCTACAGCAAGTCGATCAATGGTGATGCCTTCTCCCACGAAGCCCGCGCCAAGGCGATCGAATTGATCAAGCAGGACATGGGGCAGGTGGACCTGGTGGTCTACTCGCTGGCGTCTCCCGTGCGCAAGATGCCGGACTCCGGTGAGCTGAAGCGTTCCAGCCTCAAGCCCATTGGCGAGACCTACCGCGCCACTGCTATCGACACCAACAAGGACACCATCATCGAAGCCGAGGTCGAGCCTGCCAGCGAGCAGGAAATCGCCGATACCATCGATGTCATGGGCGGTCAGGACTGGGAGCTGTGGATGCAGGCATTGAGCGAGGCCGATGTACTGGCTCCTGGTGCCCGCAGTGTTGCCTTCAGTTATATCGGTACCGAGATCACCTGGCCGATCTACTGGCATGGTGCGTTGGGCAAGGCCAAGGAAGACCTGGATCGTGCAGCCGCCGCCATCGATGACGAGCTGAAACAGTCTGGAGGTGGTGCCAACGTCGCTGTGCTCAAGTCGGTAGTGACCCAGGCGAGTGCCGCCATCCCGGTCATGCCGTTGTACATTGCGATGGTCTATCGGGTGATGAAGGAGCAGGGCCTCCACGAAGGCACCATCGACCAGCTCAACCGCCTGTTCGGGGAGCGCCTCTACGGGGGTGAAGCCACCACGGATGACGTCGGCCGCCTGCGTCTGGATGACTGGGAACTGCGTGATGACGTCCAGCAGGCATGCAAGGATCTGTGGCCGCAGGTGACCAGTGACAATCTGTTCGATATCACGGACTACGCTGGCTACAAGCACGAGTTCCTCAAGCTGTTCGGCTTCGAGCGTAGCGATGTGGACTACGACGCCGACGTCAATCCGGACGTCAGCTTCGACGTCGTTCAGCTCTAATCCGCCCAAAAGGCCCTGAATGTCGGCCCCGTCGCTCCAGCACTGAGCGAGCCGGCGGCTGACAGACTCGCCTTTGCCGACGGGCCGTGACCGAGAGGTCGCGGCCCGTTGTCGTCGTGTCACTGATGCGTCTTCGCTGCAGGCGTGGCCCATGCACAACGGACATGGGCGCTGAATCCATGGCGTGAGTGGCGTAGACTATGGCTCGCATATTCTCGTCGAGAAGGTTCATGCCGCCGTCTTCCCACCCATCACGCTCATCCGAATTGCTGCGCCAAGTAGGGATCGTGGTGATGCCTGGATTTTCGCTGCTGGCGCATGCCTGTGCCACCGAGCCGCTGCATGTGGCGAACCTGCTTCACGGCCGAACCCTCTATCGACTGACCAGTTACTCCAGCGGCGGCGATGCGGTGACGAGTGCGTCGCAGCAGACCGTGCTGCCCCGGGAAGCGCTAGCAGAGGTGGAGACTCACCCCGACATGGTGTTGGTGTGCGGGCCTGCCAAGCTGCCTGGGGGGATCCCCGATGATCTGGCGGCCTGGCTCAAACGCCTGGCGGCGTCTGGCGTGTTACTCGGCGGCATCGGCGGGGGCACCGAAGCGCTGGCGCGGCTGGGGCTTCTGGATGGCTACCAGGCCACGCTGCCGTGGCAACGGTTCGAGGCCTTCGCGGCGGCTCACCCCCGGGTGCGGCTGTCACAACAGCTGTTCGAGATCGATCGTGACCGGATGACCTGTGGTGGCGGCACGGCGGCCATGGACATGATGATCACCCTGGTCGAAAGTCATCATGGTGCCGCTCTAGCATCACGAATTTCGGAATATTTCGTGATGGAGCGGATCCGCATGGGTGATGAACCCCAGCAGATTCCCCTGCGCTCGCGTCTCGCCCATGCGCCGGCCAGCCTGGTCGAGGCCGTGCAGCTGATGGAAGCCAACATCGAAGAGCCGCTGTCGACTCACGAACTTGCCGAACATCTGGGCATCTCCAGGCGTCAGCTGGAGCGACTCTTCAAGAAGTACCTGAAGTCGGTGCCGAGTCGCTATTACCTCGATCTGCGTCTGCAGAAGGCTCGCCGCATGCTGCGCGAGAGTGATCAGCCTGCCGGTGAAATCGCGCTTCAGACCGGCTTCTCGTCGGCGGCGCATTTCTCGACGGCGTATCGCAATCACTTCGGTATGACCCCCAGGGAAGAGCGACTGGGCTAGCCACTGACTCGATATGGTTTATCGGGTAACCGCACCTTCCCGGGACCTGCATAGCTCCCTGAACGTTCCCTGACCGTTCCCCTGAACGTCCCCCCTTTTGACCTGCATCGCTCACCGTTGCTGGGTTCGACCTGTATGGGGTCGACCTGAATGCGTTGCCGGCATCGAGCGGAATCGATGTGCGGTGGCATGTTTCGGTACCACGGTTTACCCAGGCTGCTCACGTGAGCCGGTCGCGACAGTCTACGTCCCGTTCTACGTCTCGTTGGCGCGGCGCTTCCTCTCTTCGTTTTTCCCTGGCTCTCTGCCTCGCTCCCTCCCTTCCTCCCTTCCTCCCTTCCTCCCTTCCTCCCTGCCTGTCGTGTCATTGCCTTTCTCCCCACCATCAGCTTCCACAGCATGTCAGCTCAACGTTGAGGTTAGGTCCTCATGTCCTCGTTGTTTGTGTTGGCTGCTCAAGGTTCAGCATCGGTGTGAAAGGACGGTGAAGACATTTCGCATGCTCGTTTTGGCAAAGTTCTTTGGGTGAGGTGACGTAAGGAAACGGTGATGTAGTCGACAGAAGCGACCTCACCATGAGGCGTGATGGTATGGCTACAGAGAGTACGTAGAGTACGCAGAGAAGGTGTCAGGTGATGGAGACACAGAGCGTCATACCACGTCTTCATGCAGATCAGAAAAATCGAATGAGCGTAGTTCTCAACAGTAGTGTAAGTAAATCGCATGTATCGTACACAGAGAGAAAAGACAGCAAGGTGCCGGAGCCATAGCTGAGTAGAAGCTGAGAAAAAGGAAGACGTTCTATCAGAGAGTGCCTCCGGACATCATGCGGTGTATGGAAAGCGATGGTGGCTGTTTCGGTAGAAGGTGGTAGCAGTAGATCGGAAGATGAATAGAGGAAAGATGAGGGTGCGTCTGCCATCTATTCATAAAAAATGACGAAAAAAGCAAAGATGGAGAGTGAGACATGAATCACAATACCCTTTCTCGTGCTGGCTTCTATATTGCGCTGTACGGTGTAGTCGCGATCCTTCTATGGATCGGTTTCTTCAAGTATCACCCGGATGAAGCGGCTGCTATCCAGGGCATCGTTGCCAGCTCTCCGTTGATGTCCTGGTTGTACAGCATTGCGAGTGTCAATCAGGTGTCGGCGGCTATTGGTACGGCAGAAATTGTCGTTGGCTTGCTTGTTGCGGCATACCCCATCTCCAAGAAAGCGGGACTGGTGGGGGGAGCGCTTGCAAGCGTCATCTTCCTGACGACCAGCACCTTCTTGCTGACCACCCCTGGTGTGTTGCATGTCAGCAGTCTGTCGGGTGATACCTTGGCCTTCCCATCGCTGTTCGGTGGATTCCTGGCGAAGGACCTGGTTCTTCTGGGGGCTTCCCTTGCCATCACCGGGGCTTCCTGGAAGGCGGTAAGTGAAGAGGCGAGTGCCAAACACGATCACTTGATTGCTGAATCAGCATAAAGGCTGATGATGCGCCAGCAGCAACGAACAGTGCTGCTGGCCCACGACTGTCGTACAGGTTCACCCTGCGTGATGGGAAGACCCATAGCTGCCGACGTGCCGACGTAAAGCGAGATATTTTTACGCCGTTATGTTCAATATCTTACAGAATAATTGTGCCGAAATGATTTTATGAACATATCTGCAATTGCCAATATGTGAGATGCGAATTAGATTTTCTGTTACCAGTTAACAAAATGTTACGTTTGTATGTGGTCAGTTTTTTTGGGCTTCCTGCTCATAACGTGATGTTTTTGTTTATTTTCTTGGGTCTTGGATTCGCGCTCTGTTCGCTGGAAAAGCATAAGAACGTATATCGAGCATCCGTCGACTGGGGGTGAAAGTGGACCGGGATGAAAGTGGACCGGGATAAAAGCGGACCGGGGCGAAAGCGGAGCGGGATGAAAGGATATGAGCGACAAGTGAACTGAGGTGGGCGCGGATGGATGTAGACACCCAGTTGGCAAATGCGCTGAAGCAGCATATTGCACCAGTAGCTTGTCTCTTCTTTGCTGAATTTGCAGGGGAAGACAAGTCAACGATAGGCAAGCATAGGATCCCCCACAGAGGTGGATCCCTCAATAGGCCAGACTTCTGCGGTCGGCCACAATAGGAAAGTCGAGGAGAGTGACATGAAAACCAAGATGATCTTTGCTGTCATGATGGTGTCTGTGCTGGCCGCGGGTAGCGCCTTTGCCATGGACTCAGCGACCCTGCAGAAGCGCATGCAGGAAATTGAACAGCGCAGTGAGGCGGCCTCCGACGAGCAGAAGGTCGAAGCCCTCGAACAGGAAGTGGCAGAGCTGAAGGACCTTCTTCAGATGACCGTAGACAGTCTCAATGAGTCCCAGTAATCCTGCATGATGGTCAGCGCCGCAGGCTTGCAGCACGAGATCAGCTGCGGCCTACGGCGCTGGTAAGCTATTGGTTTGCCGGCACCGGCCAGCATCATACGTCAGAAGCGTATTAGATGTTTTCATACGTAGGACGGGATAGTGTCGACGTGGAAATGTCCTATAAAGTTTAAAAATTGTGCTTGTTTAGTCTTTCGAATAAACACAGGTTGCTAACTGTAATACCCCCCTATTAGATTGATTCAACGAGTTTTTGAACACTGTTTTTCATTGGGCTTCGTGAAGGGTGAGTGTCTTGGACGTGACGGGGTGGTAGGGATTCCCTTCCTGTCTCGGACTGAGGGATACGCCCTGCAGGTCACGTTGCTCCGCTAATCATCAAGACGATGTCCTACCATTGCCTTGCAGCAGTGCCTACCGGCCTTCATGGGTAATGGACAGGGAACCAGGTCGAAGGACGTTCGACAAAGACGAGGAGAAAGACATGAAGATCAAAATGATGGCAGCTGCACTCCTGGCCTCCATGATGGCAGTGGGTTCAGCGCAGGCGATGGATTCCGATACGCTGCAGCAGCGCATGCAGGCGATTCAGCAGCAATCTGAAGCCACGCAGCAGGAGCAAAAAATTGCTGCCTTGGAGCAGGAAGTCGCCGATCTGAAGGCACTGCTGCAAGAGACCGTCGAGGCTTTCCAGGAAGCCAATATGTAACATCGTCGCAGTGCCAGCGGTTGGTGGCATGACGTGATGACAAAGGCTCACCTTTATGGGTGGGCCTTTTTTGTTAGTGAGTGCCGCATAGATTAGCGCTCTATAGGTTGGTGCGTAGGGGCGGGTGACCGTAGCGGTGGTGGACGTTGGTGATCATGTCCGAATTTGCCACCGGTGTGACCGCTTTGGCACTTCGGTCCGTGGATGGGGCCACTTATCGTAGCTGTACACCCATTGCTCTCTCCCATTCTGCGGACCAGGAGTCTTTCCATGTCATCTGCACTACTGCTTATTGATGTTCAAGCGTCTTTTCCCCAGCGTCCTTACTGGAACCCGCAAGAACTGGGGCGCTGGCCTGAGGCCCAGCGCGAATTGGTCGACCTGGCCAAGGCATCAGGCATACCCCTCGTAAGAATCTTCCATCTCGCACCCGGGAGCGGTGGAGCCTTCGATCCAGATAAGGGGTTCGTCAAACCTTTGCCGGGCTTTGAGGATCCTGCGGTCGCCACGTTTTACAAGACCGCGCACAACGCGTTCACCGATACCGGACTGGACCGCTGGCTTCGTGGGCGGGGAATCACGACGCTCTGGATCAGTGGCATCCGTACCGAGCAGTGCTGCGAGACGACGGCTCGAGTGGGGGCTGATCTCGGGTATGATGTGGTGTTCGTCGCCGAGGCGACGCTGACGTTCTCGATGTCTCGAGCAGGACGAGTGTTCTCCGCAGCAGAGATCCGTGAGCGCACGGAACTGGTACTGGATGGGCGCTTTGCCCGTGTGGTGCCGGTAAGTGCCTTGCACAATGAGCGCTGTGAGCTGGCCTGACCAGCGGCCATCTGTGAACGAGCCATATGACAAGAGGGGTGGGGTGCCAGGGAGAATGATGGAAACTCGTGCTGCCGGTGATAGCCCCCTTCGAGTGAGTATCGTCTTGGTACCTGGGATGGTGCCCCTCGACCTCGTGGGGCCATGGCAGGTGTTACGCAGTGCATCGATCAGGCAACCCTTTGAGATCGACTTCATTGGGCCCCGTTCTCAGTTTGACTGGATGGGGCCGCTGTCTTTGTCGGGTATAGCGCCGTTGCCCGACTCCCTGGGGGATTGCCACCTGCTGTTGGTGCCTGGCCAGTATCGCGCCGCCATGGAAGCCGATGCTCAGGATGAGGTGGTGGGGTGGCTGCGGTCAGTGGCGCCCCAGGCTCGTGCCGTGATGAGCGTGTGTTCGGGTACGCTACTGTTGGCCCAGGCAGGCTTGCTGGAGGGTCGCCGTTGTACCACCCATCATCAACTTCTCGACAGACTGCGGTGTCTGGCACCCAGGGCACTCGTTCAGCAGGACTGCATATTCACCGAGGACAGTGGGCTGTTTACCAGCGCTGGCATTTCCACCGGGATCGATACGATGTTGCATTGGCTGACGCGAGTCGTCGGGCACGACATCGTGGTAACGGTGGCGAGGGATATGGTGCTGTATCTTCGTCGTAGCGGCCAGGAACCCCAGCTGGGTGTGTGGCTGACGGGGAGAAATCATGTCGATCAGCGTATCCACCGGCTTCAGGATCGCATCGCTGCTGCTCCGGCTGATACATGGTCCATGTCGCTTATGGCCAGGGAGTCTGCCATGGGAGAGCGCCACCTGCGGCGCCGCTTCGTCGAGCTGACCGGCATGAGCGCACTGGACTATCTGGCCAGAATTCGCCTTCAGCTGGCCCGCCAGCTGATGCAGGAATCATCGCTTAGCCTCGCAGCCATTGCCGAAAAGGTGGGCGTGTCGGACGAACACCAGCTCAGGCGCCTATGGCAGCGCTTCGAAGCGGGTACGCCGGCGCAGTGGCGCCGTCAACGGCAGCGTGACAGCTCAGCGCAGGATGCCTGCCGGGTCTGTTGATGATGTGGGTGGCGCCTTGCAGGCCAGCAGGGCGCGAAATACCTTGCCCATCAGGACCGCAGTGTCCTGTTCAATGACGAAGCCTGCCTTTGTCAGCAGAGGTGCGGCCTGGCGGGTAATATCGGTGGCGATGGTCGTGGTCGCCAGGTTGAGGCTGCGTCGCAGCATCCCGGAAGGCCGCTCGTCGTCCTGGAACTTGTCCATGATGCACAGCTGTCCATCGCCGCCCAGCACGCGATAGGCCTCGGCCAGCCCCCTGTCCGGTTGCGGCATGACCGCCAGAATCAGATGCATCACCACCACATCGAAATAGCCATCCGGGTAATCCAGCTGCTCGGCGTCCATTGCTCGTGCTTCCACATCCACCCCAAGGTGATTGGCCCTGACCTTGAGTCGCTTGACCATGGCGGGGCACAGGTCACTGGCGTGCACCTCGATATCTCGTGGTAGCCACGGCAGGTCGAGCCCGGTGCCCGCACCCACCAGCAATACCCGCATGCCGGATTGCCAGCGCACCTGGGCCAGTGCCTGACGGCGCGGCCGGCGAAAGGCTCTTTCGGCGACCACGTCATACACAGGCGCATACAGCGAGTAGCGCCAACGATTCCAGCGAGTGGTGTTGATCATGAGGATTCACTGAGTAGTGGAAGACTGGCTGTTTACAGACTAGACGAGGCGCTGGGCCGAAGCATGCAGAAGAAACGTGGCTGTGGGTTGTCGAGGGTGACGATGCTGCGCGGACGTGGCTGTGCTTTGTGAAAAAGCCGGTCCCATTGCTGAAAGCCTTCCTGCGATGGCGTCCCTATACTCGAGTGATCGATTGATTGCATGTTTTGCGATTTCGCGCATTACATGCTCAGCCGTCTCGCGACGGCAACCACCCATGACAGCGGAGATCACCGATGAGCCACACCCCGAGCCGTGCCGACTTTGATCAGTACATGGTGCCCAACTACGCGCCCCAGAAGGTCATCCCGGTGCGCGGCGAGGGCAGCCGCCTGTGGGACCAGGAGGGGCGTGAGTACATCGACTTTGCCGGCGGCATCGCGGTCAACTCTCTCGGTCACTGCCACCCGGTGCTGGTGGATGCGCTCAAGGCCCAGGCTGACAAGCTGTGGCATCTGTCCAACGTCTATACCAACGAACCGGCGCTCGAGCTGTCCCGGGAGCTGGTCGAGCGCACCTTTGCCGACAAGGTATACCTGTGTTCGTCCGGTGGCGAGGCCAACGAAGCGGCCTTCAAGCTGGCACGTCGCTGGGCCCATGACACCCACGGCGAGCACAAGGACAAGATCATTTCCTTCCGCCAGTCCTTCCATGGACGCACCCTGTTCACCGTCAGCGTAGGTGGCCAGCCCAAGTACTCGCAGGGGTTCGGTCCGGTCCCGGGCGGCATCCTGCATGCGGAGTTCAACAACCTGGACAGCGTCCGCGAGCTGGTAGGGGATGACACCTGTGCCATCGTGGTCGAGCCGATGCAGGGTGAAGGCGGTGTCGTTCCGGCCACTCAGGAATTCCTGCAGGGACTCCGCGATCTGTGTGACCAGCATGATGCGCTGCTGGTGTTTGATGAAGTGCAGACTGGCGTGGGTCGCTCGGGCTCTCTCTATGCCTACATGGATTACGGTATCACCCCCGATATCCTGACCAGCGCCAAGAGCCTGGGCGGTGGTTTCCCCGTGGGCGCCATGCTGACGACCGATCGCGTGGCCCCGGTGCTGGTGCTGGGCACCCACGGCTCGACCTATGGCGGCAACGCGTTGGCGTCTGCCGTGGCCCTGGCCGCGATCCGCCACATCGATACGCCGGAGGTGCTGGGTGGCGTCGCCAAGCGTCATGAGCTGTTCCGCGAGCACCTCGAAGCCATCAACCGCAAGCACGGCGTGTTCAAGGAAGTGCGCGGCATGGGGCTGCTGATCGGTGCCGAGATGGCGCCGGAGTACGAAGGCCGTGCCAAGGACATTCTGCCGCTGGCCATTGAAGAGGGCCTGATGGCCTTGATCGCCGGACCCAATGTGCTGCGCATGGCGCCGTCACTGGTGATCCCCGAGGCAGACATCGTCGAGGGCCTCGAGCGCCTGGAGCGTGCCATCGCTCGTCTGGTGAGCGCATCGTGAGCAGGCCCCTGCCACAGACTATGTCATCGGATCTTGAGCAAGCTGCGACAGGAGGGCATCCCATGTTGGCTGTTCGCCCTGTGCGGCCTGGTGACCTGCCGGCGCTGGAGCGTCTGGCAGGCAGTGCCCAGCCGCGCCTGACCAATCTGCCGGCCCACCGCGATCGTCTCGAGGAGCGCATTGCGCGCTCCCAGCGGGCCTTCGCGTCGGAGGTCGAAGTGCCGGGAGACGAGCACTACACCTTCGTACTCGAAGACCAGGAACGTGGCGACGTCGTGGGCACGGCCACCATTCGTGCCCTGGCCGGCGCTAACGAGGCCTATTACACCTATCGCCAGGAGACGCTGATTCACGCCTCGCAGCAGCTCAATGTGAGGCGTGAGGTGCAGACCTTGGCGCTGTCCCACGAAGTGTCCGATGCCAGCCTGCTGTGTGCCCTGTCGCTGGACCCGCGCTACAAGGGCACCAGTGCGGAGAGCCTGCTCCGGCGTGCCAGGCTGATGTTCATTGCCCAGTACCCGGAGCGGTTCGCCGACGTGCTGGCGATGGCCTTCCCCGGCTATCTGGACGAGGACGGTGCGTCGCCGTTCTGGAACAGCGTGGGCCGTCATTTTTTCGTGCGTGACTATCACGAAATCAACTACATCGCCGGCGTGCGCTCCAAGAGCTTCATCGCTGAGGTGATGCCCCAGTTCCCGCTTTACCTGGCCATGCTGACGCCCAAGGCTCGCGCGGCCATCGGTCGCGAGCATCCTGCCCATGAAGACGCGCTCGAGGAAATGCTGGCTGAAGGTTTCCTGCGCTCCCGCCATGTGGACCTGTTCGATGCAGGTCCCGTGATCAAGGGCGATCGTGCTCGGCTGGAGAGTTTTCGGCGCGCGGCCTGGCACCCGGTGCGCATTCGTCCCGAGCACACCCTTCCCGACGCCGAGCCGGCCATGGTGGCCAATCAGCGCCTGGATGGCTTCTGCTGCACGGTGGCCCGCTACGCGCTGTCCCCCACAGGTCAGCTGATGCTGTCACCGGCCCATGCCGAGCTGCTGGGGGTCGAAGAAGGTCGTGCGGTGCTGGCCGCGCCCCTGGCGCTGTCGGCTGATGGCCTCGACCCGGGATATGACGAGGGAGAGCTGTAATGCGCATGCGTCCGATCAAGGAAGGGGACCTGGACGAGCTCCAGGCGCTGGCCCGGGAGACCGGCGTCGGCTTCACCTCCCTGCCCGATAATCGCGAGTTCCTGGCCGCCAAGATCGCCTCTGCCAGCAGCGCCTTCAACGAGCAGACCCCGGTGGATCAGCGGCTCTACTTCTTTGTCCTGGAGGACGAAGAGAGCGGTCGCCTGGCCGGTTGCTGTGCCATCGAGGGCCAGGTGGGGCGCGAGGTACCGTTCTATCACTATCGCGTCGGCACCCTGGCGCATTCCTCCAAGCAGCTCGACCTGCATCGCACCGTCGATACGCTGTTTCTGAGCTCTGATCACACCGGCGACGCCGAGGTGGCGTCACTGTTTCTGCGCCCCGAGTTCAGGGGCGCGGACCGCCGCCATCAGCGCAACGGTGCGCTGCTGTCGATGATGCGTTGGCTGTTCATGGCGGAGTTTCGCGACCGCTTTCCGGAAAAGGTCCTGGCCGAGATGCGCGGACGCTTCGACGACAACGGTCGCAGTGCCTTCTGGGAGTGCCTGGGCGCCAACTTTTTCCCGATGGACTTCGATGAAGCGGATCGCTTGACCGGTCTGGGTCAGAAGAGCTTTATCGGCGAACTGATGCCCAAGTTTCCGATCTACACCCCATTCCTGTCCGAACAGGCGCGTGCCTGCATCGGTCAGGTCCACGAACATACGCGACCAGCGCTGGCGATGCTCAAGAAGCAGGGACTGCGCTGGGAAGGCTATATCGACATCTTCGACGGGGGGCCCACCGTCGAGGCCTATATCGACGACGTCAAGGGCGTTCGGCTGTCCCGCCATGTGCGGGTGGAAGTCGATCCTGATGCTGTCAGCAGCGAACGTCCCCAGTGGCTGGCGGCCACCACGTCCATGGCCGACTTCCGCGCCGCCTGGGTCGGACGAGGGCCCGACGACGCCGGCATCCTGGTACTCAATGACAACGAAGCACGCAGGCTGGAGGTCAGCTCCGGCGATACCTTGCGTGTGCTGAATTCCGACGAGGAGGCGTGATGCAACCCACCCAACAATTGCTCATCGACGGTCAGTGGGTGTCTGGTGATGCAGAGACCTTCAGCAAGCGTGATCCCATCAGCGGAGCGACGCTGTGGCAGGGTGCCGCGGCCAGCGCCGAACAGGTGGAGCAAGCGGTGGACAGCGCCAGGCGCGCCTTCGCTGCCTGGGCCAGAACGCCATTGGCCGAGCGTGAGGCGCTGGTCGAGCGTTTCCGTGGCGTGCTGGAAAACCATCGTGAAGATCTGGCCGCCAGCATTGCCCACGAGACCGGCAAGCCGATCTGGGAGGCACGCACCGAAGTTGGCGCCATGATCGGCAAGGTGGCGCTGTCCATCCGCGCCCGTGAGGAGCGCACCGGTGAGCGCGAGCGTGACCTGGGAGATGCACGCGCCGTGCTGCGCCATCGTCCCCATGGTGTGATGGCGGTGTTTGGTCCCTACAACTTTCCAGGCCACCTGCCCAATGGCCATATCGTGCCCGCCTTGCTGGCAGGCAATACGGTGGTCTTCAAGCCCAGCGAGCAGACGCCGCTGACCGCCGATCTGACCTTGAAATGCTGGCTTGAAGCGGGCTTGCCTGCAGGCGTCATCAATCTCGTGCAGGGCGCTGCCCCGGTGGGGCAGGCGTTGTCGGCGAACGCCGGCATCGACGGCCTGCTGTTTACGGGGAGTGCCAAGGTCGGCGGGCTGCTGCATCAGCAGTTTGCCGGCCAGATGGGCAAGGTGCTGGCGCTGGAGCTGGGTGGCAACAACCCGCTGGTGGTGAAGGATGTACCGGATGAAGACGCCGCCGTGCTGACCATCTTGCAGTCCGCGTTTCTGTCCGGTGGTCAGCGGTGTACCTGTGCCCGTCGTCTGATCGTGCCTGAAGGAAGCGCTGGGGACAGCTTGCTGGCGGCATTGACGGAGGCCATGGGACGGTTACGGGTGGCACAGCCCTTCGCTGAAGACGCGCCTTTCTACGGCGGTCTGGTCAGCGTAGCGGCCGCCGAGGGACTGCTGGCGGCACAGGCGGATCTGGAAGCACGAGGCGGCAAGGTGCTGGCACGGATGCGTCAGCTCGAGGAGGGCACCAGTTTGCTGTCTCCGGGGCTGGTGGACGTGACCGGCGTCGAGGTGCCCGATGAAGAGCACTTCGGGCCGCTGCTCAAGGTCTATCGCTACCGCGACTGGGATGAGGCCATCGCCCTGGCCAATGACACGCGCTACGGGCTTTCTGCCGGCCTGATCGGCGGCGAGCGCAGCGACTGGGACGACTTCCTGCTGCGCATCCGCGCTGGCATCGTCAACTGGAACCGCCAGACGACGGGAGCGTCCGGGGATGCACCGTTTGGCGGGGTCGGCGACAGCGGTAACCATCGTCCCAGTGCGTTCTACGCTGCCGACTACTGCGCCTACCCGGTCGCTTCAGTGGAGAGTGAAGCGCTGAACCTGCCCGATAAGCTGCCGCCGGGGGTGAGCCTGTGATGACGCTATCAGCAGTGACGCTGGTCGACGCGACAATGCGCCCAGCGCGCTCTTTATCTGACGCCGCCGACTCCTGCGCCTACCCGGTCGCTTCAGTGGAGAGTGAAGCGCTGAACCTGCCCGATAAGCTGCCGCCGGGGGTGAGCCTGTGAAGGATATGAGTCAACAAGATGTGGTCGAGGTCAACTTTGACGGCCTCGTCGGCCCGACCCATAACTATTCCGGCCTGGCCCACGGCAATGTGGCGTCCATGTCCCACGGGGGCCTGGTGTCCAACCCCCGTGAGGCAGCGCTGCAGGGCTTGGCCAAGATGAAGGCCCTGAAAGACGCTGGCTACGCCCAGGGCGTATTGCCGCCGCAGCAGCGCCCGGACCTGGGCGCGCTGCGCTCGCTGGGGTTCACCGGTGACAACGCCGAGGTGCTGGCCCAGGCGGCGGAACAGGCCCCGCAATTGCTGCGCGCGGTCTGCTCTGCCTCCAGCATGTGGACGGCCAACGCCGGTACGGTGACCCCCAGCGGTGACGCTGCGGATGGGCGCGTGCACTTTACCCCGGCCAATCTGCAGTCCAGCTTCCATCGCTTTCTGGAGCCGGAAACCACCGCACGGGTGCTGGCCGCGATCTTCGCCGACCCGACCCGCTTTGCCCATCACCCGGTACTGCCGGCGACCCCGGCGTTTTCCGATGAAGGGGCGGCCAATCACACCAGGCTGTGTGGCGAACACGGCGAGCCGGGCGTGCATCTGTTCGTGTATGGGCGCCAGGCTTTTGGCGGTGATGGGGTCGAACCCAGCCGCTTCCCTGCCCGCCAGACCCTGGAGGCTAGCCAGGCCATCGCCCGCCAGCACGGGCTGGGCGACCATCAGGTGGTCTATGCCCAGCAGCATCCTGATGCCATCGATGCAGGGGTCTTTCACAATGATGTGATTGCCGTGGGCAATGGCCCGGTGCTGCTGTACCACGAGCTGGCGTTCCGTGACGAACAGGGCACCCTGGACGCGCTGCGTGACAAGATGTCGACGCCCTTGATTCCCGTGCGTGTACCGCTGGAGGCGGTTAGCCTGGAAGATGCCGTCGCGTCGTATCTGTTCAATTCCCAGCTGCTGTCCAACGACGATGGCAGCATGACCCTGGTCGTGCCAGGCGAATGCCAGGAGCGGGAAGCGGTATGGCGCTGCATCCAGGATCATCTGCTGGCGGGCAACAACCCCATCAGTGAAGTGGTGGTCAAGGACGTCAAGCAGAGCATGCGCAATGGCGGAGGTCCTGCGTGCTTGAGGTTGCGCGTTGTGCTGAGCCAAGCCGAGCGCTCAGCGCTGACCGGTCGCGTGCTGCTCGACGATGCGTTGTACGAAGACCTGGTGGCCTGGGTCAAGCGCCACTACCGCGAGCGGCTGGCCCCGGAGGATCTGGCCGATCCACGGCTTGCCGAAGAGACGTTGGCAGCTCTGGACGAACTGACCTCCCTCCTTGAGCTGGGGCCGGTGTATCCCTTCCAGGGAGCAGCCGGCTAAGGCGCGATCGGCTTAAATGAGCGTGCGTATCCTGTTGGCTGCTCTAGATCGATCGCATGTTTCGACCCTACCTTCCGGTAGGGTCTTCTTTAATATCGCTACTGGCTGAGCCGCTACCGTGTGTCAGGGGCCAGCCCACGAGCGACCACACGAAGCATCGAAGGCTTTCTTCAAGGCCTTAAAGAAGATCCTGGGCCCAGGGCATATAGCGCAGCGAAAACACGGCGTCAGGGTGGCAGTCCCGTGCCGGACGACGGGGCGGCGTGGGAATCGCGTGGAAGGGTTCGGTAGCACCACTGGTGCGTGAAAAGGCTTCACGCACGATACCGACACGACAGCTCAAGGCATGGCGGTAGTCGCTGCGCACAAGGGGGTCGAGATTGCGCGTGCCCTCATCATCCTGCCACCAGACCTGCCATCCACTGTCACTGATCGCTTCGGCCCAGGCGGTATAGACCTGTGGGGTGACAAAGCCGCCGCTGAACATGCTCAAGTGAAGTGGGCCTGCCAGGGCCGTGCTGGCGCTGGCCAGCTGTGACACCAGCTCATCGCGCACGCCAGGGTCACGAAACAGCCAATCGTCGAGCTCTTGCGGCAGATACCATCCCACCGGGGTCAGCGGCCACTGCTGCAGAATCGCTTGCTGCTGTGCGGCGGACCTTGCCAGCAGCTGATACCAGTAGTGGGCAAAGCGAGCGTTGTCCGGCAGCGTATCGTAGTAGGCCGGGTCCTGGTGCAAGCCGAGGATCAGCTCGAGCCCCTGGCGCTCTGCTTCCACCAAGGCGTCGGCCAGCCAACCCTCGGCACCGCCGAAGGTATCGTCGCCATAGCGAGTCCACTGCACGATCAGCGTATCGACGCCATGATCGGCGGCCTGTTGCCATAACGTTTGCCAGCGCTCGCGGGTCAGCAACTCATCGCGATTCTGGGGCTGATAGAACAGGATAGGAGTGGAGTAGGCGCTGGCATGGGCTGCGGCATGGATTGTGGTATAGCCGACCAAATCGTCTGCAGGAGCGCTGGCGACACCGCTTAGCGGTGTCAGCAGCACGGCGGCGATCACCACAGAGTGCCCGGTTCGTACCTTGGCGCGTGGGCGTGCAGGGTGGGCGATCGACGCTAGCGGCTCAGCGACTGTGGCAACAAAGGACATGGCAAGTACTCCCATGATCTAGATCGAGGCCTCGTGTTACAGGCTCCATTCCAGGTGAATCATCCAGCCGTCCCGGCCATCGTAGAGGTTGCCGCCCAGGGACTGCTGATACTCCGTCGAGACGCTGAGTTTCCGGCGAAAGGCGTTGTAGTGATCCTCGTCGTACCACAGCTCCCAGCGCAGGCCCGCTGCGACCCGCACATCCTCGTCCCAGCCATCGGTGTCATGGCTGGTGGCCTGGAGGCTGGCGTAGGGCATCAGGGTCTGAGCGCTGTCGGTCGGCAGCTTGAGGGTGTAACCCTGGCGGTAACGACTGAACAGTTGCACGTCGCCGCGCTGGGTCCACCAGGCACCGTCCAGATAGAGCGAGCGTTCGTGCCAATGGTCCTCGGTAGGCCGCCATTCATTGCTGTAGCCACCCTGGTCGAGCAAGGAGCCGCTGGCGCGCAGCAGCAGGTCGATGTCCGTATGCTGGTCATCGTTTTTCTGGGACTCGGCAAACACCTCGGCGTAGAGATTGATGTTGTGACGGGCTAGCGGCTTGGCCCGCAGGCCCATGCCCAGAGAGCGGCCTCGCATAAAGTCATCCCGGTCATCGCCGCCGAAGATAGTGCGCACGTAGCCCGCCAGCTGGCGCCCCTGACTGAGCGGATCGTGGCCAAGGGCATGATCCCACTGCAGGATCTGGGTGTTGATATCGTGGCCGCTGGCGCTGTCATCCTCGCTATCGCTGCGGATACCGGGTGTCGGGCTCGCCGGGGACCAGCTTGAGGACAGGGTGATGCGGTCTCGCCGGGTCAGGCTCTCGTGCTGGCGGCGCTGGCGATAGCGGCGTTCAGCCATGCGCTCGGCGCTGTCGTCTCCCACCCGAAGGTCCAGGGGCTGCAGATCGATGGCCTGCTCAAGACGGGTTAGCGCGCGGGCGTTGTCGCCGACGGCAGCGTACAGAGCCCCCAGGGTGCTCGCGCTGACGATATCCTCGGGATAGGCGTGGCGTGCACGTTCCAGCAGAGGTATCGCCTGTTGGCGCGATATCTGGGTGTCGCTGGATGCCAATGTCAGCCCCAGTTCCCGTGCGAGTCTTGGTGAATCCGGCGCTGCGGCCTGGGCCTGCTCAAGCCAGCGGCGGGCGAGGACATCGTCGCCGGCCTGTTGGGCGAGCTGGCTGGCACCTTCGAAAGTGGCCGAATCCGCAGGCGCTGCCTGGCTGATGGCATCTGTGGCGAGGGCCAGTGATGTCGGTGGCTCGCCGTTGGCCAGGGCAATGCGCGCCCCGAGCAGGCTATGCTCGGCGCTGGCGCTGCTGGCATTCCACCAGCGCCAGGCCTCCTCGGTGTCACCGCTGGCCAGCGCGCTGCGAGCGCCGGCAAGGCGATCTTGCTGTTCCAGCAGGTTGACCTCGACCGCCTGCCATTCGCGCCAGGCGGCGGAGGGGTCGCCAGCGGCAAACAGGGCATAGGCAAGCCGCTTGCGCGCCTGGTTGACGTCGCCGATGGGGGCCTGCTGCTCCAGGCGCTGCGCCAGCGCGCGTTGAAAATAGCGGGCGGCCTGGCCCGGTCTATCTCGCGAGCAGATGCCCAACGGCCCCCAGGGAGGGGACGGTGAGACGGCGAACTCTTTAACCAGAGCGCAGCGATCCTGGCGTGCAAGCTGTTCGAGCAGCCCCTCCCGCGCCATGCTGCCAAGACGTGGCTGCTGGATCAGGATGGCCAGGGTGCCGTCGGGTATCTTGGCGGTGTCTTCGCGGTACAGGAAGGCCAGGCGATCGAGGGCTTGGGGTGAAAGCCGGTCAGGGGCGGCGAGCAGGGCCTGCTGCAGGATCTGCCTGGCCGCCAGGGGGTGATCCGAGGACAGGTACAGGTAGCTTGCCTGGTCCAGCGAGTGGGTTTCGCCGCTCATCAGATAGTGGCGTTCCCACAGCTTGGCGGCGGCGAGTGGGCGCGACAAGCGCTGGGTCAGTTCGGCGCGCTCGCGAAGGGTGGCAGCGGTCTGGGGTTGTCGCTGCAGCAGCGCCAGTGCCTTGGTCAGATGGCCGTCGGCACGATAGCGATCCAGTAACACCGCGTTCTGCCGCGGCTGCCACTGCCGCGGAAGTGCCGTGGTCTCCAGCAGGGCGATGGCATCGAGCCGATCGGCCAGTACCAACCAGCTTTCGGGATTGTCGGCGGGATCGCACTCGGCGAAGGTCGCCAGGGCGCCGGGGTCGCCTTGATGGGAAAGCCAGTCGACCAGCGTCAGACAATCCATGTCGTGACGAGGTGCCAGCTCCCTGACCTTGGCGGTGTCGCCCAGTGCCAAGGACGTCTGCAGCAGCTTGTCCTCGTCGCTGAGCAGTAGCTGGCCGCTGTCCTCGAGGGTCTTGAGCCAGCGTTGGGCGGGCTCCGGATAGCCCAGGGCAATGGCACGATCCGCTCCTGTCTTGAGCACGAAGCGCCGAATATCACCATCAGGCAGGGCCGCCACCATGGCGTTGACGCCCTTCTCGTTGCCGGACTGGACCATGGCAATCGCCAGGCGTCGCCAGTCGTCTTCTTCCAGCACGTTTTCCAGCGCGTGGGGCACCAGGGCATCGATCACCTGATCCCAGTCCTGGACCCGCTCTGCCAGGGTGGCGCGATAGCGATCCAGCGCCAGGCCGTCGCCCTTGGCCTGGACGGTGCGCAACCAGGCAAGCGCCTCCGGGGCCCCGCGGGTGGCGCGCAGGTAGTCCCCCCGGGTACGCCATAGCTCGCTGCGTGCCGCGCCGGAAGTCTCGGCCAGCCACTGGTCGACCTGGTCGGCGCTGGCATGGCCGTCGGCGATCCAGTCGCGGCGCAGCGCATTGATCTGCACCGCGGCCAGGTTGGCATCCAGCGCCCCCAGCGCCGCCACGGCGCCGTCCAGGTTGCCTTGTTTTTCCAGCGCCTGTGACAGCAGGCGATATGCCTCGATATTGCCAGGCACCTGTCCGATCAGATGCTCCATCAGTCGCTGTACTTCGGCCCAGTCCCTGGCTTCTGCGGCGCGGTAGGCCCGGTCGAGGTAGGGGTAGCTGCGAAACTCGTCAAACTCGCTGAGTGCCTGGGCCTGGTGGCAGACGATCAACACTATGCCAAGCCACCAAGGGCGCCTCAGACATCGGCTAAGTCGGTTGCTTGACCGCTTTATCTGGGGGTTCACGCGGGGGCCTCCACGACGGCCGCCATGGCAGCGCGACGATGCTGCTGCTGCAGGGCCAGCGCGCGTGCCAGGGTGGTGTCATCGATCATCTTGCGAGCGATCAGGAAGTCGCCGAGGCGGCTCTGCTCAGGGTCGAAGTCGATCATGGCCTGGCCGAACAGTGTCGGCGCAATCAGCTCGTGTTCCAGCAGCAGCTCGCCGAGCATGGGCTGGTGACAACAGAAGGCATCCAGCCGCGCGTTACCGTCGGCAGTCGCCTCGTCCCATTGCTGGAGACTGGCTTGGGTGTCCTCATCGAGACCTCCCAGGTACCAGTGGCGCAGGCCCAGCGAGACTCTTCCCACCGCGGCCAGACGCTGGACCACCGGGCGCTGCAGTCGTCGGCTGATGGCGCCAAGGGCGACCGGGCTCAACACCGTTTCGGTGGCCAGGATTAGCTGCTGGTCCTGCTCGCCGATGGCAAGCACGGCGTAGCGGATGGCGACATGGGAAGGCAGCACCTCGACCAGTGCAGCGGGTACCTTGAGCGGATGCAACGCGGTCGTTTCCAGGCCGCGATAGCGGGCCTGGACCTCGGCCAGGGCCATTCCCGGCAGCTGTCCGCGGATGACCAGTTCACGCGCCAGTCGGCGTGGTCCGACCTCCTCCAGGGTAGCCGCCAGCGTAGCGTCAGCGATCAGCTCCGCTTCCAGCAAAAGCGTCTGCAGCGACACCTGCTGGGCGCCATCGATATGGGGAAAGTCGTGGGTGGTCTTGTCCCAGGCAAAGGTGCGGTGACGTGCGCGGGTGAAGAACAGCTTCCAGGCCCGAACGTTGGCCAGGAAGTTGACCACGTTGCTCCACAGCATGCGGGGAAAGGACAGCAGGCCTTGGCGCCAGCCGTAGTAGATCTTGACGAAGTAGAACCGCTGGAAGGCACGGTTGGCCAGCAACACACCGTTGATGGACAGCAGTACCTCCAGCAGGGAGCCGCCGACGATGGACTGAAAGCGCCAGGCGTCCTCCACCAGGGCGGCGTAGAGCCATAGGCCGAACATGATCAGCAGCAATAGCGTCGCCACCAATGCCAGCGGGTAGGCGATCAGGCCGCGCCGGTCGCGCCAGAGGAAGTAGTTGAGGCGCCAGTTGGTCCGGCTCCAGCCGAGATGCTGATAGCCCTGGAAGACGATGCCGGTGATCCAGCGGGACTTCTGGCGAACCACCGCCGCCAGGGCGGTGGGAAAGTGCTCGCGCACACAGATCACCTTGCTTTCTCGCAGCGACTGCCCCGGCGCATGCTCGCGCCGGGGTGACAGGTCGTCGCGCTCGATGCTGTAGCGAACGAAGATGCAGGAAAGACCGCTCTCGTGCAGGCGAAAGCCGATGTCGTAGTCTTCGGTCAGGCTCCAGATGTCGAAGGTGATGCCATCGTTGAGCTGTCTCAAGCGTGCCAAGGCGCGGCGACTGAAGCAGGTGCCGACGCCAGCGCTGGGGACCTGACCGCACATGGCCTCCCTGATCAGTACATCCTTGCCGTGATACTCGGAGAATTCGTCGATGTAGTGGCCTCCGGACAGCTGATACCAGCGGGGCCTGAACGGATAGACCGGCACCTGGATCAAGTCCTTGGCCGGCAGCAGATAGTTGAACAGCCTGAGTTCCATCGGCGAGATCACATCCTCGGCATCGTGCAGGATGCAGCCGGCAAACTCGATACCGGCCGCCTGCTCGAAGCGTGCGATGGCCTCGATCACGTTGTTGAGACAATCTGCCTTGCTGGTGGGGCCCGGGCGCACCGTGACCACCTTGTGGACGTTTGAGAAGGTCTGGCAGACCACGTCGACTTCGGCCTGGGTGTCCGGATCGTTGGGATAGGTGCCGACAAAGATCTGGTAGTTTTCGTAGTCCATTGTGCTGGCCATCAGCTGAGCCATCTGGCCGACCACGCCGACCTCCTGCCAAGCGGGGACCATCACCGCCAGCGGCTTCTCGCGGGCCTGATACAGCCGCTCCTCATCGGCGTAGGGCACGTTGCGGTAGATGGACCAGTAGCGCCAGCTGCGCCGCGTCCAGTAGACGATGTCGAGAAACAGGTCGTCGATCCCCAGCGCCAGCATCATCAGGCACAGGGTGATGGCAACGTACTTCAGCGCGAACAGGGCGTGCAGCGAGGCGTCGAGCAACCACAGCGTCAGGTCGGGCGGAAGTTCAGCCATGCCTGGCCTCGACATCTGCCCGACGCGACAGCAGCCAGGATTCCATGTCGCGGACGATCTTGTCGGCGGCGTCGCCTTGTCCATAGGGATTGGGGATGTGGGCGATCCGCTGGCGCTCCTCGGGGGTGTCGAGCAGGCGCGAGGCAACGGCCACAATGGCGTCGCTGGCACTGCCGGTCAGCATGACGGTCCCGGCATCAAGGGCGTCGATGCGCTCGGTATGTTCGCGCATGACCAGCACCGGTACTCCAAGGGCGGGAGCTTCCTCCTGAAGTCCGCCAGAGTCGGTCAGGATCAGGGTGGCGCCCCCCATCAACCAGACGAAGTCGCGATAGTCCTGGGGGGGAGTCAGGTGCACGTTGGGCAGATTGGCCAATTCACGCTCGGCCACGTCCTTGATGGCGGGGTTCAGGTGCACCGGATAGACGAAGTCGGTGTCGGGATAGCGACCGGCCAGCTCAGCGATGGCCTGGCAGATGGTGCGAATGCCTTCACCATGGTTTTCTCGGCGATGCCCGGTAATCAGCACCCGCCGGGCGCCGGTGCGTAGTCGTGCCAAGGGACTGTCCGGCCACGGCCGATAGCCGTGGGCATCGAGGCTGTCTTTCATCCACATCAGGGCATCGATCACGGTATTGCCGGTGACCAGAATGCTGCCTGGCGCCACCTGTTCGCGCAGCAGGTTGTCCCTGGCGGACGGGGTTGGCGCGTAATGGCGGCGGGCGATACGCGCCACCATGCTGCGATAGGCCTCTTCTGGCCAGGGTGAGTCGATGTTGCCGGTGCGCAGCCCGGCCTCGACGTGAGCCACCGGCACTTTGCGCTGAAAGGCAGCCAGACTGGCCGCGAAGCAGGTGGCGGTGTCGCCATGCACCATCACCAGATCGGGCATCACCTCGGCCATGACGCTGTCCAGCCGTCCCAGCAAGGCCTGCATCAGGCCATTGAGCGTCTGAGAGGGGGTCATGACCGCCAGGTTGCTGTCTGGCACAAGGTCAAACAGCGACAGTGCCTGGTCGAGCATCTCGTCGTGCTGACCGCTGGCGCAAAGATGCAGGGAGAGGATGGCGGAAGAGTGGATCGCCAGGGCGACCGGGGCCATCTTGATGGCCTCGGGGCGAGTACCGACCACGAGCATGACTACGGGCATGGGGCTGTCCAGCCGGAGATACCCACCATGAGGGGGTACCCACAATGAAGGGTCCGGGCGTGAGAGCTGGCTCACGTCAACGAACGTTCATTTTTTCCCGTGCTAGGCGGCGGGTCCCTACCTCAAGTGGGCAGGATGGGTGGGGTCATTCGAGGTGGTCGCTATGCAGGAGCAGGGCTTGGTGATGGCTGGCTCCCGCAGCCTAGGGAGTGCGGCGACTCAAGGCTCGATGCGAGGGAGCGGCTGTGCTTCGGCAAGAAAGTCGAGCACCTTGCGCTCGCTCATCTCGCAGGGTTTCAGCCGCCACTCTGATCCGGTCAGGTAGGCGTTCAAGCTGACCATGTCAGTACCGCCGAGTTGCTGAGCCAGCAGCTTGAGCGAGCGCCCCGCGTTGTAGATCTTGAGCGTCACGCCATAGCGCTGGCCGCGAAACAGTACGTCGCTGTAGCCCACGGGCAGGCGCCCTAGCAGCGTGGCGAGATCGGCAGTAGTTGCTGACATGGCACAGGGCTCCCGGGCGATTGCTGCAGCGCAAGAGAAGATCAACGGTTATGCTGAGGCTATTCACCATACCCCACGCCAAGGAGGGAGCCCCAGTGGCAGGAAGCAGTCTGTTAACCCTGATCGATGATATCGCCACCCTGCTCGACGACGTTTCGGTGATGACCAAGGTGGCGGCCAAGAAGACCGCCGGAGTGCTGGGGGATGATCTTGCCCTTAACGCTCAGCAGGTGACCGGTGTCGCCGCCAAGCGCGAGTTGCCGGTGGTCTGGGCGGTCGCCAAGGGCTCGTTGCTCAACAAGTGTTTTCTGATACCGGGGGCGCTGTTGATCAGCGCCTTTGTCCCTTGGCTGGTGACGGTGTTGCTGATGCTGGGTGGCGCCTTTCTGTGCTTTGAAGGCGCAGAGAAGCTGGCGCACAAGTTTCTGCACAAGAAGGATGACCAGCATGAGCACGACGCTCGCCTTGCCGCCCTGGCCGACAATGATGTGGACATGCAGGCGTTCGAGCGAGACAAGATAAAAGGAGCGATTCGCACGGACTTCATCTTGTCGGCGGAGATCATCGTGATCGCCCTGGGGACGGTGACGGCGGCTCCTCTCTCTCAGCAGATAGCCGTGCTGATCGCCATTGGGTTGCTGATTACCGTCGGGGTCTATGGCCTGGTGGCAGGTCTGGTCAAGCTCGACGACCTGGGCCTGCACCTTACCAAGAGTGACAGTGGTCTGGCTCAGACGCTCGGCAAGGGGCTATTGCGCGGTGCCCCCCTGCTGATGAAGGGGCTATCGATCTTCGGCACCCTGGCCATGTTCCTGGTCGGTGGCGGTATTCTGGCTCACGGTGTACCGATGGTGGGCCACTGGATCGAGGGCCTGGCCGAGACCGATGTTGCCCTGCCGGGAGTCGATGCGATTCTCCATGGGCTGGTGCCCATGCTGGGCAATGGGCTGTTCGGGCTGGCGGTGGGCGCCGTGCTGGTCGCCCTGTGGACGGGGTTGCAGCGATTGCGCGGCAAGCAGCAGAGCCACTGAGGAAACACGGCATCAATGCCTGCGCCTCATGACGCTGGGCTGACGTATCCAGCGCTTGCCTGAGTGGTGACATGGTAAACCATGAAAAAGGGCGACCCGCGGGTCGCCCTTGTGCTTGCTTCAGGCGTTGGCGCGTTGTCGGGCGAAGCGCAGTGAGCGCACGGCGTCTACGGCGAGAAACAGCACCAGACTCGCTCCCATGACGGGCAGCGCCAGACCGAGCAGTACGCCGGTGACGATCACCAGGGCCATGGCGGGCAGGGGCAGCGCCAGCAGCGCCGGCCACAAGGTCTGGCCGTTGCTGGCCGAGGGACGCCGCCACCACATGGCGTAACCCCAGGCCACCATGGTCATGATGCCGATGCCCAGGGCCGCCAGCAGCAGCTGGTTCGGCAGCCCGAAAAGGATGCCCATATGGCCGTCAATGCCCCAGCGGGTCAGCTTGGCGGCGAGCGGGTAGTCACTGAAGCTGACCTGATCCAGCACCGTGAAGCGTGACGGATGCACCGCCACCTCATCGACCTGTGAAGGCCAGCTGCGATCAATCTCCCGCACCTTCCAGGCCTGATTCGGGCCCGGCACCAGCAGTTCGATCTTGCCGGCGTCCAGCCCTGCCTCTCTGGCGGTGGCTTCGACGATGTCGAAGTCTGCCAAGCGCTCGGCAGCGCCGGCCTGTGCCATGCCATGATCCGCGTGGGCGTCGGCTTGGTGTACCGCGTGCCCGTCCAAGGACTGTGACACCCTTGGGGTGCCCCAACCGGCCGCCTTGAGGACCGTGAAGAAGTTGTCACCGGCGTGCTTCGACCAGGTCATGCCGGTGGCCGACAGTGCCAGCAGGCCGACCAGCAGAAACAGGCCCAGCACGCTATGGCGACGACGGGTGCGCAAGCGGCGGGCGGTCGCGGACTGTTTGCCTGGATCCACCTTGGGCGATGGGGTCAGGGCCCAGATGGCGAGGCCAGCGAGGGCAGCCAGCCACATCCAGGAGGCGGCCAGTTCGCTGTACAGGCGGCCGGGATCTCCCTGCATCAGGCTACGGTGGATCTGATCGATGATCCGGCGCAGGGGCAGGACACCGCTGGTGCCGTAGACCGTCATGTCGCCACGCACCTCGAGACTATGCGGGTCGATAAAGATAGCGCGGTGTTCACTGGCGCCGAGCAGCGGGTCGGCAAACATCACCCGCGTCGTGGTACCCGGCTCCGGTGCGGGGCGTACCGCACTGGGAGGCGTATCGACCCCCAGATAGTCCTGAGCCGCGGCAACCTGGCGGGACAGCAGGGTAGGTGTGCCGGAGGACGACGAGGTGGTCAGTGCCTCCTTGTAGAGCACCTGCTCCAGGGCCGGAGTGAGCGCATAGAGCGTGCCCGTCAGCGCCGCAAAGAAGATGAAGGGGCCGACCAGCAGGCCGATATAGAAGTGCAGCCGAATGACCAGCGTCTTGAGCGCCGGTCCAGCATGGGTGGTTCGCGTTGTCATGGTCGTTCTCGTGAAATCCGGTGGAGGCCGTGACAGGCAGCCATGGCCAGGAGAGGGCGATGCCTCGTTCAGCGGACGGAACGACCGGGAGGGGCGCGCGGTGTCGGCAGCGTGAATCGCTGCAGCAGCGGCAGGAATGCCCTGAACGTCGACGGGCCAGGTGGGGCGCGGGGGGCGGCGCCGGCGAGTGCCGTCACCGCTATCATCGACAGCGCTGGCACCTGAGCGAACAGCACGCAATAACCGCAAGCGGCGAGATGGTGATGGCCCGCATCCAGTGATGTGCTCTCGGTCTGGACCGCGGTTTCGTCCGACGTCAGTGCGCCACCATGGGCATGGTGGTAATGGTGCAAAGAGACCGCGGGAGGCTCCAGCAGTCGCTGCAGCTGACTGGCCAAGGGGCCGACGAACAGCATCAGCATGGCGGCCACGGCCAACAGGCAGACCCGACGCTGGAAGCGTGGCGATAATCGGAGCCTGTGAGGTGTGGATGACATGGTCGCTAGCCTGAAGATCGACGCGGGAACAGTGACGCGCCACTATAGTCCAGCTGGGCTTGCATTCCCATCGGCAACCCTCGCCCTTTGGGAGTAGCGGTACGCGGCAGGAATCGAGATAGCCAATACCCGGCTGAAGCCACCACGTGGCGTCAGGTCCACGGCAAGGGAGGTCAGGACATGGAGAGGGTCGCACCCTCCTGCCAGAAGGCGCTGGCGGGGGCCTCGTCTGATGCAGAAGGCGTATCGCCACTGGCTGACGACTACGCGAGATGGGTCGATACCGGTCAGATTGTTGCCGATGCCGCTCAGTCTCGGGCGATCGCCTCCCTCGATCAACTGCTCAAGGCGTTGCGGGACGAACAACCTGCACGGGGCTGCTATCTGTGGGGGCCGGTGGGCCGCGGCAAGACCTGGCTGATGGATCGGTTTGTCGAGCGCTGTCCGGTGCCCGCCAGACGCTGGCATTTTCATCACTTCATGCGCTGGGTGCACCAGCGCCAGTTTCAACTGAGGGGCCAGCCAGACCCGTTGACACTGCTGGCCGATGAACTGGCGGCACAGGTGTGGGTGCTATGCCTCGATGAGGTATACGTCGACGACATTGCGGATGCGATTCTACTGGGAGGCGTGATCGAGCGCCTGTTGGCGCGGCGTCTGGTGATGGTGGCAACGTCCAATCAGCCGCCGTCGGGACTCTATCCCGGCGGTTTCAATCGAGAGCGACTGCTGCCAGCCATCGCGACCATGGAGGCGCATCTCGAGGTGATGGAGCTCGATGGTGGTCAGGACCATCGCCACCACCCTGGGGCGCCCCATCAACGCTATTTTGTGCGTCAGCCGGGAGAAAGCAGCGTGTTGCCGCAGCATTTTTTGGCACTTGCCGGCGAGCACGCACGTACCTGCTCGCTGGAGCTGCGCGGACGAGCGCTGTGCCTTCGTGGGGCCGCCCAGCGGGTGCTGTACGGGGATTTCGCGCAGCTGTGTGAGGCGCCATTATCGGCACTGGACTTTATCGAACTATGTGACCGCTTCGATGTACTGCTGCTGGGCGCCGTGCCCTGTCTGGCTACCGAGCAAGAGCCTGAGCAAGCGCCATCCGCGGGTTCCCCGTCTACCCGGCCGCGTGCCCTGGCTCGCGGCACCGAAGATGCCAGCGAGCAGGTATCGGCAGGGGAGCGTGAGCTGCCACCCTTGAGCATCAAGGACGACAGTGTGCGGCGCTTCATTGCGCTGGTGGACGAGTGCTATGACCGACGTGTGCCGCTGGTCATCGAGGCAGCCGTGCCGATGCCATCACTGTACTCCCACGGTTACCTGTCCTTTGCGTTTCAGCGTACGCTAAGCCGGCTTGGGGAAATGCAGCTTGAGCGCTTTGCGCATCGATAGTGGGCGAGGCGCCGGGGCTGAGTGAATCCTCAGGGCGGCACGCATCATGTTTTTCGTCACAGGGCCCGGCCCCCACGGTGGGCCAGGGGCATGACACACAGGGAGTGAGCAGGTGAGCGATTACGTCATCGAGCGGCTGCGGGCCGACTCGCCACATCTCGATCAGGTCGCTGGCTGGACCTTCGGCGCTTGGGGGCACCAGCATCAGGACGCCACTCTGCAGAGCTGGCGCGAAGCTACCGCCGAGCTGTGCGGCCCCGACGGGGTCCCCTCGGTATTCGTGGCGATGGCGGGCGGCCAGCCGCTGGGCACCGCCAGCCTGTCGCCGGATGACATGAGCATTCGGCGGGAACTGGGCCCCTGGCTCGCATCGGTGTTCGTGCCGCCGGAGCAGCGTGGGCAGGGCATCGCCTCGGCCCTGGTTCGACGCGTCGAACAGGAAGCCCGTGAGCACGGCATCGCACGGCTGCACCTCTACACACCCGACCAGCAGTCGCTGTATCGGCGGGGCGGATGGGAAGCCGTCGAGGATGTCGACTACCTGGGGGAGCGCGTGACCATCATGCGCCGCGACCTGGGCTAGACGGTCAGTCGGATCCGGCTTCGCCGAAGCGGGAGCGTAGCGCCTTCTCGGCGATCTGGGCCAGGCCTTCGGCGCGCCAGGCACTGCGACCGATGAACAGCCTGCCGATCTCCTCCCGTGCGTCATACGGTGAGCTCGGGGGGGCCAACTAGCGAGTCGGCTCAGTGTTTCATGTTTTTTTTATCACTCATTTGTTCATGTGCTTTCGCCTTGTTGCAGCGTAAAGCCGACGTCGATGCAGGCCTCTGGCTGGCGACCCTCCAGGCGATCGATGATCTGATGGGCGGCCAGGCGTCCGATGGCTTCGCGGGGGGAAACAATGGTCGTCAGGCGGGGAATCAGGGCACGTGCGAAGGGCAGTCCGGTAAAACCTGCGATAGCGATGTCGTCGGGCACGCGCAGGCCCTGGCGCTGTGCTTCCAGCAAGGCACCGGATGCCATTACGTCATCGATGAAGTGGATGGCCTCGACCTGCGGGTATTGGCGGCGTATTTCGTCCAGCGCTGCACCGCCGAGGTCGTAGTGGCTGTCCTGCTGCCATTCCATCAAGGGGGCATCCAGGCCTTCGCTGACCAGGCGTGAGCGATGGCCTTCGTAGCGCTGGGCGGCGCGATAGTTATGCGCGAGTCGAGTGCCGGCAAACACGATGTGGCGGTAGCCCTGGGCCAGCAAGTGGTCGGCCATGGTGGCGCCGGCCCGTTGATGGTCCATGCCCACGTTCATGTCCACTGCCTGGCCCAGTTCCATGATCTCCACCAACGGGCGGGGGAAGCGCTTGAGCAGCTCACTCAGGCCCTCCCGGTGACGCAGGCCCGTGGTCACCAGGGCGGTGGGAGACCAGCCCAGGAAGGTGCGGATCAGCTCCTCTTCGCGTTCCATGCTGTAGTCGGTATTGCCCAGCAGCATCTGATATCCGTGCTGGTCGAAGACGGCCTGAAGTCCCTGTATGACTTCGACGAACACCACGTTGGAGAGCGAAGGCACGATGACAGGAATAAATCGTGAGCTGGCCGAGGCCAGGGTGCCGGCGACCATATTGGGGACGTAGCCGACCTTGGCGATAGCCGCTTCCACTTTCTCGCGGGTGACCTCGCGCACGCTGTCGGGACGGTGGATGGCGCGGGAGACGGTGATGGCCGATACCCCCGCTTCCCGCGCGACGTCGTCCAGGGTGGGATTATCAAGTCCCTTGCGCCGTCGCCGGTCGCCGCCTTGTGGCTCACTCATCATGCTCTCCCTGTTGGGCGCTGCTTATGGCTATGCCAGTCTTATGGCCACCTATGCCTATTTTATGCCGAACCGGTCGTCTTGAGGACCTGAGTGCTGTTCCTCGCGCCGAGAGGGCCGGGCATGGCTGTGCGGTTCGGGAAGGTCGGCCTGCCCCTGAAGGCTGTTGAGGATGGCGGTTAAGACGCCGGCACTGGGATTAGACCATGGTCGATGTGATGCGTCTGACACTTGTACTTGAGAGGGCTCTCGACTAAAAATGTTAGCGCTAACATTTAAACTTCAACGTCATTCGCCACGACAACTTCTCGGGAGTGCAACATGAGCGACGCGTCTTCAGGATTGCCTGTGTGCGGTGTGGTCGGACTCGGTGCCATGGGGATGGGCATCGCCAGAAGCCTCAAGCGCGCAGGTCTCGAGGTCGTCGGCTGTGATGTGTCTGCCGCGTCGCGCAAGACCTTCGAGGACGAAGGGGGCCAATGTGTGGCGGAAGCCTCCGCGCTGGCCGCGCGTTGCGACGTGATACTGCTGGTCGTGGTCAATGCCGATCAGGTGATGTCGGTGCTGTTTGGCGATGGCAAAGACGACGGGCTGGCGACCCAGCTAGCCGCGGGAAGTCTGGTGATCCAGTGCGCGACGGTAGCGCCCAGCGTGGCCGAGACACTGGGTCAGCGGCTGGATCAGGCGGGGCTTTTGATGCTGGATGCGCCGATCAGCGGTGGTGCGGCCAAGGCGGCCACGGGGGAGCTGTCGGTGATGGCATCCGGGACGCCCCAGGCCTTCGCCAAGGCAACACCGGTACTCGATGCGATGGCCGCTACCGTGCATCACCTGGGCGATGTTCCCGGCCCGGGCTCAAGCGTGAAGCTGGTCAACCAGCACCTGGCCGGCGTACATATCGCCGCCGCCGCCGAGGCCATGGCGTTGGGGCTCAGGATGGGCATCGACGGCCGCGCGCTTTACCGGGTGATCACGCAGTCGGCGGGCAATTCCTGGATGTTCGAAAATCGCGTGCCCCACATTCTCGACGGGGATTACCGGCCGCTGTCGGCGGTCGACATCTTCGTCAAGGACCTGAATATCGTGCACGACACCGGCCGTGAGCTGCGTCTGGCGATGCCTGTGGCCTCCAGCGCGCTGCAGCAGTTTACCGCTGCCAGCGGCATGGGACTGGGGCGCGAGGACGATTCAGCGGTGGTCAAGGTCTATGCTGCAACGGGGGGCGTGGCGCTGCCTGCCGCCAATGACGAGTCGGCGCAGTGACGGTCGGTGCCGTCGCTGTGAGCAGCGCGCTTGTTCCCGCTGTCTCTGCCGCTCGCGTTTGTCACTTTGATGGTGTTAAAGAGGATCTCGCATGAGCCTGGTACTCGGCGCTATTGCCGACGATTTCACGGGAGCCACCGATCTGGCCAATAACCTGGTGCGCTCGGGCATGCGCACCGTCCAGATACTGGGGGACCCCACCGGCAAGCCCCTGCCCGAGGGCGTCGACGCCGTTGTCGTGGCGCTCAAGTCACGCACCTGTGCACTCGATGAGGCCCTCAAGGACAGCCTGGCGGCACTGGACTGGCTGCGCGGGCAGGGCGTGCGGCAAGTCTTCTTCAAGTACTGCTCGACCTTCGACTCCACCGCCGAGGGCAATATCGGGCCTGTCGCCGATGCCCTGCTAGAGCGTCTTGGCGGGCGGCAGACGGTGATGGTGCCGGCCTTTCCCACCACGGGGCGCACCGTCTACCAAGGACATCTGTTCGTCGGAGATCGCCTGCTCAACGACAGCGGGATGCAGGATCATCCGCTTAATCCCATGACCGATGCCGACCTGGTCAGGGTGCTGGGGGCCCAGACCTCGCATACGGTAGGGCTCGTTTCCCACGCGGTCATTCGCGCTGGCGCCGAGGCATGCCGCCGTCGCCTGGGTGAGCTCGATGCCAGCGGGGTGCGCCACGTCATCTGCGATACGCTGGATGACGGTGATCTGGACGTGCTGGCCGCAGCGACCGTCGAGCTGCCCCTGGTGACCGGTGGGTCCGGCCTTGGTCAGGCGTTGCCGGCAGAGTATCGGCGCAAGGGCTGGTTGGCACCGGTTGAGGATGCGGCGCGACTGGCGCCGGCCCAGGGGCGGTCACTGGTGCTGTCGGGTAGCTGTTCGCGGGCAACCCTCGCTCAGGTCGAGCACTTTCTCGAGCATCGCCCAGGATTTGCCCTGGACCCACTGTCCCTGGCGCAGGGTGACCAGCCCATCGCCGAGGCGCTCGACTTTGTGCGCCGACAGCATGCGGAGTCCCCCGACGAGCCCGTGCTGGTCTATGCCTCCGCGGCGCCTGATCGCGTCAAGGCGGCTCAGCAGCAGCTAGGGGTGGCCCGGGCCGGTGAACTGGTCGAGCGGGCCCTGGCCTCACTGGCGACCACCCTGGTGGCGGAAGGCGTTGGCCGTCTGCTGGTCGCGGGAGGCGAGACCTCCGGCGCCGTGGTGTCGGCACTGTCGCTGGATCGGCTGCGAATTGGCCCACAGATCGATGCTGGGGTGCCCTGGACCCAGGCCAGTGTGACAGCAGGAACGCTGTCGCTGGCGCTGAAGTCGGGCAACTTTGGGGGTATCGATATCTTTACCCGCGGCTTTGCCGTGCTCGAGGAGGCGACCCGATGAGCACTCGCGACGTCAACCGCCTGCGTGAACAGATCGCCACCTACGGCAAGTCACTGTTTGACCGCGGGCTGACCATGGGCTCCAGTGGCAACATCAGCGTGCGCCTGGACGATGGGGGCTGGCTGATGACGCCGACCAACGCCTGTCTTGGACGCCTGGACCCAGCGACCATTTCGACGCTGTCAGCAAGCGGCGAGTGGCTCGGCGGCGACAAGCCGACCAAGGAAAGCTTTCTGCACATGGCGATGTACGCCGAGCGGCCCCAGTCCGAGGCCATCGTGCACCTGCACTCGACCCATTCGGTGGCGGTATCCTGCCTGCCGGACGTCGATCACTGCGACTGCATTCCACCGCTGACCGCCTACTATGTGATGCGTGTCGGTCGCTTGCCGCTGGTGCCCTACCATGTACCGGGAGATCCGGCGCTGGGAGATGCTGTCAGGGGACTGGCGGGCAAGCATAGCGCGGTACTGCTGGCCAACCACGGGCCGGTGGTGGCCGGCAAGTCCTTGGAGGCGGCGGTGTACGCCACCGAAGAGCTCGAGGAGACCGCCAAGCTATTCTTGCTGTTGCGCGGGCAGAATCCCCGAGGCCTGACCCCGGAGCAGGTCGCCGAGCTGGAGGCGCGCTTCCCGCGGGACTGAGTCTGCCGCCCCGGTGCCCGTTATGGGACGCCAGATCAGATGTGAGGTGCCAGTTGCAGGGTGCCGGGGCGATGACAGCGATAACGACAACGACAGCAGCAGGAGCGCCCGATGATTCGCTTGGCCGCCAATCTCAGCATGATGTTTACGGAGCACGATTTTCTCGACCGTTTTGCCGCCGCCGCCAAGGCCGGCTTTCGCGGTGTCGAGTATCTGTTCCCTTATGACTTCCCAGCAAGCGAGCTGCGCGCTCGACTGGATGACCAGGGACTCACCCAGGTGCTGTTCAATCTGCCCCCAGGCGACTGGGAGGCCGGCGAGCGCGGCTTGGCTGGCTTACCGGGTCGGGAGCAGGCGTTTCGTGACGGACTGGAACGTGCTCTCGAATATGCGCAGGCGCTGGACTGCCCGCGGGTGCACGCCATGGCCGGGCTGTTGCCCGACAACGCCGACCCCGCCACCCGCGATGCCTACCTGAAGACCTACGTCGATAACCTGAGCTACGCCGCTGAGCGCTGTGGCCAGGACGGGCGCACGCTGCTGATCGAACCCATCAATGGGCGCGACATGCCGGGCTATCTGTTGCAGCACCAGGCGTTGGCGCGGGAGGTGATTCGACGCGTAGGATCGCCGCACCTGCGCCTGCAGTTCGACCTCTATCACTGCCAGATCATGCAGGGTGATCTGATGCGCACCCTGGAGCAGCAGTTCGCTCAGGTGGGGCATGTGCAGATTGCCGGGGTGCCGGAACGTCACGAACCTGACCAGGGTGAGTTGAATATCGGCGCGTTGCTCGAGCACCTCGACGCCCAAGGGTACGACGGCTGGGTCGGCTGCGAATACCGCCCCAGAGAGGGCACTGTCGCAGGACTAGGCTGGGCGCGCCCCTATGGGATCATCGCTGGACACGCTGAGGAGACGCCCTGATGCATATTCTGATTACTGGTGCGGCAGGCTTTCTTGGCCAGCGCCTGACCCAGGCGCTGCTGGCGGCCGGGCAGTGTCGTGGCGAGCCACTGACCCGCTTGACCCTGGTCGACCAGAGCACGCCGCCCCACCCGACGGCGCAAGGGGCAGTGGCGATCACCACGACCGCCAGAGACCTGACCGAGGACGGTGCCTGGGATGCCTTGCTGGAAGGCCGGCCACAGGTGATCTATCACCTGGCGGCGGTTGTCAGCTCCGCTGCCGAGGCGGACCTTGCCCTCGGTCAAGCGGTCAACTTTGATGCCACCCGTCGCCTGCTCGAAGGCTGCCATCAGCGCGGGATGAGCGATACCCGGGTGATCATGGCAAGCTCCGTGGCGGTGTATGGAGGCGAGCTGCCCGACGTGCTCGATGACATGACCGCGCTACGGCCGCAAAGCTCCTATGGTTCCCAGAAGGCGATGTGCGAGCTGTTGATCCAGGATTACAGCCGCCGAGGCCTGGTCGATGGCCTGGTCCTGCGTCTGCCGACGATCGTGATTCGCCCGGGGCGGCCCAACGCGGCGGCGTCGAGCTTCGCGTCGAGTATCCTGCGTGAACCTCTCAATGGTGAAGACGCCGTGTGTCCCGTGTCCCCAGAGCTCGAGCTCTTCGTGATGTCGCCGGGCAAGGTGGTTGAGGCATTGGTGCATGGGGCAGAGGTGGCTGCTGACTCCCTGGGCGATTTCCGCGCCTTTATGCTGCCGGGTATCACCGTCAGCGTGGCCGAGATGCTGGACGCCCTCGAACGCAAGGGCGGCGCCGAAGCGCGGGCTCGGGTGAGCTTTCGCCCGGACGAGCGGGTGAATGCCATCGTCTCCAGCTGGCCGGGTCGCTTCCGCACGGCCAAGGCAGATGCCCTTGGCTTTGTAGGCGATAGCGACTTTGATGCCATTGTCGATGCCTTTATGGCGGAACACCCCAGGGCGCGCTAGCGCGGATCAGGTCGAAGGCGCTAGCGAGGGTCCTGCGGACGGTCCAGGTCACGCACCACGCCCGGGTCGTCCACCGCAATGTCCACCCGCGCCTGTGGGTGGCGTGCGAGTACGGATCTGGCCCCCTCCTGGCCATGCAGGCCTCCCATCTCGCCCCAGAAGTCGCGGCCGATGATGACTGGATGTCCCGGCTGGCCCTGATACGTCGGCCTGACCAGGCGATCCCGCCGGGATTGCGCCGCCAGACGATGGCAGCTGGCCGGTGTCACCCAGGCCATGTCGGCGAGCCACACCGCCGCTGCCGCGGCCGTTGATGCATGGTGTTCCAGCCAGTTGAACGCCTGGGCCAGGCTATTCCCCAGACTGCGGCTGGTCTGTGCCAGGGTCAGCACCTCGAGTCCGGGGGACGCGGGGACGGACAAGCCAGCCAGGGTGTCATGTGGACCGATCACCAGCAGTCGTCTGGCCGACAGGGCGGCGCTGGCGGATAGGCTTGCGGCCAGCAGTGTGCGGCTGTCGCTCAGGCGGGCAAGGCGCTTGTCGGCCCTGCCAAACCGGCGTGAGCTGCCTGCAGCAGCCATCACGCACCACAGGGTTGTCATCGTCTGAGGCTCCTCAGGTTTATCGGTTGTGACAGCGGCTTAAAGCCCATCACGTGGTTTGCCACGACGTACCCTGATCACGTCTGCCATCACCGCCAGCGCAATTTCCGCAGGGGTCTTGCTGCCCAGGTGCAGACCGATCGGCATATGGATCCGCGCGATGTCGGCCTCGCTGAGACCACCGCTGCGGGCGAGTCTGGCTGCGCGTGCGCTGGAGGTCTGCCGCGATCCCATCACGCCGATATAGAACGCCTGGGTGTGCACGGCTTCCATCATCGCCAGGTCATCGATGCGCGGGTCGTGGGTCAGCGCTACGACGGCGGTCGCCGCGTGGCATCCGCCTTCGGCGATGAAGCGCGAGGGAAGCCGGGCGATGGTGTCGATGCGTGCTGCGGATTCGCCCAGAGCCTCGACAAGCTCTTCCAGCTTGCCCTCCCGTGGGTCGCAGACGATGACCTCGAAGCCCAGACCCAGAGCGAACTGGGCGCAGAACACTGCAACCGGTGAGACGCCTGCCAGCACCAGGCGGGCGCTGGGGCCTACTCGCAGTAAGGCTTGCTGCTCGGTCTCCTGCAGCTGCACGCGGTCGCCGATGCCATCGTCATCGAGCAGCTGCCGCTCTGCCGTCGACCACGAGACCCGTCGTCGCAGCGGACCCTTGCCCTCCAATGCTGCTGCCAGTGCAGTGAAGTGGGTCACGGCTGCCTCGTCAGGCGCAAAGCGCTCGATCAACACCTCCAGCACACCTCCACAGGGTAATGTCGGTGCGGGATAGTCGACGTCGTCTCCTGAGCCGTAGCGCACGCGGGTCACTGGCTGGTGGAACTCACCCCGACTCAGGCGTTCAAGAAAGTCGTCTTCGACACAGCCGCCAGATAGCGAGCCGGCATGCTCGCCGTCCTGGGTGGCAATCAGCCAGGCACCGGGCTCACGAGGGGAAGAGCCATAGGTGGACAGCACCGTGGCCAGCCACAGTTCGCGTCCGTCGTGCAGCCACTCAAGGGCACGACGCACCACCGTCAGATCCAGATGTTGCATGGGTTGCGTGTCCTGTTCGGGGGGAGCCCTCCGTTGTTGGCCGGAGGACTCCCGTGCGGCTGTCAGCTCGTCATCTGGTCATCGGCGCGGTTGCCGAGCCATGTCTTGAGGGTTTGTGCCCGCATCGGAAGATCGCGTAAACGCACACCGCAGGCATGCGCGACAGCATTGCCGATGGCGGGCGCCACCACGCAGGTGCCGGGCTCACCGAGCCCGACCGGCGTGTGGTCGTTGATCATGAACTCAAGATCCAGCTCTGGCACCTGATGCATACGCAGCGGGGTGTAGCTGTTGAGATTGAGATCGCTGGGCTGCCCCTCTGCATACTCGGTGCCTTCGTGCAGCGCCATGGACAGGCCCCACAGCAGTGACCCTTCCAGCTGGGCCATGGCGCCATCCGGGTGGGCCAGGGTGCCGGCGTCGACGACCGAGGTCAGCTTTTCGACCGTGACGTTGCCGCTGCTCCGATCCACCTTGACGCGGGCGACACAGGCCACCCAGGTTGGCATATGGCGTTCCTGACCGAAGCTGAGTGCCACGCCGAGCCCTGTGTCCTCCGGTAAGCTATCGCGTTCGCTCCAGCCCGACTTCTCCAGCGCGCGCTGCAACACTGCTTTCAGGCGTTCGGCGCCACCCACGCTGTTCGGCGCTTCCCCGGCGTTGCGCCCTTCCGCCTGGAGCAGTGCCAGGCGGAAGCGGGCCGGGTCGAGCCCTGCCGCCTGGGCCAGTTCATCCATATGGCTCTCGACTGCCCAGGTGGTCCAGCCCGGCCCCACCGAACGCAGGTAGCCAGGGACAAAGGCCTCGTGGGCCTTGTGATTCTGCTGAGCCCACACCCGCTGGGCAGCGACCTGGTACCAGTGGTCCGCTCCGCTGATGGCGAAGGAATCTAGCTTGCCGCCACCATCGACGAACTCGCCCAGAAAGCCGGGCGCGATCGCCGCGGTGGGCCATCCCGCCGCAGCAGCATGCTCACTGGCCAGGATCTCACCGCTTGCCGTGACGGCTGAGCGCAGGCGCTGCACCGACGGCGAGCGAACGCAATCGAGACGGCTATCATCGGGGCGGGTAAACACCATCTTGACCGGTTTGCCCAGAGCCTTGGCGGCAAGCGCCGCCGGAACAGCATAGTCGCCATAGAGGCGTCGCCCGAAACCACCGCCGAGGTAATACTGATGGAAGGTCACCTGGCTGTCGTCGACCTCCAGCGCCTTGGCCACCAGCGGCACTGAGGCGGACTGCTGCTGGTTGCCGCAATGGATGTGCCAATGCCCGTCGCGCTCGACCACCGTGGCATTCACTGGCTCCAGCTGGAAATGCAGAACGCTTGCGGTGGTGTAGGTGGCATCGACCAGGGTCGCGCTGTCGGCGTCGGCACGCTCAAAGGCGGATGCCAGGTCGCCGCTGTCCACAAACAGAGCACCATTGTCACGGGTCGGCGCCTCGGTCAGACGTCGTCCTTCCTGCTGTATGTCCGCTTCACTGATGGCGGCAGCGGGACCGACGTCCCACTCGACCTTGAGCGCATCGGTCGCACGCATGGCCGCCGAAAAGCTGTCGGCAACCACCGCAAGCCAGCCCTGGCATAGGCCTGAGGGATCCTCCAGGCGCAGCGTCTGCTGATAGCCCGGGATCGTTGCTGCAGCACTGTCATCGATCGAGACGGCCTGGCAACCAAAACGGGCAGGTGGCAGCACCGGGCGCGCGTAGACCATGCCATCGATCTTGGCATCGATCCCGAAGAGGGCGGCTCCGGTGGTCTTGTCGGGGATGTCCTGGGCGCTACCGGGGCTGCCCAGTACGCGTCGCTCACTGGCGGGTTTCAGGGCAATCGCTTCCAGCTCTTCGGCGCTGTAGCTACGCGACAGGGTGCCGCTGGCAACGATCTCGCCGTAGCTGATCCGCTGATTGTCGCAGATGACCTGACCATTGCGGGCGTGGCAGCGTGCGGGGTCCACATCCAGCAGACGAGCGCCGGCGTCGATCAGCGCTTCGCGGCCAGCGGCACCCGCGCGGGAGAGCGGCAGAAAACTGTGATTCACCGACCAGCTGCCACCGGTGATCATGTATCCCCACTTGGGATCGCTGTCGACGTACTCGATACGCATGGTCGCCGGGTCGACTTCAAGCTCCTCGGCGACCAGACGTGCCAGGCTGGTTCCCACGTGCTGGCCCATCTCGGCCTTGGTGCAGTGCAGTGTGACCTGGCCGTTGCTATCGATGGCGTACCACAAGGTCGGCTCGTACTGGCCTTCCTTGAGGGCGGTATCGGTTGCGTCCTGGGCCAGGGCAATGCCGGGAAGGCCAAACGCCAGCACCGCTGTCGAGCCAAGGGTGCCGATCAGAAAGCCCCGACGGCTGATGCCTGAGGCACTGCTGGATGAACGCTGCTGCGGGTCACGGCCGTGGACATTGCCAACCCGTGGATCGTTAGGCCTTGGCATGCTGGTTGCCCTCCGCGCTATCGCTGGCTTCACCCGTGGGGGGCTCCCAGCTCTGTACACCGGCCTGCGCCATGTTCGCTGCACGCTTGACCGCTCGGTGAATACGCACATAGGCCATGCAACGACACAGGTTGCCACTCATGCCCTGAGTGATCTCGTCGTCGCTGGGGGAGGGCTTGCGTGCGAGCAGGTCGGCTGCCTGCATGATCTGGCCTGACTGGCAGTAGCCGCATTGGGGCACCTGCTCTTCCCGCCAGGCCTGCTGTAGCGGATGGTTGCCGTCGGCATCCAGGCCTTCAATGGTGGTGATCTCGGCACCTTCCGCGGCGGCCAGCGGCAGCACGCAGCTGCGCGTGGCAGAGCCGTTGAAGTGGATCGTACAGGCGCCACACTGGGCAATGCCGCAGCCGAACTTGGTGCCGGTCAGGCCAAGGGTATCGCGCAGCACCCACAGCAGTGGGGTCTGTGGATCCACCTCGACACTTACCGCCTCGCCGTTAAGGGTGAAGCTGGTCATGGGTAGGGGTTCCTCGCAGTCTCGTTGCTGGTCTGTCGAGCGGTCTTGGATACGTTGTTGTTATGGGCGCCGTCGTGTACCGCGTTTTACCTTGGTCAGGGCGTGACCGCCTGTCCTGGCGCGTTCAGCAGCACATGAAAGACATTTTAAAAGCGTTGCGGCGATACTATAGACCAGTCGACTAGAGGGCAACGTTGAAAATGCGAGAGTGTGCTTTAGCAGAATGAGGCGTGCTGGACAGGCCGTTGAAATGGTTGGCCGACTGGTAACGTGACATGGAGGGCGCTCGAGTGTCCGGCGAGTCTGAAATGTCGCGTCAGCCTTGGCTGGTGGTACAGTTGACAGCGTTATCCACGCCTTCGGTATCTACCTTCAACCTCACCCCCAGTCCCGGTTCGCCGCTGACGCGGATCATGCCGTTTTCGATGGGGGGTAGCCCGTCGATGCAGTCGCCGTACCAGCCATAGTAGAAGGCGCGGGTGAACTCCTGTTCGGCCACGTTGGGCAGGGCCATGGCCAGGTGGGTGGAAACGGCCAGGGTGATCGGGCCGGAACAGTCATGGAAGGCGATCGGTCGCGCCTCTGCCTCCGCCAGGGCGGCGGCCTTGCGGGCAAAGGTGATGCCTCCGCCCCAGGTGACATCGATGATCGGCGTGTGGATACGGCCGCGCTGCAGCAGGTCACGTATCTGGCCGAGCCCGCCCAGCGTTTCTCCTCCTGCCAGCGGTATTCCGATGTCGGCCAGTTCGCTTAACGGATCGAAGCGATCCATCCACAGCGGGTCTTCAACCCAGTCGGGATCGATAGGCGCCAACGCACGGCAAATCCGACCAGCGGCGTTCACGCTCCAGAGTCCATGCAGCTCGGCCTTGAGACGCATGCGATCGCCATGGACTCGGCGGATTTCCTCGAACGGCCACAGGGCCCGGTTGAGATCCTGGGGCGAGATGGTCATGCCATCGTGGGCGCCTTCGGCGAAATCGAAGGGCCAGATCTTCATCGCCGAAATGCCCATGTCGAGCAGCTCCGAGGCGAGCTCAGCCGGGCGTTCGAGAAATCCCTGTAGATCCTCGTAACGAGGTCGGGCCTGGACGGATGCCGCTGCGGCCCCGCTGCCCAGACCGAAATTTCCCGGCCGTACGTCGGCAGACTGGGACACGTAGTCGGGACCCGCACAGGTGTTGTAGAGCGGCACCCGGTCACGGCTCTTGCCCCCCAGAAGGTCGTGCAGTGGCAAGCCCGCCCGCTGTCCCGCCAGGTCCCACAGTGCCACGTCGACCGCAGACAGCGCGCGGGTTTCGGCGCTGGTGCCGGTGAAGCCCACGTAGGGCTGCATCTTGCGGTGCAGGGCTTCGATGCGACGGGCATCCTCGCCGAGAAGTAAGGGCGCCAGGCGGCCATGAATGTCGGCTTCGATGGCGTCGCAGCCAAACCAGCTTTCTCCCAGGCCGATCAGCCCGTCCTCGGTGTGCAGACGCACCCAGATCAGCGAGGGCCGAGCCTTCGGACGCAAGGTATCAATGCGCTGGATCTTCATGGAGACTCCTGGCGATTGTCAGTGGTGTGGAAAGCGGGCGTCGAAAGCGCTGGCCGCGCTGGTGGCCCCTCAGTCCCTTCGCTGAGTCGAGGCGTCGGCCAGCAGGCTGATCAGCTCAGGCAGCAGTCGTTTGCCGTTGCCCTCGGCCACAATATCGGCATACAGCTGATGGACGGCCTGGCCCATCTGGCGTGAGGCTCCCAGGTCCTTGCTCATGCTGTGGTAGTAGCCCACATCCTTGAGCGAGTTGGACAGGCTGAAACGAAAGCCCGAGGGATCGGCGTCCACCAGATACGGCCGCAGCCGCTCCAGCACCACACCGCCGCCGCCACCGTTGCCCAGTACCTCCAGCAGCACGCTGTTGTCGATGCCCGCCCGCTGCGAGGCGGCGCTGGCCTCGGCCAGCACGGCAGTGAATCCCAAGGAGACAAAGTTGTGCAGCAGTTTAAGGGTATGGCCTGCCCCGACGGGGCCGCCGTGGGTGATGTGCTCGGCAAACGCCGAAAACAGCGGCGTCAACTCGTCGAACAGCGCCTTGTCCGCGCCCACGATCAGGTTGAGTCGCCCCTCTGCGGCCTCTTTGGGCGTTCGTGTCATGGCGGCGTCGACGAAGCGTCCCCCTGCCTCCCGCACGCGGGCTTCAATCGCCTGCGTGGAGCTGGGAATGGCGGTGGAGCAGTCGACGACGATCTGCTCGGGCTTGAGTCCCTCCAGAACCCCCTGGGGGTCGAACAGTACGCTTTCCACCTGGGGGGTGCCGGTGACGCAGAGGATGACCAGCTCTGCAGCAGACGCCACGTCTCGCGGTGTTTCCAGTGGCGTGGCGCCTGCCGCCTGAAGGTCATCGCAGGGCTGGTTGCCTGGGTGATCCAGATAGCTCAGCCGATGTCCTTGACGCAGCAGGCTCTGAGCGATGCCATGGCCCATCATGCCCACGCCGATCAGGCCTACATGAACAGAAGAGGTCATTCCCGGTTCCTTATGGTAGATGAAGCTGTCATGAGGCGGCACAGAGGCGACGCCTCCGTGGCTCATCCGTGGCGAATGGCCACGGTCTTCAGTCGAGTGTAGCTCTTGAGGCCTTCGAAGCCCTTTTCCCTGCCGTGCCCGGACTTGCCGACGCCGCCGAACGGCAGTTCGATGCCCCCTGCAGCGCCGTAGTTGTTGACGAACACCTGGCCGGAGCGAATGGCCTTGGCCAAACGCAGCTGGCGCCCGCCGTCACGGGTCCATACGCCAGCGCACAGGCCGAAGTCGGTGGCATTGGCAAGACGTACCGCCTCGGCTTCATCCGCGAACGGCTGTACCACCAGTACCGGCCCGAACAGCTCTTCGCGGCTGACGCTGTGGCCTTCGGGGACCTGTGTCAGCAGGTGAGGCACGACAAAGTGGCCGCCAGCAGGGGCATCGTCGGCAAAGCGGCCACGGGCAGCGATCTGGATGCCGTCCTCTGTCGCTGCCTCGATCAAGGTCATCACCTTGTCTCGCTGACGGGCATTGATCAGCGCGCCGCAGTCCGGGTCCTGCTCGCCGGCATCGCATACCAGCGCCTCGAAGCGGCGGGCCAGGGCGTCGACCACCTCGTCATGAATACTGGCTTCGACCAGCAGGCGACTGCCGGCTGAACAGGTCTGACCGGCATTCTGAATGATGCCTCGCACCACGGCGTCCAGGGCGCTCTGGCGATCTGCGTCGGCGAACAGCAGCTGGGGCGACTTGCCACCGAGCTCCAGGGTGACCGGGACGTGGTGGACCGCCGCCGCCTGGGTGACCAGCGTGCCGGTGTCCGGGGAACCGGTGAAGGACAGGTGATCGATGTCGGGATGCTCCGCCAGGGCAGCGCCGGCGACGCGACCGAGACCCGGGACCACGTTGAGGGCGCCGTCGGGCAGGCCCGTGTCGACGGCCAGCTCGGCGAGTCGCAGCACGCTGAGGCAGGCATCCTCGGCGGGTTTCAATACGCAGGTATTGCCCGCCGCCAGCGCTGCCGCCACGCAGCGTCCGAAGATCTGGGCGGGATAGTTCCAGGGGATGATCTGGGCGCAGACGCCGTAGGGTTCCCGCAGCGTCATCACCGCGTAGTCAGGGTCGAAGGGAATCGTCTCGCCGTGAAGCTTGTCCGCCGCGCCTGCATAGAAGCGGAAGTAGCGCGCGCAGGCGGCGATGTCGCCCCGTGCCTGACTGATGGGCTTGCCGGTATCAGCGCATTCAAGTGCCGCGAGATGGTCGGCATCGGCGTCGATGGCCTGGCTGAAGCGATACAGCCATTCACTGCGTGCCCGGGCAGACCAGCTTGCCCAGCTACCCAGTTCCCCGGCGAATGCCGCTCGGGCGGCCGCCACCGCGGTATCGACATCGTCGGCGGTGCTGGCGGCGATACGGGCAATCGGGTCGCCGCTGGCGGGACGCAAGACCTCGAGTGTCTCGCTGGTGGCGCGCCATTGACCGCCAATCAGAGCGCCGGACGGTGGCTGGACGGGAAGTGTGTTCATGAAGGTCTCCGCAGGGATGAGAGGACCCGCGCCGGGCGACGCGGGCAAAAGCGAGGTGCAGGGTGTCAGTACAGCAGGTCCACCAGGCCCAACGAGATCCAGGGCAGGTAGGTGATGGCCATCAGGCAGGCCAGCACGACCAGGACAAAGCGCGCGAGCCACGGAATCAGCTGGTCGATGGACAGCTTGGCGACGGCGCAGGCGGCGAACAGATTGACGCCTAGCGGCGGGGTGAACATGCCGAGCGCCAGGTTGACCACCACGATCAGCCCGAAATGCACCGGGTCGATGCCGTACTGCACGGCGATAGGCGTGAAGATAGGGGCCAGCACCAGAATGGCTGCCGAGGTTTCGACAAACATGCCGATCACCAGCAGCATCACGTTGACCGCCAGCAGGAAGCTCACCGGGCTCTCGAACACCTGGGTGACCCAGGCGGCGACCTCCCCAGGCAGTCCCGAGCGGCTGATCAGGAAGCTGAACAGAGCGGCGGCAGAGATGATCAGCATCACGGTGGCGGTAGAGATGACGCTCTGGCGCAGAATCGGCAGCAGTTCGCGCAGGGGAAGTTCACGGTAGACCAGCCCGCCGACGATCAGTGCATAGAACACCGCCACTGCAGAGGCCTCGGTGGGGGTGAAGACCCCGCCGTAGATACCGCCGATCACGACTACCGGCATCAGCAAGGCCGCCCAGGCGCGCCGCAGCGAGGAACCAAAGGAGGCACGATCTTCGCGGTCACGCAGGCCATAGCCTCTGAGCTTGCAGAAGACGTAGAGAAACAGCAGCAGCGCCGACCCGATCAGCAGCCCGGGCCCGATCCCCGCGATAAACAGGCGCCCAATCGAGGTGTCGGTGCTGACGCCGTAGAGAATCAGCGGAATGGACGGAGGGATCAGTACCCCCAGTTCCGCCGAGGACGCCTGAATGGAGGCGGCCAGGGGGCGCGGATAGTCATGGGCGACCATCGCCGGGATCAGGATCGAACCAATGGCAAAGGTGGTGGCCACGCTCGAGCCCGATACCGCAGCAAACAGCATGCAGGTCAACACGCAGGTCATGGCCAGGCCGCCTTGCAGGCCCCCCACGATGGACTTGGCAAGGTCGACCAGGCGCTGGGAAATGCCTCCGGCGGCCATCAGGTTGCCGGCCAGGATAAAGAAGGGAATCGCCATCAGCGGGAAGTTGTCGATGCCGACAAACATCTGCTGGGGCACCATCAGCAGCGGGAAGCGGGTAAAGAATTCGATGCCGATGACCGACGCCAGCAGAATCGAGACGGCAATCGGTACGCCAAGGGCAAACAGGATGATCAGCGACAGGCCAATGGCAGCATTCATGGTGTCTTCCTCCCCTCGTCGGCAGCGCTGGCGGTCGAGGTAGTGGATGCAGAGCTGGTGGATGCAGCGGGAGGCGTCGCCGGCGGTGCCAGGGGGGCTTCGGCATCGGCCACGCCGATCGTCTCGCGCCCGCTCAACTGGGCGACCAGGCGAGTGATCACCGACAGCAGCGAGAAGGCTGCGCCGATCGGGATGGCGGCATAGATCCAGGCGATCGAAATGCCAACCCCAGAGAGCATCTGGTTCTGTACCCGCAGGGTCATTTGATAGCCATAGATCACCAGGATCGCCAGCACGATCATGCAGCACAGGGCAATCACGCTTTCCAGCACCTTCAGCGCGGGGGCCGGCACCAGCTTGTAGATCACCTCGACGGCCATCATGTAGCCGCCGCGGAAGGTGGCAGCAGCACCCAGAAAGACGCACCAGATCATGGTGGAGCGGGCCATCACCTCGGACCAGGTAGACGGCGCATCGAAAACAAAGCGCGTCAGCACCTGGTAGAAGCCAAGGCTGACCGAGGCCACCAGCATCAGCACCGCTGCGTACAGGGCGATCTGGGAAACGGCGCGCTCGAAGCGGAAGAACAGATCCAGCATGAGACGTTCCTCATCTCGAGTGACAGGGAGTCGGCCACGGGGAGCGCCTGGCCAGCCCGCGACAGGCGCTAGCTGGCCAGGCGCGTCCGAGTCACCCCGGACGACCCCGCGAGATCAGTTGCCGCAGTCGCTGGCGCGAATGCGATCGAGCATCTCGGAGCCGTACTCATCGGTATAGACCGAGTAAGACGGCTCGACGGCTGCCTGGAACTGTGCCTTGTCGATGTCCTCGACCACGGTCATGCCCTTGGCCTTGAGCTCTTCCACGCCCTCGGTCTCGAGTCGGGAGACCATGGCGCGGGTCGCTTCGGCACCGGCGTGGGCGGCTTCCATGAACCAGCCCTTCTGTTCGTCGGTGAGGCCGTCCCACAGGATTGGCGAGGCCAGCATGATGGCCGGCGAATAGACATGGCCGGTCAGCGACAGACGGTCCTGCACTTCCCACAGGTTACCGGTGAGAATCACCGAAATGGGGTTTTCCTGGCCGTCGACGGTGCCCTGTTGCAGTGCGGTAAACAGCTCCGGGAAGGCCATCGGCGTGGGGTGGACGCCCATCTCGTTAAACGCGGCCATGTGCATCTCGTTTTCCATGGTGCGAATCTTCAGCCCCTGGGCGTCTTCCGGAGTGTTGATATCACGCTGACTGTTGGTCATGTGGCGGAAGCCGTTTTCGGTCCAGGCGAGTCCCACGAGGTCATGTTCGCCGATCTTGTCCAGCAGGTCCTGGCCCACCTCACCATCCAGCACGCAGCGGGCATGGGCGTAGTCCTTGAACAGGAACGGCAGGTCGAGCACATAGGTCTCCGGCACAAAGTTGCCGAGGGGGCCGGTGGAGGTGACGACGGCATCGATGGTGCCGATCTGCAGCCCCTCGATCATGGCGCGTTCGCCGCCAAGCGCGCCGGAGGATTGCTCATTGACGGTGAACTCTCCCCCGGACAGCTCCTCCAGGGTGGCCTTGAAGGCATCGATGCCCTCTGAGTAGTGCGAGCTGTCCGACGTGGTGTGGCCCACGGTGATGGTCTGGGCGGCCAGTGCCGGTAGCGAGAACAGAGCGGTGGCCACCGCCAGCAGACATGGCCTGAGCGCCGTGGTGCCGAGAAGTGCCGGGCGAGAGCGCGGTTGAGCAGGATGAAGCGAGAGAGCGTGGCGTTGGGACATCGTCATTGTTGTTTCCTCTTTGCGGGATGACGCTTGGTGGCCGTGCGCTGGCACGACCGGACTAATGCTCGTGGTCGGCGATGTGGCTGCCCCGCCGCAGGCGTTCGAAGTAGTCGTCGCCCCCGATCTGGCCGCCTTTGAAGGCCACCTCCAGGGCGTGGTAGCGAGGATCGTCGCTGTGGGCCTGGCATAGCGGCGAGCCAGGGGTGTCCGGCAGCGGCAGCCGAACGGTCAGGGCGTGGATGTCCAGCGCGGCGATGGCGTGGCTCGATGTATCGCCACCCGCCACACAGACGCGGCTCAGTCCCTGGTCATCGACCAGTCGCCTGAGCATCTCGCCCAATGACTTGCCGAGGCGGTGGCGGCTGGATTCCGCCGTCAGGCTGTCGTCGTGGCTGTCGGGGCCCATGGCGGTATGCACAATGATGCTGCGCCCCTTGTTCAATGCCTCAAGGGCCTCGCTCACCGCGCTGGCCATGACCTGCTGGCAGGAGACTGGATCGGCCAGGCGCCTGGCATCCACTTCAATGGTGTGAAAGTTGGCGTGCCGTCGGGCCCAGTCAATCTGCCGAGCCGTGGTACTCGAGACACTGCCAGAGACCACCGCAATCCGATCCACCGAGGGGAGCGGTGCAAATGCTGCTGGCCCCGCTAGCGTGCCCTGGCGTTGCCATTCGCGCAGCAGGGCGTATTCCACCCCTGAAGAGCCCACCACGAGGCCGCCACCAGAGGTCCCTGTGACACCAGGGCGCGTCCGCCACAGCTGGTAGCCCACCGCCTGCTGGTGGTGTGGCTCGAGCACGTCGAAGAGCACCGCGGATGACGCCGTCATCGCTTCATCCACATGATCGTCGATATCTGGGCGAGTCAGGCTTGGCGCGGCGATCAGTCCAATCGACAGCGCCGTCTGCTCCGCCAGGTGGCGGCGCAGGTCGGCTTCTCGCATGGGGGTCACCGGATGACGCGCCATGACGGGGTGCCGGTCAATCCGATAGACCTGATCCTGGTAGGCGGCAAAGAGTTCGCCGAAGACGGTGTAGCGGCGCATCTGTGGCACGCCGACCACCAGCGGAATCGGGTTGTCACCGAAGACACTGCGGCCCACTTCCATGGCGCAGCCGATGCTGCCCACCTCGGGACTGCTGTCGAAGGTCGAGCAGGTCTTGTAGTGGGTCAGCTCGGCGCCTTGCTGGGCCAGCCAGTGGAAGGCCTGCTTGAGCTCGCGGCGCATCCAGTCATTGGATTCGCTGCGGCTGGTGCCGGCGAGCCCCAGGGCTTGGCAGTGGGCGAAGCGCGCTCGCTGCTCGTCACTGGGGCGGCGGGTGAACAGCACGCTGGGCACGCCGTGGCTGGCGAGGGCTTCCAGTGCATCGGTGGAGCCGGTCAGATCGTCACCGTAGTAGCTCAGCAGCAGCTCGCTCATGGGCAGAAGGTCTCCAGGGCCTGGGCCAGTTCGCGGTGCTCGCGCGCATGCTCGGCAAGGGAAACCCCCTGGGCGGCTGCGTCATAGGCCTGACGCAGGCTCCTGACGCCGGCGGCAATACCGCCGGGATGTGCCATGATGCCGCCCCCAGCGGTGACGATCATGTCGCTGTAGCCGCCCATGGCACGCCAGGTATCGATCGCCTGGCAGGCCGTCTGGTTGGAGGAGAACACCGGCATCACCGTATGGGCAGGGCCAGCAGCGGGAAACAGTGGGGTCAGGCAGGCCCTGGCACTGGCGGCGACGCTTGCGTCAGACTCCGAGAACTTGTTGGCCAGGCCATTGACATGAAGGTGGTCGGCCCCCGCCAGGCGCCAGAACGTTTGCCAGGCGGCGAAGTCCATCCCCAGCAGTGGGTCGCGACTGAACATGCCCCAGCCGGCACGATGGCCATGAATCGGCAGCTGACAGTGACGGCGCAGGTGGCTGACGCCGGCCAGGCCCACCGCGTTGAGCGCCACCATGACACAGCTGCCGCCAGCAGCCAGCACGTGGTCGTGGTGGCGACGCATGTCGTCGATCTCGCCGGTGATATTGAACGCCACCATGACCTTGCGACCGGTCTTCTGCTGATGGGCATGGACCAGCGGCATGATGGCATCGACGCGAGCCTCCAATGGGTTGTGGGGACCATTGGCCTGAAGCTCGTCGTCCTTGATGAAGTCGATCCCGCCATCCAGCAGCTGCTGGACGACGCTGGCAGTGGCCTGTGGGTCCAGCCCCACGCTGGGCTTGATGATGGTGCCGATCAGCGGGCCCTGGCCAATCCCGGTCAGCTGTCGAGTGCCGGCGATGCCGAATTGAGGGCCAGGATACGCTCCAGCAAAGGCATCCGGCAGCTGGATGCTCTCGAGCCTGAGACCCGAGAATTCCTTCAGCTCATACAGGTTGCCGGCCAGGGTGGCCATCAGCGTGGTCAGCGAAGGCCCCAGATTCTCCAGCGGCCAGGACAGCGTCACTCGAGCCCGCTGATAGCGCGTGCCGTCGGGTTGGGGGCGTGTCGGCATGGGCAAGGACGGCGTCGTGACGCTGTCGAGCAGCTCGATGGATTCCACCCTGGCGGCATGGCGCTCGCGCAACTCGTCGGTCTCCGCGGCCAGCCGGGTAAAGGTGCCGCAGGATTGCTCCCCGGCCATGACGTCGCAGGCATGGGCCACGTCGAACGGAGTCTCGATCAGATAGCGGGCTTCGATACGGCTCATGCCAGGGGCTCCTTGATCAGCGGGACGCGGGAGTGGGCGTCAGGTGATGCGCTGAATGCTGTCGGCGATGGCGTCAGGCTCGAAGACACGCTTCCAGTCGTCCCGCATCAGCATCGGCTTGCCGTTCTCGATGGCCTTGTTGCAGGCATCGGAGAAGGCACCTGGCTGCTCGTCGAAGATCACCGCGCCCAGGATATTGAGGTGGCCGAGCAGGAAGTCTCGCGCGCACTCGTGGCTGACGCCTCGGGCGACCACTTCATCCATGGCTTCCCGCATCACCGATAGCAGTGTGGCACAGACGGTCTCGGACAGACCGGGCTCAAGCAGGGCCATCTGTTCAACGCTGACCCGATGGCTGCGACCGACCGGTGCGTAGATGGTGCGGGCCACGGACTCGCCGAGGGCAAAATGCTGTTCGTCACCCTGCATCAAGGCACTGACAATGTGCTGGGTGGCATGGCTGCCGCCAAAGTAGTCGCGCTTGGCCTCCAGCGTGGTCTCGTCGTTGAAGATAGGCGGATGGCAGGGATGGGTCACGAAGTAGACCAGGTCGTCACGATCCGGCAGGTGACCGGCAAACGGTGCAGCGGCGTCCAGGCAGATCACCATGGTGCCAGGAGCGATGGACGGCGAGAGGTCGGCGGCAATCTTCTGAATCAATGTATCGGGCACGGCCAGGATGACCACATCTGCCCCCTTCACCGCCTGCTCGCCGCTGTCGACGCACTCGATCCCCAGCTCATCGCGAAGGCGCTGGCGCCCCTGCTCGCTGACTTCCACATGACGCACTTCAAAGTCCGAGGACGAGAGGTTGCGGGAGAGGCGGGCGCCCATCTTGCCGCCGGCGCCGATCAAGGCAATGCTGGTCATGGTCAGGTAACCTGTTCGAATGAGGAAGGAGGCAAGTCGTCGTGCAACTGGTATGATGACAATATAAGTGACCGATAGTGTCAAACACGACCTTGGTCGAGTGTCACGCTCGCGCCCCGTCATGGAGGCGATCCACGAGCCCAGACAGTGCAGGAAATGAGCCATGAGCGACTCGTTGAAGATTTCTCGCCGCAAGTTGTCCGACGAGGTGTTTGACCGGCTGTATCAACAGCTGCTGGAGGGGGCGTATGCGCCAGGCGACAGCCTGCCCTCCGAGCGTGAGCTGATGGAGTCCTTTGGGGTAGGGCGACCGGCTATTCGGGAGGCCGTGCAGGCTCTGGAACGCCTCGGCCTGGTAGCGATTCACCATGGGCAGCGGCCCAAGGTACTGACCCCCAGCGCCGACGGCATGCTGGCGCAGATCGAACTGACCGCCATGCACCTGCTGGCGACTGAGCCGGCAACGCTGGATCACCTGAAAGAGGCCAGGAAGTTCTTTGAGGTCGGCATGGTGGCGAGGGCGGCGCGCAAGCTGGCACCGAAGGACCTGGCGCGCCTCGAAGCGCTGGTTGCCGAGCAGAGGCGCGCGCTCAACCGAGACATCAAGGCCTTCATCGCGGCGGATATGGACTTTCACGTCGCCATCGCCGAGTCTACCGGGAACCCCATCTTCGTCGCCGTCAGTCGCGCCATGTTCGAATGGTTGGCCCGGTTTCACACCTCGCTGATTCACTGGAAGGGCAGCGAGCACGTGACGCTGGAAGAGCACGAGCGCATCCTGGCGGCACTCAAGAAGGCCGATGAAGGGGCCGCCATTCGCGAGATGCAGGCGCATCTGGAGCGGGCGCGCTCGGTGTACGCTCCGAGTTGATGGTTGGGCAATCGTGTCAGGGGATCTAAGGAGTGGATACACAGCTGGTCTATGCGCTTGATCTGGCGGGCACCGTCGTGTTCGCGCTTTCGGGTATCTTGCTGGCATGCCGTTCGCGCATGGATCCCATCGGCATGCTGGTGCTGGCCGCTGTCACCGCCGTGGGCGGAGGCACGCTGCGCGATCTGGTGCTCGGTGTGGCTCCGGTTTTCTGGGTGCGTGATCCTGTCTATCTCTGGGTCATTCTGGCCACCGTCATGGGCGCCCTGGTGGGCTTTCACTATATCCACCGCCTCCACCGGGTGGTCCTGCCGGTAGCAGACGCCTTCGGCCTCGCGCTGTTTGTCATTATCGGCGCCAACAAGGCGTTGCTGCTGGACACCTCGGGGCTGGTCGCTGTTCTGATGGGGCTGTTTACCGGTGTGGCGGGCGGCATGGTCAGAGACGTGCTGGCGCGTCGCGTGCCCATGGTGCTGTGTCGCGAGGTGTACGCCACCGCCGCCATTGCCGGTGGGGTCGTATATGTGGTGTTGACTCGACTCGAGCTGCCAATGCTTGGGATCGTGCTGTCCCTGGCCACCACCCTAGGCTTGAGGCTTGCCGCCATCCGCTGGCAACTGGCGCTGCCCTTGGTGGCGTGGGTCGTGATCGAGCCGTCTGCGTCAGCCTCCCCCCCAGATGACACGTCCTCAGCGGCTGAAGCTTCGTTAGCGCACGAGCAACGGCGCGATGCCTCTGCGGCTCCCCCTCAGGCGCCTTTGATTCCTGCACCGGCACGCCCCAAGATGCGCGTTCGCCTGGTGTCCCGTCGCAAGGCGGCACGGCTGTGGCCTGATGAGGACGACGGCCACTAGGGCTTGTCTGAAAAGTGCCTGCGCTCGGTAATACGGCGTTAAAAATCAGCTGGTACGCCAGCCCGGTCAAAATGCTCATTTACCCCCTGTAAACTGCGCTTTCTCACCGATTTTTGCCTTGTCTAACCTTCGCTCGTCGACTTTTCGTACAAACCCTAGGCAAGTGTCGTTGACGGCGTGATCAACTATCTTGCCAGAAACGCACCGCCTGTCTGAAAAGCACTGTATGGCGTGCACAGGGGGTGTGCCGACGTTACCGGGGCAAGGGGGCGCGCAATGGGACAGTGGCAGAGGTGTCGGCGACTGCAGCGCAGGCTGCTGTATGTGGTGCTGGTAGGGTTAGCCTGGGCGGCCCCTGCGTCGGCATATGACGCTGGCGATGTATCCACACGCGTAGCTGATGATTCACCTGCTAGCCACGCACCTGCCGACGCCTTGGCCCCTGTCCATGAGGCAGGTGTACTGGAGGCCCGCTCGCGCCAGGCGGCGATCGAGATTCGTGCCACCTACGACGGGGCCTTGGAATCCCTGCCCAATGACAAGCAGCGTCACTATGCGCAGCGACTGTGGCGACTGACCGGCGATCCCGCCTATCTTTGCTGGAATCGTCAGTACGCCCAGCGCCTGCTGCAACAGCTGGCGCGTGACGCCGCCACGGTGGAGGATCCTGCGGCGCTGCGCGCACGTAATCGCCAGCTGCTCGAGGGCTATCCCGAGACTCGGGCCAAGCAGCGGCGGCGCAAGGCGATGCTGGCGGACTATCCACAGATGATGTTGCCAATGGGAATCCTGTTTCGGCTGACCCAGGCTCAGTATCACGGTCTACTGGAGGGTCTGCCTCCCGGCCAGTACGCGTCACTCACGCGGGCGCTTGACGAGGTCGACTGGCACGCCTTCCTGACCGACCCCGAGGTTATCTCTGTCTATGCGGCCCAGGTCGCCAATCAGGCGACGTTTCTCGCTGAGCTGGGTATCGTCAATCTACGTGACGACGTGGCGTCGGCCTTTCGCTCGCTGTACCCGGCGGAGCGGATCGCCGAGCTGTCTTCCGCCGACTATCACAATTGGCTCTACGGCCTGACGCATTTTGTCATCGCCGCCAGTCGCTACTATCAGCGCACTGCCCAACATCGGTCGGTCGACTGGGCGGTGGAAGCACTGGTGTCCCAGTCCTCTGCACTGGCCCAGGTCAAGACGGATATCGTGGCCGAGGTCGCGCTCTCGCTGCAGCTCGGGGGACGTGCGGATCACCCACTGGTGGATACGCTGCATGCCATCCTGCTGGAGCGTCGTGATCCCTCCACGGGAATCCTGCCAGGCACCGACGGCAGCCTCGATCTGGCCAGTGGAGAGCATCGCAATGTGCTGGCCATCATGACCCTGGGCTGGACCGGTAGTCTTTACCCGGGACCTTCACTGACGCCGGAAGAAGGAGATGCCGCAGTGGCCTGTGGGGCAGGTGAGCTAGGCTTACGCGAGACAGGCTCACGAGAGGCAGTCGAAGGATCGGTACCATAAGCCTCCGGGGCCGTGGGATGGCTCCGCAGCGGCGGGCAGCTGGCGGCTCAGTGAGTCACGCAGGCGGTAGTAGAGAGGGTCGAGCAGGGGGTTGCGTTCGCGCTCGGCGAGATCATTGTCGATATAGTAGGCGCGCCTGACGCCGCAGTATTGAATGGTGTCGCTGGCGGATTGGAAGCGAAACCCGGATAAGGTCAAAAGCCTTGCCAGCGGCGGTTCCATCAAGGCATACAGATGGCGACGAGAGGTCAGTCCCGCCAGCGCGTGGGCACTGAGAAACAGGCCGGTGACGATCAGCGGAAAGGCGCGACGCTCCTCGGGCGGGAACTGGGCGAGCTGGATGTCTTCGTCTGCTGCCTGGGCTCGGAAGAGCCGTGATATGGCCAGGCGCGAGATTTCTGCGACGTCGCGGCCTTGATGTTGCTGGGGGTGAAGCTCTCGGCTGCTGAACACGTGTCGAGTGGCATCGATGACGGGCAGGTGGTCAGGGCGATCCGACGGCGGAAATACCAGCCTCACGCACCCGGCAGCGAGTCCGCTGGCCCGGTGCTCGACCAGGCAGTGCAAGGCCTGGTCGTCGAAGTCATCGTGCTCCTGATTGGCGTCATGGCTGCCAGGCAACGCGTAGTTCAGCTCGCGTAGAAACACATCGTGGCGCAGAGAATAGACCCGCTCACGGTCCTCGGCGGTACGTACAAGAATGACGCGAAATTGATCGGCAAATTGCTCTAGCAAGCGTTGCCGCTGCGTCGAACTGTGCGCCTCATCTGCTGGCATGGACGGTGACCTCCCTGTTGTCGGTTCCTGCCTGTCGCGGGGAGGTGGCATACCCGCTCAAGATGCGCTCCTCCCCTTGTTATTAAGGTCCCTTTAATATGCACTATTTCCCGTGGTGCGTATTGTTCACTGGATTGAAGTCGAAGACCTCTTCGAACGGCACCGGGCGGCCCAGGTGATAGCCCTGGCCGTAGGCAATGTTGTAAGACGACAGCAGAGGGATCAGGGCCTCCTGATCCACAAACTCGGCGACGGCCTGCTTGCCGAAGCCGGTGGCAATGTCGGAAACCGCCTTGACGATCACACGACTATCGGGGCTGGTGGCCAGGCTACGGATGAAGGAGCCATCGATCTTGATGTAGTCGACGGGCAGCTGACCCAGGTAGTGGAAGCTCGAGAAGCCCACCCCGAAGTCATCCAGCGCCGTACGGCAGCCCAGGTCGCGAACGCTCTGCAGTACGCCTCGTGCCGTCGAAAAGTCGGTCACGGCAGCGGTTTCGGTGACTTCCAGCACCAGGTGGTGGGGATCCGCCTGGCTGGTCTCAAGCAAGTCCGCCAGGAATTGCTTGAGACCCTCGTCATGCAGTGACTGGCCAGACAGGTTCACCGCCAGGCTGATGCCGTCAAGGCGCGCCAGGGCGTGCACGCAGTGGTGCAGCACCCAGCGATCGATGGCCACGATCTGACCGGAGTGCTCTGCCACCGGGATAAAGCGAGCGGGAGAGATCAGGCTGCCATCGTCATCACGCAACCGCAGCAGCACCTCGTAGTGACGGATGGAGCGGTCTTCAAGCTTGACGATGGGTTGCACCATCAACACAAAGTCGCCGTCGACCAGCGCACGGCGGATACGGTCTACCCAGTAGACGCGCTCATTCAACTCGTCACGAGCGTTCTCCAGCGTGGCCAGCAGGTGCCAGCGTTGGAGGTTGCTGGCCTTGGCCTTGTACATGGCCACGTCGGCGCTGGCCATCAGGTCTGCAGGTGTGGCCCCTTCAGTGGGGAAGGGGACGATGCCGATGCTGGCAGTGATCCTGTGGCGGCGGCCTTCGGCAACAAAGCCGAGGCTTTCGAACAGCTGGTTCAGGTGCTGGGCAATGCGTATGGCATGATCCTCGTCCACGCCATTCAGCAGCAACGCGAACTCATCTCCCCCGAGACGTGCGACCACCCCACGGTGGGCATACTCTTGCTGCAGCAACCGGGCCACGGTGTGCAGCATGCGGTCGCCCGCGTGATGACCGCTGAGTTCATTGACCTCCTTGAACTGGTCCAGATCCAGCAGCATCACTGCACCGTGTTCGCCGCGGCTCAGTGCACGCCGCAGGGATTCGAGGAAGAAGCGTCGATTGTAGAGCTCAGTGAGCGGATCACGCTCGGCGAGCCAGGTCAGGCGAGACTCGGCCGCCTTGCGTTCAGTGATATCAAGGCCGACCGAAATCCGTGCCAGAGACGTGCTGTCTCGGCCCAGTAGGGGGCTGTGGTACCAGATGATGGTGCGTAGCTCACCATCGGGCAGGGTCAGGGTCCGCTCCTCCTGCAGTCGGGACGAACCTGGCGTGGTGGCCTCCAGCGCGACATCGAAGATGTCGTCGAAACGGCGTCCGAGCAGTTCGCGAGACGGGCAGCTCAGCTGCTGTTCGAGGTAGGCGTTGATCATGTCGATACGTCCTTCCTCGTCCTGAGTCAGGATATAGACCTGGGCGGTATCGATCAGGCTGCTGATGAAGTCTCGCTCCCGGGCCAGCTCCTCGATCCGGCGAGCCAGCTCTTCGCCACGCTGGCTGACCTGCTGTTGCAGGCGCTCGAGATGGTCAGCGAGGGTCAGTGTGCTGGCTTCCAGCACATCGATCTCGTCCGGTAGCCGGCGTGGCGCCAGCGGCAGTGCATCACGCGCCTGGGAGAAGCCGCCTCGAGCCAGTAATGGCAGCACCGAGGCCACGCGGCGCAGGCGGGCCATGGGCCGCAGCAGAATCGCCAGCAGCAGCAGCTCAGCCGATAGCCAGCCAAACAGGCTCGCGATCATCTGGGTGCGGGTGTCCAGCTGGATGGCATGAATCTGCGTGGTGATGTCGGACATCAGCACAAAGTAGGCGGGCGCACGTGTTCCAGAGGATGAGGTCAGCGGCACAGCCGACAGCTCGAGATGGCGGCCGTCCTGCTGCATGCGCAGTGGCGTTCGCGCCAGGTCCTCGAGCGAGCGCTTGCGACTTGCCTGCCTGAGCAGCGCCAGGCTGTGGGGCGCATTGGTCACGGCCTGCACGCGCCCTTGCCAGTCAGGCAGCTGTCGCTCGGCCTGGTTGCCTGGCCCTTGGTCGTCGCTGGCCACAAGGCTGATCAGTGCCACCTCGCTGGTCGAGATATCGCGGGTCTGGCGGGTCACGTCGGCCAGGGAACGCGATAGCAGCAAAGCCCCGGAACTGCCGCCATCGGCCAGAACGGGGACCACGGCGTACTGGCGGCACTGGGGGGCACACTCAAGAGGGGATAAGGGGCGTTCCTCACGCATGACGGTGGTCATCCAGCGCGTGTAGCGAGAGGGCGCCTGTTGGTCCGGCTCGCCTCCCAGCGCCATGACCAGGCCGGCCTGGTCGTCATACACCAGCATGCGCTCTACGCCGGCTTCCAGCTGCAGTGAAGGCCACAGCGATGCCAGATCCGGTGACAGCTCGGCAGCCGACGAGGGCAGAGTGGGGCGGCGTAGTGCGGGACCCAGGTCAGGAGATGCGGCAATGAGTCCCGCGAGCTGCTGCAAGCCGTTCTCCGAGCGGCGGATGGCAAATTCGAGCTCTCGTTGCTGGCGCTCGATCTGTTCCTGGCGAGAGGCCGTGAACTGCCGCGTGAGGTTGGTGTAGGAGAGGTACGTGAAGAGTACCGCCAGGGCGACCAGCAATAGGCTGGTCAGCGTCACCACACGCCAGGTCAAGCCCAGGCGCAAACGCTGGGAACGGCTATCGGAAGCACGCGCCATCAGAACCTCAACGACAGCTGAAAGAGCCACATGTCCCAGCTGCGCTCTGTATCACGCGGGTCCGGATTGTCCTGCACCGGCAGCCAGGCAGTGCCGTCCACATGGTGGTACTCCCCCGCCAGCATGACGCGGCTATGGGGCTGCCACTGCAACCCGAAGGTCCAGTCGTTGGCGTACTGGGAATAGCTCGGCCCACGGCCCTCGCGTTCGTAGTCGTTGCCGTTACGGTCATCGCGGTCGTTGACCAGGCTGTCGTAGCGAATCAGCCAGCGCCAGTCGTCGAGAAAACGGCGACGGTACTGCACGTACCAGCTTTCGCCCTGGTTCTTGTTGTCCTCGAACGCATTGAACCCGGCCAGCTCGACATCGCGCAGGGCATACTCCGCCGTCAGACTCCATTGCTCGGCATTGTATTGCGCGGAAAATATCCAGGGTTGGAAGTCCAGCTTGCCGTCTCCGGGAAAGGCTCCGGGAGAGTCATAGTCGGCCTTGACGGACGCGGCACTCAAGGCGAACACCATGCGTCCACCATCATGTTCATAGCGGACCTGCCCCACCAGCGAGGTATCGGCATCGAAGGAGCCCGGCAGGACATCCAGGCCGAGGACCTCTTCGACGTCATCGTCGACCTGAGCCTGGCCGACCCCGAGCTGGGTATGAATCACGCCATCATTGATGCGCTCTTCGTGATAGAGCTTCAGGCCGTCGGCGGAAAGTCCCAGCGAACGCGTGCGATCGAAGTAGATCGACTGGGGAAGCAGGATACTGGGGCGAGTGAAGGCAACGTCACGGGTCTGGTTGTAGAAGCCGAAAGGGTTCTTGAAGCGCCCAAGTTGCACGCCGAAAGTGCGCTCTGTGTTGGACAGCAGCTGCCAGTCGGCGATCCCGTAGTCGAGCTCGATGGAGCCATTGTCGATCCCTCCGGCGCGACGACTCAATGCCTGTGCTGCGAGCAGCAGGTTCTCCGTGGGCCGAATCGATGCGTTGATGCCCAGCTCTGTATAGTCCCAGCTTCCGCCGCTGTCGCTGCTGTCACCAAACATGTTGTTGTCGTCGGTGATGACCAGCGCCTGGCTGAGGAAACCATGAACCTGAACCGTATCCAACGGGCTGGCATGTGCCTTGGCCTGGCAGGCCAGCACCAGCGTCGCCAACAGGCCTAGCCGGGCCGGCGATACGCGGAGTAGGCCATGGCGTTGAGGCACTCGCCCCATGGCATGATAGTGGCCGCCGTGGATGCCAGGCGAAAATGGCTCGCGGCAAGCTGATAGCGCTTCGCTAATCCCTGCTGATGGCTTGGACGCGCTCATCCAGGTACTCCCTTTCGATGTAGCCGATGGCACCTGGGGTGGACGCCACCGTGTCAATCATGTCCCGCTGGCTGCGCACGCGGTGGGGTGCCTGGCCAGTGCCGGAAAAAACAATGCGGTCCCATGCCAACTGCAGTTGGTGGGGATAGACGGAGAGCCATTGTTTGACGAAGGCCCCGTGAACCGGGTCGTCGTTGGCCAGTACGTAAACTTCCGCCGCATGGCCGTCGGGCCAGGTGCGAAGACGCATGGCAAAGATCGCCCTGAGCGTGTCTCGGTCCAGCTCCTGCAGGGCGACGCCAGGGTGTGCGATGACGGCGACGTCAGTCGGGGGCTTTCCCCACGCGGTCGTGCCGACGAGCCCTCCTGTCAGCAGAGCCGTACATACGCAGAACAGGAGGCGAAGAGCAGCCTTGCGCATCAATGCAGCCTCTCGATCGCCCCGCTAGCGGGCAGATGTCGCCTGGAGAGTGGCATCCACGGTGTCATAAAGGTCTGAGTTCCCTGCTTGGCTTCCTTGCGTCATGGCGCCTGCGCGGTATAGGCGACGGCAGCGCCATGCAAGAGCGGATAGCCTTATGTCTTTACGCATGTCATGCGTCTGTATTGTGCTTTAACAAGCTTATCCTAAGGAGAGCCAATGTGCGGCAAAAGAGAGGTAGCAAAGAGTTTATGCCACCAACGCAAGCGCTCCCAGCACCTGCGTTGGTCCTCGCCTCGGATAGCGGGTTCAGCCTGAAACGGCGAAGCTAGCCTGGTTGAGCCACAGGTGCACGGCAACGCTGGCGGCGTAGCCGAGGGCAATCACCGGCGCCCAGCGCAGATGGCCCATGAAGGTGTAGTAGCCGCGAGCCTGGCCCATCAGTGCGACCCCTGCAGCAGACCCGATCGACAGCAAGCTGCCGCCGACGCCTGCGGTCAGCGTGATCAGCAGCCAGTGGCCGTGGGACATGTCCGGCTCCATCGTCAGCACCGCGAACATCACGGGAATGTTGTCGACCACCGCCGAGATGATGCCCAGCGCGATATTGGCCCAGGTCGCATCCCACTGCTGGTACATCACGTCGGAGAGCAGTCCGAGATAGCCCATGAAGCCTAGGCCACCGACGCACATGACGACGCCGTAGAAGAACAGCAGCGTATCCCACTCGGCCCTCGCCACGCGGTTGAAGACGTCAAAGGGCACCACACTGCCGAGCTGTTCGAGCTTCTTCCAGTCACCTTTCTGGGTATAGGCAGTGCGCTTGCGGTCCAACGACTTCGGCAGACTCTTGCGCAGATAGAAGCCGAAGAACTGGAGGTAGCCGAGCCCGGTCATCATGCCCAGCACCGGCGGCAGGTGCAGTAAGGTATGGCAGGCCACGGCGGTCGCTACCGTCAGCAGGAACAGCACGATGATACGTCTGGCGCCACGCTTGAGTTCGACCGTCTCTTCCAGGCTGTCCGGGGTACGGTTGTGGATGAAAAAGCTCATGACCACCGCCGGCACCAGGAAGTTGACCAGCGAGGGAAGCAGCAGGTCGAAGAACTCCTGAAACTCGATCAGTCCGGCCTGCCAGACCATCAGCGTGGTGATGTCGCCGAACGGGCTGAAGGCCCCTCCCGCGTTGGCCGCCACCACGATATTGATGCAGCACAGATTGATGAACTTCTTGTCGCCTTCCGCCACCTTCGTCACCACTGCACACATCAGCAGCGCGGTGGTCAGGTTGTCGGCGATGGGGGAAATCACGAACGCCAGGCCGCCGGTCAGCCAGAACAGGGTGCGATAGCTGAACCCCTTCTGCACCATCCACGAGCGCAGCCCGTCGAATACCCTGCGTTCATCCATGGCGTTGATGTAGGTCATCGCCACCAGCAGGAACAGCATCAGCTCGGAAAATTCCAGCAGGGTGACGTGGAAGGCATGCTCTGCCGCGTCAGGCATGCCGGACTGAACGTAGGTCCAGCCAATCAGCGCCCAGATCAAGCCCGCAGCGACCAATACTGGCTTGGACTTGCGCATATGCAGCTTTTCTTCGGCCATGACCAGTGCATAGGCCAGTACGAAGATGGCTACCGCAATGAAGCCAGTGGTGGAGCTGGTGAGATCAAGCTCTCCGGTAACAGCGAGGCTGTTGCCTGCCAGTGTGAGGCCCGCCAGGAGCATGGCGATCAGCAGCGGCCAGCGACGTGGTCGTCGTAAGCCAATATCAGTCGTGTACATGACGATGGCATCCTGAAAATGAATGAAAGATGGAGAAATCGCCATCGAGCCTATCACAGCGTTTTGCACCGCAATATGCTGCCAAAGGCGCGCTGTGCTGCACCTTTGGTAGGGGGCGTTGGTGCCGTGACCTGGAGGTAGCCGGTGCAGCCATAAGGGGTCACATGTCGGCAAAGAAGTGTCATGAAGTGGCGGGCAGGACAAGAAACGCGACGCTGGCGCAACTGACGTGGATCGGTTGAAGCATTCGCGGACCTGCTCATTTGATGGGGATCTATGGCATCATGCGGGCCAGAAGGGCTGAGCCGGCCTTTCCCACTCCAGTTTTAGCCAGGCGTCCGTCCCATGTTTCTTGATGAGTATCATTCCTGTATCGACGATTGCATCTTGGTGTCCGCCGAACAGGCCAGCCGTTTTGCCAAGTGTATCGCCGGTGACTTCAATCCGATCCACACGCCGGGCGCCCGTCGGTTCTGTGTCCCCGGAGATCTGCTGTTCGCCCTGGTATTGAAGCGATTTGGTCTGTCGCAGCACATGAATTTCCGGTTCCTGGCCATGGTGGGCGCCGACCGCCCGCTCAGTTTCATCGAGCATGGTGATCGCGTCATCCGGGTGCAGGACGGTGATGGCAAGTGTTACCTCGAGGTAGAGCGGCGTGGTGAGGTGACCTTCGACGAGCAGGTGGTTGAAGCCTTCACGCGCTGCTATGTCGCCTTTTCGGGCAAGAATTTCCCTCACTACCTGAAGCCGCTGATGGAAGACTGCGGCGTCATGTTCAATCCCAAGCGTCCGCTGGTGATCTACGACAGCATGGGCTTCTCGCTGGATCGACTGGATGCCCAGATGCCAGCATTGCGGCTGCTTGACTCGCGGCTGGAAGTGATTGGCAAGCGTGGCGATGTGCATCTCGATTTTGCCATTGAGGCGGCGGGTGAGGTGATGGGGCGTGGTGGCAAGAAGCTGGTGGTGAGCGGGCTCTGCCCCTACGACGCTGGCGCCATGGAGGAGATCGTCGAGGACTTCTATCGACTCAAGCAGGAGCACGCGGGCGTGACCTGCTGAGGGCGGTTGCCCTCAGCGCTGGGAGAGGATGCGCTGGGACAGGGGGTATGTTCTGAGTGACGCCAGGGTCGGAGCCAGAGCCAGAGTCAGAGCCAGAGCCAGCGTGCTGTTGGACTACCCCTGCAGCAGCAAGCTCCATGATCCCCGAACCAGACCAAGGGCCAGAAACAGAAGCACCAGCGCCCACACAGGGATGCGCTTCAGCACAATAAAACCTGCCGCCACGGTGGCGATGTCGACCAGCGAATCGATCGCACTTCGCCAGATAGGATCGATGAAGGCCGCACCGAGCAGTCCGACGACGGCGGCATTGGCTCCCTTCATCGCCGCTCTCAAACGAGCGTGCTGGCCCAAGCGCTGCCACAGTGGCAGTAGGCCCACCACCAGCAGGGCGCCAGGAAGGAAGATGGCGACCAGCGCAAGAGCACCGGCCCATAGGCTCATGCCTCCCGCCACGGTGCCCAGATAGGCCGCAAAGGTGAACAGAGGCCCCGGGACTGCCTGGGCAGCGCCGTACCCCGCCACAAAGTCCGCTTCTGACACCAGCCCCTTGCCCACCATTTCGGCGTCGAGTAGCGGCAACACGACGTGGCCGCCGCCAAAGACCAAAGCCCCCGCCCGGTAGAAGCTGTCGGCAAGGTCGGCCCATAGGGCGTCGGTGCCTGCCGCCAGGATCGGCAAGGCCACCAGCATCACGGCGCCAAGCAAAAGTGCCAGCGCACTGACCCAGCCAGCAAGGGGCGCCGCCAGGGAAGTGGTAGAGGCTGAGGGAACGTCGGCGCTTAGCCACCAGATGCCACACAGGCCCCCGAACAGGATGACGGCCACCTGTGCACTGATGCCACCCATGGCGAGCATGACCGCCAGTGCAGCCAGCGCAATGCCTGCACGGGGCAGGTCGGGACACAGTTGACGCGCCATGCCGTGGATCGCGTGAGCGACAATGACGACGGCCACCAGCTTGAGCGAATGAATCAGCACCTCGCCGATGGCGCCGTCCATGCTGCCAGCACCCAGTGCAAATGCCATCATCGCCAGCGCAGAAGGCAGTGTGAAGGCGAGCCAGGCCAGCAGCGCCCCGGTCAGTCCTCCGCGCATCAGCCCGATGGCCAGCCCCACCTGGCTACTGGCAGGGCCCGGCAAGAACTGACACAGCGCGACCAGCTCCGCGTAAGCGGTATCAGAAAGCCATCCACGCTGTTTGACAAAGACCTGCCGAAAGTAGCCCAGGTGAGCGACAGGCCCGCCAAAGGATGTCAGCCCCAGGCCAAGAAACGTCAGGAAAATCTCCCGATATCCTGGAGCAGGATGATCTTGCCACGGGGTGTCCGGACAGGAGTGATCCGGACCGCGACCGTGTGAAGAACGGCGGCGTGAAGAGGGGCGATCGTGGTGCATGGGTTCACCGAAGGAAAAAGGTCGGTTCAGCGTATCGTCTTCCCATGACCATGCGATGAATGCCCATGTGGTAAACACACGCAGAGTCTCGTTGGCCGCGATGGATCACCATGGCACCACCGCAGGACCCGCCGCGAAATGAGGTGCATGTGAAGGCATGTAGCACTTCGCATGCACCCCGCGGGCAAAGGGCCTTACGCGGTGAGTCCTGAACGCGAAGGGCGGCAGGCGTCATCCGCGCGTCTGAACTCTCTTAGCGCAAGTAGAGCTGGCCCTGTTCGTACAGGCTGCGGCAGTCGCTGGCGTCGTGGAAGCGGTCGGCGTCGATGTTGCCGGCGGCAGCGCCCGGGCCCAGGAAGCGCGGATCATCGCACTCACCGTCATTGCTCCACTGGCTACCATCATCCCCCCACTCGATATCGCCACCAATGTAATCGTTGGAGGCACTGGCAGAGGCACTGGCTGCAGCGGTGTTCGAACTCACAGACTCGGAAATTTGCAGTTCCGCCGGCACCAGTCGGACGCCCGACTCATAGGTGCCGATCCACACGTTGTAGTTACCGCTTGCCGGATTGGGCAACACAATGGCGGGATTGGTGCCGCTGGCGTCATCGTTGCAGTGCCAGATACCGGCAGGATCATAGACCACCAGCGTCGTATCGCTGGAGGCGCTTGCGGCGATCTTCAGCGGATAGCTGCCGGCGGTGTAATTGATGTCCACGTCTGGAGCAGCGGGATTGACGAAGCCCGCACAGTCGGCACTGACAACGCTTGCACGTGTATCGCCGCCAGCCATGACGCTGACCGTCTGAGGATCCGGCTGGAATCCGGCAGACAGCGTCAGGGTGGTGTAGACGGGGGTCGCGGTCCAGTCGAGGGATTGAGCGACAGCGGGTTTGCTGGTGGACATGCTGGCGCAGGCGGCGGTCAGCAGAGGCAGGGCCAGGGCAAGCGATGTGCGGGCGAACGGGGGCATGGAAGTTTCCTTGGGCGGCGCACCGGTGGGTCTGACCGGCTGAAATGCGCCAGATGTTATCGTCATGAAAGCGCCTGGGCGCGTCAGGTAGTGCCAGATTCGTGGCCCGAAAATGGCGCCACCAGGGCCTAGGATAGAAAACCCTGACATTGGATTCCACTAAATGAGTCTTCGTTGATTTTTGGTCAATAGGGAAACGTCATGGGAACCACGACCGAGGCAGCATAACGCGGACCGAGTTGAATTCTCACAACATGATAATCTGCCGAAAAGAGCGGGATAGTGTGAAGCGATAGAGTGATGCGATGGTGTGATGACTGCGATGGTGTGATGAAAAGGGCGGCTGACACTAGCGGCCCCCTCTCATTCTGGGGTGAGGGAAGTTCAAGAAAAAGACGTCAACAGGGCCGCTCGCAGTAGGATAGCTACGTGAGAACGTAAGTTTTTTCCTTGAGAAAGCACCCAATAGCAGCGAGATAGTCCCTACAGAGCCCGCGACCATGGCAGTCATAGTGGACACGGTCTCATGACGGGCAGAACTGGCTCTAATCACCTTCAGCACTAAGCGCTAATGATCTTCAGTACTAGGCTCTAGTGATAGTCAGAGCGAAAGGCGTGACACCGCCGAGATACCACACAAATACGGGTGTCGGCACGGTCGATGAAGGGGCTCCCGGTGAGTTACCAGTGAGTTACCAGTGGATGACGGCGAGGCGTCACTTGGTCAGCGGGATTGCGGGTTAATCAATCACAGGAGAATGCCGATGGATGCACCACGACAGCGTATTGCGATCTATCCCCTGACCACTCGCGTGCGAGTGGATATTGATGGCGAGGTGGTCGCCGACACCCTGCACGCGCTCGAGTTGAACGAACCTGGCTATCCAACGAGGCTTTATCTTCCTCGGGCTGATGTGGACATGACACGATTGACGCCCAGCGAGACGCGCACGCACTGTCCCTTCAAGGGGGATGCCAGCTACTTTCATGTCGATGTCGATGGGCAACGCTATGAGGATGCTGTGTGGAGCTACGAGCACCCGTTGGATGACGTCCAGGCCATTCGTGCGCACCTGGTCTTCGATCCGCGAATCGCGTCTGCCAATGTCGAGTCCTGAGACCTTTCTCCGTCCGGCAAGGTGATATCTGTCCGCTGAGGGGCGGGCTGGCGGAGTCTATGCTAGCTGCCCTCAGCACAGCGTCAGCGGCACTTCCTGCGCTTCGAAGGCGAGCAGCCACTGCTTGCGCCCCATCCCACCGGCATAGCCGGTCAGGCTGCCGTCGCTGCCAATGACCCGATGGCAGGGAATCACGATCGAAATCGGATTGCGCCCGTTGGCCGCCCCCACCGCTCGCTGGGCACCCTTGCGCCCCAGGCCTTCGGCAAGTTGTCCGTAGCTTCGCGTTTCACCGAAGGGAATGGCGGCCAGTGCCTGCCACACCTGGCGCTGAAATTCGGTGCCCTGCGGGTCGAGCGGTAGATCAAACTGCTGACGCTGTCCGGCAAAGAACTCTGTCAGCTGTTCACGGCAGACCTCCGTCAAGGGCGTGGCGCGGGGCGTGATCGTCGCTGCCGTGGCGCTCTCCATAAAGTCAATTCTGGCGATGCCCCGGGCGCTTGCCGCGATGACGACAGCGCCCAGAGCGCTGCTGGCGGGAGGATGATAGACGTCGATGCCAGCAAAGCCGGCGTAACGGGTTTGCGGGTCAGCCTGGATGGGCGTTGCGCGCCTTGGCATGATCGAGTCTCCACAGTGGCCGTAAAAGATGACGGTGTCAGGGGCGGGTGTCATCCCCATTGAGGTAATGCCCAGGTCGCCCGGTATGATCGTTACTGGCCCGCCATACCTTGGCATCGCGCTTTCTACGAAGACCGCCTGCCCCTCGACCTCCGCCGTCTCCTCATCATTACCACGTTACGCCAGCCATGGGCGAGCGCGGTGCGTTGTGCCTCTGTCCTCTGCGGGCAGGTGCCGCCAACCATTGACGATGGGGTTGTCGAGCGTGTCGCCCCGGCGCCTGGTCGGCGTTGGCTGGTGAGACGGCATGTCCGGCTCCCGAAAGGTATGCTTGATGACGCGTCTATTCGCGCCTTGAGGCCAGGACTGGCCAAAAGCGGCACTCTCTGAAAACTCACTGGACGGCATCGTCTGCCGATGACGTCTGTCAGCTGCCGAGGAGACTGGCATGTCACTTCCCCTGACTCGCCACCATCGACCGCGCCAGGTCATGGAGGCCATCCACACGGCCAACGCGCACCTTGATGCGGATGACCAGCGCACCAAGTACGCCAAGATCGCGGAGTCTCCCTACGCCTTCTTTCGGGGCACCAATCATCTTTACTGGGCGGATGTCTGGCACGACTGGCGCTTCTCCCTCTTCGGTGGCCAGGTGGACACGCAGACATGGTTGCAGGGCGATGCCCACGCCTACAACTTCGGCGCCTATGGCCACCATGACGATCGCGTGCGATATGGCATGGACGACTTCGACGATGCGCTGATCGGGGACTATCAGTATGACCTGTGGCGCCTATCCGTCAGCCTGGTGCTGGATGCCGAGGAGAATGGCGTCTCGCGCAAGACATTGAGGCGTGGTCTCAAGCATCTGGTGCTCAGCTACCACAAGACCCTGGCGAGGTATCGCGCGGGAGAGTCGCCGGGGCATGTCAGTGTCGATACCGCCAAGGGGCCGCTCAAGCCCTTCATGCAGAAGGTGGAACGCAAGAAAAGTCGGGCCAAGATGCTCGACAAGTGGACCGTGCAGGAGGAAACCGGGCGCAGGCTGCAGCGTGAAGGCAAGCTGATCAACTTGCCTGCCCATCTGGATAGTCAGCTACGCAAGGCCATCAATGAAGAGTACCGCAGTACCCTGAAAGGTGAGCTGAGTGACGCGGAGGACGCGCACTTTTCCGTCAAGGATACCGCCAGGCGGATCGATGCCGGTACCGGGTCGCTGGGCCTCGAGCGCTACTACGTTTTGATCGAGGGAGGCAAGGATCACGAGCACGACGATGTCATTCTCGACGTCAAGGAGCAGCCGGGGCCAGCAGGACTGGTACTCATGAGCAGCGCCGGCAAGCGAGCCTGGAAAGCCACCTTTCCCCACGAGGGCGCCCGTCACGCCGCCGCCTTTCGAGCCATTGCCGAACACCCCGACATCTATCTGGGGTGGCTGCACCTGGGCGACAAGGTGTTCTCGGTGCGTGAGCGGTCTCCCTACAAAGAGGACTTTCCGACCCACAAGCTCGACAGCGGCAAGGCGTATCGGCAGCTGGTGAAACAGTGGGGAGCGATTCTGGCGCGGGAGCATCTGCGCGGAGCAGCGGCGCTGGCGCCTGACGACCCTGGGCGCTTTGCCCGTGCGGTCGGTCGCCAGGTTGACGGCCAGCTGGACAGCGTCGTGGAGATGGTGACCACCCTATCCCTGAGCTATGCCCGCTGCGTGGCTCAGGACCATCAGACCTTTGTTGAGGCTCAGGCCGCAGCCACCTGACCCTCGCCAGCGTTGAGGCGCACGACCTAACCGATCTGTCGCTGCAGGCCGTCGTCGGGGCCCTGATAGACCCGTTCGACGGTTCGCCTCATCAGCCTGCGCGACAGGCTCGGCAGCAGTCGCATGCCCAGGGTCGCCAGGCGCGCCTTGCGGGTCGGCACGATCAGGAAGTCGCCCTGGGCCAGCCCCGCCATGATGTCGTCGGCGATGGCGTCGACGCTGGCCTTGGGAATGGACAACGTCTGGGCGCGGTTTTCCGGGGTGCGGCCCTGTTCGAGCTGATCCACCATCGGGGAGTCGAATTCGCCGGGGCAGGCCAGTTGGACGCGAATGCCACGCGGCGCGAGTTCGTAGTAGAGCGATTCGGTCAAACCTACCAGGGCGTGTTTGCTGGCGCAGTAGGGGGTATAGCCAAAGACGCCGGTGAGGCCAGCCACCGAGGCGATATTGATCAGCCAGGCCGTTGGCGCGCCTGTGCTGGTGGCGTTGTCGCTGCCGGCGACCAGATGGGGCAATGCCGCCCGGGTGGCGTTGAGCGGTCCGAAGTAGTTGACCTCCATGACCTCGCGAAAGTCGTTGTCGGTCAACGTCTCAAAGTAGCCCTCGCGCAGGATGCCGGCGCAGTTGATCAGGCCATCGATGCCCTCTGTTCTGGCGGCAATGGCGTCCATGCCGCTGCGTGTAGCGGCCGCATCGGTCACGTCCAGAGCCTCAATCTCGACCACGGCGGAGGGCTGTGCGGCGATGAGTGAACGCTGGGCGCTTTCCAGACGCACCCGTTGGCGCGCCACCAGAGTGACGCGGGCGCCTTTATCCAGCAGTCTGCCGGCCAGTGCCAGCCCAAGCCCGGAGGAGCCTCCGGTGATGACGATATGACGTTGCTTGAACATGCTTTCTCTCCTGCTTGCCAAATGAAGGCCCGGGTGACTGCCCGGGCGTTCACACCTCGTGACTGTTGTTGCGTTGTCATTACGCTGCTAGTGGCTGGCAGAAGCAGCCTCCGAGGCGTTGGCGGGGATGGCGGAAGTGGCAATCGGGAAGGTGGGGCTGAAGGTATCCATCAGGGCAAAGAGGGTCTGCAGTGTTTGCAGGTCACCCTGTGGGGTCACACGCCCTGCGGCGATTTCATCGCCCAGGGACGTCTGCTGCAGCAACACACGGTTCAGCACATCTCGGGACAGGGTGAGGCTCAGATCGGCGTCATCACCGGTGGCGTCGCGACGGTGACGCAGGACGCCGTTGGCCAGGCTCAAGCGGTAGTGGCGATCGCTGTCACTGAAGTGCCAGTCGATGGCGAGGCGCGTGGCGGCTGCGCGGGGACCATTGAGGCGAACCGCCAGCAGGTCGAAGACCTGCTCGATCGGCAGCGCAGCGATCATGTCTGGGGAGGCGGTGGTGACCGCATTGGCGGTATCGATGCCGTTGCGCAGTTCGCGGGCTCCGGTCAGGTAGATGTTGCGCCAGGGGCCCGAGTCGGTCTGGTAGCCGAGCTGTTCGAAGACGTCCGCCTGTAGCTCACGGGCCTCGGCAAGTTGCGGTTGGGCCTGCACCAGATGATCCAGCAGCATCGCTGCCCAGCGGTAGTCGCCTTGCTCAACGGCGGACTGGCCAAGGGCCAGCACGGCGTCGGCGCCACCCAATGCCTCGACATAGCGCTGTCCCGCTGGCACCGGAGGCAGCGGGTTCAGGGTGGCGGGATTGCCGCTCCAGAAGCCCAGGTAGCGTTGGTAGATGCCCTTCACGTTATGGGTGACGGTGCCGTAGTAGCCGCGATTGAACCACTCCTGCGCCAGGCTATCCGGCAGCTGGATGGCCTCGGCAATTTCATCGCGTTTGTAGCCCAGGTTGGCCAGCCGAAGGGTCTGGTCGTGCAGGTACTTGATCGCATCGCGCTGCTTCTCGATGTAGTTGCGAACATTGTCCTGGCCCCAGCGCGGCCAGTAGTGAGAGGTGAACACCACATCCGAGCGATTCCCGAACAGGCTGAGGGTGTCATCCAGGGCACCGGCCCAGGCCAGGGCATCACGCACCTTGGCGCCTCGTGGCGTCAGCATGTTGTGCATCGAGGCGTTGAGGTTCTCTGCCGCCATCAGCGCGCGGTGCTGGGGAAAGTAGAACATCATCTCGGCATCGGCTTCGGTGGAGGGCGTCAGCTGGAACTCGATCTCGACACCATCGACGGTCAGCGTCTGGCCGCTGGCGGTAATCTCTTCGGTGGGCTCGATCAGGGTGAAGGTGCCCCTGGCGACGCCCTTGCCAAGGCCGTTGTCGACCTGCTGACGAGGCCCTCTCGGCAGGCCCATGGCGTGCATGTACTGGGAACGTCGGCTCATGGTGTTGCCCAGCAGCACCATCTCACTGGCGACGTGTTCGGTGAAATGTTCGGGGGCGATGACCCTTACTTCCCCAGCATCCACCTGCTGCTGGCTGATCACCCCCTTGACCCCGCCGAAGTGGTCGGGATGAGAGTGGGTGTAGATCACGGCAGTGACAGGTCGTTGGCCAAGCTCCTGATTGACCAGTGCCATGGCGGCCTCTGCGGGCTCTGTCATGGTCATCGGATCGATCACGATCCAGCCGGTGTCGCCACGAATCACGCTCATGGTGGTGAGATCGAAGCCGCGCACCTGGTAGATGCCATCGACCACTTCGTAGAGACCGGGGGTATTGTTGAGCTGCGCCTGGCGCCACAGGCTCGGGTTGACGCTGTGGGGCGCCTCGCCGTTGAGGAATTCCTGGTAGACCGCGACGTCCCAGACCACGTGACCGTCGTCAGCCTGGATCTTGAGATCCGGGGTGGCCTTGATCAGTCCGCGTCCGGCATCGTCGAAGTCGGCCCGGTCAGAGAAATCGAGAGAGTCCAGCACGGCCTGATGGGCGGCGATGGTGGCGTCACTGGCGGGCTTGGGGGCAATGGCGTCCGCCGCATAAACGCAGGGCATGTAGCTGGCGAAGGCAACGGCTGAGGCCAGCAGGGTGCGGCGCAGGGAGCGAGACATCATGACGATATCCTCTTTTGGTCTTGTGTAGGGTGATGGTTGTCGTGGTCCTGAGTGCTGGCGCCAACGGTCAGAAGTCGACCCTGAGGCTCGCCGTCAGATAGTCAAAGTCGGTATCTGCATAGGGGGTGTTGCCGCTGCCGCTCCAGCTCACCTCGGCGTGGTAGCGCTCCTGGAAGTCCGCTTGCAGGCCAAGGCTGCCGAACAGCCGGTCTTCGACGAAGTTGAGGTCATAGGACCAGCCGGAAACGTCATGGCCAAACAGGGCGTAGGGCGTCAGTGTCAGCCCCGGCAGCACATTGGGGTAAATCAGCTGACCGCGCAGGCGATAGCCCCACGAAAAATCGCTGGCGTAGCCGTCCCCGGAGCAGCCGCGCCCCTTGTAGGCAGGATTGGCGGTCGCGATGGTGCAACCCGCTTCGCTGCCCTGGGCCAGGTCGGTGCCGAACAAATCGCCCTTGGCATAGCGACGCTCGTCCAGGCTGGGCAGGTCGTGGACATACTTCATGCCGGCTTCGCCCACCAGCACCAGCGCCTTGGAACCCAATACGTCCGGTACCGGCTGGATAGCGCCCAGGGTCAGTTGGGACACGTCGTAGCGGTCAAAACCTCGAAAGACATCGCCTGCTGCGGTGTCGCGGGCGGCCTGAGCCAGGGTGATGTCCTGGCCAATGGCGCCGGACAGGAATTCAGGATCGGCGATGAAGGCCGCGATCAGGTCTGCGGTGGCCAGCTGCAACGGCTGGTCATGACGAAAGCTGTACTCGCCGAAGACTCGCGTGGCTTGACCGAACTTGGTGTGAAAGCCCAACCCGAAGACCTGGATATCCTCTGGGTAGTCAGCGAAGTACTGCATGTTGCGTGAGCGGTCATAGCTTGAGTCGGTCGGCGGCCGCCAGCCCGGCGACAGGCCGTTGTCATCGGGGCCGGTGTAGCTGTCGGAGATGACGCTGGCGTAGGGGCGGCGGGAGTGGATATTCATGGCGTAGCCGGAGAAGGTGGTATCCGCGCTGGGCGAATAGCTCAGGCGCAAGCCGAACTGGCCTTCATCCTCCGGCGTATCGTCCGGTCCTCGGTCGACATACAAATCTCCCTGGTAGCCTGCCCGGTCATTGGGCCCCCGGGGGACCGCACCACCACAGCCATCGGCGATGTAGTCGTAAGAACTGAAGGCGGTGCCGCAGCCATCGAGCACCGACTTGTCCCAGTCGAGCTGGTAGAAGGCCCCCAGCTCCCAGCGTGGTGTCAGGGCCAGCTCTGCCGACAGCAGGGTGGTCGCCAGGCGCAGGTTGTCGCCCGGCATGCGCAGCGCCGCCGGGCGGTAAGGGTTGATGGTATTGACCCCGTTGATGAAGAACTTGCTCTCGCCCCAGGGCAGGTACTGGTCGCCGAGGATCAGGTGGAGATCGTGGCCCGCAGGGGCGAAGTCCCCGTAGACGTAGGCTTCGGTGAACGTCGTGCCCTTGAAGCGTGACAGGCGATGAAAGCGGTGGTCATCGAGGGGTTCGTTGCGCTCGTAGCCATTGGCCAGACTGCCGAACGGGACGCTGTGGTGCTCCTGATGGATGTCATACCAGGCCTTGCCGGCAATCCGAGCACCGACGTTGCGATAGTCGAGATCCAGCTGGGTCGCCAGGATCACCGGCGTGGAGGCCAGCTCGCGATCGGCATAGTTGGCACGACCATCATCGATGTTGCGTGCCCCCGTGGGGTTGTAGCCACTGGCGCCAGAGTCGGCCGCCTCGGCGTTACCCTGGAACAGAAAGTCCTGGTCGGAAGATTCGGCACGCCAGATGGCGCCGACACTGAGCGAGCCGGAAAGCTTGGCGTGAATCTCGCCCATGTCGCCCTCCAGGGCGTCAGCGTCAGGGACGCACAGGAGGCCCGGCAGGGTGGCCAAGGACAGGCACAGGGCCGTCCGGCGCATGCCGCTGGCATGCGCTGCAGAAGTGAGTGGCATGGTTCGCCTCTTGGTCTTGTCGTTATCGTTATGGGAGCTGCGATACCGTCATGTCGTGGCTATTCCCGGGCAGGATAGCGACGCCACAGGCAGGTAATCGGGTAGGCTGCCAGTCGCTGTTCAAGCTCGCTGGCGTCAACGTTGTCGGGCAGCTGGACATCGGCGACCAGCCCAAGGGCGGCGTCCTGGCGAGCGCTGATCCGGGCCACCCCCGCGCCGAGCAGAGTATCGGCGACCGACTGGTAGACCCGTGCGACCGCATCCTGGCGCAGCGCAGGCTTGAACACCTTGCCCACGGCGGTCAGCGGGATCGCGTCCATGAACCAGATGTTCTTGGGGATCGCGGCCTTCTCTGCCAGGTGCGCCTGACAGTGACTGAGCAAGGCCTCTTCGCCGACCTCTCGACCTGGCTGCAGGCTGACATAGGCCACCGGGAGTTCACCGACCCGGTCGCAGGGCTTGCCCACTGCGGCGGCCATCTGTACCGAGGGGTGACGGTAGAGAACATCTTCGATCAGCTGTGGGTCGATGTTGTGGCCGCCTCGGATGATCAAGTCCTTGGCGCGGCCGGTGATCCAGATGTAGCCATCCCGATCCTGGCGGGCCAGGTCACCGGTGTTGAACCAGCCCTCCTCGACCCAGATGTCACGGTTCTGTTCGGGCTGGCTATAGCCAGCGAAGACGTTGGGTCCTCGGATCACCAGGGTGCCGATTTCATCGACCTCACAGTCACGCAGGTAGCGGCCGTGGTCGTCCAGCGTGACCACCCTGGCGCCGGTGTAGGGCAGGGCCAGGCCGACGGACCCGGTGCGGCGCTCGCCTGCCAGGGGGTTGGCCATGCTGCCGCAGGTGCCCTCGGTCATGCCGAAGCCCTCGATCAGGACGATCCCCGTCAACTCCTCGAAGTGCCCGTGAACCGCTCGGGGCAAGGGCGCACCACCGCTGAGTGCGCTGGTGAGACTGGACACATCGGCGTCACCAAAGGGCACCTCAAGCAGTCGTGAGTAGATCGCCGGGACCGCGCTGAAGAAGGTGACCTGGTAACGCTCCACCAGTGACCAGAAGCCCTCGGCCAGCCCTGGCGTGCGGAAGCCTGCCGGCGTTGCCAACAGCACCTCAGCGCCGATCATCAGCGGGCCTAGCCCGGTGATCAGCACCGCGTTGACATGAAACAGCGGCAGCCCGCACAGGATCACCGCATCATCGGCATGGCGGAACAGCATCTGCATCATGGCGGCGTTGGCCACCTCGTTGGCGTGGCTGTGAGGCGCCAGCTTGGGCAGCCCGGTGGTGCCCCCGGTATGGAACAACGAGGCACGGTCGCTGGCACGAATCCGGCGTCCGCTGACCAGGTGGTCATCAGGGGCACGCTCGAGGCAGGCGTCGAAGTCGGCACACCAGTCCTCATCGGGGAGTGGCAGCGTCTGACGCAAGGCGACGGCCTCTGCCTCGGGCAGAAACTGCGCCGCGTCCACATACAGGACCTTGGTGAGGGTAGGGACCTGGTCCCTGATGGCCTCGACCTTGGCCCAGATGTCGCTGCCGGGAAAGGGGGCCAGGGCAACCAGAACGCGGGTGCCCGCGGCCTTCATGATGCCGGCAATGTGCTCGGGCTCGAGCATCGGGTTGATCGGATTGACCACTCCTGCGGCTTCCGCCCCCCACAGGGTGAAGTGGGTCTGCGGCAGGCTTGGCAGCAGGAACGAGACGACCGTGTCCCGGTCGATGCCAAGGGCATGAAAGGCATTGGCCGCCTGCAGGGTGCGGGCGAGAAAGTCGCGGTAGCGATAGCAGTGGCTGCTGTCGTCATCGGGCGTCATGAAGAAGCGAAGGGCGACAGCGTCGGGCATTCGGCGAGCGCTGTCGGCAATCACATCCAGCGTGCTTTCGGGCAGGCCCAGGGATTCCCAGGGCGTCTGCTCGATGACCTCGATGTCGCCTCGGTCCCGGATCAACGGGAAGCCCTGGATGTGAGCGAGGTAGGAGGGCAGCTCAGGGATGCCAGCGGTGGTCATGTCGGGGCTCCAGATCGTTTCGACGGGGCAGGTAATACCGTCATCACAAGCCTGCGCTGCATGGGGTCATCCCTAGCGCGCCAGCCATTGCATCAGCTTGAGGACCTTGTGGGTGGTCTTGGTGTAGGGCGGTATCAGCGGTTTCATGCTGTCGAAGGGCCCCTGGCGATACACCGGGCGCAGTTTCGAAAAGGTGATGAAGCCATCGCGCCCGTGATAGTGGCCCATGCCGCTGTCGCCGATGCCGCCAAAGGGAAGGTCATGCTGGCCGACGTGCAGCAAGGCATGATTGACCGAGACCCCTCCCGACTGGATTCGCTCGATATAGCGATCCACCAGAGCCGTGTCCCGGGAGAAGGGATAGAGCGCGAGAGGGCGAGGCCGAGCATTGATGTAGTCGATGACCTCCTGTGGCTCGCGGTAGGTCATCACGGGCAGCAGCGGGCCGAAGATCTCGCGCTGCATGATCTGCATGTCATCGGCCACGTCCAGCACCAGGTGGGGGGCGAACTTGCGCGTGGCCGGATCACTGCCCTGTTGTGACAGTCGAATGACTCGCGCGCCCTTGGCCTCGGCATCGTCCAGGGTGGCCTGAAGACGCTGATAGGAGGTCTCGTCGATGATCGAGGTGTAGTCCGGGCTTGCCAGGTCGGGGTAACGCTGGTGAACGATGGCCTTGGCAGCATCCACCAGGGCATCCAGCGTCCCTTCAGGCACAAACAGGTAGTCCACCGTGGTGCAGATTTGACCTGCGTTGAGCAGTTTGACGAACAGCAGCCGTCTGGCGGCCTCTTCCAATGGAAAATCCGGGGCGAGTATCGCCGGAGCCTTGCCCCCCAGCTCCAGGGTGACAGGTGTCAGGTTCTCGGCGGCGTTGGCCATCACCTTGCGTCCGGTGGCGGTGGAGCCGGTGAAGACCAGGTGATCGAAGGGCAGTCGGCTAAAATGTGGCCCAAGCATGCCATCATCGGCGAAGAATCTGAGCTTGTCCGCAGCAAAGTAGCTTGGGCAGATATCGATCAGCAGCTGGGTCAGGCGAGGCGAGCGATCCGACATCTTGACCAGCGCGCGATTGCCGGCGGCAAAGATGCCGATCAGCGGGGCCAGGCTCAGGTTGAGCGGGAAGTTCCAGGGTACCAGCACGCCGACCACCCCCAGCGGCTGAGGGATGACCCTGTTGCGGGCGCCAAAGTAGAGACTGTGATCGACCCGTCGACGCTGGGGCCGCATCCATGACTTGAGATGCTTGATGGCATCCTTGATGTCGCTGAGTACCACCACAAATTCGCAGAACAGGGTTTCTTCCCGGGCGCGATTGCCGAAATCGTCGCTGATCGCCTGGACAATGGCCTCCTGGTGGTCCTGGATCATCCTGGCCAGGGCGCGCAGGTGCTGCACGCGTGCCTGATAGTCGGGCACAGGGTCTGCCAGATAGGCCTGGCGCTGCCGGGTGAAGGCCGCGTTCAGGTCATCCTGGGTCGCATCGTCGTGGGAGGCGAGTGGCGCGTTCATAGGTCGGCTCCGGCGTGTTCGCTCGTCGTAGGGGAAGGGCTGGCGCTGTCGCTGGCGATGATGCCGTGCAGGTCCCCGCTACCGTCCAGGGATGAGCTGGAACCCGGCAGGGGAGCTGAAAAATGGACGCGCCGAACGCTGGCGGCCCGCGCCTGATCAAACACAGGTGCGTTGGCCCAGGCGTATTCGGCCAGGGCGAGGATGGTCAGCGACGGGTTGACCCCCAGGTTGCCGGGAATCAGCGAGCCGTCGATGACGCGCAGGTTGTGATAGCCAAAGACGTGGCCACGGTCATCGACCACCCCGTTGTCGGCATCGGTACCGATGGCGACGCCGCCCATCAGGTGAGCCGTGCTGGGAGCACCGGACAGGACCTCGGTAGCCACATTGCCGGCATCGCCGCCGCCAGCGGCGGCGACATAGTGTCGAGCGGCCTCGTGGGCGATGGGAAAGTAGTTGGTCAGGGCCCGGTCGCCCTTGTCCTGGTAGACCGACCAGCCTGGGGCAAAGGCGCTATACCAGGGACGATGGCTTTTCAGGTGGACGTAGGTATCCCGCGTCTGCATCACCAGAAAGATGATCGAGTGGCGGGACTTGCCCACCGGGTTGAGCATGCGCAGGGTCGTGAGCGGCTGGCGCAGGATGTTGATCAACATGCTGACAGAGCGTGGCACCTGGCCTTGGGCGTCGGTCAGCGGCACGGCGCTCTGCAGGGCAAAGGTCGCGTCACCGTAGCGAGGAAAGCGGTTGATCTCGATGCGGGTCTCGTCGTCAGGGTCGAACATCGAGGTGATGGTCGGGCCATGGCAGATTTCCTGGGGCTGGCCCTGCCCATCGGCAAACCGGGCGGTGTTGACGATAAGGGTCTCGGAATTGGTGCGCACCTCCCGTCCCAGCCGCGACGATAGCCGGGGGAGTGTCTTGTCCTGATCCCTGGCCTTGAGCAGCAGGGGGATGGTGCCGAACACCCCGGCGGATAGCACCAGCCCTCGGCACCTCAGTCGATAGGGCTTCTTGGCGAAGCGGGCGGTCGAGGATTGCACGGTGATCTCGTAGCCGGCACTGCCATCACGCTCTCCGCGATCGTTGGCCAGCGGCTCGATACGGGTGACTTCGCTCTCGGCACGAATCTCGACGCCGTTACGCTCGGCAAACCACAGGTAGTTCTTGACCAGCGTGTTCTTGGCGTTGTGGCGACAGCCCATGGTGCAGCCGCCGCAATAGCGACAGCTGTTGCGTGTGGGGCCGTCCCCGGAAAAGTAGGGATCGCCACGTCCGGCACCGCTGCCATCGGCGGGGTCTTCAGGGAACAACACGCCCGTGTTGACGGTCTGGTAGGTGGCCTCACGGCCCATGCGCCTGGCGGTTTCCTTGAGGGCGTGATCCGCGGCATTCTCGTAGTGGCTCTTGGTGACCCCGAGCATGCGCTGGGCCAGCCCGTAGTAGGGCATCAGGCGATCTTTCCAGTCGTGATGCACCCGGGTCCAGGATTCGGCGGCAAAGACTTCATCCTTGGGAATCAGATGGACATTGGCGTAGACCAGTGAGCCGCCGCCCACCCCGACGCCGTGCAGGGCGGTGATCTTGCGGGTCAGGCTGATCTGCAGGTTGCCTGTCAGCCCAAGCTTGGGAGCCCATAGAAACTTCTTGAGATTCCAGGAGTTATCCGAGAACTCCTGGTCCTTCCAGCGCCGTCCTTTTTCCAGCATCAAGACCCGATGTCCCTGCTCCGACAGGCGCAGGGCGCTGACGGAACCACCGAAGCCGGTGCCGATGATGATCTGGTCGAAGTCGAAGTGCGCTTGCTCGCTGGCAGACATGGCCGGGTCCCCCTGCTCGTCTCGTTATTGTCATGCCCGAGCATAGTGAAGGCGGGAGGCCACAGATTGACCGAAGGCGCGTGTTACTTGACAAATGACGCAATGTTGGCCGTTTCAGCCTTATGCTTTCGTCGCCATTGGGCAGGACTCTCGCCCATGACGCGCTTGAAACTGCGAGTCAATGCGCTGAGCTGGCTATAGCCCAGCAGGTCGGCGATCTCGGTGAGGCTAAGGTGGGTGTCCAGCATATACACCTGAGCGCTGCGCATGCGTACCCGGTCCAGCAAGTGCTGAAAGCTAAGACCTCGCTTGAGCAGCCGGTCCTGCAGCGTGCGCGGTGGGACATCCAGCGCCGTGGCCACCGCCTCCAGGCTGACCTGATCCAGGGGCAGCAGGTTGGTGATGATCCACTCCACCTTGCTTTCGATATCGTCCCAGCGGTGACGATGCAGCAAGGAGTTGATCAGTCTGCGCAGCGCGGGGCTGCCCCCGGCAATCGCGTGGTCAAGGCAATGCCGGTCGAAGACCAGGGTGTTCTCTGGATGGTTGAAGCGCAGGGCGGCATGGAATTGCTGGGTGTAGGGTTCCAGGTCCTTGGGCTCTTCGCCACACAGGTAGACGGCGCGCAGCTTGATGGGCTCGCCATACAGGAAGGTGAGAATGTTGTAGGCCCCCATCAGGGTGTTGTCGTTATGCTGGCGTGATGGCCTGATGTAGCCGGGAACCCGATAGGTGAAGTGATAGTGGGCCTGGTCGTCGCGCTCTTCCAGTCTGACCTCAAGGCCCTGTACATGCCGGCCGATCTGATCGGCAATGGTGACCATGGCCTCACGCAGGGTGTCGCACTGCTGAATCAGCAGGCCCACCATGCCCAGCATGGAAATGTTCTGGTGGCGTCCCAGCAGCAGGCCGAAATGGCGACAGCCGCTGAGCTGAGCGCCCAGCTCGAGCAGGTCGATCTTGGTCGCCACCGGAATAAGGCGGTCGGGGCGGTCAAGGTAGTCGCCAGGCAAGGACAGGCGAGCCAGCGCCTGATGGGCACTGCCTCCCAACTCGCTGAGCAGGGTCGGATAGCCGGTCAGAGCCGCAGCGCGCACCATAGGCTGCATGGAGGGTCTCCACAACGTTGGTGGGTGTGAGTATATATGGGCGCCGAGACTCCCGCGAACGCTCAACGGCGCCCAATGGGGCGCCGTTGTGGGGTGTTATGAATGAACGAGCATAGGGGGCAGAGGGCGCCTATGAGCTGGCCGCGTAGGTATCCTTGAAGCGCTCTCTGAGTTGGTTCTTCTGCACCTTGCCCATGGTGTTGCGTGGCAGGCTGTCGACAAAGAACACCCGCTTCGGCTGCTTGTAGCGCGCAAGCTTGTCGGCCAGCGCGGCAATGATCTCGGTTTCCTGCGGTGTGGCGCCTTCTGCCGGGACGACCACGGCGGTGACGCCCTCGCCCAGATCCGGGTGGGGTAGCCCGATGACCGCTGATTCGAGCACGCCGCCGAGCTCGTCGATATGGCCCTCGACCTCCTTGGGGTAGACGTTGTAGCCCCCGGAGATCACCAGGTCCTTGTCCCGTCCGACGATCTGCACATAGCCTCGCTCGTCGATCAACGCCAGGTCGCCGGTGATGAAGAAGCCATCCTCCAACAGCTCCTCCGCGGTCTTCTCCGGCATCCGCCAGTATCCCTGAAACACGTTGGGGCCACGCACCTCGAGCATGCCAATCTCGCCTTGGGGCAGCGCGTCATGATGCTTGCCTTCGCGATCGGTAATGCGTACCTCGACCCCCGGCAAGGGCATCCCGACGGTGCCGGCGATGCGCTGGCCGTCATAAGGGTTCGAGGTATTCATGTTGGTTTCGGTCATGCCGTAGCGTTCGAGAATGGCATGGCCCGTGGCCGCCTCGAAGGCCTCATGGGTGTCGGCGGTCAGCGGCGCCGAACCAGAGGTGAAAAGACGCATATTGGCGGTGGCTTCACGGGTGAGTCGAGGGTCCTTCAGCAGGCGTGTATAGAAGGTTGGCACCCCCATCATGGTGGTGCCCTGTGCCATTTCCTCGAACACCACATCCGCATCGAACTTGGGCAGGAAGCGCATGCTGGCGCCGGCCATCAGGATCACGTTGCAGGCCACGAACAGGCCGTGGGTGTGGAAGATCGGCAGGGCATGGATGAGGCGGTCGTCTGCGCTAAAGCGCCAGGCAGACACCAGCGCCTCGGCATTCGACCCAAGGTTGCCGTGGCTGAGCATGGCACCCTTTGAACGACCCGTGGTGCCGGAGGTATACAGGATGGCGGCCAGATCGTTGGCGTCGCGCTCAAGGCAGTCGGTGACGGGGGAGGCCGCCGCGACCACGTCCATCAGTCCGCCGTCGGCGGCAGTGCCCAGCGACACCACACGCACGTCGCCGCAGGATGACGCAACCTGAGTGGCGGCGTCGAGTGAGGCCGGACGGCACACGAACAGCGCGGGCTCGGCGTCGCCGAGAAAATAGCGTATTTCCTCGCTGGTATAGCCGGTGTTGAGCGGCAGGTAGACGGCGCCGACCTTGAGGCTAGCCAGGTAGAGCAAAATGGCCTCGGGGCTCTTGTCGACCTGTACGGCGACTCTGTCCCCCGGGCCGACGCCAAGCTCGACCAGCGCGCCAGCCAGCCGTGCCACCATGTCGAGGGCGTCCGAGTAACGGTAATCCCGACCTTCCCGGGTGGTGATGAAGGGGGCATCGCCACGCTCGTGCATGCGTTTTTCAAAGGTGGCAAAGAGGTTGTGGTTCATGTGACGGGATCTCCCTTGAGATGCTTGCGTGCTCGCCGACGCAGGTCCTTGACCTGGGAGGAGCAGGCGACCTTGCCTTCGCTGGAGTAGCGTTCGTGATTTCCCTCGATGTCATCGAGGACGTAAAGGTAATTGACCATCAGGCCGCCGAACTGGGCCAGGCCGCGGCGCGAGGTGTCGCCTAGCCAGTTGATGCGGTGAAGCTCGGCGCCATTGCCGAGATGAAAGCGAGCGACCGAGTTGAGGGGCAGACCCTTGGGGTTGCGCTCTTTCGTGAGGTAGTGGGCCGCCAGGGGGCGGATGGCCTCGCCCAGGGTCTTGGCGCGCTCCGGGTCTGCCTCCCACCCTTCGCTATCGAGCTCCTTGAGCAGCGTCTGGGTGTCATCGTCCAGCCGGCCATCTTCCCGCTGGCGCTCCGCGTCCAGCCAGGCGCGAAATCCAGGCACGGGAGAGAGGGTGACGAAATGCTTGAGCCTTGGCAGCTCGGCCTTCAGCTCCTGCACCACCTGCTTGATCAAGAAGTTGCCGAAGGAGATGCCGCGCAGCCCCACCTGACAGTTGCTGATGCCAAAGAAGGCGGCACTATCGGCATCTTCCGCCTCGATGGCCTCGTGGTTGGCATCGAGAATCGGCTGGATGCGGTCTGGCATTCCCTTGGTCAAGGCGACCTCGACGAAGATCAGCGGCTCGTCGCCGATGGCCGGGTGAAAGAAGGCAAAGCAGCGTCGGTCTCGAGCATCCAGGCGGCGGCGCAGATCATTCCAGTCGCAGATCTCGTGTACCGCTTCGTAGCGAATGATTTTCTCCAGCACTGCCGCCGGGGTGTTCCAGTCGATGCGCTTGAGGACCAGAAAACCCCGGTTGAACCAGGAGGCAAAGAGGTGGGCAAAGTCATCATCGAGCGCCCTGAGATCCGGGTTGTCCTTGAGCCTGGGCAGCAGGTCCTCGCGCATGCGCACCAGATCATGGGTTCCGCCGGTGGTGAGGTTGAGGCGACGCAACAGCTCCTGCCGCTTGGGCTCGCAGGCCTCGAACAAACGCTGAAGTGCCATGTTGCCGCGCTCGACGCGGTAGTCTTGGTAGGCGCGATCCACGGCGTCGGGGTCTGCGGTGAACTCCTCTGTCAGGGTCAGGAAGAAGCGGGTCTTCTCGGCGTCGCCCAGGCGCCCATAGGCATCCAGGGCCTGGCAGGCGAGGGTAATGCTCGATGCTTCGCCGTCGCTTGCCAGCAGTCGATGACAGGCGTCGATGACCTGGGAATGGTCCAGCGGTGGGCCGTCGCTACGCCTGCGCAGCAGGGCGTCGCGCTGGGTGATGTTGGACAGCAGTTCCTGCAGAAAGCTGAAGTTCATCAGAAACACCTCGTTGGGGCCGAGCCGATCAGCCGGCGGTTTCCATGATCAGATCCGGCAGCCAGGTGGCAATGCCCGGGAAGACGCATAGAAGAAGGATGCCCAGCACCATGCACAGGGCGTAGGGCAGGCTACCGAGCAGAATGTCCTTGAGTGCGATATCAGGGGCGATACCCTTGATGATGAACAGGTTGAGGCCTACCGGCGGGGTGATCAGGCCAATCTCCAGGTTGATGGTCAGAATGACCGCGAACCAATAGGGATCGAAGTTGGCCGCCAGAATGATGGGCAGTAGTATCGGCGCCGTCATCACAATGACCGCCACCGGTGGCAGGAAGAAGCCGGCCACCAGCAGGAAGACGTTGATGATGGCCATCAGCACCCAGCGGTTGACCTCGAGATTGGCGATGGCCTCGGCCACGGTCTGGGTGATGAACAGCGACGACAGTGCGTAGGCAAAGATCTCGGCACAGGCAATGATCAGCATGATCATCACGCTTTCCCGCAGGGCGTCACGCATGATGGTGGTGAGCGGCTTCACCTGCCACATGCGGTAGACCAGGATGGCCAGTGCCAGGCACAGGAAGGCACCCGCTCCGGCGGCCTCGGAGGGCGTGGCGACACCACCATAGAGGGCGAACAGGATGCCGCTGACCACGACAAGGAAGGGTAGCACCCGCACCAGCGCCTTGAGATTGTGCTCGACGTTGCTGGCGACCTTGTCCTTGAGCTCGCGGGTGGCTTCTGCTACGGGATTGGGGGCGTGGTAGCCGCCAGCCAGCTTGCAGGCGACGAGGGTCCAGGCCATGAACAGCAGTGCCAGCATGACGCCGGGTAAGGCGCCGGCGATGAACAGACGGCCGATCGATGTCTCGGTGGAAATCCCGTAGACGATCATGGTGACCGAAGGCGGAATCAGGATGCCCAGGGTACCCCCTGCTGCGACACACCCCGCGGCGACACCATCCGGATAGCCGCGCTTGCGCATCTCGGGAATGCCCAGCTTGCCGATGGCAGCGCTGGTGGCCGGAGACGAACCTGATAGCGCTGCGAAGATCGAGCAGGCGCCGATATTGGAGATGGCCAGTCCACCGGGCACCTTGCCGAGCCACAGATCCAGTGAACGGTAGAGGTCTCGTCCGGTGGGGGACGATGCCACGGCCGCCCCCATCAGGATGAACATGGGGATCGCGACGAAGCCGAATGAGGCCAGGCTGCCGAAGAAGGTCTCGCCGAAGTAGGTCAGCTCGCCCATGCCTTGATCAAGCACCAGGGCGGCCAATGAGACCCCGCCCAGGGCGAAGGCGATGGGGGTGCCGATGGCCATCAGCACGAATAGTGCGGTGACAATAAGGATACCGCTGGTGACGGGGTCCATCAGCGCGCTCCTCCCAGAATGTCTGCCAGATACTGGATCGCCAGCAGGGTCGAGCCTAGGGCCAGCGGAACGAGCGCGGGCCACAGCGGAGGGTTCCATACCGTGCCGGTGGTCCAGCCGCCGTGGAACGCCTCAAGCAGATACAGCCACGAGCCGTAAGCCAGGGCGATACAGAACCCCAGGCCGCACAGCGCAGCGACCAGGTTCATGGCACTCTTCAGGCCTCCCTTGAGGGCGTCGGGCAGCACGGTGACTGCCACCTGGCCACCGGTGAGCAGTACATAGGGGGAACCCAGCAGCATGGCACCGGTGATCGAAAAGATGGCGAATTCGGTCTGCCAGGTGGTGCTTTCGCCAAGCAGATAGCGCACGAAGATCATATGACAGACGGCCAGCACGCCCAGCAGCAGTGCAGCCGCCGCGACAACGGCGAAGGCGATGGAGAGCCTGTCCATGCCACGACAGAACGCGCCGATGGGGCCGGCGCTGTGGCGGCGTGACAAGGCAGCAGTCGCGGCCTCGACGTGGGGGGGAGAGTGAGTATGGGACATGGAGCCTCCGAGGTGACATGACGACAACGAGCAGCAAGGCGCGGCATCACGCCGCGCCTTCCTCGGTTCATTCCACGGCCAGGGCGGCGTCGATCAGCGCCTGACCGTTGTCCACGTTCTCGGCAAAGCTCTTGTAGGCGCTCTCCTTGGCCACCTCGAGCCAGGCGTCGTAGTCCGCCTGGGACATCTGCACGACGTCCACGCCATTTTCCTCGAACACGTCCACCATGGTCTGATCCAGCTGGGCGGCCTGTTCCGCAAAGTAGGCCTCGGCCTTTTCACCGGCCTCGAGCAACGCCTGCTGCTGGGCCTCATCGAGTCGACTCCAGCTTTGCTCCGAGATCAGGATCGGCTCGTACATGAACCACAGGGCGTTTTCCCCCGGTGCTGTCAGGCAACTGACCTGCTCGTAGATGCGGTAGGACACGAAGGAGCCTGACGAGGTGTTGGCACCGTCCAGGACACCGGTCTGCATGGCAGTGTAAATCTCTGACGATGGCATCGAGGCGATGGAAGCACCCGCGGTTGCCAGCATTTCATCGAAGGCCGGGCCTGCTGCGCGCATGGTCTGCCCCGCCACCGTGTCAGGTGAGGTGATGCACTGCTTGTTGGAGGCGAATCCACCGGCCAGCCAGGCATCGGCCAGCACCCGTGCACCGGCGTCCTGGATGACCTGCTTGATCATGTCCATGAACGCCGAGTCATTGAGTCGCTGGGCGCGTTCATGATTGCGCACCAGGCCAGGCATCAGCGTGGCGGAGAATTCAGGATGGCGCCCGCTGGCATAGTCCAGCGGCAGTGAGGTCATGTCGAGGCGACCGCGCACCAGGGCGCCCCACTGTTCCTTGGCCTTGAACAGGGACTGGCCGGGGTAGACCTGCAGGGCCAGGTCCACGTCGGCAGCTTCCACTTCCTTGGCCATCAGTTGCACCATTTCATCGCGGACATCTCCCTGGCCGCCAGGAAACTGGTGAGAGACCCGCAGCGTGGTTTCCGCGCTGGCCGAGGCGCTGACGGCCAGTGACGACAGCGCAACGCAAGCGGCGACCGTCAACGCTTTGGTACCTGAGCGTGGTCGAGCCTGCTGGAGTGAGGGAGCGTCCTGAGTCGTGCAATCGCAATCAGCCGAGCGAGCGGGATGAGCGGGGGAGGCGTGGCGTGTCATGGTGTCTCCTTGAGGAGTTGTTATTGTGGCGATGGGTGCCGCGGACGGCGGGTGATAAAGGGTGTAAAAAATGTTTCATTTGCTATGATGTATACATCAATAGCCCTCAGGTATATTCCTGTCAATGCGGCAGGCTTAGACCAAGGTGGCGGTTGGGCCGATGAATCGATGAACTGGCAGAGTTAGGCTTGCCGGCGAGGATGCTGACATGAGCAACAAGACCTCCAACGCTCAGCGCTTGAGAGACTCTCTAGAGGACGACATCATCAACGGTCGACGCGCGCCGGGTGAGCGCCTGGACCCCGAGGCCCTGTGCGAGGCCTACAAGGTATCGCGCACGCCGGTGCGAGAAGCCATCCAGCAGCTGGTAGCCAGTGGTCTGGTGACCGTCTATCCCAAGAAGGGCACCTTTGTGGCACGGCTCGGGCTTGAGCGATTGATCGAGATGTTCGAGGTGATGGCAGAGCTGGAAGGCATGTGTGGCCGTCTTGCCGCCCGGCGCATGACCCCGGAGGAACTTGAGGCGCTGCAGGCCGCCTTGGAGGGCTGCCAAAGAGCCAGCGAGACCGGCGACAGCGACGCCTACTATTATGAGAACGAGTCCTTTCACAGCATTATCTATGCCGCCAGTCACAACGCCTTCCTGGCCGAGGAGGCTCAGTCGCTCAAGCAGAGGCTGAAACCCTATCGTCGGCTGCAGCTGCAGGTGCGCTCCAGAATGCAGAGTTCTCTGGAGGAACATCGCGCTGTGCTGGACGCCCTTACGGCTGGCGATGCGGAGGCCGCTGAGCGCATCTTGCGCGATCACGTGCTGATTCAGGGCGAGCGTTTCAGCGACTTCGTATCCAGTGTGCGCAAGCTGGAAGCCACCGCGGATCGCTGATCCTGCTGGTGAGTCTGGCCAGTGATCAAGCACAATGCGGCCTGTCTTGCTGATCCTCTCCAACACGAAGCGTCTGTCCTGGGCTTGACGACAGCGCGTCTGGGGTCGAGGGTGGTCCCAGCGTCATTGCTAGCCTGAGGGTATGTCATGTTTCCCGCTTTTTCCGCGCACTATGCGTCCTTGCCGGATCGCATGCGAGCCGAGATGTCACCGACGCCGGTGTCGTCACCACGCTTGCTGGCGTTCAATCGCCCCCTGGCCGAGGCGTTGAGGCTGAACCTGGATGCCTTGGATGATCACCAGCTTGCCGAGGTGCTGGGAGGCAACCTGGTGCCGGAGGGGGCCCGCCCTGTGGCGACTGCCTATGCTGGACATCAGTTCGGTAACTTCGTGCCTCAACTCGGAGACGGCCGCGCCCTGTTGTTGGGCGAGCTCACGCACCGGGATGGCACGCTGCGGGAGGTGCAACTCAAGGGAGCAGGGCGCACGCCGTTCTCCCGTGGAGGCGATGGCCGCGCCCCGCTGGGGCCGGTTCTACGGGAATACCTGGTATCCGAGGCCATGGCCGCCCTGGGGGTTCCTACCACACGCGCACTGGCAGCGGTGGCCAGCGGCGATTCCGTGGTGCGTCAGATGGTGGAGCCGGGAGCGGTGCTGACGCGGGTGGCAACCAGCCACATCCGCGTGGGCACTTTCCAGTATTTTGCCGCGCGGCGGGATACCGAGGCCCTGTCTCTGTTGGTGGACTTCTGCATTGAGCGTCACTATCCACACCTGGCCAAAAGTGCGCCACATCTGGCCGAGAGTGCGCCCCAACCGGCCGAGAGTACGGAAGGAGGCAGGGCGCTGGCGCTGCTGGACGCGGTAGTGGAGCGTCAAGCCAGTCTGATCGCCCAATGGAAGGGGCTTGGCTTCATCCATGGAGTGATGAACACCGACAACTGCGCGATCTCCGGTGAGACCATCGACTACGGGCCCTGCGCCTTCATGGACGCCTTTCATCCCCACCGGGTGTTCAGTTCCATCGACGAGCGAGGCCGTTATGCCTGGGACAATCAGCCCGCCATCGCCCAGTGGAACCTGGCGCGCCTGGCCGAGACGCTACTACCGTTGATCGATGACGACCAGGAGCGCGCGGTTGAGCTGGCCACGGCGTCGATCGAGAACTTTGCCGAACAGCATGATGCTGCCTGGACCGCCGTGCTACGCGCCAAGCTGGGGCTCGATAGCCAAGACGACCAGTCAGATGACCATGATCTTGCCCTGGGCGAGGATCTGCTCAAGGCGATGGAGGAGGGCAATGCCGACTTTACCCTTGGCTTCGCCCGTCTGTCGGCCGCACTGGAAGATGGTGACGAGACCCTGGCCGAAGGATTCGAGCGACGTCATCGCCTTGACGACTGGCTGCCGCGTTGGCGCCAGCGGCTGCAGCAACAGGGTGTGGACGCGCCAACCCTGAGGCAGCGATTGAGCGCTGCCAATCCCCTGGTGATCCCGCGCAACCACCTGGTCGAGAAGGCCATCCGGGCCGCGGTGGACGACGATGACTTGAGCGTCTTTGAGTCATTGCTGGCCGCCGTGACGCGCCCCCATGAGGCGCCGAGCGAGGCCTGGCTGATGGCACCCCCGACGCGAGACGAGCGCGTGCTCAGAACATTCTGTGGTACCTGACATTTTGCTGCTACTCGCCCCTGCGATCTGTGCCTGGGCGCTGTAGGTAATATCTGTAGGTGAAACCAGCCCCCGCGCCGCATGGGCGGGGGCTGTGCGTCCAGGCAAACGCCGCAAAGGATGTCGGCGGCAAGGCTGCCTGCACGTTGCTGCACCTCATGAAGGGGCCTGGCTGGCCTGCAGGGTCCGCGTCAACAGCGCACGCAGGGCCGCGGGCCGCACCGGCTTGAGCAGCAGCTGGAAGCCACCGCGACGGACCTCCTCTGCCACCTCTTCGGTACGGTCTGCAGTAATCACGATGCCGGGCACTTCTCCTTCGAGGCGCTCGCTCAGGGCATCCAGTGCCATCAGTCCAGTGACTTCATTGTCCAGATGGTAGTCGGCCAGGATGGCGTCAGGATCGCCATCCAGGTGTCGCAGTACCGACTTGGCGCCGCCGATGGAGGTGGCGGTGAAGACCTCGCAGCCCCAGCCCGACAGCATCGCCTTCATGCCCTCGAGAATCAGCGACTCGTTGTCGATACACAGAATGCGCTTGCCATCGAGCTTGCTGGCGACCTTGCGTGAGGGCTTGCTGTCCGACTCGGCGACCTCGGCCTTGGCCTCGACCCGCGGCACGCTGACCGAGAACACGGTGCCGATACCGACCCAGGAGCGCACGCGGATGGGATGATCGAGCACCCGGCTCATGCGGTCGGCAATCGACAGCCCCAGTCCCAGTCCCTTTTCGCTTTCCTTGTGTCGGGAAGCCTGGTCCAGCCGGCGGAACTCCTGAAAGATCTCCGCTTGCTTGGCCTCTGGAATGCCAGGGCCGCTGTCCCACACCTCGATCAACAGGCGTTCGCCCCGTCGCCGGATACCCAGCAGCACGCGGCCCTCCTGGGTGTAGCGAATCGCGTTCGACAGAAAATTCTGGATGATGCGCCTGAGCATCTGGCTGTCACTGTCGACCCACAGGCGTGAGCCCACCACCTTCAGGTCAAGACCGCGGTCCTCGGCCATTACCGCAAACTGGGCCTGCAGGGGCCGCAGGATATCGGTCAGGGCGAAGTGGCTGCGACGCGGCGTCAGCGCCCCGGCATCCAGCTTCGAGATGTCCAGCAGGGTGCCGAGGAGCTCCTCGGCAGACTGCAGCGAGCTGTCGATGTGGCCGATGGTGCGCTTCATGTCCTCGGCCCCCATGTCCTGGGACAGGGCCGACGTGAACAGTCGCGCCGCATTGAGCGGCTGCAGCAGGTCGTGGCTGGCCGCCGCCAGGAAGCGGGTCTTGGAGGCATTGGCATCCTCGGCCACCTGCTTGGCCTGGCGCAGCGCCTGCTCCGCCTCGGCCCTGACCCGGTTTTCCTGGCGCAGTGCCGAGTTGGCCTCGGACAGCGCCAGGGTACGGGAGCGCACGCGCTCTTCCAGTGTCTCGTTGGTTTCCTTCAGGGCAATCTCGGCTCGGCGGCGTTCAGTGATGTCCTGGTACAGGGCGAAGAAACCGAGGATGGCGCCACTGTCGCCGAAGTGGGGGGTGTAGGTCACCAGCATGTAGCGAAGCCCTTCACCGCTGATGTCCAGCGAGACCTCGAAACTGACCCGTTCTCCGGCCAGCGTGCGCTTGAACCAGGGCGTGCGCTCCTCTGCCATGTCGGTCGGGATCACGTCGGTGACCTTCTTGCCGATCACCTCGTTGCGGTTGATGCTGAAGGCTTGCTCGTAGGCCCGGTTGGTAAACAGGTAGCGGCACTCACGGTCGAAGTAGGCGATCAATGCCGGCACGTTGTCCGTGTAGATACGGATGTTGTTCTCGGAACGGATCAGCGCCTCTTCCGTGCGTTTCTGCTGGGTGATGTCCTGATAGGTGTAGACGAAGCCTCCGCCGGGCATGGGATTGCCCTGGACCTCCAGCACGCTGCCGTCCTGGCGGTAGCGCACGTAGCGATGTGGTTGTCCCTCGCGAATGTTGTCGAGCAATAGCTCGACATGCTCTTCGGGGTCACCTGGGCCGTATTCGCCATTATGGGCGTTGTAGCGAAAGATGCGGTCGATGGGCGCGCCGACACGAATCAGATGGTCCGGGAAGCGAAACAGTTCCAGGTAACGCTGATTCCAGACCACCAGGCGCAGGTTCTGATCGACCACGCTGATGCCCTGGTTGATGTTCTCGATGGTGGCCTGAAGCAGGGCGCGGTTGAATTCCAGCACCTGGGACGCTTCATCGACGATGGATATCACGTCGGAAATACCGATGCCGCGTCCCTGCAGGGCGGAATTGACCACGATACGGGCGGAGGACGCACCCAGTACGGATGCCAGAAAACGTTCGGTGAACTGGATCACGTCAATGGACGCTCGTGCGCTGTCTTCCAGTGCCTTGCCGTTGCGACGGGCGTAGTCGCTGAAGGCACGGTCAACCTGGCCGGCGCTGAGGAATCGCTGGCACAGCACCTTGAGGTCGCCCACCGTGGTGGCACCGGTCCAGGGACGATTGACCGAGGTCTGACGGGTTTCGACGCTGTCCACGAACAGCGAGGCCTGAATGCGCTCCACCACGCGTTGGGGCGTGACCTGGGACACGAAGATGTAGGCCACCAGGTTGATTCCCAGCGACAGCATGACGCCATGGGTGAAGTTATCGCCCACATGCAGCCCGAACAACGAGGTGGGCGACAGCCAGGCAATCCCCAGCGGCCCGCCACTGAGCCAGTCAGCCGGGAGCACGCCGGCGTTGATCATGGCGGGCAGCAGCAGCGTGTAAGCCCAGATGGCGAAGCCGGCATTCATGCCGACGATGACGCCAAGACGGTTGCCACGCTTCCAGTAGAGTCCCCCGATCAGTGCCGGCGCGAACTGCGCCGCAGCAGCAAAGGAGAGCATGCCGATCGAGGCCAGCGAGGTGAACTCACCGATCAGCTGATAGAAGCCGTAGGCCATCGCCAGGATCACCGCGATGGTGATCCGGCGAGCCCTGAGCACCAGACGTCCGTAGTCCCGCGGCTTGGTGTCAAACCAGCGCATGCGGAACAAGGCGGGAATCACGATTTCGTTGGATATCATGATGGAGACGGCGACCGCCGCGACGATCACCATGCCGGTGGCGGCCGAGAATCCACCGATGAAGGTCAGCAGTGTGAGCCAGCCCTGGTCCGCTGCCATCGGCAGCGACAGGACGTAGGTATCGGGCGCGACGTCAGTGCCGGCAAAGGTGGTCAGGCCAGCCGCCGCCAGCGGCAGTACAAAGAACGCGAACAGTACCAGGTACAGCGGGAACAGCCAGCGAGCGCGGGCGGCGTCGTCGCGGTGGGTGTTCTCCACCACGGTGACATGGAATTGTCGAGGCAGGCACAGAATGGCCAGCATCGCCAGCAAGGTCTGGGCCCAGAAACTCTGGCCGAAGTCCTGCTGGGCCAGCTGGCGTTGGAGTTGCAAGTGTATATCGGCGCGGGTCAGCAGGTCCTGCAGGCCGTCGAACATCCCCCAGGTCACATAGGCGCCGAGTACCAGAAAGGCTACCAGCTTGACCAGTGACTCGAAGGCCACCGCATGAATCAGGCCCTCATGATGCTCGGTGGCATCGGTATGGCGAGTGCCGAAGAGGATGGCAAAGATCGCCATGACCACCGCCACATAAAACGCCGTGTCTCCGAATAGCGGGGCCCGTGTGATATCGGATGCGTCGGTCAGCACCGCGAAGGAGGTCGACACCGCTTTCAGCTGAAGAGCGATATAGGGCAGCGTGCCGATCAATGCGACCAGACTCGCGAAAGCAGCCAGGGACTGGGTCTTGCCATAGCGTGAGGCGATAAAGTCGGCAATCGAGGTGATGTTCTGATGCTTGGCCACGCGCACCATCTTGGCCAGGACAGGCCAGAACAGCAGCAAGGTCAGCACCGGACCGACAAAGATGCTGGCAAACGACCAGCCTGAGGTGGCGGCCTGTCCGACGGCGCCGTGGAACGTCCACGACGTGCAGTAGATCGCCAGAGCCAGGCTGTAGACCAGCGGGCGCCGCTGGCTTGCGCCCTGATGCCGGGCACGCCGGTCGCCGCGCCAGGCAATGGCGAACAGCACGGCAATGTAGAGAAGTGAAACGACGATCAACAGCCAACCGGCAAACATGGGCACCTCCTCGATGTCAGCTGCCATTCTAGGGTATCGGAAGGCCGCCAGGCAGGGGGCGCAGGGTGTCTCTTGAGGCGAATATCACAGACTCGATGGATTTCTGTGGTATCGACCAACGTCGATTACCGGAAAATAAGGCAGAGAATCGCGACTAAGGTGGAATGCACCTTTGTAGTGATAGACCAACGGCTAATATTTGTTGAATGTTTTTATTTTATTGAATTAAAAGAAGTTTCTCATAACATGGTGCACTGCATTTATGATTTTCGACTAAAGTTATCGTTCCTCTAAAAGCCCTTTTGACTAGTCTTTTGTTCGAGCCTTTTAGCTCTGCCTGACAGGGCATTTGGCGAACAAACCACTTCTTGAGGGTAGCCTTATGCTAGACAAGAGCGCACAGGCCTACTGGAAACGAAATATTAGAACCATTCTTGGCTGTCTTGCCGTCTGGTTTGTCGTCTCCTATGGCTTCGGCATTCTCCTGGTGGATGTGCTCAATAACATCCGCTTCTTTGGCTTCAAGTTAGGCTTCTGGTTTGCACAGCAGGGATCCATCTACACCTTCATCGTGCTGATTATTTTCTACGCCTGGAAGATGAATCGACTCGATGAAGAGTACGACGTCCACGAACAGTGAAACCCGCAAAATAACGTCAATGAACGGGAATTGATTCCATGGATGTACAACTGCTTACCTATCTCTTTGTAGGGGCGTCATTCGCTCTCTACATCGGTATCGCGATCTGGTCGCGGGCCGGCTCCACCAAGGACTTCTATGTCGCGGGGGGAGGTGTTCACCCCGCAGCCAATGGCATGGCGACCGCAGCTGACTGGATGTCCGCGGCGTCGTTCATTTCGATGGCAGGGTTGATCGCCTACCTGGGCTACGACGCCTCCGTCTATCTGATGGGCTGGACCGGTGGCTACGTCATGCTGGCAATGCTGCTGGCGCCCTACCTGCGCAAGTTCGGAAAGTTCACGGTGCCAGATTTCATCGGCGACCGTTACTACTCGAATATCGCGAGGACCGTAGCGGTCATCTGCGTCATCTTCGTCTCGTTCACCTACGTGGCCGGACAGATGCGAGGTGTCGGCATCGTTTTCGCGCGCTTCCTCGAAGTGGATGTGAACCTCGGCGTTGTCATCGGCATGGTCATCGTCTTCTTCTATGCGGTACTAGGGGGAATGAAGGGCATTACCTATACCCAGGTGGCTCAGTATTGCGTGCTGATCACCGCCTTCATCGTACCGGCAGTGTTTCTGTCGATCATGATGACCGGTCACGTGCTGCCCCAGACCGGCCTCGGTGCGACCTTCGTTGATGCAGCAGGTAACGATAGCGGTCAATACATCCTTGATCGTCTCGATGGCCTGCTGACAGATCTCGGTATCACGCCCTATACCGACGGTAGTCAGCCGATGATCAACGTGTTCTTCATCACCGCTGCGCTGATGTGTGGTACGGCGGGTCTGCCTCACGTCATCGTGCGGTTCTTCACCGTGCCGCGGGTTCGTGATGCGCGGGTCAGCGCCGGTTGGGCCCTGGTGTTCATCGCCTTGCTGTATACCACTGCACCGGCGGTGGGGGTGTTCGCTCGCACCAACATCATCGAGACCGTGAATGAAACAAGCTACGAGGAGGTTCCTGGCTGGTTCAAGAGCTGGGAGACGGTTGGCCTGATCGGCTGGCTCGACAAGAACGACGATGGCAGGGTGCAGATGGGGCCAGGCGCGCCGTTCGAGGGCAAGCCCACCTTCGAGAGCGGTCCCCTGGAAGAAGCCTCCACGGGTAGCTACGGTCAGCGGGTGGTCACCAATGCACCCACCGACAGCGCCAACGAGGTGTATATCGATCGCGATATCATCGTGCTGGCCAACCCCGAGATCGGTGGCTTGCCAGCCTGGGTGATCGCGCTGATGGCGGCCGGTGGTGTAGCGGCAGCACTGTCGACCGCGGCCGGGCTGTTGCTGGTCATCTCGGCGGCTGTGTCCCATGACCTGATCAAGAAGCAGATCAACCCGAACCTCAGCGAGAAGGGAGAGCTGCTGGCTGCTCGTGGCGCTGCCGCGGTGGCAGTCGTGGTGGCCGGCTACTTTGGCATCAATCCTCCGGGCTTTGTGGCCCAGGTGGTGGCCTTTGCCTTCGGCTTGGCGGCGTCGTCCTTCTTCCCGGCCATTCTGCTTGGCATCTTCGACAAGCGCATGAACCGCGAGGGGGCCATCGTCGGCATGGTGCTGGGTCTCAGCTTCACCTTTACCTATATCGTCTATACCAAGTTCATCAACACGGATCCGTCGATCTGGTGGTTTGGTATTTCGCCGGAAGGTATCGGTACGCTCGGCATGATCCTGCACTTTGTGGTGGCGTTCGTGGTATCGCGGGCAACTGCCGCTCCGCCGGAACACATCCAGGAACTGGTCGAGAACGTGCGGGTGCCAAGAGGCGCTGGTGTGGCCCACGCACACTAGAACGGGACGAGGGGCCCAGCGCCGTGGGCTCCTCTTCGCCAACCTGCTCAGCCCCGGGACAGCCGGGGTTGAGCACGGAGCGAACGATGATCGACATCAACGTCACAGAACCTCCCTTTGCGCTGCTGGATGATGCCGGACGCGAGCGTATTCGCGCAGGGCTTGATCTGGCGTACTACGCGCGGGATGAAGTGATTCTCGAGGCTGGACAGGCCGGCGAGTTCGTCTTTGTGATTCACAAGGGCGAAGTCGCCGAACTGGACATGAACGAGTCCTCCACCGGCGGACGCATCGGCCACTACACCAGTGGCGATCTGTTTGGCGCGATCAGCGTCATCAACGGCCAGAGCCGCTATCGTTTTGTCGCCGAACAGGAAACCCTTTGCTACCTGATGCCCAGGACGTTGTTCCTCTCGCTGTGCGAACAGTCCGAGGACTTCTCCGATTACTTTCACCAGCGTCTGGTCAGCAAGACGCGGCTGCTGGCGGAGCGGCGTTCCGATGGCGGCGTGACGCTGGCCGGTTTCATGCTGGCCAAGGTGCATGAATGCATGCGGCCACCCCTGCTGGTGGACCCGTCCATCAGTATTCGTCAGGCGGTGCTCACGCTGAAGGAGAAGGGCGCCGACAGCCTGTTGGTGGATACCCCGGAAGGCCCCGGAATGCTGACCAAGACCGACCTGCTCGATGCGCTGGTGATGCAGGAGCGGGGAGGGGGCGATGCCCTGGAAGGTATCGCTGGCCTGGCACTGGTGAGCGTCACCAGGGACCAGTACCTGTTCGAAGCGCTGATCGAGATGACCCGCCACAAGGTGGCCAGGGTGGTGGTCTATCACGAAGGCGCGCTGGAAGGCGTGGTCGAGTTGACCGATGTGCTGAGCTATTTCTCCAGTCGCAGCTATGTGGTCAGTCTTCAGGTGGAGCAGGCTGACAGCCTGGCGGAACTGAACGACGCCAGCAAGCGCACGCCTGAGCTGATCGATGCACTGATGGCGCAGGGAATTCGCATGCGCTTTGCCATGGGCATGCTGTCAGCGCTTAACGGTCGCATTATTGGCAAGGCATGGCAGTTTTCGATGCCCGCCCCTCAGCGCGACCGGGTCTGTCTTGTCGTGCTGGGAAGTGAGGGCAGGGGCGAACAGATCCTCAAGACGGATCAGGACAACGCGCTGATTCTCCCGGACGACCTCGAGTGGCCGGACCTGGCCGCGGACAGTCGTCGTTTTACCGAGGTGCTGATGGACCTGGGCTATCCGCGCTGCCCAGGCAATATCATGGTGTCCAATCCCCAATGGACAGGAACGCTGGAGCAGTGGCGCGGGCGTATTCGGCGATGGGTCGCGGAACCGGATGGCAATAGCTTGATGAGCCTGGCGATTCTGGTGGATGTCGCTGGCGTGGCAGGTGACATGGCGTTGGTGGACCGCCTGCGTGATGTGTTGATCGAGGAGACCAGGGGCAACGCGCTGTTGCTGACCCATCTGGCCCGCGCGGTACTGCGGTTCTCTACGCCATTGACGCTGTTCGGCTCGCTCAAGAAGCCCGCACACGGCATCGACATCAAGAAAGGGGGCATCTTCCCGATCGTTCATGGGGTTCGCACCATGGCGCTGGATGCTGGTCTGCGCGAGACCTCGACCCACGATCGCCTGTCCGCTCTGGCTAGGCTCGGTCGCCTCGATGCAGAGGTGGCAGAAGACCTCGGTGAGGCGCTGTCACTATTCAGTGAGCTGAGGCTCAAGGCCCAGCTCAGGTGCCAGCGCGATGATCTCCTGGCCAGCGACAACGTGGTGGTGCAGTCCCTCAACTCCCTGGAGCGTGACCTGTTGCGGGAGGCACTTCATCTAGTGAAGGAGTTCAAGGGCAGTCTGTCCCATCGTTATCACCTGGAGTATGCATGAGCGTCGAGGCATCGCCTCAGGGAAAACTGACCTGGCGTCAGTGGTTTCGTTTAGGAGAGTACCCCATGCTGCGAGCGATCAGACGTGCGGCCGACCGCCGTCGTCAAGCCGATGGCGATTTTGCCTGGCTTTTCAATCCCTACACCGGTGATGAGTTGGTGTCCATCGACTGCGAGACCACCGGCCTGGATACGCGTCGCGCCGAACTGGTGTCGATTGCGGCAGTGCGGATCCACGATGGGCGCGTGTTGACCAGCGAGTCGCTTGATCTGCGGCTGGAGACCCCGGCCAGCCTGGATGGTGATTCCATCAAGATTCACCGCCTGCGTGGGGTCGATCTTGAGGGTGGGATGCCGGTGCGTGATGCCCTCGAGACGCTGCTGGAATTCATCGGCAACCGTCCGCTGGTGGGGTGGTGCATCGACTTTGACCTGGCCATGCTCGATCGCTATCTCAAGGCGGAGTTTGGCTTCTCGTTGCCTAACGCCACCATCGATGTGGCGCAGCAGTACCGCAAGCGGATGCGGCGCAGCCATCCCGAACTTGAGCTGCAGCCGACTTTCGAACAATTGGCAGAGCGCCTGGGAGTGCCGATCATGGGACGGCATACCGCATTGGGTGATGCCGTGACTACGGCACTGATGCATTTGCGGCTGGACGCCGACGCGCTGGCCGAGTCGTCCCGATGATGCCATCCACGCCGCTGTCACGATGCGTGACCTGGGACGAGCAGCGTGTCAGGTGCCGTAACAGTCACCGTAATGGGGAGATCTTTGCATGAGCCTTCATGGTCTGATGATGTTGCTTGAGCCGACCTTGCTATCGCTTGGCCTGTTGGCTGTGATGGTGGCTTACTGCCAGTACTATCGCCGCACCCGTGACCTGTGGGGGATGGTCAAGTTCTGGGAGAAGCGTCTGACGCTGACGGTGAGTGAGCACGCCTGGCAACGCTTCGGCATCTTGCTGCTGTTGCTTGGTGTGGTGGCGCGCTATCTGCTGGCACTACAAGTCGTCTAGCCACAGGTCGTCTTGTCACAGGTCGTCTCTTCACAGGTCGTCTCTTCACAGGGCGGCTAGTCACAGGGCGGCTAGTCAAAAGCACCTTGGCCCAGGACACGCGGTTGTGAACCAGCTTAATCGCAGGGGTGAGTGGTTGCTGACTTCTTCGCCTGTGGCGGACGTGAGTGATAGACTAGCGGGTCTTCATTTTCAGCCGTGATGTGCCCTGCCCATGTCTGCTCAGCCCGCTTCCGCCTCCCTGTTTGATCCCCGTGTCCTCGACCGTCGTGATGCCGCGTCCCCGGCAGCTGACGACGAGCGCGCCCAGGCCAAGGCCAAGCGCGAGTTCAACAAGCTGCAGAAGCGTCTGCGGCGTCAGACCGGCAACGCCATCATCGATTACGGCATGATTCAGGAAGGCGACAAGGTCATGGTATGCCTGTCCGGCGGCAAGGACAGCTACACCATGCTCGAGATTCTCCGCAGCCTGCAGCGCAATGCGCCGGTGAACTTCTCCCTGGTGGCGGTCAACCTCGACCAGAAGCAGCCCGGCTTTCCCGAGCACGTGCTACCGGACTACCTGGACAGCATTGGCGTGGACTACCACATCCTCGAGCGTGACACCTACTCGGTGGTGAAGGAAAAGACCCCCGAGGGCAAGACCACCTGCGCGCTGTGCTCGCGACTGCGCCGAGGGTCGCTGTACGGTTTTGCGGAAGAGATCGGTGCGACCAAGATTGCCCTGGGACACCACCGCGAGGATATTCTCGAGACGCTGTTCCTCAACATGTTCTTCGGAGGAAGTCTCAAGGCCATGCCGCCCAAGCTGCTGTCCGATGATGGCAAGAACATTGTCATCCGGCCGCTGGCGTACTGCCGCGAGGCGGACATCCAGGCCTACAGCGATGCCATGGCTTTTCCGATCATTCCCTGCAATCTCTGCGGCTCGCAGCCCAACCTGCAGCGCCAGGTGGTGAAGGAAATGCTGGCAGAGTGGGAAGCCAAGCACCCAGGGCGCCTGGAGAGCATGTTCAAGGCAGTGACCAACGTGGCACCCTCGCAGCTGGCAGACCGCGAGCTGTTCGACTTTGAAGGTCTGGAGGCCGTGCAGGCGCATCGCCAGGCTCGGCGTATTGATATCGTTGACGCCGACTAAGCTCGCCTGAACACGCCCTGCTGAAGAGCCTCTGCTGAACATGCCTTGCTGAAAAGGCACTGCTGAAGCGCGAAGCGAGCTAGGGCCACATCACGCAGTGGCCCTCTTCAATGTCTGAACGCTCGTCCCGATAAGATAGCAAGAGGCCGCATCCTGGGATGCGGCCTCTTTTGTTGATGGAGCCGGTATATCGTCGCCCTACCTAAGGGGGGGGCTGGGCTCGTGGCGTGGCACGACGTCTATCGGTCGCTGTCGGCCGCAGGCCCTGTCAGCGCCGCGGATCAGCTGGCATCGGTGTCCGCCAGGTTCGACAGTGAGGCGAGGTCCAGGATATTGACCTCCCGTCCAGAGACGGCCACCAGGTCCTGCTGTTGAAAGCGTCCCAGAATGCGGCTGACCGTTTCGACGGCAAGTCCCAGGTGGTTGCCGATATCTGCCCGGGACATGGACAGGCGGAAGCTGAACGGCGAGTAGCCGCGGCGTCGGAAACGGTCCGACAGACCGAGGAAGAAGCAGGCCAGTCGTTGGTCAGCGGTCTTGCGCGACAGCAGCTGCATCATGCGGCGATCCTCGCGCAGCTCCTTGCTGAGGGTGCGGAACAGTTGCGCGCGTAGTTCCGGCAGCGTCTGGGTCAGGGCGTCAAGGCGATCGAAGGGAATCTCACATACGGTCGTGGTCTCGAGTGCCACCACGCTGCCGGGATATCTGCCGTCGTCTATGCCATCCAGGCCGACCAGTTCACTGGGCAAGAAGAAGTTGGTCAGCTGCGCTTCGCCACTACCCTCCGTGGTGATCTGCTTGAGGCTACCGGAGCGAACCGCGAAGACGCTCGTGAAGCGATCTCCCTGCTCGACCAGGCGAGTGCCCTTCTTGATCGGAGGATGACGGCGGATAATGGAATCGAAGCGCTCGAGGTCAGCGGTCTCCAGCGACAACGGAAGGCACAGGGAGCTCAAGCTGCAGGACTCGCAACGAGTCTCATGTAGCATGGGGCGCCGTCGATCTTGGGCCGATGGACTCATTCGCAGCTCCTGTGGGTCTGGGGTTCATGATGAGCAGGGCATGTAGGAAACTGGCTTACCCTTGCTGCATGCTATTGTCGCTATTCTACACACAGATATTAGGCCAAAGGTGCATATACCTCTTTTGCCTCAATAATCTGGCGGCGATATGATGGTCGTCAATTTCCTACAACTTGTAGGATATTCCATACAGCTAAACCGACAATCATGCCCGCTGCCATAAATCGTGTGGCAGGGTGTGCCAGCAAACTCTGCAGCTGACGCGCAGCAATCCCTGTTGTCACCAGTGCCGGCAGCGTCCCCAGGCCAAAGCAGAGCATGAGTAGTGCTCCACGGGCAGGGTCTGCGATGGCCATGCTCCATGCCAGCATGGAGTACACCAGGCCACAGGGCAGCCAGCCCCAGATGGCCCCGAGTGCAACCGCCTGAGGTAGCTTGACCACCGGCAACAGGCGACGTCCTGCTGGCTCCAGATACCTCCACAGGCGCTGGCCCAATGCCTCCAGCCAGCGTAGCCCTTTCCACAGGTTGGCAATGTAAAGCGCCATCGTGATCAGCATCAGGCTGGCAACCACCTGCAGCAGGTCCCGCATGCCCGGTGCCAGCGCCACCACAGAGCCTAGGCTTGCGACCATAGCGCCTGCCAGGCAGTAGCTGAACAGACGTCCCGAGTTGTAGCCAAGTAGTAAAATTCCTACACGAACAGGGTGGCGCATGCTCGGGGGAATGGCAAAGGTCAGGGCGCTCATTATACCGCCGCACATGCCGATGCAATGTGCTCCGCCAAGCAGCCCGAAGACAAAAGCCGCCATCGCGGGCGGCAGGTCTAGACCTACTGGGTTCATGCGTTCTGCTCAGGATCCAGGGGGTGGCGTGGAATCATGCTCGTCGGCTGTTGCGTCATCGACCGGCGTCTCTCTTGCCGGCTTTCTGGATGGGTTCGGTGTCGGCGGGTCTTCGTCCTCGAACAGGATGCGATAGGCAGGCCCCTCCAGATCGTCGAATTGATCGTTGCGAACCGCCCAGAAAAACGCCCATACCGCCAGACTCAACAGGATCAGCGACAGCGGTATCAACAGATAGAGAATGTTCATTGAGCATGTGCCGCTACGGCAAGACGTGAGGATGATGGTGGCGCCGCGCGTCGCAGGCGAAGGGCATTGCCTATGACCAGCAGCGAGCTGATCGACATGCCGATGGCGGCGAGCCACGGAGGCACGAAGCCCAGCGCGGCGGCGGGCAGCGCGACGACGTTGTAGAGCACTGACCAGGCGAGGTTCTGGCGAATGATGCGGCGCGTCTGGCGTGCGCTATGGATAGCCTGGACGATACGCTCCAGCGGCTCGCCGAGCAAGATCAGGTCGGCGCGAGTGCGGGTCAGGTCACTGGCGCCAGCAACGGCAATGGCGAGGTCCGCCCCGGCCAGAACGGGCACATCGTTGATGCCATCTCCCACCATGGCAACGACCTCTCCCGCTTGCTGACGCTTGCGGACCAATGTGAGCTTGTCCTCGGGACTGGCGTTGCCGTGCCACTGCGCTACCCCCAGCTGATCGGCCAGTGGCTGAACGTTGCCAGGTCGATCGCCGGACAGGATCTCGATCTCGATACCCGCTTCGCGGATAGCCGCAAGGGTCATGGCGGCGTCTGTGCGGGGCTGGTCGTGTAGCTGGAACCAGGCGACAGCCTGCCCCTCGCATGCCAGCAGCAGCCACAGGCCGTCGCCTGGTACGTCGAGGGGGGGCTGGCTGGTCAGGGCAAAGTCCGGGCGTCCAAGGCGCCAACACTGCCCAGCCAGGTAACCTTCGACACCCTGACCGGGGACGTTGCGAATGTCGCTGGCCGTGACTCGGGCGTCGCGCCAGGGCCGGAAGGCATGGGCGACCGGGTGCTCCGAGCCGACTTCCAGCGCTGCGGCCAGCTGACGAGGGTCGATGCCTGCAAGGCAGTCTGCGGTGAGGCGTCGGTGCTCGGCCAGGCGCAGCTGGCCTCGAGTCAGGGTGCCGGTCTTGTCAAAGATGATGCGGTCGAGGCGGGCCAGGGTTTCCAGCGCATCGGCGCGAGCGACCAGCACGCCGGCGCGACGCAGACGCCCGTGGGCGACGGTCAAGGCGGTAGGCGTGGCCAGTGCCAAGGCGCAGGGACAGGTGACGACAAGCACCGACAGGGTGACCCACAGGCTACGACTGGGGTCGATCCACCACCAGGCCATGGCGACCAGCGTGGTGATGATCAGCAGATTCAGGACAAAGCGGTGGGACACCTGCTCTGCCACCTTGGCGATACGCGGGCGATGGGCAAAGGCTCGGTCGGTAAGGTCGAGGATGCCCGCTGCGCGGGTCGCATCACCGACACGCAGGACGTCGAGCTCCACCGGGCTGTCGATGCACAGCGTGCCAGCGTGAACGATATCGCCCTGTCGTCGTAGTGAGGGCAGCGACTCACCGGTCAGCAGCGATTCGTCGATCTGTGCCACGCCTGATGTCAGGACGCCGTCAGCCGGAATCAGTGAGCCAGGACTGACGCGCACGCGATCACCCGGTTCGAGCTTGCTGGCGGGAATGACCCGTTCGTCGCCATTGGCCTCGACGCGCACTGCAGCGCTGGGCAAGGCGCTGGCCAGAACGTTGCCCTGGCGCCCGTAGTGGGCGCGGGCGCGGGATTCCAGATAGCGACCGAACAGCAGGAAGAAGGTGAACATGCTGACCGAATCGAAGTAGCGATCTCCCGATTGGCTGACCACCGACCAGCAGCTCGCCAGGTAGGCGCCACCGATGGCCAGGGAGACGGGAACATCCATGCCGAGTATGCGCGAGCGTACGTCCCGCAAGGCGCCCAGGAAGAACGGTTGAGCGGCATACAGTACGACAGGCGTCGTCAGCGCCAAAGATAGCCAGGCAAACAGCTGGTCGAAATCGGCGCTGAGGTCCCCGCTGTCGACGTAGTGGGGGATCGAGAACATCAGCACCTGCATCATGCCTACCGCTGCCACTATCAAGCGGCGAACCATCTGGCGCGACTGGTGCTTGAGGCGCAGTTGAGCCTGGTCGGGTTCGTAGGGTTGCGAGGGGTAACCGATGGCCGCCATCTCGGCAAGAATGCGTGACAGCGTCAGCTGGCTCGGGTCCCAGCTCACCTGCAGGCGATGTTGCGACAGGTTGACGGCGCTGCTGGCCAGACCATCGAGAGCGTTCAGGCGATGCTCGATGAGCCAGGCGCAGGCGGCGCAGGTGATGCCGTCCACCGCCAGGGTGGCGACCTGATGCCCGTCGCGCTGGCGCACGAATCGGGCTTGCAGGCCGGGGTCATCGAAAACCTGGTAGCGTTCGGCGTCCGCGGGCGTGGCCGAGGGACGCTCAGGCATGGCGGTGCGAAAGCGGTAGTAGCTATCGAGGCCACCGTCGACAATGGCGTGAGCCACGGCTTCGCATCCGGGACAGCACAGGGGGTGCACTTGCTGATCGATGGTGATCGACCAGGGGGCTCCTGCTTCCACCGTGGCGCCGCAGTGGTAGCAGGACCGCGGAGTATCGGTAGCCGGCATCACAGACCTGGCGTCAGGTGAATGGTGCCGTCTTGCGGGAATTCGGCCTCGCCGGTCAAGCGCCATGCAGCATCATCGCCGCTGCCGTCCTCGATCCATGGCTGGAGCTGCAGATACCAGCGGTAGCGAAGGTTGCGCTCCAGGGTGCCAATATATTGTCCACTACGGGTATGGCTCAGGGTCAGCAGGCGGTCGCGATCCCCATCGGTGGGAAACTTCAGCTCCAGCTGCAGGCGCTCGGGGCGCTCTTCGCCGAGCAGCTGGACGACCACGTCGCCGGTGGTGGCATCGATCCGCAGATCGGCTGCCAGCCCAAGGGCTTCGGCGCGCTGCTGCTTTTCCAGCTGAACATTGATCGCCAGCCCCTCCTTGTAATAGTCGTCCGGTACCGAGCCATCGAAATAGCGGATCGACAGCGCCAGGTAGACCATGCTGAAGGTGACCGACGACAGCAGCAAAGCAATCAGAAACCAGGGCCAGAACTGCTTGTACCAGGGCGGCACCTGGGGATCGGACGAAGACATTAGGGGGTGACTCCTATGAATCGACTTTCGCGTTCCACCGCGACCGAGGGATCGTCTTCAGCGTGCAGGCGGACGCTGATGTCGGCGCTACGCTGTTCCATCAAAGCAGGATTTACGCTCAGCGTCATCACCAGCTGCCGGGACGCGTTGGCGGGTACCTCGAGTGACTCGGTATCGCTCTGCAGGCCCTCGATGCCGGTGACTTCGATCAGATAGCGGTGTGCCTGATTGTCGAGATTGCGCACGGTGATGGCGTACGAGTTGGCAATACGCCCATCGCTCAGCGTCTGAAACAGCCGCGCCCGATCGCGCTCGACGTCGACGTCCAGCGGGGTGCGGTCGGCCAGGGTCCAGATAAACAGCCCGATCATCACCAGCAACGCCACCAGGTAGCCGATCAGGCGTGGCCTGAGCAAATGGGTCTTGTTGCCGTCAAGGGCATGCTCGGTGGTGTAGCGAACCAGACCCCGAGGGTAGCCCATCTTGTCCATGACGCTATCGCAGGCATCAATGCAGGCGGCGCAGGTGATGCACTGATACTGCAAGCCATCGCGAATGTCGATGCCGGTAGGGCAGACCTGGACGCAGAGTTCGCAGTCAATGCAGTGGCCGAGTCCCTGCTCGGTGGGGTCGGCACTGCGCTTGCGGGGGCCACGGGGCTCGCCTCGATGATAATCGTAGGAGACGATCAGCGTATCGCGATCGAACATCACCGACTGGAAGCGGGCATAAGGACACATGTACAGACACACTTGCTCCCGTAGCCAGCCAGCGTTGAGGTAGGTGAAGACAACGAAGAAGCCGACCCAGAAGTAGGACCAGCCGTTGGCTGACAGGGTGGCCAGGTCGACGACCAGGCCCTTGATGGGCGTAAAGTAGCCGACAAAGGTGATGCCGGTGGCGGCGGCGATGATCAGCCAGATCGCGTGCTTGGCGCTCTTGCGCAGGAGCTTATCGGCATCAAGGGCGCGCTTGTCCAGCTTGATGCGGCGGTTGCGTGGCCCCTCGATACGATGCTCGACCCAGATGAACAGAAACGTCCAGACGCTCTGGGGGCAGGTGTAGCCACACCATACCCGGCCGGCAAACACCGTGATGAAGAACAGGCCAAAGGCGCAGATGATCAAGAGCCAGGACAGCAGCACGAACTCCTGGGGGTAGAAGGTCGCCGCAAAGATGTGGAATTCGCGACCCGGCAGGTCAAACCAGACCGCAGGACGGTCTCCCCATGGCACCCAAGGCAACAGCAGAAATCCCAGCATCAGCGCCCAGTTGGCAGCACGCCGGGCCCGTTGAAAGACGCCCTTCATCTCGCGTACGTAAATATGACGGCGGCTCTCGTACATGCTGTGTGACGAGGGGTCTTCGGGTGTGTGGTGGGATACCGCGCTGTCGGTCACATCGTGGGTGGGTATCTTGTCGCTCATGGCAGGCTCGCATCGCTGACCGATCATTCGTCGTTGTGACGACGGTCAGTCTAGCGATCGTCAGGTAGGTGAGAGGCCAGTGCGGCGCTTGGCCGCACTGGATACGGGGGTGACCCCCTCTTGTGGATTACTGAGCAGGCTGGCTCAGGCTGTAGACGTAGGCCGCCACCAGATGCACGCGCTCCTCGCCGATGTAGGCGGCCTGGGCAGGCATGTGGCCATTGCGGCCGTTACGCAGCGTCTGGCGAATCGAGTCGGCCAGGCTCTGTCCCGGTGCCTGGTACAACCAGGTCTCGTCGGTCAGGTTGGGAGCTCCCAGCGCCTGGTTGCCGGTACCGTCAGGCGAGTGACACGCCGCACACACCGATCCGAACACCGCCCCCCCCTTGTCTGCGCGCTCGGCATCTTCGGCCTGACCGGACAGCGACAGCACATGCTGAGTCAGGTTCTCGATGTTGTCGGCGCCGAGTTGCTGCCACGAGGGCATCAGTCCGTTCCGACCGTTCTCGATGGTGGCGACAATGTGCTCGGGCTCGCCCCCGTACAGCCAGTCCGTGTCAGTCAGGTTGGGGAATCCGTAGCCGCCCTTGGCATTCGAGCCGTGGCAGATCGCGCAGTTGTTGAGGAAGATACGCTCGGCAATCTGCATGGCCTCGGCATCCTTGATCAACTCCGGCACCGGGATTTCCTGATACTTCTCGAAGATCGGTGTGAAGCGCTGTTCGGCCTGGGCCACTTCTTCCTCCCACTGGCCTTCCTGACTCCAGCCCAGCACGCCGGCGAAATTGCCCAGGCCCGGATACAGCACCAGGTAGCCAAGTGAAAAGATCACGGTGGCAACGTAGAGCTGGAACCACCAACGTGGCAGCGGGTTATCGTATTCCGCAATGCCGTCGGCGGTATGGCCAGTGGTCTCGACAGTACCGTCTGCATCAGGGCGCTTGTCGGTCTTGCGATTGGCCCACAGCAGCCAGAAGGCGAAGCCAATCGTGCCGAGCGTGATGACGATGATCCAGGCGCTCCAGAAGCCTGAGAGGGCATCACCCCAGAGTGTATTCATGTGTTCTTTTCTCCCCTGTCCTTTCGGGAATCGGCCTGTTGCTCGGCCATGCGGTCACGGTTCGGTTGCTCGTCGTCATCCGCGAACGGCAGGTTGGCTGCCTGTTCGAACTCGCGCTTGCGACGGCTGGAATACGCCCAGGCCACCAGGCCCAGAAAGGCGACCAGCAGAATGCCGGTGAGAATGCCGCGAAAGGTTCCGATATCCATGGTTACGGGCTCTTTGCCGAGTTGGGCAGTACGGTGCCAAGCTGCTGCAGGTAGGCCACCAGCGCGGTGATCTCCCGTTCGCCGCGAACATCGCTGGTCGCGCTGGCGATCTGTTCGTCGGTATAGGGCACGCCCAGGGTCTGGAGGGTGCGCATCTTGGCTGGGGTGTCCTCACCGTCCAGAGTGTTCTCGAACAGCCAGGGATACGCCGGCATGATCGACTCAGGCACCACGTCACGCGGGTTGTACAGGTGCGCGCGGTGCCAGTCGTCGCTGTAGCGACCGCCGACGCGGGCAAGGTCCGGACCGGTTCGCTTGGAGCCCCACATGAAGTTGTGCTCGTAGACGGATTCGCCTGCCACGCTGTAGTGGCCGTAGCGTTCGGTTTCCGCCCGGAAGGGACGAATCATCTGCGAGTGGCAGCCGACGCAGCCTTCCCGGCGATAGATGTCACGGCCCTCGAGTTGCAGCGCGGTCAGTGGCTTGAGGCCATCCACCGGCTCGGTCGTCTGCTTCTGGAAGAACAGCGGCACGATCTCGGCCAGGCCGCCAAAGCTGATCACCACCAGCACCAGCACCGCCATCAGGCCGACGTTCTTTTCTATGATCTCGTGTCTCATGTCAGTCTCGGTCCTTCATTGACTCAGGCGGTCTGTGGCAGGGGAGCACCGCTCTTGGCGGAACCCTTGACGGTCATCGCGACATTGACGGCCATGATCAGCATGCCGGTCACCCAGAACAGACCGCCGATCAGGCGCACGATGTAGCCGGGGCCGCTGGCCTCCACGGTCTCGACGAAGGTGTACATCAGCGTGCCGTCGGCATTGATGGCGCGCCACATCAGGCCCTGCAGGATGCCGTTGACCCACATGGCGGCGATGTACAGCACGGTGCCGATGGTGGCCAGCCAGAAGTGCACTGCCACCAGCTTGACCGAGTACATCTCGCTCTGACCAAACAGGCGGGGGATCAGGTGATACATCGAGCCGATGGTGATCATTGCCACCCAGCCCAGCGCTCCCGCGTGGACGTGGCCAATGGTCCAGTCGGTGTAGTGAGACAGGGCATTGACGGTCTTCACCGCCATCATCGGCCCTTCGAAGGTCGACATGCCGTAGAAGGACAGGGCGACCACCAGAAAGCGCAGCGTCGGATCGGTACGCAACTTATGCCAGGCGCCCGACAGGGTCATCATGCCGTTGATCATGCCGCCCCAGGAGGGGGCCAGCAGGATGATGGACATGACCATGCCCAGGGATTGGGCCCAGTTAGGCAGCGCGGTGTAGTGCAGGTGGTGCGGGCCGGCCCACATGTACACCATGATCAATGCCCAGAAATGGACGATGGACAGGCGGTAGGAATAGACCGGGCGCTCGGCTTGCTTGGGCACGAAGTAATACATCATTCCCAGGAAGCCGGCGGTCAGGAAGAAGCCCACCGCGTTGTGTCCATACCACCACTGCACCATGGCATCGATGGCCCCGGAGTAGAGGGAGATGGAGTAGGTGGCGGTGACGGGAATGGCCGCGCTGTTGACGATGTGCAGCACCGCCACCGTCAGGATGAAGGCGGCGAAGAACCAGTTGGCCACGTAGATGTGCGAGGTCTTGCGAATCTTGACCGTGCCGAGGAACACGATGGCATAGGATACCCAGACGACGGCGAGCAGAATGTCGATGGGCCATTCCAGCTCGGCGTATTCCTTGACCTCGGTGAGGCCCAGGGGCAGGGTGGCGACGGCGCAGAGGATGACGGCCTGGTAGCCCCAGAACGTAAAGGCAGCCAGCTTGTCGCTGATCAGCCTTACCTGACACGTGCGTTGGACCACATAATAGGAGGTCGCGAACAGCGCGGATCCGCCGAAGGCAAAGATGACTGCGTTGGTGTGCAGGGGGCGAAGCCGACCAAAGCTTGTCCAGGGCAAGCCAAGGTTGAGTTCCGGCCAGACCAGTTGGGCAGCAAGTATGACACCGAGGGCCATGCCCACGATGCCCCATACCACCGTCATGATCGAGAACTGCCGGACCACCTTGTAGTTGTAGGTCGGATGTTCAAATGCTGTGCTCATGATCAGGTTCCCATCGATCGCGTAAAGGGGACGATCCCCCGGCCATAGTGCCTACCCAGCGGCAGTCTCAGAATGATGCAGATCAACAACCATTCAGAATTCTAGACCAGCACGGCTAGGGCTGGCACTTAGCCACTGGTGGCAGTGAACTTTGGAAATTTGTCCATGTCTGAAAATCTTTTATCCGACATTTTTGGTCAGGAATTGCGCCGGCAAAGCCCGTTTCACGGAGAACAGCACGGGCAATGGGAGGGCATTGGACCCTGCATCCTGGCGGGCCCTGCCAGTGACGACCTACTTCTTTTGACGCATGGCGCAGGCGCTGGGCACGATTCACCCTTTCTGGTCGCCTGGCGCAAGGCGCTGGCCGACGCCGGTGTGGCCACCTTGTCAGTGGAATTCGCCTACATGCGCCAGATGAAGGCGCTTGGGCGCCGGCGTCCGCCGCCCAAGGTCGATGTTCTGGTCGATGAGCTGCGCACCTGGCGTGACGTTTTGTCGCATAGCGTGCCTGGCCGCGTATGGCTGGGGGGCAAGTCCATGGGTGGGCGTGTGGCGACCCTGCTGGCGGCCGAGGAGACGGCACCTGGAGTGGTGGTAGCGGGTTATCCCTTTCACCCCCAGGGCAAGCCCGAACGACTTCGCCTGGCGCACTGGCCTCGCCTCAAGTGTCCAACGCTGGTGCTGCAGGGCACCCGAGATCCGTTTGGCACCCTCGAGCAAGTGCAAGGCTATGATTTGCCCGAGGTGGCCACCGTCGAGTGGCTGGAGGACGGTGATCACGACTGGCTGACCCGGCGTGCCAGCGGCGTGACGCGAGACGAACTGATGCAGCGCGCGGCAAAATGCGCAGCAACGTTGATGCAGGTGAATTGATGCCGCTACGGTCAGGGGGATGGGTCTCGCCATTTTTTTACGGCTGTTTTGGCTCGTTGCGGAGGGCCGCTGAATCTCGTGAGCCCTTGTGCCGCCTGCGTTTCCGCCCAAGTCGATGAATGCACGGGCAAAATAGGCGACAAAAAAAACGAGAAAGATGGTTTGGCCGCGTTGACATCCCCCCGATGTTCTGTAGAATGCAGCGCCACGTGACCAGGGGTGGTTAGCTCAGTTGGGAGAGCACCAGCCTTACAAGCTGGGGGTCACAGGTTCGAACCCTGTACCACCCACCATCACCTTGGTGATGGCTGGACACGTAGAGTTGTAGACGTTGGACCGGTAGTTCAGTTGGTTAGAATGCCGGCCTGTCACGCCGGAGGTCGCGGGTTCGAGTCCCGTCCGGTCCGCCAACGTCACTTCTCGAATCGTCATCAATGTGGACCGGTAGTTCAGTTGGTTAGAATGCCGGCCTGTCACGCCGGAGGTCGCGGGTTCGAGTCCCGTCCGGTCCGCCACGATGACACGCCAAAGTCGATGAGCTCCAGGAAACTTGAGGCATCGCACCGTGTGAAATGATGTGGGTGATTAGCTCAGTTGGTTAGAGCACCAGCCTCACATGCTGGGGGTCACTGGTTCGAATCCGGTATCACCCACCACGCGGACCGGTAGTTCAGTTGGTTAGAATGCCGGCCTGTCACGCCGGAGGTCGCGGGTTCGAGTCCCGTCCGGTCCGCCATTTCGCTCGACCCAGCACACGCTGGAAAAAAGTCCGGTCACGTTGCCGGCAGTTATTCCGAAAAGCCCCGCTGCTTCTGCAGCGGGGCTTTTCTCGTTTTGGGTCCCCTCAAGGCGTTTACACCACACTGACGCTATGGGCTAGCCCATGGCGCTGGCGGGGTTCGCATCGTGTCGCTGCTTTTTGCCTTTCTGGGGTGGCGAGGATTGACTCGCTATCATACAGTTGTTTGAAAATAGCCGTAGACTGGCTGCCCTGATGCAGTGCCAGCTCCGGACCTCACGACAACAAGATTGCAGCCAAGGCTGCCAAGGACCGCGCCGTGACCGCCTATCCCCACCTGTTGGCCCCACTGAGACTGGGGCACCTGGAATTGCCCAATCGCGTGTTGATGGGCTCCATGCATACCAATCTGGAAGAGGCGCCGCAGGGGTTTTCCCGTCTGGCCGCCTTTTACGCCGAACGTGCTCGCGAAGGCGTGGCGCTGATCGTGACCGGTGGCATTGCACCGAATGCGGAGGGCGCCGTTTTTCAGGGGGCGTCGCAGTTGACCTCGGCTGAGCAGCTCGATGATCACCGCGGTGTTGTCGAGGCGGTACATGCACAGGGGGGCCGCATCTGCATGCAGATTCTGCATGCGGGGCGCTACGCGTATTCACCGGAGTTGGTAGCCCCTTCAGCGCTGCAGGCCCCCATCAACCCCTTCCAGCCGCGAGCGCTCAGTGACGATGAGGTCGAGCAGCAGATCGAGGACTACGTGCGCTGCGCGCGTCTGGCGCAGCAGGCGGGCTATGACGGCGTCGAGATCATGGGCTCCGAGGGCTACCTGATCAATCAGTTCATTTGCCGCCGAACCAATGTGCGCGAGGATCGCTGGGGGGGCAGCTTCGACAATCGCTGTCGCTTCCCGCTGGAGATTCTGCGCCGCGTCCGTGCGGCGGTGGGAGAGCGTTTCCTGTTGATCTACCGGCTGTCGATGATCGATCTTGTGGAGGACGGAAGTACCTACGACGAGGTCATTGCGCTGGGCCAGGCGGTTGAGGCGGCCGGTGCCAACGTGATCAACACCGGCATCGGTTGGCATGAAGCGCGAGTCCCGACCATCGTGACCAGCGTCCCGCGAGCCGCTTTCACCGAGGTGTCGCGACGCATGAAAGACGCCGTCTCGATCCCGTTGATCACCACCAATCGCATCAACATGCCGGATGTGGCCGAGCGGGTGCTGCGCGACGGACATGCTGACATGGTGTCCATGGCGCGTCCGCTGCTGGCGGATTCGGCATGGGTGAGCAAGGCGAGGGAAGGGCGTGCTGCCGAGATCAATACCTGTATCGCCTGTAACCAGGCCTGTCTCGACCATACGTTCCAGGGCAAGCTGACGTCCTGTCTGGTCAATCCCCGCGCCTGTCATGAAACGGAGCTGACGCTTGAGCCCGCTGACCAGCCAGTGTCCGTGGCGGTGGTGGGTGGTGGTCCTGCAGGGCTCGCCACGGCAGTCAGTGCCGCGCAGCGTGGGCACAGGGTTACCCTGTTCGAACGTCAGCCGATCCTGGGTGGGCAGTTCAATTTTGCGCGCCGCATTCCCGGCAAGGAAGAGTTTGACGAAACGCTGCGTTACTTCCAGGTGATGCTGGACAAGCTGGAGGTCGACGTCAGACTGTCCTGCGAGGCGGGCGTCAACGATCTCCTGGCCTTCGATCGTGTGGTACTGGCCAGCGGCGTCAGACCCAGACCGTTGGCGTTGCCCGGTAGCGATCACCCCAGTGTGATGAGTTACGCCGAGGCCATCGATGCTCCTCAGCGTGTCGGGCGCCGGGTGGCCATCATCGGCGCTGGCGGTATCGGTTTCGATGTGGCGGAGTTGCTGACCCATACGCCGCCCGGTGATGACCCGTTGCAGGATTGGTGCGACGAGTGGGGGGTGGATCTTGACGTCAGCACGCCTGGGGGGCTGAAGCCGGCCCGCCGGCCACAGTCGCCACGACAGGTCTACTTGCTCCAGCGCAAGACGTCCAAGCCGGGCAAGGGTTTGGGCACCACCTCAGGTTGGGTGCACCGGGCATCCCTTCGTCATCGAGGTGTGACCGCAATGGCTGGCTGCGAGTATCGGCATATCGATGATCAAGGGCTGCACCTAAGCGTTGAGGGCGAGCCGCGTGTGTTGGAGGTGGATACGGTCGTGGTGTGTGCCGGTCAAGAATCGGTGCGCGAACTCGTGGCGCCCCTCGAGGCGGCGGGTGTCGCTGTCTCCATCATCGGCGGTGCCGATGAGGCGGCCGAACTCGACGCCAAGCGTGCCATTGACCAGGGGGTCAGGTTGGCGGCGTCCTTCTAGAGCCGTCATTCTGGTGGCGTCGGGCCAGCCCATCAGGATCTGGCTCGCGCCCCAGGCAAGCGTGATGAAAATTACTTAAGAAGTGTGCCGTTGTGTGCAATTTTGGTGGCTGCGGCAAGATGGCGCGGTAGACAGTGACGAGCCCCGTGATCAAGCGGCGGGCGTCGCTTTCACGGCTAGTGAATACCTCGCTTATCATGTTCATGGTCCCTCTTACGCCGAATTTCGTCTGGACAACGAAACGCTTCTGCTGGCAAGAGTTCTTATAGGTAAGGACGCTCAGCGTTGAAGACCTGCACATCGTTTTTGGCTAATGCTGTTCTACGCTGAGAGTACCCACTCGTGACTGGCGCTGGCTGACGGGAAAGGCCTGAGAGCCAAGAGCGAGTCCCGGGCATCACAGGAGGCATCGATGAGCATCTTCGACCACGTGCAGAACCGCTTCGCTCGCGTCCAGCAGGAAGAAATGTCCCTGCAGGAATATCTGGAACTCTGCCGTCAAGACCCTTCCGCCTACGCCAGTGCGGCTGAGAGAATGCTGGAGGCCATCGGTGAGCCTGAGGTGATTGACACCGCCAAGGACCCGAGACTGGCGCGAATCTTCTCCAACAAGGTGATACGTCGGTATCCGGCGTTCAGTGAGTTTCACGGCATGGAGGAGGCCATCGAGCAGATCGTGGCCTACTTCCGTCACGCCGCCCAAGGGCTGGAGGAGAAAAAGCAGATTCTCTACCTGCTTGGCCCCGTGGGGGGCGGCAAGTCATCCCTGGCCGAGCGCCTCAAGCTGCTGATGGAGCGTGTGCCGTTCTACGCCATCAAGGGGTCGCCGGTGCACGAGTCTCCGCTCGGGCTGTTCTCGCCCGAGGAAGACGGAGAGCTGCTCGAGAAAGAGTATGGTATCCCCGCTCGCTACCTGCGCAGCGTGATGTCGCCCTGGGCCGCCAAGCGGCTGAAGGAGTCCGGCGGTGATATCTCGCAGTTCCGGGTGGTCAGGCTGTACCCCTCGCGCCTCAACCAGATCGCCATCGCCAAGACCGAGCCGGGTGACGAGAACAACCAGGATATCTCGTCCCTGGTGGGCAAGGTCGATATCCGCCAGCTGGAGATGTATTCCCAGGACGATCCTGACGCCTACAGCTTTTCCGGAGGATTGTGCCGGGCCAATCAGGGCTTGATGGAATTCGTCGAGATGTTCAAGGCGCCCATCAAGGTGCTGCACCCCCTGCTGACGGCGACCCAGGAAGGGAACTACAACCCCACCGAGGGCATGGGCGCGATTCCCTTCGATGGCATCGTGCTGGCGCACTCCAACGAGAGTGAGTGGCAGGCGTTCCGCAACAACCGCAACAATGAGGCGTTCCTCGACCGCGTCTATATCGTCAAGGTGCCCTATTGCCTGCGGGTGTCCGAGGAAATCAACATCTACAAGAAGCTGCTGGAGCATTCGTCGCTCAATGAGGCGCCCTGTGCACCGGATACCTTGCGCATGCTCGCCCAATTCTCGGTGCTGTCGCGTCTCAAGGAGCCGGAAAACTCCAGCGTCTACTCGAAGATGCGGGTCTATGACGGTGAAAATCTCAAGGACACCGATCCCAAGGCCAAGTCGATTCAGGAATATCGCGACAGCGCCGGCGTCGATGAAGGCATGGATGGTCTGTCCACGCGCTTTGCCTTCAAGATCCTGTCCAAGGTCTTCAACTTCGACAATCACGAGGTGGCGGCCAACCCGGTGCACCTGTTGTACGTGCTCGAGCAGCGCCTTGAGCAGGAGCAGCTGCCCAAGGAGACCTTCGAGCGCTACCTGCGCTATATCAAGGAGTACCTGGCGCCACGCTATGTGGACTTCATTGGCAAGGAAATTCAGACCGCCTACCTGGAGTCCTACTCCGAGTACGGTCAGAACATCTTTGATCGCTATGTCACTTATGCGGATTTCTGGATTCAGGACCAGGAGTACAGGGATCCCGAGACCGGCGAGCTGTTCGACCGCCAGTCGCTTAACGATGAGCTGGAAAAGATCGAGAAGCCGGCAGGCATCTCCAATCCCAAGGACTTCCGTCACGAGGTGGTCAACTTCGTGCTGCGGGCGCGTGCCCAGAACAACGGCATGAACCCGGGGTGGCAGTCCTACGAGAAGCTGCGTGGTGTCATCGAGCACAAGATGTTCGCCAACACCGAGGAGTTGCTGCCCGTCATTTCCTTCAATGCCAAGGCGTCCTCTGCGGATATCAAGAAGCACGAGGATTTCGTGGCACGGATGAAGGATCGAGGCTACACCGAGAAGCAGGTGCGCCTGCTGTCGGAGTGGTACCTGAGAGTGCGCAAGTCGCAGTAGCCGTGAAGGCGCCGGGCCAGGCCCGGCGCCGGACACCCTTGTCGACTGCGCCCAGGAGGTCCCATGACCTACTTCATCGATCGACGAGCGAACGCCAAGAACAAGAGCGCGGTCAATCGCCAGCGCTTTCTTGACCGCTATCGCACCCATATCAAGCGCTCCGTCGAGGAGGCCGTCAACCGTCGCTCCATCACCGATATGGAGCGAGGCGAAAAGGTTTCCATCCCCAGTCGCGATATCTCCGAGCCAGTGTTCCAGCACGGCAGCGGTGGGCGACGTTCGATTGTCGCACCCGGTAATCGCGAGTTTCAGGAAGGTGATCGCCTGCGTCGCCCAGACGGCGGGGGTGGTGGTGGCGATGGCAGTGGAGAGGGTGGCGCCTCCAATCAGGGGGAGGGCATGGATGAGTTCGCCTTCACCCTGACCCGGGAGGAGTTCCTCGAGTTTGTCTTCGATGGCCTCGAGTTGCCCCATCTGGAGCGCAAGCCGCTGGTGGATGTGGAAGAAGTGCGCCCCGTGCGCGCCGGGGTCTCGAGAGATGGCGTGCCGGCTCGGATCAACATTGTGCGTTCGATGCGAGAAGCTCAGGCCCGTCGAATTGCCATGCGTGCACCGATTCGTCGCGCGCTGCGGGAAGCTCAGGAAGCGCTGGAAGTCGAGGAGCGCAAGGATCCCGTGCTCAAGAATCCCGCTCGCATCCAGGAGTTGAAGGCCGAGATCGAACGCCTAGAGAGGCGTCTGGAGGCGGTTCCCTTCATCGATACCTATGATCTTCGCTACAACCATCTGATCAACCAGCCTCAGCCGTCCAGCAAGGCCGTGATGTTCTGCGTCATGGATGTATCGGGCTCGATGACCCAGGCCCACAAGGATATCGCCAAGCGCTTTTTCCTGTTGCTCTACCTGTTTCTCGAGCGCAGCTACGAGCGGGTCGAGCTGGTCTTTGTGCGTCACCACACTGCCGCCAAGGAAGTCGATGAGGAGGAATTCTTCTACTCACGGGAGACGGGCGGCACCATCGTTTCCAGTGCGCTCACTCTGGTCGACGAGATCATCGACAAGCGCTATCCCCCCGGCCAGTGGAACCTGTACGTGGCCCAGGCATCGGATGGCGATAACTGGGACGATGACTCGGTCAACTGTCGGGAACTGCTGACCAAATCGCTGATGGGGCGCCTGCAGTACTTCACCTATGTGGAAATCACGCCTCACGCTCACCAGGCACTATGGGAAGAATACGAGCGGGTCGAGGCCGCCTATCCCGACCGCTTTGCCATGCGTCAGATTGTTGAACCCGGGGACATCTATCCGGTGTTCCGGGCCTTGTTCAAGCGCCGTGCGGACAGTACGGCAAGGGGGTAGGCAGGCGCAGGTCTGCCCTACGGCGGCAGCGGGGCTGGCAAAGGGGAGCACGGTGAAGGGCGTGCCGTGTGTTGAAGCACCTCGCCAGGTAAGCCCCTAGCCACAGCCGTGTCTTGCAAGCGGACTCCCTTGCAAGCGAAGCATGTTGGACGAGCAGCGCCTTGGACGAAGAGGAATTGCCATGACCGCCTTGACCAAACGTCACGCCAAGCCCATTGCGACCGGCTCGGACTGGAGCTTCGAAGACCTGACCGAGTTCGAGGCCGAGATCGCTCGGCTTGCGGACGAGTATCGACTGGACACCTACCCCAATCAGATCGAGATCATCACCACGGAGCAGATGATGGACGCCTACGCCAGCGTGGGCATGCCTGTGGGCTACCATCACTGGTCGTTCGGCAAGCAGTTCCTGGCCGTCGAGCAGGCCTATCGTCGTGGACAGATGGGGCTGGCCTATGAGCTGGTGATCAACTCCGACCCCTGCATCGCCTATCTGATGGAAGAGAACACCCTGATGATGCAGGTACTGGTCATGGCGCATGCCTGCTACGGCCATAATTCCTTCTTCAAGGGCAATTATCTGTTTCGGACCTGGACCGATGCCTCTTCGATCGTCGACTACCTGGTGTTTGCCCGCAAGTACATCAGTCAGTGCGAGGAGCGTCACGGTGTGCAGGCCGTCGAGCAGTTGCTCGACGCCTGTCACGCGCTGCAGAACTATGGGGTGGATCGCTACAAGCGGCCGTCTCCGGTATCGCCGGAAGAGGAGGCTCGTCGGCAGAAAGAGCGTGAAGACTATCTCCAGGCTCAGGTCAATACCCTGTGGCGGACAATCCCCATGGGTGACGCCGGCATCGAGGTGCCGCCTGTGTCTTCCGACGATGACCCGCTGGGGCTGCACGGCGGCGGGCGTTATCCCCCCGAGCCACAGGAAAATCTGCTGTACTTCATCGAGAAGAATGCACCCTTGCTGGCGCCCTGGCAGCGGGAGGTCGTGCGAATCGTGCGTAAGCTAGCCCAGTACTTCTATCCTCAGCGGCAGACCCAGGTCATGAATGAAGGGTGGGCGACGTTTTGGCACTACACGCTGATGAATCGGCTGTTCGATGAAGGGGCCGTGGACGAAGGCCTGATTCTGGAGTTTCTGCAGTCCCATACCGCCGTCGTCAGTCAGCCCGCCTTTGACAGCCCTTACTACAACGGGATCAACCCCTATGCGCTGGGCTTCGCCATCTTCACCGACCTCAAGCGCCTCTGCGAGTCTCCGGATGACGAGGACCGGGAGTGGTTTCCGGACATTGCGGGAAGCGACTGGCGCGAAACGCTGAATTTCGCCATGCGCAACTTCAAGGACGAGTCCTTCATTCAGCAGTTTCTATCACCCAAGGTGATTCGTCAGCTCAAGCTGTTCCAGGTGGTCGATGATGATCAGGAGGACATGCTCGAGGTGGCAGCGATTCATGACGAGCGGGGCTACCGGCGGGTCCGTGAGGCGCTGTCCGCGCAGTACGCCCTGTCGCTCAGGGAGCCGAATATTCAGGTGTTCGAGGCCGATATTCGAGGAGATCGTTCGCTGACACTCAGGCACGTGCAGGATCAGCGGCGTCCGTTGGCGCGTAGCGTCTACCCTGTGATCCGACACCTTCACCAGCTATGGGGCTTTCCGGTCAAGCTGGAGTCCTTCGATGGTGATGAAGTGGTGCGACGTTACCAGTGGCCGCTGCCGGACAGCGAAGAATCCGCCTGACGCCGACAGCAGATAACCGACACGCCGCCGCAAAGTGATGCTTTGCGGCGGCGTGTTTTCTTGCCTGCTTTCCTCCTGCCTTCTTTCTTCTTGCTTAGTACCGGACCTCGGCACGCAGCCTTATGGCTTGGCCGTCCAGGATTGGCACCATCCGCCTGGGGCGACGCTATTCTGCGGGAATAGCTGGCAGCCCTCGGTTTCGGCATTGAAGAACATGCAGTTCGAGCAGAGCTCTCCGTCTTCGTAGGCGGCATTGCCGCTGGCATCACTGGCCTTTTCGACGTATCCCAGAGCCTTGGCCTGGGCATTGTCGGTACTCAGGCGAGGCAGGCTCTGCGCCAGCGCAGTGCGAGACAGGACACCAGCACCCAGCGGCAGAGCGGCGATGCCCAGCAGACTGGTGCGCAGGAAGGCACGACGGCTGTGCTTGGTCATGGGGACTCCTCATTGTCGGAAGATGAGCGTCATACGGTCATGGTCAGGCCCGCGATGGGCCGGTCTTGGTGAGTCAGGATGCCTTGGCAGCCTGCTCCTGCGCTCTTGATGGCGCTGCCTTGCAAGATTAGCTAAGCCGTTGAGCCTTGGCGAATCGTCTCGTTGTGAGTGCGGCAATCCGCCGCGAAAAAAGCGGTCCGCGCAGTCGGCGGTGCAGGTGGTGAGGAGGCGCTGATATACTGCGTTGCCAAACCACCATGTTTAACATCCGCGTCCTGAGTCGTTGGCGTGGAGCGATGGGAAAGGAGCGTGATCATGCAGAATGCTGTGATTCTGATCAATGCCGAGAAAGGGCAGGTCAAGGCGGTGGCCGAGCGTCTGGCCGAGGTGGAAGGGATCAGCGAGGTCTATTCGACCTGCGGTCGCTATGATCTGGTGGCCATTGCCCGTACACGGGATTTCGAGAGTCTGGCGGAGCTGGTCACTGGACGCCTGAATGCAGTAGAAGGCATTGCCGACACGGAAACGCTCAATGCGCTTCAGGTGCACTCGCGCCACGATCTGGAAACCATGTTTTCGCTGGGTTGGTAAGGGCAGGCCCTGCTGATCATTGTTCGTCCTGACCATTGTTCGTCCTGACCATTGCCAACAAGGAAGTGTGTGGATCTCTCGCTTGATCGTCTGATACCTCGGCCGCGGCATTTCCTGGCCTCGCTGGCCATCGCCGTGCTGGGGGTTGTCCTGTGGTACTCCACCGAGCAGGGCTATCGCGACCGCATGAGCTGGATGGGGGTGACCGAGTGGGCGGAACCGTCCACGCTGGCGTTCACCCGTGTGCTGCGTAATGAAGGGTACCTGCTGGGATGGTCTGATCTGCGCGTTGGTGCGCTGTGGGCGAGCTATGAACTGCGGCAGTCGGCGGATCACCGGGTGGGGCCTCGCCCCGGCTTCAAACAGGATTGGCGAACGCTGTGGCCCGTCAGCACGACCAGCTACGCTGGCAGTGGATATGACCGTGGGCACCTGGCTCCCAACTATGCCATGGCCAAGGTCTGGGGGGAGCAGGCTCAGCATGACAGCTTCCTGATGAGCAACATGATGCCGCAGAAGCCTGCCCTCAACCGTCAGCTATGGCAGCGCCTGGAAGAAGTCGTGATGGACCATTTTCTGCCGCGCTTCGGTCGCCTGCAGGTCATCACCGGGCCTGTCTATGCAGAAACCAGAGTCAGCGATCTCTCCCTGGATCGACTGCTGGATCGCGTCAGCTTTGTGGAGGTGCCAATCGGCTTCTACAAGGTGGTGGTGGTGCCCGGAGAGACTCCTCTGGCAGTCGCTTTTGTGATGCCCCAGAACGTGCGTGGAGATGAATCGCTGTCTCGCTATCTTGTCAGCATCGACGAGGTGGAAGCGATCACGGGCCTGAATTTCTTTCCGCGGCTGGGCCCGCAGGAAGAGGCGGCCTGGGAGGCTCGTGCGGGGGTGGGCGACTGGGCGCTGTCTCAGGTGGCTGAGTTGCCGTCGCGTTTCGATTGAGCGACGGGCTAGGGACTAAAGACCGGGTGCTAACACGCTGGATGCTGGAACGGCAGGCACAAAAAAACCGCGACGGGGCGCGGATTCTTGTTGGATCTGTCTGATCCTGTTGCTGCATGACATTGGTGCCCAGGAGAGGACTTGAACCTCCACGTCCGTAAGGACACTAGCACCTGAAGCTAGCGCGTCTACCAATTCCGCCACCTGGGCATGTCATGTTGTGTGCTCGTGATCTACGTTATCTGCTCGGCCTGTGTTCATCGATGCATGCCACAGCATGTATCGTTGGTGCCCAGGAGAGGACTTGAACCTCCACGTCCGTAAGGACACTAGCACCTGAAGCTAGCGCGTCTACCAATTCCGCCACCTGGGCGAACACGTGCGCTTTGCCGATAACGATGTATCAAAGAGCGTGACGATCTCCATCGTCGTGATCCCGAAGGATCTTGGTGCCCAGAAGAGGACTTGAACCTCCACGTCCGTAAGGACACTAGCACCTGAAGCTAGCGCGTCTACCAATTCCGCCATCTGGGCAAGTGGCGCGTATGTTACCGAAACTTTGGCATATTGCAAGCCTTTTGCGTCGCTGCTGGGAGAAAAAAACGTCGTACTGATGGCGCAAGCTCTGTATCCGGAGGCGCTTATGGTTGGGTGACGGCGCTGCTGGCGCTATACTGCGCGCATGTTAAGAGACAATTTCGAAAAGACCGCACGCTCGCGCCCGGGTGGCGGCGCACTCCTGCCGTCCTCGCCCCTGTCAAGGATGCCTTCCGCATGAACCATTGGACGCTCGACGCCGACGAACACGCCAGCCGCGAAGCCCATAAGTACGACAAGCCTGCTCCCTCCCGTGAATATCTGTTGAATCGACTCGAGGAAATCGGTACGCCGACGACCCACGAGGCGATGAGCGATCAGCTTGGCCTGGATGATGAAGACCTTCGAGAAGCGGTACGCCGGCGCCTCTCCGCCATGGAGCGAGACGGCCAGGTATTGCGCAATCGTCGGGGCGCCTATGCGCTGATCGATAAGCTGGACCTGATCAAGGGTAAGGTGCTGGGTCATCGCGACGGCTTTGGATTTCTGGTCCGCGATGATGGCAAGAAGCCTGACCTGGTCATGCCTCCTCGGCAGATGCGCCGAGTGTTTCACGGTGACCATGTGCTGGTGCGGGTCAGCGGGCGTGACCGTCGTGGTCGCGACGAGGCGACGGTGGTGGAAGTCATCGCGCGCAACACCCAGACGATCGTTGGCGTCTATCGGGAGAACACGCCTGAGTTCGGCGTGCTGATTCCCGAGAACAACCGCATTACCCAGGAAGTCATCATTCCCCACAGTGCTTGCGCTGGAGCGCAGGACGGGCAGGTCATCTCGGCGCGTATCGTCAAGCAGCCGGAGACCCGGGTCCAGCCTGTCGGGGAAGTGATCGAGGTGCTGGGTGAGCGCATGGACCCCGGGATGGAAATTGATATTGCGCTGCGAAGCTACGAGATCCCCTCTGAGTTTCCGCCGGATGTCATCGATCAGATCGCCAGCATGTCCGCTGAGGTAGCGGAGGACGACAAGCTTCATCGCATCGACCTGCGCGACAAGCCGCTGGTGACCATCGACGATGAAAGCGCCAAGGACTTCGACGACGCTGTCTGTGCCTACAAGACGCGTTCCGGAAGCTGGAAGCTGCTGGTGGCGATTGCCGATGTTTCGCACTACGTGCGTCCCGGCAGCCCGCTGGACCAGGAGGCCATTGCTCGGGGCAACTCGGTGTACTTCCCGGGGCAGGTGGTGCCGATGCTGCCAGAGCTGCTGTCCAATGGGCTCTGCTCGCTGAACCCTGACGTGGATCGACTGGCGCTGGTCTGCGAGCTGAACATTTCCAAGACCGGCGCGATCAGTCGCTATCGCTTCTATGAGGCCGTTTTCCGCTCGCACGCCAGGCTGACCTACAACAAGGTGGCAGCCATTCTCCAGGATGACGGAGAAGAGGGCGATGCGCTGCGACAGCAGTACAAGGCGCTGGTACCGTCGCTGAAGAACCTGTACAGCCTGTATCAGCTGTTGCGAGAAGCGCGCACCGAGCGGGGCGCCATCGACTTCGAGACCACCGAGACCGCGATCGTCTTCAACGACGAACGCAAGATCGAGAAGATTGTGCCGCGCTCGCGCAACGATGCTCACAAGATCATCGAGGAATGCATGCTGGCCGCCAACGTGGCCACCGCGCGCTTCCTGGACAAGCACGACCTGCCAGCGCTTTACCGGATTCACGAGCGGCCATCGCCGGAACGCCTGGACAAGCTGAGGCTGTTCCTGAACGAGATCGGCATGTCGCTAGGTGGCGGTGATGAGCCCACGCCTCAGGACTATCGCGACCTGGCCGAGGCCATCAAGGGCCGTGACGATGCGGACATCATTCAGACAGTGATGTTGCGCTCCATGAGCCAGGCGGTCTACTCACCGCACAACGAAGGGCACTTTGGCCTGGCATATCCGGCCTATGCCCACTTTACTTCGCCGATTCGCCGCTACCCCGACCTGCTGGTGCATCGCGCCATTCGCTCGGTCATCCGCGGTCCGCGCCAGACCAATACCGTGTTGCGGGCCGAGGGTGCGCCGGTGGAGCCGCCGACCAAGTGGTGCCCCTACACCTTCGAGCAGATGCTGGAGCTGGGGGAACATTGCTCGATGACAGAGCGTCGGGCCGATGACGCCACTCGCGACGTGGAGGACTGGCTCAAGTGTGAGTTCATGTCCGACAAGCTCGGTGAGGTCTACGACGGAACCATCGCCTCCGTCACTCAGTTCGGTATCTTTGTGCGGCTGGATGATGTCTACGTCGAGGGGTTGGTGCACGTCACCTCATTACCTTCCGACTATTACCACTACGAGCCGGAAAAGCATCGCCTCAAGGGCGAGCGCACGGGAACCAGCTACCGTCTCGGCGACGGGGTGACCGTTCAGGTGGCGCGGGTCGACCTGGATGAGCGCAAGATCGATTTCGAGATGGCCGATGACAAGCCACGTCCTCGGCGCGCGCCGCGCAAGCGTCGTGGCGAGCCTGCGAGCAAGGCCAGCGAGACCGGTCAAGCCAAGGCCGGCAAGCGTGGCAAGGATGGCGCCTCGTCCGAGGCCGAGGCGCCGAAGAAGAAGGGTGGGCGTCGTCGTCGTGGCCCTCGGCGCAATGCGCGTGGCAATGGCCATAAGGGGTAACGCCAGCGTGATCTGTTTACAGGAGGGTCTGCGTGGCCAAGCATGAATCCAAGCGTCAACGTCAGCGTCAGCCACGGGGTGGTTCTGGCGCCGCGGCGCCCGCAGGTCTCGATGGCGTCTTTGGCGTGCATGCCGTCCGGGCCATGTTGGATCGCGGCGAATCCCCTCGCGAGCTGTGGCTGCAGGAAGGTGAAGCGGGCCGACGCTTGCACGACCTGGTCGAGCTGGCGCGTCAGCGTGGGGCACGTGTCAAAGCGGTGCCCCGAGACGAGCTGGACCGCCTCTCCCAGGGGGCTTCCCATCAGGGAGTCGTCGCTTTCTGTCCTCCGTTGGCACCGGAGAGCGAGGAGTCGCTCTGGCATAAGCTGAAGGCATGGCCGCTGGAAACACCGCCGCTGCTGCTGATTCTTGACGGGGTCACTGACGTGCACAACCTGGGAGCGTGCCTGCGCAGCGCCGACGCCGCTGGCGTGCATGGGGTGCTGGTGCCCAAGGATAAGTCGGCGCCGCTGAATGCCACGGTGCGCAAGGTGGCCTGTGGTGCTGCTGAAAGTGTGCCGGTGTATCAGGTGACCAACCTGGCGCGGGCCATGGCGCGGCTGAAGGAAGAGGGCGTGTGGATCACCGGAACGGCAGGCGAGGCCGAAGGCAGCGTCTTCGAGGCGGATCTGCGCGGCCCGACGGCGCTGGTCATGGGGGCTGAAGGCAAGGGCATGCGCCGCTTGACCCGCGAAGCCTGTGACACGCTGGTCAAGCTGCCGATGGCCGGGGCGGTCTCCAGCCTCAACGTCTCCGTTGCTACCGGTATCTGCCTGTTTGAGGCAGTGCGACAGCGTTCATCGTCCTGATAGTGGTAGAGAGGGATGGTGGAGAGAGGTGGTAGAAAGAGGTGATAGAAAGAGGTGACAGAGAGAAGCGCTAGCAAGACCGCCTGTCCTCGCCACCTGGCTAAAAGAGAGGAAAGTGATGTTCAGGTTGCATCACGCCTCTTGACTCCGTAGAATCCATGCGCCCGTGCGTTCTGCGCGGGACAGGTTATTTGTTATTCACTCCTTGCTTCCCCCGGCGTCGAGCGATGTTCTTGACACCCGCTCAGGCCCCTGCGGAAGCTGCCAAACCGAAAGGAGAATCCATGCGTCACTACGAGATCGTCTTCATGGTCCACCCGGACCAGAGTGAGCAGGTTCCGGCCATGGTCGAGCGCTACACCAGCATCGTCACCGAGAACTCCGGTACCGTTCACCGTCTCGAAGATTGGGGTCGCCGTCACCTGGCCTACCCGATCAACAAGATCCACAAGGCCCACTACGTGCTGATGAACGTTGAGTGCAGCGGCGAGACTCTCGAGGAAATCGAGAACATCTTCCGTTTCAACGACGCCATCATCCGCAGCCTGGTGGTGCGCTGCAAGGAAGCCATCACCGAAGCGTCTCCGATGATGAAGCCGGTGGAAGAGAAGCGTGCCCGTCGCGAAGAAAAGCCGCGCACCGCTGAATCCGCCTAAGCCGCGCATCGCTAGTTCTGCAACGCACGTATAAGGAGTCTTTCTATGGCACGTTTTTTCCGTCGCCGCAAGTTTTGCCGTTTCACCGCTGAAGGCGTGAAGCAGATCGACTACAAAGATCTGGACACCCTGAAGGCCTACATCACCGAGACTGGCAAGATCGTTCCCAGCCGTATCACCGGTACCAAGGCCCGTTACCAGCGCCAGCTGTCTACCGCGATCAAGCGCGCACGCTACCTGGCTCTGCTGCCCTACACCGACAGCCACCAGTAAGTCATCAACCGATGCTGCCTGTCGCCCGATGGTCGATGAAAGGGACGCCCCAGGCGGCGCTGGTCGCCCTGGTGGCGTCTGCGGTGCCCTGGCTGTTCTGGTTCGGGGCCGCTATCGCCGCTCTGGTGACGCTGCGCAAGGGCATGGCGCCGGCGTTGCCGGTGATTGCTGCCGCAGCGGTTCCTGCGGGCTGGTGGTGGACGCAAGGGGATCCGATTCCTCTGGCGACGACCTTGCTGGCGCTGTTGATGGCGGTCGTGCTGCGCTCTCGCATGCGCTGGAGCGAAGCACTGATCCTGGGGTCTCTGGCGGGCGCGGCGATGATCCAGATCGGGGTGTTTCTGCCCCGGGCGGACACCGCCCTGATGCTGGATCAGCTGCGTCAGAGCTCGTCCGAGGTAGCGGCCATGCTCGACGAGCTGGCGGCCCAGGGCGTCGACCCCACACAGCTGGCCGAGCTGGTCATCAGCGGGGTCACCGGCCTGGTTGTCATGCTGGCCTCCGTGGCTTGCCTGGCACTGGCCCGTAGCTGGCAGGCGGGACTCTACAACCCCGGTGGTTTTCGGGAAGAGTTCCACGCCATGCGGCTCAGCCCTCGGGAGCTGATTCTGCTGGTGGTGCTGGTGATTGCTGGCTCGCTGCTTGGACTGCCTGGCATCGGCATGCTGGCCTGGATACCGCTACTGATGGCGGGCATCGGCCTGACACATGGTGTAGTTGGACGTAAGGGAATGAACGGGTTGTGGCTGGTCGCGTTCTATCTGCTGCTGATCACCACCTGGCCCATGATTCTCATCGTGCTGGTTGTGGCCTTGATCGACACCTTCGCGGATTTCCGCGGTCGTCTAGGTCACAGCAACTGACATAGAGGTTTACGAGATGGAAGTCATTCTGCTCGACAACATTGGCAAGCTGGGCGGTCTTGGTGACAAGGTCACCGTCAAGCCTGGCTACGGCCGTAACTACCTGGTGCCTTACGGCCTTGCCGTGCCGGCCACCAAGGACAACATCGCTGCTTTCGAAGCACAGCGCGCCGAGCTTGAAGCCCAGGCCGCTGAGCGCAAGGCCGAGGCGGAAGCCCGCGCCGAGCAGCTCAACGATATCGAGCTGTCTCTGGTCGCCAAGGCCGGTGACGAAGGCAAGCTGTTCGGTTCCATCGGTCCGCGTGACCTGGCGGAAGCGATCTCCAGCGCTGGAATCGATGTCGCCAAGAGCGAAGTGCGTATGCCGGAAGGCCCGATCCGTCAGACCGGTGAGTACGACATCGTGCTGCACCTGCACGCTGACGTCGACGCCGCTGTGCGCGTGGTGGTGGTGGCCGAATAAGGTCATCTCCCACGGCAACAGCAAGGGCGCGGGAGTGATATCCCGCGCCTTTTTTTATGCCCGCGATCCGCGGAGCTACGGTCTTGCGAGAGGGTGGAGATCGGCTAGACTGGAAGCCCTTTACCGACCGGCAGTACATGTGTTGCGAGAGACAAGCAGATGAGTGACGTCCAGACCATCGATCAGGAAGCCGCAGCGCTCAAGGTTCCGCCCCACTCGGTCGAGGCCGAGCAATCGGTGCTGGGTGGTCTGATGTTGGACAATCAGGCCTGGGACAGCATCGCCGACCGCCTGGTCGCCGATGACTTCTATCGCTATGAACACCGTCTGGTGTTCAACGCCATGGTGGCGCTGGCGGAGTCCAGTCGCCCGCTGGACGTGGTGACCCTGTCCGAGGCGCTGGAGGCTCGCGATCAACTCGATACCGTGGGTGGACTGGCGTACCTGGCAGAGCTCGCCCGCAATACGCCTTCCGCCAGTAATATCCGCGCCTACGGTGATATCGTTCGCGAAAGGGCCACCCTGCGCAAACTGATTCAGGCAGCCAACCAGATCGCCGATGGCGCGTTCAGCCCCAACGGTCGTCCCGCTGACGAGCTGGTCAACGAGGCCGAGCGTCTGGTGTTCCAGATCAGCGAAGATCGCCCCAAGGCCGGTGGTCCCATCGGTATGAGCGAACTGCTGACTAAGGCCGTCGATCGAATCGACGAACTGTTCAATATGAAGGGCGAGATGACCGGTCTGTCGACGGGTTTTCGTGACCTGGATGACATGACGTCGGGCCTTCAACCTTCTGACCTGGTCATTGTGGCCGGTCGACCCTCCATGGGTAAGACCACCTTTGCCATGAATCTGGTAGAGCATGCGGTAGTCTCCAGCGACAAGCCGGTCATGGTGTTTTCCATGGAGATGCCGGCAGACTCGATCATGCTGCGTATGCTGTCGTCACTGGGTCGTATCGATCAGACTCGCGTGCGTTCCGGTCAGCTGGAAGACGAGGACTGGCCGCGGCTCACCTCCGCGGTCAACCTGCTGAAGGACAAGCAGCTGTTTATCGATGACACCGCAGCCTTGTCCCCCAACGAAATGCGCTCGCGAGTTCGTCGAGTCGTGCGCGAACACGGCAACCTGGCGATGATCATGATCGACTATCTGCAGCTGATGCAGGTGCCAGGGTTCGGTGACAACCGTACCGGTGAGATCTCCGAGATATCACGGTCTCTCAAGGGGCTGGCCAAGGAATTCGGGTGCCCGGTCATTGCCCTGTCGCAGCTCAACCGTTCCTTGGAGCAGCGACCCAACAAGCGCCCGGTGATGTCGGATCTGCGTGAGTCCGGGGCCATCGAGCAGGACGCCGACCTCATCGGTTTCGTCTATCGTGATGAGGTCTACAATCCTGATAACCCCGATAACAAGGGGCTGGCCGAATTTATCATCGGCAAGCAGCGTAACGGTCCGATCGGCGCGGTTCACATGGCCTTTATCGGCAAATACACCCGTTTCGAGGATCTTGCACCAGATAGCTACGGCGACACCTTCGGTGAATAGGCCCTGCGCAAGAGGTGCGGCTTGAGCTGAACCGGTGGACTCGTATAATGCCGCCCCTTGCACTCTGTAACCCGACTCTGGAGGACCCTGACATGGCAGGTGGATTTCGACGCGGCAATCGGCGCCGCGCGCCCAAGCTGGAAGCCCGAGGTGAGCTGACTTCGGTGGAACGTGAAGGTCCTTTCAAGGAATGGCTGGGCATGCCCGATCTGTACCGTTACCACCTGGTGGTGGACGGCGTCGACTACAGTTATCAGACAGAAGATGCCGAACTTCCGGTGGCTGTAGGGGATAAGGTGGTCTTTCGTTACAAGGAAACCAAGGCAGGGAACTGGGTCGACAGAAATTCCCTGGGCAAGGCGATCGATCCTTCCGAGTATCAGTAGGCGTCGGGACAGCAGTAGGGTGACGCTGTAGCGCATGACAGGCTGGCCTGTTGGGCGTCTGGTTGCCCGCGAGGCCACCGAAGGGGTGGCCTTTGCCTGGTGTGTTCTCGTTCCTTCTCCTCTCGCATGTCTGGGTTTGGTGTCTTCTGCATTCTCTTTCTTCTGTTCCTTCTTCCCTCTGTCCGCTCGTCGCTGTGCGCGCTTCCCTTGCTGCGTCACCTTTCGTTCTAGCCTTCTCCTTTTACTGAGTGTCTTGACGGCATGGGGCTGTCTTCTGCTGGAGCGTGCTTGATTGCATCGCGCAGGGAACGGCAGGTGTGTATCCAGGTCAGAGAAATTATTGTTAGCGTAACCAGAATGTCACTCTCCATCGTCAGGCTGTGCCATGATCAAACCGTCGCACCGTCCATCGCGCTAGTGTCGAGCAGGCTGTGAGACGATGACCCGCGCCAGACGGTGGCGAGAGTGGACTGGTGTGACAGATAGCGCTAATCAGCAAGGCGGTGGCAAGACGCTGGCCGCCACTACAGGATGAAAAGAGGCGAAAGATATTATGGAATTTCAGGAGCTGAAGGCCTTTGTGGGCCGACACGACAACTTCGAGATCCGCGTCATCAGCCACGCGGGTAGCCGTTTCTATCAAGTCGAGCTGGAAGACGTCGAAGGGGCGCGTCATATGCTCTGCCGACGCGGCAAGCCTGTGCTGTTCCGTTCACTGGACGATGTCTACCTTGAGCTGAAGCGAGCAGGCATTCATCGAGCCTACCTGGTGCAGCACGTCGCTCACGACGAGGTGATTGGCCGCGAGGCCCACTATGCGCAGCCACTGGCATCGCGCATGCCACTGGTCTTCTGACGCTGCCCTCTCGACCCCCACCATTGACGTTCTGACACCCCTGGGTGTTCCTGCCTTCCTCTGACCGATACAAGTCCCTGGCGCTGATAGCCAGGGCCCGTGACGGTCTTGTTCGAACCTCTCTAGGTCGAACCCTTCCAGATCGAAACTGTTCAGACCTAACCTATCTAGATCGACCCTATCTAGATCGACCCTATCTAGACCGACCCTATCCAGATCGACCCTATCCAGACCGCGCTTGGCCAGTCTGTACGTTGCCAGTCTGGTCTTAGCCAGACCCGTGTCGCCCCAGCCAGGGACGTAGCTTGGCAAACAGGCGATAGCCCAGGTCCAGCGCCTGCCGCATTCCCGGTAGCATGCTGAACCAGAGCCAGCGCCGGTAGCCCAAGGTCGCGTACAGAGCTCTGCTGGCATCCATCCCGACGATCCAGTGGCCCCTTGCGTCGAGAAGGTGCAGCTTGCCCATCATGTCCTCGATGCGCTTGCCCCACTGCGCGGCATCAAAGTCGGGATGGCGAATATCCACGAAGCGAATACGGTCCCGTCTGGGATGGCCGCGCAGCCAGGCGACTTCCCGGCGACACAGCGGGCAGCCGCCGTCGTGGAACAGGGTGACCGGCGGGATGATGTCGTCGAAGCGCTTCATGATGATGACCCCCGGGCGCGATAGCCTGCCACATGTTCGCCTTGGCCGTAGCTCGGCTCGAGCTCCAGCGTGGCGAGAAAGGACTCCGCCTGCTCACGCATGGCGGTGCGCTTGTCATCGCTCATGCGGTTCAAGGAGCCGTAGATCAACTTCATTCGGTGGTTGTTGCTCAGGGTGTCGGCGTGGCGCTCAAGGAAGTGCCAGTAGAGGCTGTTGAAAGGACAGGCCGTCTCGCCTGTGGTCTTCTTTACATCGTAGTGGCAGTCGCGACAGTGATCCGACATGCGGTCGATGTACTTGCCAGATGCACAGTAGGGCTTGGACCCCATGATGCCTCCGTCAGCATGCAGCACCATGCCCAGCGTATTGGGCAGCTCGACCCACTCGCAGGCATCGGCATAGACGGCGAGATACCAGTCGCATAGTGCCTCCGGACTGACGCCGCATAGCAGGGCAAAGTTGCCGGTGACCATCAGACGCTGAATATGGTGGGCGTAGGCATTCTCGCGAGTCATGCCGATAGCGCGCTGCAGGCAGCGCATGTCCGTCTCTCCGGTCCAGTAGAAGCGAGGCAGGCCACGAGTCGCCTTGAGGGCGTTGCCGCGCTTGTAGTCTGGCATCTGAGACCAGTAGACGCCGCGCACGTACTCGCGCCAGCCGAGTATCTGTCGCACGAAGCCCTCGACCGCGTTGATCGGGGCCTTGCCTTCAAGATACGCATTCTGGGCTGCCTCACAGACCTCTCTCGGGCTTATCAGCCCCAGGTTCATCGGCGCCGAGAGGCGCGAGTGGAAGAGGTAGGGGTCGTCATCGCTGATGGCGTCCTGGTAGTCACCAAAGTCGGGTAGCAGCGCATCGATGAAATGGCGCAGGTCGACCAGCGCCTGCCGCCGCGTCACCGGCCAGTGGAAGCCGTCAAGATCGCCAAAGTGATCGCCAAAGTGCTCTGCCACCAGGTCGAGCACTGCCTGGGTGGTGTCATCGATACCATGCTCAGGCGGTGATGGCACATCGAGGCGCTGGTCGAGTGGCTTGCGGTTGTCCTTGTCAAAGTTCCACTGACCGCCCATCGGCTCGTCGCCTTCCATCAGTAGCCCAGTATGGCGCCGCATCTCGCGATAGAAGGCCTCCATGCGGGGTTGCTTACGCCCTGACAGCCACTGCGCGAATGCCTCGGGGGTGCAGTAGAACCGAGTGTCTTCAGTCCATTCCCAGGGCACGTCGCTGCGACGCTCCTCGATCGCCTGCAGCAGGCGCCATTCCCCCGGGCGAGTGGTCACGATGCGCTGACAGTCATAGAGCTTTGCGAGCCGCTCGGCCTCTTGCAGCAGCGAGTGGGCGTTGTCCGGGTCATCGAGCGCGCTGTAATGGACCCGATATCCCTTGTCACGCAGGCTGGCAGCAAAGTGGCGCATGGCCGACAGCATCATCGCAATCTTTTGCGGATGATGGGGAACATAGCGACCTTCCTCGGCGACCTCGCAGAGGGCGATCACGTCGTCATCCGAGGCGTGTTCCAGTGCTGCCAGCTCGTGGCTAAGCTGATCACCGGCAAGCAGAATCAAGGATCTGGACATAAGTTTTCCAACAGTTGTACAAATCTTCTTTATAGTAACACTTGATTCGAGCCTGACACCTGCTGGTGTTAGTCTTTTTGCTTAACGAGACCGCCAAGAGGAAGCCATTTTCATGGATCAGTCTGATTCCCCGTCATCCGAGCAGGTACGCCGTCCGCCACATGCCCCAGCGGACCACCCTGTCATTCCTCGTGACAAGATCGGGGTGCTGGTCGCCAATCTGGGGACTCCGGATGATACGGACTACTGGTCCATGCGCCGCTATTTAAGCGAGTTTCTATCGGATCAGCGGGTCGTTGATTACCCTCGCTGGCTGTGGCAGCCGCTGTTGCAGCTGGTGATCCTCAGCCGTCGGCCGTTTGCCTCAGGAGAGGCATATCGCAGCATCTGGAACACCGAGAAGGACGAAAGTCCGTTGCTGACGATCACCCGCAACCAGGCGGACAAGCTGGCGCTGCGCTTGCGTGACGCTGTGGGGGAGAATATCGAGGTCAGTTTCGGCATGCGTTACGGCAATCCCTCGACAGAGAAGGCGCTCAAGGAGCTGGAGGACAAGGGCTGTCGGCGTATCCTGTTCTTCCCTCTTTACCCGCAGTATGGCTCACCGACCACCGCGACGGCGTGCGACCAGTTCTTTCGCCAGTTGATGAAGCGAAAGTGGCAGCCGGCCATCAGGACCGCGTCGGCCTACTTCGATGAGCCGGCCTATATCGACGCTCTGGCGGCCTCGGTGAGGGAGCGCCTGGCGCAGGAGACCCAGCCGCCCACCAGGATCGTGGCCTCCTATCACGGGGTACCCAAGCGCTTTTTGACAGAAGGCGACCCGTACTACTGCCAATGCGTGAAGACGACTCGGCTGTTGCGAGAGCGGCTCGGCATGCCGGAAGAGGACGTCGTTACCGCCTTCCAGTCGAAATTTGGTCCAGAGGAGTGGGTCGGGCCCGCAACGGTCGACAAGGTGGCCGAACTGGCACGCCAGGGCCATAAGCGCATTGCAGTGCTGTCGCCTGCCTTCAGTGCCGATTGCGTAGAAACCCTGGAAGAAATCCAGCAGGAAATTCGGGATGCCTTCATCGAGGCCGGCGGAGAGACGTTTGTCTATATTCCCTGCCTGAATGATCGCGACGATCACATCGACGCGCTGGCGGGCATCGTCAGGCGAGAGTTGGCCGGATGGTTATGAGAGCCTAGACGCCATCGCAAAATGGGCAGCCATCTGGCTGCCCATTGTCGTTTAGCAGACCGCTCTGGCCTACTCCGGATCGGGGTGGGGGACCGGCTTTGCACCGACTTCCTCTTCCCGAAACTCGAGGGGCTTGCCCCGGGTCTTGTCCAGGTAGTTAAGACGCTGATGCAGGCCGGTCTTGGCCAGCATGTGGGCACTGACAGGTGCTGTGATGAACAGGAACAGGGTAATCAGCATTTCCTGCAGGTGCAGGCCGCCCTGGGTGACGCTGAAGTACACCATCGAGCCTGCGAGTATGCAGCCCATGCCCAGGGTGGTGGCCTTGGTCGGACCATGCAGGCGCATGTAGAAGTCCCTGAGGTGGGCCATGCCCAGCGAGCCGATGAAGGCAAACAGCCCGCCAGCGATCAGCAGTACCGAGATCAGGCCCTCGAGAAACACGTATAGCATGAAGACTCTCCTGAATTACTCGATGATGTCGCCGCGCAGCAAGTACTTGCAGACTGCGATGGTGCTGATGAAGCCCAGCAGTGCAATCAACAGCGCCGCCTCGAAATAGGTCTTGGTGTTGAGCCAGATGCCCATCAGGATAATCAGCGCGATGGAGTTCACATACATCGTGTCCAGCGCGAGAATCCGGTCGGGCATGTCAGGTCCCACCGTCAACCGGTACAGGTTCAGCAACAGCGCCAGGGAGACCAGCGTCAGGCTGATGGTCAACGCGATATCGATCATTCGAAGATCTCCTTCAGCGGCCGCTCATAGCGTTCCCGAATGGTGTCGATGAGGGTTTGCTCATCGCGCACGTCCAGCGCGTGTATCAGCAGCGTCTTCCCATCCATGCGCAGGTTCGCCGAGACCGTACCCGGTGTCAGCGTGATCGTGCTGGCCAAAAGCGTGATGGTAAAGCGTTCCTCGAGCATCAGCGGATACTCGACGAAATGCGGCCGAGTGCGGCGCCAGGGATTGATGATGATCCAGGCAACCTGCAGGTTGGCCACCACAATGTCACCGATGACCCTCAAGAAGAAGCGCAGCAGTTTCCAGGGTTTCTTGACGCCGGGCTGCAAGTCCCAGAAGGGGTAGGTCAGCCAGGGGATCAGCACCGCCAGGACGCTGCCCAGCAGCAGATGGCCCACAGAGACATCATTGACCAGCAGCAGCCAGACAACCAGCAACAGCAGGCTCAGTAGCGGGGTGGGCAACAACGAACGAGAGCGGGTGGTCATGGAGCGTCTCCCTGTTGCATCAGCACGGCGCGGAGCATGGGTTCAGGATTGGTCAGCTGTTCGGCGGTGGCTTCGGTATAGCCTGCCAGGGGCCCGGCCAGCACTACCAGCAGGGGGGAGGCGGCCAGCAACCAGCCAGTGCCGGCCCACTGCCAGGCCGACAACGGCTCGCCGTCATCGCTGGCCTGACTGCGCCAGAACAGGGTGGAGCCGGCCCGGGACAGCGCCACGATTGCACACAGCCCGGTGCCCAGCAGTAAAGGCCAGAACCACAGGCGTTGGTCGCTATCGCCAGCACTCATCAGCATGACCTTGCCAAAGGCGCCTGACAGCGGCGGCAAGCCTGCCACGGCCATACCACCGATGACGAACATCAGCCCGAGGGCCGTGGCATTGTGGGGAACACGGCCCCGCACCAGGCGCGTGCCTGCCTTGCCACGCTGGGTGCCGATCATGTCGGCCAGCAGGAACAGACCGCCGGTGACCAGGGTGGTATGGACCAGATAGAACAACAGTCCCGATACCGCAGCAGGGGAGCGCATGCCGACGCCGGCCAGCAGGGTACCCACCGACACCAGTACCAGGTAGGCCACCAACAGGCGCAGGTCACGCGCCGCCAGCACGCCGATGCCGGAAATCGCCAGAGTGCCAAGGGCAAGCCACCATACCCAGCTCTGCTCCAATGCCTCGAGGGGGCCGGCCTGGTCGCCGAAGATCAGCCAGTAGACCCGCAATATCGCGTAGACCCCGATCTTGGTCATTACCGCAAATAGGGCGGCGACCGGAGGCGGAGCGCTGGCATAGGCCCGTGGCAGCCAGAAGTACAGCGGCAGAATGGCCGCCTTGAGGCCAAAGACCACCAGCAGCAGCAGCGCGCCGGCCACCACCATGCCCTGGCGTTCGCTGGGTAGCTGGCTCACCGCCTGGGCCATGTCGGCCATGTTGAGGGTGCCCGTGGCACCGTAGAGCAGCCCAACCGCGAATAGAAACAGTGCCGATCCGGCAAGGTTGAGGACCGCATAATGCACGGCGGACTGGATGCGACCCTTGCCTCCGCCATGCACCAGCAGGGCGTAGGAGGCGAGCAGCAGCACCTCGAAAAAGACGAACAGGTTGAACAGGTCGCCGGTCAGGAAGGCGCCGTTGATCCCCATTAGCTGCAGCTGGAAGAGGCCATGAAAGTTACTGCCCTTCTCGTCGTCGCCGCCGCAGGCAAACAGCACGGCGCCAACGGCCAGGAGGGACGTCACGAAAATCATCAGCGCAGATAGGCGATCAAGCACCATGACAATGCCAAAGGGTGGCTGCCAGTCACCGAGCGCATAGTAGTGAATGTCGCCAGCGGCGGCCTGACGCAACAGCAGCAGGCTGACCAACAGCAAGGCAAAGGTGGTCACCAGGCCCAGAACACGCTTATAGGACGGGTTGCCGAAGCGCGTCATCAACAGTGCCACCGCGGCTGCCAGGGGCAGGACGATGGGCATCACGATCAGGTGGGACATCAACGTCGCTCCTCCTTGTCCTCGGCCTTGCGCCCATCGACATGGTCATTGCCCATGTCGCCCCGGGCGCGCATGGCGAGGATGACCGCGAAGGCCGTCATGGCAAAGCCGATGACGATGGCGGTGAGTACCAGCGCCTGGGGCAGCGGATCACTGTAGTGGCTCTTGCCGTCGATGATGGCGGAGCCTCCCGCCGTGAGCCCGCCCATGGAGAACAGAAACAGGTTGGTCGCATAGGACAGCAACGTAAGGCCGACCACCACCGGGAAGGTTCTCCCGCGAAGCATCAGGTACAGGCCACTGGCGGCGAGCACGCCGGTGGTAATGGCATAGAGCATTTCCATATCACACGGTCTCCTTGCCGTCGGAGGGGGCAGCGGTTCGGTGCAATCCCTGCTCTACCGAACCTTGGTCATGGTCTTCCTTGGCCGGGCGGTGAGGCGTGGTGACCTTGCCCAGGTTGGCCAGGATCATCAGAGTGGCGCCCACTACCGCGAGATAGACGCCAAGGTCGAACAGCATGGCGGTGGCCAGCTCGATGTCACCGATCAAGGGGATGTGGAAGTGGCCAAAGGACGATGTCAGGAAGGGCGCGCCGAACAGCCAGCTGCCGAAGCCCGTCAATGCCGCCACGCCGACGCCAAGGATGGCGACGGGCTGATAGGGGAAGTCGAGTCGCTGCTGGGTCCAGGCAACCCCCCTGGCCATATACACCAGCAGCAGCCCGACGGCAGTGATCAGGCCAGCGATGAAACCGCCGCCGGGCTGATTGTGACCGCGCAGGAAGATGAAGACCGACACCAGCAGCGCCAGCGGCAACACCGTCTGCGAGATGGTTGTCAGGATCATCGGATAGCGATCGGGTGCCCAGATCCGGCCTTCGCTGTCACTGTGCGGCATAAACAGGCGCAGGCGATTGAGCAGCTTGAAGATGGCCAGTCCCGCGATGGCCAGGACGGTGATCTCGCCCAGGGTATCGAAGCCACGGAAGTCGACCAGAATCACATTGACCACGTTGTGGCCGCCTCCTCCTGGCACGCTGTTGTCGAGGAAGAATTGAGAAATACTCTCCGTATCGCGGGTCAGAACGGTGTAGTTGAGACCCGCAATCACGCCCCCAAGCCCCATGCACAGCAGCAGGTCGCGCAAGGCTCGTGCCGGAGTCGACTCTCTTGGCGTCTTTTGTGGCAAAAAGAACAGCGCCAGCATCAGCAGAATCATGGTCACCACCTCTACCGACAGCTGGGTCAGGGCCAGGTCAGGCGCAGAGAAGCGGGCAAAGGTCAGTGACACCAGCAGACCGACCACCGACAGCATCAGCAGTGAGATCAGGCGGTGTCTGTGGGTGATGGCGGTGCCGATGCCGGTAAAGATCAGCAGCAGGGCACCGACCAGCAGGACACCGTCGACCGGTTGATTGCCCTTGGCTCCCGTGAGCGCATCCATGCGCGCCAGACCCACGGCGCCGGCGATCAGAGAGGCGCCTAACAGCAGCGTCATGAAGCGCTGCAGCGACGCATTGTCGAACCACTCGGTGATGCGTTCTGCGCGATCGCCGATCGTCTGGACCACGCCCTCGAAGATGCGGCTGGCATCGCGGGGCGGAAAGTCACGCACAAACTGGCGGATCTTGCGGTGCAGCAGATAGGTTGTCAGGCCGGCCAGCGTGGCGATGATGCTCATCGCCAGCGGTAGGTTGAAGCCGTGCCAGATGGCCAGGTGAAAATCCAGGGGCTCAAGCAAAACGGCGGCCACCGCCGGTGCCAGCAGCCAGGTGGCCATCACCGCGGGAAACAGGCCGACCAGGATGCACAGTGTTGCCAGCAACTCCGACGGAGCGCGCATCAGGTGAGGAGGCTCGTGAGGAGCCTTGGGTGGAGCGTGACGAGGCTCGGCGAAGAACACCGCATGGACCAGACGGATCGAGTAGGCCACCGACAGCACACCGCCGATGGTGGCGAGTACCGGCAGGACCAGGCTCAGACCGCCAAAGGCCTGGGAGTCCAGGGTTTCCGTGAAGAACATCTCCTTGGAGATAAAGCCATTGAGCAGCGGGAAGCCTGCCATGGCAGCGCCTGTGATACTCATCACGATGCAGGTGATCGGCATGGCCTTGGCAAGCCTGCCCAGCCTGGCCAGGTCCCGCGTTCCCGCTTCGTGGTCGATGATGCCCGAGCACATGAAAAGCGCGGCCTTGAAGGTCGCATGGTTGAGAATATGAAATAGCGCAGCGAGCACCGCCATGGGGCTGCCGATCCCCAACAGTACCGTGATCAGGCCAAGATGGCTGACAGTCGAGAATGCCAGGATGCCCTTGAGGTCTGCCTTGATCAGCGCGAACCATGCCGCGTAGACCATGGTGACGATCCCGACCACGGTCACGATGGCCGACCACAGCTCACTGCCGGCAATGGCCGGGTGCAGGCGAGCCATCAGGAAAATGCCGGCTTTGACCATAGTGGCTGAGTGCAGGTAGGCGGAGACCGGCGTTGGCGCTGCCATGGCGTGGGGCAGCCAGAAGTGGAAGGGGAACTGCGCCGACTTGGCGAAGGCGCCCAGCAGCACGAGCACCAGCATGATGGGGTAGCGCGGGTCCGCCAGAATGGTGGCGCCGCTGTCCAGCACGACCTGCATATCCAGGCTGCCGACGATGTCGCCGAGCAGCAGCAGGCCAGCGAGCAGGGCCAGACCGCCCGCACCGGTGACCGTCATGGCCATGCGCGCACCCTTGCGGGCCTCGGAGCGGTGTGACCAGAAACCGATCAACAGAAACGACGACAGGCTGGTGAGCTCCCAGAACATCCACAGGACCAGCAGATTGTCGGCCATGGCAATGCCGACCATGGAGGCCATGAACAGGATCAGGTAGGCGTAGAACTTGGCGTAGTTCTCGCTGGCGTCCAGGTAGTAGTGGGCATACAGGATGATCAGCAGGCCGATACCCAGTATCAACAGATTGAACAGCAGCGACAGACCGTCCAGGCGGAAGGCCAGGTCAAGGCCGATCTGCGGCACCCACTCGAGGCCTGCACGGGGAATGTTGCCTGCCTCGATGGCGGGCAGATAACTGAGGGTAAGGGCCAGCGCCACTGCCGGAAGGCAAGCGGTGGCCAGGGTGCAGAGTAAGCGGCCTCGAGATCCGGTCAATGCGGGTACCAGCACACCGAGAAGCGGTAGCAAGGGAATCCATAGCAAAGTCATCTGTTGGTCATCCTGCCTGTCCTTGAACGTGGTAAGCCCTGACGCGCCTGTAAAAGCCGTTCGACTACAAGGTGTTATGAGTACCCCTGGAGTGGCGGTCACCTTACCCTGAAGCGCCGCCCCACTTTACCCGAAAGATGGACGCCCCGCTGCCCTGTTCGGATTCAACGACCTCGGTCTTCTCTTACAGGCTTGTACGATAAGTGTACAAGTCCTATATTTTAGAGGTCCTCATGGCGCTGGACCATCGAATACCTGGCGCCAGAAGGCGGAAGGGGCCGCTATCGGCCGACGTAATGGATGGTGAGTGGAGTTGGCATGGAGACAGATCTGGTCTGGCTGCGCGGGGAGCTCAGGTTGGCGGATAACCCGCTGCTGGCATCGCCGGGAGGGATCAGCGAGCGGCTCGTGGTGTACGTGATCGACGCTGCCCTCCTTGAGCCTCAGGCGCCGCTGGACATCCCCAGAATGGGGGCGCGCAGGCTGCGATTTCTGTGGCAGAGCCTACGGGAGCTGAGAGGCGAGTTGCTCAAGTGTGGCAGCGATCTGCTGGTCACCGTGGGCGAGCCGGTGACGCTGGTGGCAAACCTGGCCGAGCGTATCGGCGCCTCGGCAGTGCGTGTGGGTGAGCATCCCGGTAGCGAAGAGCAGCAACAGGTGCAGCGCCTGTCACAGCTATTGCATCCTGGTTGTCGGCTCGACACGTTCAGTACCGCCACGCTCTGGGCGCATGCAACCTTGCCTATTGCAGTGGAGGAGGTTCCGGGCAGCTGGTCCGCGTTCAAGCGCAAGCTGGGCGAGGCCAAGCCATCTGCTAAGGCACTGCCAGCGGCAGCCACTCAGCCCGCCTGGCCCGATCGGGCGCCTCGCGGGCTGCCGTCGCTGCAGCGTCTTTCGCCGGCGGCAGCGGCGCTCGATGATCACCCTGACCCGTTGGGCCTTGGCTATGCGGGCGGCGCAGCGAGTGGACTTGACCGCCTTGATGAGTATTTCTGGAAGCAGCAAGCGATCGGTGTCTATCAAGACACCCGTAACGGGTTGGTGGGGCCGGACTTCTCGTCACGCCTGTCGGCTTGGTTGGCCACGGGGTGTATCTCTGCCACCCAGGTGCTGGGCGCGCTGACGCGTTGGGAGCAGGAGCACGGGGCCAATGCCTCGACGAAGCACTTCTATCGCGAGCTGCTATGGCGAGAATACTTCCACTGGGCGGCGTGGCAGGAGGGGAGCGCACTGTTTGGCAAGCGGGCGCCATCGCCAGGACAGGCGTTCACACGCTGGCAGCAGGGAGAGACGGGGCAGCCGGCGGTGGATGCGGCCATGAAGGAACTGCGCGATTGTGGCTGGATATCCAACCGTGCGCGTCAGTGGGCGGCCAGCTATCTGGTGCACGATCTGTGCGGAGATTGGCGTCATGGAGCCGCCTGGTTCGAGCACTGTCTGATGGATTATGACGTGGCCAGTAATTGGGGTAACTGGAAGTACATCGCGGGCGTGGGGCGTGACACTCGGCCCAAGGTCTTCGACATGGATGATCAGGTCCGGCGTTACGACCCCGAGTTGCGATACGTCCAACACTGGCTCGAGAAGGACGAGCCTGAACGGCGACAGGGGGTGTCATGAGGACAAGAAGAAGGTCCATCGGCGTCTCAGTTCGCAGCGATCAGAGCCATGCGCTGGCAGGACGAAAGGGCGGGAAGTGCGGTGACATGGTGGTATCGAAGGACAGCCCCAGCCCCCTCCTGTGGTCGACGCCGATTCCCTCCGTTTGCATCTAGCGCCGCAGCGGGGAGTGGGTCATCATGCCTGCACATTGATTGCCAAGGATTGCCTTCAACATGTCGACGCGACTGCTTCCCGCCTTTCTTCTTATCGCCTTGGTCGGCTGCCAGACGACGTCTGCCGCCCCAGAGAGTGGACCTGCCAGCCCTGCTGCCTCGGAGACAGAGAGTGCCAGCTCTGACAGCGACGCGGCAACGCCCGCCGCCAAGGACGCCAGTGCTGACGATCATGACGGTCGTACCTTCGACCAGTGGCTCGCCGACTTCCGTCGCCAGGCTCGTAGTGAAGGTATCAGCGAAGACACACTGGCGCGGGCCCTGGATGGCGTGCGTTACCGTCCCAGGGTGATTGAGCTCGACGGCTCGCAGCCCGAGTTCGTGCGTCCGGTCTGGCAATATCTTGATACCGCCGTGTCAAACGCGCGGGTGACCCAAGGGCGTGACAAGTTGGCAGCCAACCGCAGTGCAGCGGATCGTGCCCAGTCAAGCTATGGCGTGCCGGTGGAAGTGCTGACGGCTATCTGGGGCATAGAAAGCAACTACGGCCAGAATTTTGGTGATTTCTCCACTCTGGAAGCGTTGGCCACACTGGCTTACGACGGTCGCCGTCGAGACTTTGCCCGCGGGGAGCTGCTGGCCGCGCTGAAGATCATCCAGGCCGGGGATATCACGCCCCAGCGCATGAAAGGGTCCTGGGCGGGAGCCATGGGACATACGCAGTTTATCCCGTCGAGCTTTGTGTCCTATGCCAAGGACGGCGATGGGGACGGTCGCCGGGATATCTGGGCCAGCATTCCAGACGTCATGGCGTCTACCGCCAACTATCTGAATCGTGCCGGATGGCAGCCCGGCCAGCCCTGGGGCGTGGAGGTCGAGCTGCCTGCTGGCTTCGACTACGCCCAGACTGAGCTCGACACCCGCAAGAGTGCCGCTGAGTGGGGCCAGCAAGGGGTGCGCCGGTTCGGTGGTGGCGAGTTGCCTGCCTTTGCCGAGGCCTCGGTGATTACCCCCGCGGGTGCCCGCGGCCCGGCCTTCCTGGTGGGTCCCAATTTCCGTGCCATCCTTCGCTACAACAATGCCACCAGCTATGCCCTTGCGGTTGCCTCACTCAGCGAGCGCATCGCAGGCCGGCCTGGCATTCAGGGAGGATGGCCGAGGGACGAGCAGCCCCTGAGTCGCACCCAAGTGCGCCAGCTGCAGGCACGGCTGCAGGCTCTGGGGTACGGGGTGGGAACCCCTGACGGCATCATGGGTCCCAATACTCGCGCGGGTCTGCGAGCCTGGCAGCGTGATCAGGGGCTGGTTCCGGATGGCTTTGCCACCCTGCGCCTGCTCGAACAGCTGAATCGCTGATCCTCTTCAGACGTGCCCAAGCGACGGTTTGGGCACCCGGCACATTGGCGCTGGCTGACAGCGCCGCATCACAGGGAGAATTGCAGGATGAAGGAACCGCTTGAACGCTGGTGTGTCAGCCGGATACGTGCCGTGGCGCTGGCAGCGCTACCGTTGACCTTGATGCCGATGAACGCCGCCCTGGCTGATGACGGACCCGATGTCTTTGGTTGGGTGGAGAAGGCGACGCTGGAGCCCTGGGACGTGGAGGTCAAGGCCAAGCTGGACAGCGGTGCGCTGACATCCTCGCTGGATGCGCGAGATATCGAGCGTTTCGACAAGGACGGTGAGCCTTGGGTACGGTTTGCGCTCGAGCTGGAAGATGAAGAGACAGGCGAGACCTTCAAGAAGGAGCTCGAGCGGCCTTTGTATCGTGACATGACGGTACGTGGGGCCGGCGGCCGGGACGAACGTCTGGTCGTGCTGATGAAGGTGTGCATGGGCGATACCATTCACGAAGAGCAGTTCAGCCTGCGCAATCGCGAGGAAATGAACTATCCGATGCTGCTGGGACGTCGCACCATCGGTGAGCTCGGCCTTCTCGATGTGCGAGAAACCTTCCTGATCGCGCCGACCTGTGACGAGAATTCACCGGTGATCGAGCACGATGGGGAAGGGGAGTTCGGCACCAATCGCAGGGCCGAAGAGACCGACGACCAGGACGCAGAGGACCAGGACGCTGACGCTGAATGATCGCCGTCTGCTGGTCAGTACGTCACGGCATGGCGGCTGCCGCTGCCATGCCTGTGTGCTTTGCCAGGGTCCGTCATTCCGGCGTCAGCGGTGGTGGCTCAGGGTGTGCTCACACCTGGGCCGGCCCACTAGAACAGTCGCGCCAGCAGGGCAGTCACGGCGGTTTCCACCCTGAGGATGCGTTGTCCCAGGTGAATGCCCTCACATCCGGCGGCCAGCATTTGCTCCACCTCCCAGTCGATGAAACCACCTTCGGGGCCAATCAACAGCACCACCGGATCATCGATGCCTCGAGGGCATGCCTGCGGCATGCCTGGATGAGCCAGCAGGCCGCGCCGCCCCTCTAGCAGAGTCGGTAGCCGGTCCTCGACAAATGGACGGAAGCCGCGCGCCGTATCCACCGTGGGCATGCGAGTATCACGCGCTTGCTCCAATCCCAGCACCAGGTGCTGGTGAATCTTAGCCGGATCGAGTTCCGGCGACTGCCAGTAGCTTTTTTCCACGCGCCGGCTATGCAGCAGCGTGATGTGCTTCACCCCCAGCGCAGTGGCATGCTCTATGCTTCTTGCCAGCATGCGTGGGCGAGGCAGGGCCAGCACCAGATGCACCGGCAGCGCCTCGGGAGGTGCCTGGTCCAGGCCTGTTACGTCGAAGCAAGCTTCATCTTCGTCCAACGAAAGCAGCGTTCCACGACCAAGCGGGCCATTCTCTATCCCGAGGGTCATGACGTCACCTTGCTGGGCGCGGTGAACCTGACGCAGGTGTGCCAGGCGTCTGGGGTCGCGGACCCTGGCCAGCCGTGAGTCATTGACGTCGTCCTGGGTGAGAAGAATCAGGTTCATGGAGCCTCGAATGCCGGTTTGTCTTGCAAGGGCGGTGTCGCGGTGCAAAATGGATGCGAACGAAGCCGAATGACCGTGATGGCGGTCAGGTGGCTTCCCACAGAATGTAAGGAGCAGCGCCGTGCGTGTGATTCGCAAGTATGCCAATCGCCGGCTCTATGATACCGAACAGAGCCGCTATGTGACCCTCGAGGATCTGCGCAGTCTGATTCTCGAAGAAGTGCCCTTCCGTGTCGAGGACGCCAAGAGTGGCGAAGACCTGACACGTACCATTCTGTTGTCGATCATCATCGAACAGGAACAGGCTGACAGCGACGCCGAGGTCTTCTCCAATGACCTGCTGCAGCAGCTGATTCGGGTGTACGCCATGTCCCAGCCGCTGCCGCTGGCGCGCTATCTGGAACAGGGCACGCGGCTGATGATGGAACAGCAGAAGAAGATGCAGGATCAGTGGCAGCAGGCCATGCGCCATTCCCCGATGGAGCTGATGCGGGAGTTGGCGGAAGAGAATATGCGCTTCTGGCAGAACACCATCAGTCAAGGAGGTACCACCCGTTCGGATGACGACGAACGATCGTCCTGAGTCGTCCAGCGGGGGGCGGCAGTGCCGCACGTTATCGCGCGGGCCGGGCCTTTTTCTGCCATAATGCCGCCTCATTTGGTACATGATAGGTGGTTGAGCGGATGAAGGTCCTGATCATCGGCGGCGGTGGCCGCGAACACGCGCTGGCCTGGAAAGTGGCTCAGTCGGCCAGCGTTTCTGCGGTATTCGTCGCGCCAGGTAATGCGGGTACCGCCCGCGAGGCAGGCCTGACCAACGTCGATATCGGCGTGGCTGATCTTGATGGCCTGGTTGCCTTTGCCCAAGGCGAAGGCATTGATCTCACCATCGTAGGCCCCGAAGCACCGCTGGTGGAGGGCGTCGTCGATCGCTTCCGCGCGGCAGGGCTAGCGATTTTTGGCCCGACCCAGGGCGCTGCCCAGCTCGAGGGGTCGAAGTCCTTCACCAAGGACTTTCTGGCACGCCACGCCATTCCCACCGCCGCCTACAGTACCTTTACCGAGGTCGAGCCGGCCCTGACCTATCTGCGAGAGCAGGGCGCTCCTATCGTGATCAAGGCCGACGGGCTGGCGGCCGGCAAGGGCGTCATCGTGGCCATGAGCGAGGCAGAAGCCGAGGCCGCCATCCGCGATATGCTGGAAGCCAACGCCTTTGGCGACGCTGGTGCACGGGTGGTGATCGAGGAGTTTCTCGAAGGCGAGGAAGCCAGCTTTATCGTGATGGTGGATGGCGACGCCATCGTGCCCATGGCCACCAGTCAGGACCACAAGCGGGTTGGCAATGGGGATACTGGCCCCAACACTGGCGGCATGGGGGCTTACTCCCCCGCACCGGTGGTCACCGATGAGGTCTATGCGCGCATCATGGATGAGGTCATTCGTCCTACGGTGCAAGGCATGGCCGCAGAAGGGCACCCTTACACCGGGTTCTTGTATGCAGGTCTGATGATCAGCGAAGCCGGTGAACCCAAGGTCATCGAATACAACTGCCGTTTCGGTGATCCTGAGACACAGCCGATCATGATGCGCCTCAACAGTGACCTGGCCGAGCTGTGCCTGGCGGGTGCCACGGGACGCCTTGACGGTCATGAGTGTCAGTGGGACCCGCGTCCTGCCATTGGTGTGGTCATGGCCGCCGAGGGCTATCCGGCAGGCTACCGCAAGGGCGATGCGATTACTGGCTGTGATGAGGCCGAGGCGCTGGGGCTCAAGGTTTTCCACGCGGGTACCGCAGACAGCGACGGTCAGGTGGTAACGTCTGGCGGGCGGGTGCTGTGCGTGACGGCGCTGGGTGATGACCTTGCGGCTGCGCGCGAGCTTGCCTACCGCGGCGTGGATCGCGTCGGATTCGATGGGGCGTTCTGGCGAACCGATATTGCCCACCGCGCCATGGCTCGCCAGGGCTGATGGGGCAACATGCCCGACTCGCCCCGTGGCCAGGCCAATAACAATTTCCAAGGAGCGAGCATGGAACGTGTGAAACTCGACTTCCCCGAGCAGTCGATCGTGCATCGCTACCCGCTGACGGTGCGCATCACCGACATGAACTACGGCCAACATCTTGGCCATGATGCGGTGATTTCGCTGATGCACGAGGCCAGGGCAGCCGCCCTGGCCGAACTTGGCCTGCACGAGGGCGACCTGGGGGGCTACCCCAGCGTGGCGGCGGACTTGGCCATCCAGTATCAGGCGGAAGCCCATTGGCCGGATGCCCTGGTTATCGACACGGCGATTCCGGCGCCGGGACGCAAGGCCATCACGGTCTACCACCGGATTCGCCGAGAGCGTGACGAGCGCATTGTGGCGACCGCCCGCATCAACTTGATGGTGGTGGATCCCCAGGCGGCTCGTCCGGTGGCGGTGCCCGATGCTGTGCATGCTGCGCTGGAGAGGGTGCGCTGATGTCGAGGGAGTATCCGGTCATCGCGGTCACCGGTTCATCCGGGGCGGGTACCACGACCGTCAAGAGGACCTTTGAACGCATGTTTGCGCGCGAAGACGTGCATGCGGCCTTCGTCGACGGTGATGCCTTTCATCGCTATACCCGGCAGGAGCTGGCGCGAATCTTCCGCGAGGAGCCCGAGCGCAAGGATGAGCTGTCCCACTTTGCCGTCGAAGCCAACTTGCTCGATCGTCTGGAAACGCTGTTTCAGGAGTACGGGGATAGTGGCTCGGGTACATTCCGCCATTACATCCATGCCGAAGACAAGAAGATGATCGAGGCTGGCTATCAGGTCGGCACCTTTACCGAGTGGCAGCCGCTACCGACGGGCACCGACCTGCTGTTCTATGAAGGCCTGCATGGTGGCCTGGTGACCAGTGAGGTGGATATCGCTCGGCATGTCGACCTGCTGGTAGGCGTTGCCCCGACCATGAACCTTGAGTGGATTCAGAAGATTGATCGGGACATGCATGCTCGGGGATACACCCAGGAAGCGGTCATCGACACCATTCTTGGGCGCATGGACGACTACGTTCGCTATATTCTGCCCCAGTTCTCGCGCACCCATATCAACTTTCAGCGGGTGCCCACGGTGGATACCTCGAACCCCTTCGAGGTGCAGGACATTCCTACCGATGCCGAGTCCTTCGTGGTGATCCGCTTTCGTGATCCCGCCACGGTGGACTTTCCCTATCTGTTGGCGATGATTCAGGATGCCTTCATGAGTCGCCCTCATACCCTGGTCGTGCCTGGTTCGCGCTTGTCTCTGGCGATGGAGTTGATCCTGGGGCCACTGGTACGCCATTTGCTGGCGCAGCGTCGCTTTCGCTGAATCACCTCACCACGGCGTTCATCGTGCCGCCAGGGGGGCCGCGTAGCGCTTGGCCCCCGCGACACACAGCACCACGATGGCACAGGTGACCAGCATCATCAGGCTGATGCTTTCGTGCAGCCACCAGGCGGCTAGCCCCAGTCCCAGAAAGGGTTGCAGCAGCTGCAACTGTCCGACGGCGGCGACGCCACCCTGAGCCAGCCCCTGGTACCAGAAGACAAAGCCAATCAGCATGCTGAACAGCGACACATAGCCCATGGCCGCCCAGGCAGCGATGTCGATATTCGCAAAGGATGACGGGCGAGACAGTCCTGTCAGCGCCAGCATGACGGGAAGTGCGAGAACCAGCGCCCAGCAAATGACGCGCCAGCCAGACAGGCGTCTCGATAGACGTGCGCCTTCTGCATAGCCCAGCCCGCAGACCAGCACAGCGCCTACCATGAGCAGATCTCCCGACCTGTTGCCATAGCCATGCTGGCTCAGGGCAAACAGGGTAATGACGCCGCCGCCGCAGAGGGAAAACAGCCAGAACACCGGGCGTGGCCTATCGCCTGCGCGCAGCACACCGAACAGGGCAGTGGCCATCGGCAGCAGGCCGATGAAGACCAGAGAGTGAGCGGCGTTGACCTGTTCGAGAGCCAGCGCGGTCAACAGCGGAAACCCGACCACCACGCAGCCCGAGATCAGCGCGAGCGAGGCCAGTTCGCCAAATGCTGGGCGACGTCCGCCGATGCAGAGCAGCAGCATCAGCGCTACCGCACCGGCGATGCTAGCCCTGGCGAAGGTGAGGAACAGGGGATCGAAGGCACCTACGGCGATGCGCGTTGCCGGCAGCGAGCCGCTGAAGATGGCCATTCCAAGAAAGCCGTAGGCCCATCCAAGGTGGGGGGAAGACATGCGTGAGGCTCCGTGCCGAAATGATCTGCTTAGGTTGGGCTGGAGCGTCGGCGGTATCGAGATACAGTTCAGTACAGTTTGGGAAAACTGTTATGGTGCGGTGACCAATACAGTGCGCCGCCGTGTCGACTGAAATGATCGCCCAGAGGATCGATCCGATGGCGTTGGTCTGCACTACGCATCTTGCTATGTCGAGGGGGAAGGATGCACCTGTCCGATATTGACCGCCGGTCGGCCGTTCCTCTGGTAGAGCAAGTGGTGGCCCTGGTGCATCGGCGGATGGCGCAGCGTCAGCTGGCTCCAGGGGCTCGACTGCCATCGATCAGGGCGTTGGCTGAGTCGCTGTCGATTTCGCGTTCTACCGTGGTCGACGCCTACGACCGTCTGGTCAGCGAGGGCGCCATTCACTCTCGTCCCGGGGCGGGATTCTTCGTGGGGGATCGTCTTCCACCACTCTCCCTGGCCGAGCTCGGTCCTCCCCGTGCCCGTGAAGTCGATCCGCTATGGCTGACCCGGCAAGCGCTCGAAAGCGATCAGGCCCGCTGGCGGCCAGGCTGTGGCTGGCTGCCGGCAGAATGGATGCCGCATGATGATATACGGCGAGGCTTGAGGCAGTTGGCTCGCCGCTCCTGCGCCCTGCCGACGCTGACCGACTATGCTCCGCCCCAAGGCCTGGGGGCATTGCGGCAGGTGCTGTCGCGCCGCCTGGCGGAACGCGGGGTGGAGGCGTCACCACAGCAGATCATGCTGGCGGAGTCGGGCACTCAAGCGATTGACCTGCTCTGTCGTTTCTTGCTGGAGCCGGGTGACTGTGTGGTGGTGGATGATCCCTGCTACTTCAACTTTCATGCCATGCTGCGGGCCCATCGCGTCACCGTGATCGGAGTTCCCTTCACCCCGTCGGGGCCAGATCTGGTCCACCTTGGCCACGCCCTCGAGCAGCACCGACCACGTCTTTATATCACCAACTCCGGGCTGCATAACCCCACCGGCGCCGGCCTTACGCTGGCGGTGGCCCATCGCGTCCTGCGCCTGGCCGAACAGCATGATCTGTTGATCATCGAAGACGATATCTTTGCCGACTTCGACATTCAGCAGGCGCCTCGGCTGGCGGCGCTGGATGGACTGGACCGGGTGCTTCAGGTGGGCAGTTTTTCCAAGACCCTGTCGGCCTCGGTGCGCTGCGGTTACATCGCGGCACGCGGCGAGTGGATCGAAGAACTCGTGGACCTCAAGCTTGCCACCTCCTTTGGTGCCAGCGCTCTGTCTGCGGAGTTGGTGCTGCAGTTGGTCAGAGAAGGGGCGTACCGACGCCACCTCAACCTGCTCAGGGCGCGCCTGGGCGACGCCATGGGGCGAGTGAACCTGCGGCTCAGGTCGTCAGGCCTTGAGCCGTGGATCGAGCCAGCGGGTGGGATGTTTGTCTGGGCGAGCCTGCCCAGCGGGCTGCTGGCCAAGGAGGTCGCGCGGGAAGCCCTGAACGTGGGCCTGGTGCTGGCGCCTGGAGAGGTCTTCAGTGCTGATGGCAAGGCCAGTCGCTATCTTCGCTTCAACGTCGCCCAGTGTACCAGCCCCGAGGTGTTCGACCTGCTCGATAGCACCCTTGAGCGCGTCGCCGGACAGCAGTGAGTCAGACCGGCTGTCATGACCTCCGTCGCCAGCAGGCGAGATGTGTCAGGGCACCCTCTGGGGGGGAGTGGGGATGCGTTGATGGCCGCCGCTCTCACCGCCACTCTCACCGCCGCTCTCACCGCCACTCTCAATGTGGTTTCTCCGACGATGGAGAGCTCGCAGCACGTCCCCTGGCAAAGCGTTTCGCCATGGGTTGTGCGCTGACGCCATGCAGCACCACCGAGATCATCACCGTCAACACCACGCAGGCCAGGATTTCGTTGCTGCCGGGAATCGGGTACTCGGTGTAGACGTGCAAGGCGAACAGAATGCTGGCGAGTCCCCTGGGGCCGAACCAGCCGAGGAAGGTCTTTTCATAAGTCGACAGCCCCAGACCCGTCAACGACACCCAGATGGGCAGCATGCGGATGACCGTCAGGTACATCAGGGCCAGTGTCACGGTCTTCCACGAGGCGTGAGAGAACGCCAGCGGTACCATCACCGCACCAAAGATCAGGAAGGTGGCGATGGTCAGCAGTTGCCCCTCACTTTCCATGAACTCTTCGATGAAGGTGGTCTCGTGGCGCAGCAGGTTGCCGAAGGTCAGTCCACCCAGGAACACGGCGATAAACCCGTTGCCTCCCACGGACTCAGCGGTCAGGTAGGTCAGGAACGCCACCGCCAGAAACAGAATGCCCTGGTAGACCACGGTGACGGTTCCCCGATCAATGGCCGCGTCGAGCATGCGCGCGAACCCCCAGCCGAAGAGGACGCCGACCAGGGGGCCCAGCGTCAGCTGCAGCAGGGCAAAGGTCAGCAGGTTGTCTGGCGCATGGGCGACGTCTGTCCCGGTGGCCGCTGCTGCCATCAGGGCAGATGCCAGAATGACCGGCACCGCCAGGCCATCGTTGAGTCCGCTTTCGACATTGATCGATTGCCGAATGCGCTCAGGCACGCTGGGGCTCGACACGACCGCCTGGCCCAGCGCGGCGTCAGTAGGAGTAAGGATGGCAGCGACCAGCATGGCGGTGGCCCAGGCGGCCTCGGGGGATACCCACTTTGCCATCAGGGTACCCAGCAGCACGGTCAGAGGCATGCCGATCAACAGCATGCGCAGGGGAATCGACAGATCCTTGCGCAGCGACTTCAGCTTGACCACCGATGCGTCGGCAAACAGCACAATGATCAGCGTGATCTCGGCGATCACCTGGGTCAGCTCCTGCTGGATGTGCACCGGGACCAAGTCGGGCGTCATCATTCCGAGCACCATGCCGGTGGTCATGAACACCATGGGCAGGCTGATCAGCGACGCGGAAATGCGCCGTGACAGCAGCGCGAATGTCACGAGGACCAGCAGTATCAGCAGCAAGGCGGCATGATGCATGTGCGGCGGTACTCCAAAGAAGTATCGAATGTGTAGGTTGTATCACAGCAGCAACCACGATGGGCGAGGCGCGTGCGAGCCCTGGGCGCAAAGCTCAACGTTGCACAGCAAGCGGGCTGGGAACGATCCCCATACGGCGTGGGTCAGCCGTCGATCACAGGAAGACTGACAGCGAGGATAATGCCCGGTAACCTCGGCACTCTATCTCTGTTGTCATGAGCACCCACGGAGCCCGCCATGGATTGCCTGTTCTGCAAGATCATCAATCGCGAGATTCCCGCTGATATCGTCTACGAGGATGACCAGGTTCTGGCCTTTAACGATATCGATCCGAAGGCGCCGACCCATATGCTGGTCATTCCCAAAAAGCATATCGCCACCTTGAACGACATCAGCGAGGATGACCTTGCGCTAGTGGGAAGATTGCCGTTTATCGCCTCGCGCCTGGCCAAGGAGCAGGGCTTCGCCGAAGACGGCTTCAGAGTGGTCATGAATTGCAATGAAGACGGCGGACAGACGGTCTATCATATTCATATGCACGTGATGGGCGGTCGACGCTTCACTTGGCCGGCTGGCTAGCTGGCGCTTGACGGAGACTCTTCCGGCATCTCAAGCGATCGACGCATCCGTGCATTCCATGGCGCCGTCCGGTGGGTATGACCCGGACGGCGCCGCTCGTTGCGCCGCTCGCCTTCGTGCGCCGCTCGCCTTCGTGCGCGGGGCGCCGCCAATGTCTGGGCGGATAGCGCAGTGGTTTAATTCGAGCTCAGGCTGGCGTAGAGCTCGGGCTGGCGTAGAGCTCGGGCTGGCGTAGAATAGTGCCTCAGCGACTCGACTTTCCTACCGCCGCCCAAGGATGCAGGTATGCCACGCTCTCTTTCCCCCGCTGATCGCGCCATTCATCAGTTCGATAATGTGCTGCGCACGCTGGTGCCGGGTGCGGCCCGAGCCTCACGTCCGACGCCTGCAGACAGCAGCGTTGATGACGGCGAGATGAGCCACGAAGATCGCCACCATGCGGCCGGTCTGATGCGGATCAATCACACCGGTGAAGTGTGTGCTCAGGCTCTCTATCAGGGCCAGGGTCTCACGGCCAAGCTGCCGGAAGTGCGTGGCCAGATGGAAGAGGCGGCCCAGGAAGAAATCGACCATCTTGCCTGGTGCGAGGATCGCCTGCGCGAGCTGAATGCCGATACCAGTCGGCTCAACCCGCTGTTCTACGCGGCATCTTTCGGCATGGGAGCATTGGCGGGTGCCATTGGTGATCGTGTCAGTCTCGGTTTCGTGGCCGCGACCGAGGAGCAGGTGGGCAAGCATCTGGACGAGCATCTGGAAACGTTGCCGGAGGGGGATCGTCGCTCCCGCGCTGTCCTGCGGCAGATGGCAATCGATGAAGCGCATCATGCCCAGCAGGCGCTTGAGGCAGGCGGTGCGCGCTTTCCTGGGCCGGTAAAAGCCGGTATGACCTTGATGTCCAAGGTCATGACCAAGAGTGTCTATCGCTTCTAACTCCCACCAGCACTCGCTGGGGTGTTGTTGTCCGCAGCGTGTCGTGGGGCGCTGTCAGGCTGTATCAGGCTGTATGGCCGTGGTCGGAATGCCCCGCTTGAGGCGGGGCATTGCCGTGTTCGGCGGCCGTTTTCTTGCTGCGCTCTGATGCGTTGGCGCTTTGGTGCTCTAGCACCCTTCTCTATCGCTTCTCACCAAGGCCCGTTGGGCGCTTTCGCGATAGAGAAAGTAGGCCGGATCACGACTCCACAATGCTGTACGAGTGGGTGACTTCGACGCCTCCCTTGGCCAGCATGATGGAGGCGCTGCAGTACTTGTCGGCGGACAGTTCGACGGCGCGCTGCACCTGCTTTTCTTTCAGTCCCTTGCCTGTCACGGTGAAATGGACGTGAATCTTGGTGAACACCGAGGGCACGCTGTCGGCACGTTCTGCGTCGATCTCGGCCACGCAGTCTTCCACCGGTGCGCGAGATTTCTCGAGGATTTCCAGCACGTCGAATGAGGTGCAGGCTCCCATGCCCATCAACAGCATCTCCATCGGGCGCGGGCCGGTGTTGCGACCACCGTGATCGGGCGGTCCGTCGATGACCACGCTGTGGCCGCTACCGGATTCGGCCACGAACTGGCGACCGCTGGTCCATTTGACGCTGGCTTTCATGGGACTTCCTTCTGTTTTGCTGTCGGTGCGCACCGCCAAGGTGCGCAGGGAACATCATGTGTCGTCGGTTGCGGCCGACCCTGTGGTTGACAACCCTATGAGTGACAACCCTCTGATTGACAACCCTAGGGTCGGCTTGAGCGATGGCCGGAGCTCAAGCGCTGATTGAGCGCCTCGAGGCGTTCCGGTGTGCCCACATCGACCCATTCGCCATGGTGATGGGTGCCGGCTACCCGGTCACTTGCCATGGCCTGACGAAGCAGTGGTGCCACAGGATAACAGGGCTCGGGTAGCTCGTTCACCAGTCGCGGATCGATGAGCGCGATGCCCGAATAGGTCAGGCGTGGCGCTCCCGTTGCCTGCACTCTGCCGGCGGCTGTCAGCTGAAAATCCCCCTGTGGGTGATGCGGCGGATTATTGACCATCACCAGATGGGCGAGATCACCCTCTGCCAAGGACAGGGTGGCGGGGTCGATATCGCAGAAGGCATCCGCACTGATCAGCAGAAAGGGCGCCTCACCCAGCAGGGGTCGCGCCTTGGCAATGCCTCCGGCGGTTTCCAATGGCTGTGACTCATGGCTGAAGGCAATCGATACGCCGTAATCGGTACCATCGCCGAGCGCCTCCACGATCTGGTCAGCCCGGTAGCTGACATTGATCACCACATCGCGAATGCCCACGGCGGCAAGCCGCTTGAGGTGATGGCCGATCAATGGTTCGCCCGCCACGGGAAGCAGCGGTTTGGGGCAGTGGTCGGTCAGCGGACGCATGCGCTTGCCCAAGCCCGCGGCCAGGATCATGGCTTTCATGATGCGCTTCCTTGCAGCCGGTCTGACAGCTGCGAGCGCAGCCTTTGCTGGGTCCATGCCAGGAAGTCGGCCTGGCCTTCCAGGCCTTCGAGTTCCACCAAGCTGTCCTGAAGGTGATCAAGGAAGTGCGGCAGACGCTGTAGATAGCCGTCACGCCCGTCCCTCAGGGTAAGCCGACAGAAAATGCCCAGCACCTTGAGCGAGCGTTGGGCGGCCATGGCATTGGTCCAGCGCCAGAAGGTGTCGTGGTCGACCTTGTCAGTGAGGCGGCCATCGGCGATGGCCCTGTCGCAAAAGCCGTCGCACCACTGTCGGCGTTGTGCTGCATCGAAGCGTCGATAGCGGCCATGCAGCAGTGAGATCAGGTCATAGGTGATGGGGCCCGCGAGCGCATCCTGAAAGTCGATCAGCCACAGCGCATCCGCGTGGCGCATCAGATTCATGGCATCGAAGTCTCGGTGCACCGTGACCACGGGTTGCACCAGCGCTTCGCGGATCAGGGCATGGCGCAGCGCCTGCCAGCCAGGGATGTCGGTGTCCTGCTCAAGCCATCGACCGGTACACCATTCGGGAAACAGGTCCAGTTCTCGTGCCAGGGTCGCCTCGTCATAAGGCGGTAGCCCGTCAGGCGCCAGCTGTTGCAGTCGCTCGAGCAGGGTGATGGCAGCGTCGAAGTGGCTGCGCGTGGCGGCTGAATCGGCGTGTTCGAGAGCGAGCTGCAGCGGCTCGTCGCCGAGATCTTCCAGCTCGACGAATCCTTGCTGGGGGTCGACAGCATGGATGGCTGGGGCAGGCAGTCCCGCGGAGCGCCAGCGACGGGCGATATCGACAAAGGGGGCGACGTCTTCCTGAGGCGGGGGCGCGTCCATCAGTATGCGCGTCTGGCCATCGTTCAAGGTCAGACGATAGTAGCGGCGAAAGCTGGCGTCACCGGCTGCCAGGACCAGTTGGCCTGCGCCAGGGTCGTGCGGGTGCTGGGAGTGTGCCCAATGGCGCAGTTGCTCGAGTCGGCTGGGGCATTCGGCCTGGGACATTGCTGAGAGAACTCCTGATAGCGGAAGGGCGACGGTTGGCAAAGTCGGTTGACGCTCCGTTGGCCTCACCGCATGCTGTGCATGGATCATGGGCGGCTGTGGCGCAACTCCTGCTGGAGCAGATCGGCGTTACAGGCCGGCCGCGGCCTGTATAATACCGATTCACCCCGTCGAGGACAGCGTGCAACATGGCCAAGCGATACGCATGGACGGCCCTGGCGGGCCTCGCCACCACTAGTCTGGTGTCGTCGCCCCTGTGGGCGGCTCCCCCTGATTCCCTGCCGGCAGGCCAACTGGATTGGCAGCCCTGGGGCGATGATCGTCCCGCGGGGACCGTGTGTCGAGGCTACTATGTCGAGCCAGACTACCGACTGCCTGCGCCGGCCATTGATGGTCAGGTCAACAGCGAATCCAACACCGCCAATTACGGCACGGATGGCGATACCGTGCTGGATGGCGAGGTTATCCTGCGCAAGGGCGACACCCAGCTGGAGGCCACCCGCGTCCAGGTGCCACCGGAGCGCGACCTGGCCAATGCCAGTGGTCCCCTGACCCTGCGTGACAAGGGCCTGCTGGTACGTGGAGACAGCGCCCAGGTGTCGCTGGACAGCGATCAGGCGACCATCGACTCAGCCCATTACGTGGCCCACGAGGCGCGCCTGCGCGGCGATGCCATTCAGCTGGAGCGCGTCAGCGACAACGTGTTCCGCTTGCGAGAAGCCAGCTTTACCACCTGTGAACCCGGTGACAGCACCTGGCGGCTGGTCGGTAACGACATTCTGCTGGACCGCAATCAGGGCTTTGGTACGGCCAAGCATGCCCGCCTGGAAGTCGGCGATGTGCCGGTGTTCTACTGGCCATGGGTACGCTTCCCGATCGATGAACGCCGACAGAGCGGTTTTCTCTGGCCCACCATCGGGGTGTCCGACGGCGGCGTGGACTACGCCCAGCCCTACTATCTGAACTTGGCGCCCAACTATGACGCCACCATCACCCCTCGCTGGATTCAGGACAGCGGCTTGCTGCTGGGCGGTGAGTTCCGTTACCTGTTTCCCTCGGACCAGGGTACCGTCGAGGGCGCCTACATCGGCGACGACAAGTCCGCCGGGGATGACGATTCGACCACCGAGCTCGAGAACGGGGACGAGCGCTGGTACTTCGACTACAGCCATTACGGTCGGTTCAGTTCGCGGATTCCGTATCGCTTGCGCTATGGGGCCGCCAGTGATGGCCGCTATTTCGATGACTTTGGGCGCACCTTCGGCGAAGCCGATACCAGCAACATGCCTCGCCTGGCCCAGATCGACTATCTGGGTGACACCTGGTCGCTCCAGGCCAAGGCCCAGGGCTATCAGTTGCTTGATGATCCGGTCGACGAAGGTGACAAGCCGTTCTACCGTCTGCCTAGCCTCACGGCCAACGGTCGCTGGTCCCAGGACCTTGGCTTCTACCAGGAGTGGAATTCCAACGCGACCTACTTCTGGCGTGATATCGAAGGCGATGAGAACGGCTTCTACGACTACGAGGACACGGTTCGGCGCATTCCCCTGCGCGAGGACGTCAAGGGGGCACGCCTCGACCTGACGCCTGCGGTGGGCTATCGCTTTGACCCGAGCTGGGGCTTCTTCGAGCCGCGCGTGGCCTTGCAGCACACCAGCTATGACCTCGACTACGATGACCGCATCACCGATAACACCGAGAGTCCGTCGCTGACGGCGCCGGTCACCACCATCGACGCTGGCCTGATCTTCGAACGTGATTTCGCCTTCGGTGGTGATGACTGGCGCCAGACCCTGGAGCCACGCCTGAACTACGCTTACGTGCCGGAAAGGGACCAGAGCGACTTCCCCGACTTCGACACTGAAGAGCTGTCGTTTTCATGGGGGCAGCTGTGGTCGCCTTACCGCTTCTCTGGGGGTGACCGGCTCGGTGACCTGAACCGACTGTCCTACGGCGTGGAAAGTCGCTTCCTGGAAGATCAGAGCGGCCGTGAGCGCCTCTCCATCGGTGTGGGCCAGGCAGCCTACTTCGAGGACCGCAACATCGATATGGCTGGCGACCCGGATACCTTGCCCAGAGACGAAGAGTCGTTCGACTATTACGATGCCACGCGGGACCGTTCCCCCTGGGTGACACGGATCAACTGGTCGATCAACGACAACTGGAGCACCCGCTGGCAGTGGCTGTACGACGATGAAAAGAGCCGTACCGAGAGCACCGGTCTCGGGGTGCACTATCGCGCCGATGCAGGCCACGTGCTCAACCTTGGCTACCGCTGGCAGCTGGAAGGCTTCGACAACGCGGACGATGCCGACGACATCCGTAACTACAACAGGGAAGAATACGACCTGTCGTTTGCCTACAAGGCCACGGATCGTTTCGACATCATTGGGCGAGTCCTCTACGACAACACCAATGATCGCGCCCTCGACCAGATGGCGGGTGTGCAGTGGAACGACTGCTGCTATGGTGTGCAGGTCGTCTGGCGCGAGTGGATCGAGGACGAGGACACGGCCAACAATATCGAGGATGACACCACGGATCGCGGCCTGTTCCTGCGCTTCGTGCTCAAGGGCCTGGGTGGCTTCGGTGGCGAGGCCGACACCTACTTCCAGTCAGCGGTGCCCGGCTATCGTCCTGGCCTGAACTGAGTATCTCCTGCGAACTATCCTGCGGCAGGCGGGTTCTAACACGCCTGCCGCATCGAATTTCTGAGTGAACGAGGAAGCAAGATTATGCGTAGCCGACCCCTTGCCGCCGTGGCGCTGGCCGCCTGTCTGGCGCTGACCACCGTGGCTGCCAATGCCCAGGACGGTTACCGTCAGTCGCTGGATCGCATTGTTGCTGTGGTCAATGAAGACGCCATCATGGCATCGGACCTGGACGAACGTGTCGACCAGGCCATGGCACGCCTGCGCACCAGCGACATGGCGCTGCCCCCGGAGCAAGCGCTGCGTGAGCAGATTCTCGATCGCATGATTGTCGAGGAAATCGAGGTGCAGCTGGCCGAGCGCATGAACCTGAGTGTCGACGAGACCGAGCTCAATCGCCAGGTACGCTCCGTGGCCAACCAGAATGGCGCCACACTGGAGCAGTTTGCGGATCGTCTCGAGTCACAGGGCACCAGCCTTGCCCAGGTGCGTGATCAGATCCGTCGCGAGATGCTGATCATGAAGGTCCAGCAGGCTCAGGTATCCAGTCGCGTCAATATTTCCGAGGCTGAAGTCGAGCGTTTCCTGCAGCAGGAAGGCGTGGGTGCTACCCGCGACCAGGCACGTCAGGCGATTTTCCAGCGTAAGGTGGGTGATGAGCTGGAGAAGTGGATGCAGGAAATTCGCGGCGAAGCCTTCGTCGAGAAGCGCCTGAACCAGGGGTGAAGGCGCGTCAGCAGGCGGGTGTCATTGTCGTGAAGAGGCCAATGAGGTGGATGTGAAAGCGCAACAGGTGAGCGGCAAGTGAAAGCGCCTATCGTAGTCACCACCGGAGAGCCTGCGGGCATTGGCCCGGAGCTCGCGTTGATGCTGGCGGCGGCAGATGCCACTGACTGGGTCGCCATTGGCGACCCAGTGCTGTTGAGGGAGCGGGCCGAGGCGCTGGCGCTGGACATCGAGGTGGCCGTCACGGCGCCGGGTCAGCCGCATCCGGGCCCAAGGGTCGGGCGCCTGGCGGTGTGGCCGGTGGACATGAAAGCCCGCTGCATTCCCGGGGTGCTCGATCCCGCCAACGCTGACTATGTGCTGGCGACCCTGGACCTTGCGGTGACGCAGTGTCTGGCGGGCAACGCTGCCGCAATGGTCACCGCGCCCCTGCACAAGGGCGTGATCTGCGACGGCGGTCATGACGGTTTTACCGGCCACACCGAATACCTGCGCGATGCATGCGGGGTAGAGGAGGTGGTCATGATGCTGGCGACCGACCACGCCTTGCATGGACGAGTGGAGGCAGCCAGTGACACGCTCCCGACGCCCCTCAGGGTAGCCTTGGCCACGACTCACTTGCCGCTGCGAGAAGTGGCCGACGCCCTGTCCCAGGCAAGCCTCGAGCGGGTCTTGCGGATCCTGGCGCAGGACTTGACCCGTTACTTCGCGGTGAAGGCTCCGCGCATCGCCGTATGTGGCTTGAACCCCCACGCGGGAGAGGGTGGCCACCTTGGGCGTGAGGAAATAGAGGTGATCACCCCGACGCTGGAGCGGCTGCGGGCCGAAGGGTTCTGCCTCGATGGTCCGCTGCCCGCGGATACGCTGTTTACGCCTCGACACCTTGCCGGCGTCGACGCCGTGCTCGCGATGTACCACGACCAGGGTCTACCTGTCCTGAAGTATTCAGGGTTCGGTCAGGCCGCCAACATCACGCTAGGGTTGCCGCTGGCGCGCACCTCGGTCGATCACGGCACGGCTCTTGACCTGGCAGGGACCGGGCAGGCCAGCCCGCAGAGCCTGGCAGTGGCGATTAGCCTGGCCGAGCAGATGGGGGCCCTGGCCCAGGCGGGCTGAACTGGCCGTTTTCCCCTGCCCGACCTTGGCCAGCCTTTGCGCTCTGGCCATCAGCGCCCTATCATCGCTCGCTATATTGATTTGGCGCTCCCCTTGGTTTCATAAAGGATTCAAGCATGTCATCCCGCCCTACGGCGCACCGGGCTCGCAAGCGCTTCGGTCAAAACTTCTTGCGTGACCATGGCGTCATTTCCCGCATCGTTCGCTCCATCGGCGCGCGCCCTGGTGAGCGCGTGGTCGAGATCGGCCCCGGTCAGGGAGCGCTGACCGAGCCATTGCTGGAGGCGACCGAAGGGCACCTGGAGGTTATCGAGCTGGACCGCGACCTGATCCCGGGCCTGCGTGTGCAGTTCTTCAATCACCCGGCGTTCGTGATCCATGAGGGCGATGCCCTCAAGATGGATTTCCAGGCGCTGCGTGGCGACGGACAGCCGCTGCGTGTTGTCGGTAACCTGCCCTACAACATATCGACTCCGCTGATTTCACACCTGCTGCGCGCTGGCTCTGCGGTTCAGGACATGCACTTCATGCTGCAGAAGGAAGTGGTGGATCGTCTGGCCGCTCCCGCTGGTGGCGGAGATCGTGGCCGACTGTCGGTGCTGGCGCAGTATTTCTGCGAGGTCGAGTCACTGTTTGTGGTTCCCCCTGAGGCGTTTGTTCCGCGGCCCAAGGTAGACTCTGCCATTGTGCGCATGACCCCGCGTCAGCAGAAGGTCACGCCGGCCCAGGATGAGACGCTGCTGTTCGATATCGTGCGAGAGGCCTTTGGCCAGCGCCGCAAGACCCTGCGCAACAACCTCAAGGGGCGCATTGATGGCGATGCCCTGGCCGAACTTGGGATTGATCCTGGTCGCCGTCCGCAGACCCTGGAGGTGGCAGAGTTTGTCGCGATCGCCAATGCGGTGTACCAGCAGCAAGGTAATGCTTCAGCGGATCATGACACACAGGGGGATCAGGACACTGGGGAGGAGACACCCGCATGAACGAGCACCCCGACGTGCGCGTTGACGTGACACCGGCCTTTCGTGAGGACGAGTCTGCGCCGCTGGAAGATCGCTTTGTGTTCAGCTATACGGTCACGGTTCACAATCACTCAAGCGGTAATATCCAGCTCATGGCCCGGTTCTGGAAGATCACCCAGACCAGCGGGCAGGTGCAAGAAGTGCGTGGCAAGGGCGTGGTCGGCAAGCAGCCGATGATTGGTCCTGGCCAGACATTTCAGTACACCAGCAGGGCGATACTCGATGGGCCGGTAGGCTTTATGGAAGGCGCCTACACCTGCGTCGATACGGCCAGCCAGCGACCGTTCGAGGTGCCGATCTCGGTGTTCCGCCTGGCCACGCCCAACCAGATTCATTGAATGTCTGACGACAGCGGGAGACGCATGAGCCGATACGCCATTGGAGACCTGCAGGGCTGCCATCAGGAGTTCGTCGAGCTGCTGGAGGCGCTCAGCTTCGATCCGCGTCGTGATGAGCTGTGGCTTGCGGGGGACCTGGTCAATCGCGGGCCCGGATCCCTGGATTGCCTGCGGGACGTCATGGCCCTCGGTTCTGCTGCCAAGGTGGTGCTGGGCAACCATGACCTGCATCTGCTGGCGGTGGCACGAGGTGGGGCTTCGCTCAAGCGCAAGGACACCCTTGACGACATTCTGGCAGTGCCCGATCGCGATACGCTGCTCGACTGGCTCCAGGCCAGGCCGCTGCTGCTGCGTGACGGAGAGGCCGTGATGACCCATGCCGGGCTACCGCCCCAGTGGTCGGTGGAGCAGGCCGAGGGGCTCGCCGGAGAGGTGTCCTGGGTGCTGACGGGAGAGCAGTCCGGCGACTTCCTGTCGCGGATGTATGGCAACCGGCCGCGACGCTTCAAGCCCCATCAGGAGGGCGTAGATCGCTACCGGGCCATCGTGAACACCCTCACCAGGATGCGTTTCATCGACGCCGAGGGGCGTCTCGATTTTGACGCCAAGGAAGGCCTGGATAGTGCCCCTGAGGGATTTTCCCCCTGGTTTCAGTATCCCCGTGACGACGATCCGTGGCTGCTGTTCGGCCATTGGGCGGCGCTCAATGGCACTGCGCCAGATCGCAGGGTGAGGGCAGAGGCCCTGGATACCGGCTGCGTCTGGGGCGGCAGCCTGACCGCGCTGGATATGGCAAGCGGAGAGCGAATCAGCGTTCCGAGCCGCCAGCAGATCACGCGATAACCGATACCAAGCCCGTTGTGCGGCATCCGCCACGCTCATGTGCGGCGTTGCCCATGGGCCTCTTGCTTTTGCCTTCTGGAGTTTTGCATGACACCGGCGACCTTCGAGCACCTCGACATCGAACGCCTTCAACAATGGCTGGATCAGGGCAGTGAGCTTTGCCTTGTCGATATTCGCGATCCGGGCAGCTTTGCCCAAGGGCATATCCCCGGTAGCCGCCACCTGGACAATGACAGCGTGGGCCCGCTTGTCGCGGAAACCGCCAAGGATACTCCGCTGGTGGTGGTGTGCTATCACGGCCATTCCAGCCAGCAGGCGGCGAGTTGGCTGGCCGCTCAGGGGTTTACCCAGGTCTATAGCCTCGACGGCGGTTTCACCCAGTGGCAGCACGTTCTGCCTGAACGCGTCAGCAAGGGCTGAACATGGCCCCTGAGATGCCGGGAAAGCACCACGGCAGCACAGACCCTTGTGCCGGTCTTGAACGTTACCGGGTGGGGGGTGCGGTGCGTGACGCGCTGCTGGGATGGCCAGTCAAGGACACGGACTGGGTGGTCGTTGGCGAGACCCCAGCGTCGATGCGGGAGCGTGGTTTCACGCCGGTAGGCCGGGATTTTCCGGTGTTCCTGCATCCCCGTACCCATGAGGAGTATGCCCTTGCCCGTACCGAGCGAAAGTCCGGGCACGGATATACCGGCTTTGAGGTGCATGCAAGTCCTGATGTCACCCTGGAGGAGGACCTTGGGCGGCGCGACCTGACGATCAATGCCATGGCCGAGTCGCTCGATGGGCACCTGGTGGACCCTTTCAACGGGCGTCGCGACCTGCAGCAGCGGCGCTTGCGTCATGTCAGTCAGGCCTTCGTCGAAGATCCGCTGAGGGTGTTGCGCACAGCGCGCTTTCTCGCTCGCTACGCCGGCCTCGGGTTTACCATTGCCGAGAGTACGCAAGCGCTGATGAAACAGCTGGCTGACAGCGGCGAGCTGGATCACCTGGTGGCTGAGCGCGTCTGGGTGGAAACCGAGAAGGCGCTGGGCGAGCCAGAGCCCCGGCGCTACTTCGAAGCGCTGGACTCATGCGGTGCACTGTCACGGCTGATGCCTGGCTTGGTGCAGCCAGGAGCGGCCGAGTTCAAGCGCGCCTGCGAGAGAATGAGCGCATTGCCCTCGGCTCTTGCGGGCCAGCCCGTATGGCGCTGGGGTCGCCTGGTGGAGGCCCTGCCGGCCGAGCAGCGTCGCCAGCTTGAACAGGCCTTGAAGGTGCCCAACCCGTATCGTGATCTGGGACACCAGCTGGCGCTGACCCGTGAGCTCAAGGCGCAGCTGGCCGACGGTGCAGGCTCAGAAGAGGCCAGCAGGATAGCCATGACCTGGTGTGACGGCATCGATGCCTGGCGGCGCAGCGAGCGAGTCGCGCCCCTGCTGTCGTTGCTGGCCATGGAGGTGCCCGAGCAGGCGGCCTGGTTGGCGCGTGGGGTCGATCAGGCGCGCTCGCTTGCCCCGCGAGAGCTGCTTGATCAGGGCTTCAAAGGGGCGGAACTGGGGCAGGAGCTGAGGCGACGTCGCCTGGCGTGCTTTCACCAGGGCGGGCGCTGACCCTTCAACGGGAGGGCAGCGGTAGCGCTTCTCCGCGCCAGTGAAACTCGACGGGCCACAGCTGTTGGCTGCCGTCGCCGAACGCTTGCCAGAGCTCCTGATACCGGCGCCCCACGACGGGATGGCGATGGTCGGGAAGAAGCTCTGCCATCGGCCACAGGACGAAGGCGTGGTGCAGGATCTCGCCGCGTGGCAGGCTCACGCCGTCGACCTCCCCGGTCAGCGAGTCGACGGTAAGAATATCGACATCAAGGGTGCGGGGGCTGAACTTTGGACTGTCCTTGCTGCGGCCGTTGGCGCTCTCCAGTCGTTTGCACCAGGCTTGCAGCTCGCCGACGCTCCAGTCGCAGTGAAGGGCGACCACCAGGTTGAAGAAATTGCGGCCGTCCTCGAAGCCCACCGGTGTGCTCTCGAATACGCGGGAAACGGCCAACTGGCCAAAGGTGTCGGCCAAGGCATCCAGGCACACCGTGATGTGGTGCTCCCGTTCGATATTGCTGCCCAGGCTCAGGGTGACCAGTCGCATCAATGTCCTCCCGCTGGTGTACCACGCTCGATGCGCACGCCTACCGAGGCGGCATTGGCCACAGCGCCGGGCTTGCGCAAGGTCATTCTCAGCCAGCTGATCCCGTATTCCTGCATCAGCAGCGACGCCAGGCGCTCGGCAAAGGTTTCTACCAGCTGGAAGTCATGCTCCGAGGCGAAGACACCAATGCGACGACTGATGGCGTCGTAGTCGAGCGTCTTGCTCAGGTCGTCATCCGCGGCCGCTGCCCGGATATCCGTCGCCAGCGTGAGATCCACTATCAGACGCTGGGTAATAGAGCGCTCCCAGTCGTAGACGCCAATGACGGTGTCCAGCTCAAGGCCTTCGATCAGCACCTGATCCATCGATGATGTTTCCCGGTCGTGGTGTCCCGGTCGTGGCCGGGAACGCAGAATGAACAAGGCGGCCAATTGTACTTGACCAGGCGGTCGCGAAACAGGCCGCAGATGGCGACAGCGAGCCCGGGCTGGCAAACTGGTCCTTCAAAGGGGGCGGCCTGCGTGGTACTTCCCTGGAGATTTGGCCGGACGCCAATCGTCTGGCACCACCAGAAGACTGTCGCGGTTCCCGGCGTAGCTGGTGCAGCGGCGCTGCCAGCATGATCGCGCGCATGGGGCTACCATGTGCGCACCGAGGCGTCCTCATGGCGCAGGAGTCGTTGTGGGTCCGACCATAGAAGTATTACTGCCGCTGACGGCGCTGGGCTATCTCAGTGGAACCTGGTTGGGGGCGATCACCGTATGCCGGGTGGCGGGGCTTGCTGACCCGCGCTTGAGCGGGTCATGTAATCCGGGGTTTTCCAATGTGCTGCGGCTGCATGGGCCCGTGCTGGCGCTGGCCACCCTGACCATCGATGCGCTTAAGGGCTGGCCCGTGCTGCTGTTGGGCATGCACCAGGGGCTGACGCCTTGGGGGCTCGGACTGGTGGGCCTGGGGGTGCTGCTGGGGCACTGCTATCCCGCCTGGTATCGCTTTCGCGGCGGCAAGGCTGTTGCCAGTGCCTTTGGCGTGATGCTGCTGCTGACCCCCGGTGTCGCGCTGTCATGTGCCGTGATTTGGGGGCTGCTGGCCTGGCGGGTGCATACCGCGGCGGTCGCCTCACTGACCAGTGCCACCCTGGCACCGTTGCTAAGCCTGTGGCTGTCCCCCGACTTTGCCTGGGTGGTGCTGGTGTTTGCCGCGCTGGTGCTGGCCCGGCATGCGCTCAATATAGATCGACTGCGCCGTGGCAAGGAGCCACGGCTGTGACATGGCGAGACGCCACGGTAGATCGCTGCTCTGGTGGGGCTGATCCGTTCAGCACGGGGCGCTCAGCTGGTCCATCGGCCAGCGCGGCACGGCCTGCATCTGACCTACCACGTCCCGCTCGCCCGCCAGCAAGCGCTGCGCACCGGCATAGGCGATCATGGCGCCGTTATCGGTACAGAAACGGCCGCGGGGGTAGTACACCTTGGCTCCCTGCTTGGCGGTGGCGTCTTCAAGCCGAGCGCGCAGGCGGACATTGGCGCTGACGCCTCCAGCGACCACCAGACGCTTCAGTCCAGTCTGCTTGAGCGCACGGCGACATTTGATGGCCAGGGTGTCCGCCACGGCTTCCTCGAACGCACGCGCCACATCCGCACGGGCCTGTGCATCCAGCTGTCCCGCGCTTTCCAGCTGGCGGATGGTGGTGAGGGTGTGGGTCTTCAATCCCGAAAAGCTGAAGTCGAGTCCCGGCCTGTCGGTCATGGGACGCGGGAACTGGAAGCGCCCCGGATCACCGGTTTCCGCCAATGCGGCGACCCGGGGGCCGCCCGGATAGTCGAGGTCGAGCATCTTGGCTGCCTTGTCGAAGGCTTCACCCGCTGCATCATCCACGGACTCGCCCAGCAAGCGGTACTGGCCGATACCGGCGACCTCCACCAACTGCGTGTGGCCCCCGGAGACCAGCAGCGCCACAAAGGGGAAGGCCGGAGGCTCATCCTCGAGCATGGGGGCCAGCAGGTGGCCTTCCATGTGATGGACACCAAGAACCGGGATGTCGAGTGCTCGGGCCATGCCGTGAGCGGTGCTGGCACCCACCATCAGGGCGCCGACCAGCCCCGGGCCTGCCGTGTAGGCGATAGCATCCAGCTGTTCGCGCCCGATAGCGGCTTGCTCCAGAACCTGGTCGATCAATGGCAGCAGGCGTCGAGTATGGTCGCGGGAAGCCAGCTCCGGCACCACGCCGCCATAGTCGGCGTGCATGGCTACCTGGCTGTGCAGGGCGTCGGCCACCAGACCGCACTCGGTGTCGTAGAGCGCGATGCCGGTCTCGTCGCAGGAGGTTTCGATGCCTAGTACTCGCATGGGTCGACTCGGGAAGCAAAAGCGGGAAGGGGCGTGATTCTACGCCGTTTTGAGAGTGGCTGCGACAGTGGGCGCGCGAGGGAAAGTGTGGCGGCGGCCAGCGTGGTGCCATCTCACGGGCGCACCTGTGTCCTGCAACTCGCTGTTTTCGCCTGATCCTACGGAAAGAGTGGCGTCCGCATCGTAGTGCGTGCTGGGTGGCCGGTAGGCGCTATCTTTCCAAAAAGAATTTGCAAGGCTCGGCTTCGCTCACTAAAATACTGTCCGCTGCAAGACTGGGTCGTGCATCCAGGGCTCGCTGTCCCCCGTCACTGTTTCGTTTCCTTGCTGATTATGGCATTCGCGATAGCGTTGCCTTCCTGTATGAGTTAAGGCAGTCGAACGAAGTGTCGTGGGGTATTGGCCTTGAAGGTGTGCGTACAAACCGAACTCAAGTTACCTAAGGTAGGTGAGTGCTTAATGCCTTCTGTCAAAGTACGTGATAACGAGCCGTTTGACGTCGCTCTGCGTCGCTTCAAGCGTTCCTGTGAAAAAGCCGGCGTTCTGTCTGAAGTCCGTCGTCGTGAGCAGTACGAGAAGCCGACTGCCGAGCGCAAGCGCAAGGCCGCTGCCGCTGTAAAGCGTCACGCCAAGAAGCTCCAGCGTGAGCGCAAGCGTTTCGAACGGCTCTATTGATCCGTACTTGAGTCGAGCGTGGTTCGCCGCTCTCGATTCAGGAGGACGCCAAGCGGCCGCCATTGAGGTGGCCGCTTGTTTTTCTGACATCCGATGAGGGTGTTCCGTCCAGACCTCTGGACGATTCTTGTTCTTCTCAGGATACCGCTCCTGTCGAGGAGACTATGGCCGGCCAGATTCCCCAGCGCTTCATTGATGACCTCCTCGCGCGCGTGGACGTGGTCGAGGTGGTGGGTGAGCGCGTCAAGCTGAAAAAGGCCGGGCGCAACCACTCTGGTCTGTGTCCGTTTCATCAGGAAAAGAGCCCATCGTTCACGGTCAGCGCGGACAAGCAGTTCTATCACTGCTTTGGCTGTGGTGCCCACGGCAACGCGCTGCGCTTCTTGATGGAGTACGACAAGCTACGCTTCCCGGAAGCGGTCGAGCAGCTTGCTTCCAGGTTGGGGATGGAGGTGCCCAGAGAGGGTGCCGACGATCCCAGAGCCCAGGCGCGAGAAAAAAAGCGCAAGGAAGGCGTCAACCTGCTGGAAATGTCTGCCAGCTACTTTCGCGAGCGGCTCAAGATGCCGGAGGGCCAGGTTGCCCGAGAGTATCTGGAGCAGCGCGGGGTGTCAGACGAGATCCGCGAGCTATTCGGCATTGGCTATGCGCCGGCCCAATGGGAGGCGCTGAAGCGGCACCTCGGGGGGCAGGGCGTCGATGAGTCTGTGCAGATCGAGTATGGCCTGCTGGTTCACCATGAAGACAGTGGTCGCAGCTACGACCGTTTTCGCGATCGAGTGGTGTTCCCGATCCGCGATATTCGCGGGCGGACCTTGGGGTTTGGCGGTCGGGTCATGGGGGATGCCAAGCCCAAGTACCTGAACTCTCCCGAGACCCCCGTGTTCCACAAGGGGCGCGAGCTGTATGGCTTGTACGAAGCCCGCCAGGCCAGCCCGAAACTGGAACGGTTGTTGATCGTCGAAGGCTATATGGATGTGGTCGCGCTGGCGCAGTACGGCATCCATAATGCGGTGGCTACCCTGGGTACGGCCACCACGGCAGATCATCTGCGGCGCCTGTTTCGCCTGGTCAGTGAGGTCGTGTTCTGCTTCGACGGTGACAAGGCCGGACGTCAGGCGGCGGCCAGGGCGCTGGAAACCGTGTTGCCCGAGATGATCGACGGGCGTCAGGCGCGCTTCCTGTTCCTGCCCGAGGGCGAGGATCCGGACAGTCTGGTGCGGCGTGAGGGTGCCAGTGCGTTCGAAGATCGCGTGGTGTGTGCCAGTCCGCTGTCGGAGTTTCTGTTCGAGCATGCCGCCCAGGGGCGTGACCTGGCGCAGCTGGAGTCGCGCGAACGCTACGCCAGCCAAGTGCTGTCGGCCATCGAGAAGATGCCCCAGGGAGTGCTCAAGTCGTTGATGCTGACAGAGCTGTCGCGACGCACCGGGGTCGAACAGTCGCGTTTTGAAGCGCTTCTGGCGCCCGTGGTTGCCGAAGAGCCCGAGCTGATGCCCTTCGACGACGCCATGGAGCCCGCTGTTGAAGAGGGCCAGTCGCCGCAGCGGCGCAGAAAGTCCTCTGCGGCGCTGGGCCTGATGGGCCGTACCCTGCAGCTGCTGGTGCACGAGCCGCGCCTGGTGGAGCGTCTCCCCGAATCGCTTGAGTGGTGTGACGGTCAGGGCGACGATGCGCGACTCTGTCGCGACGTGATCGAGCTGTTGCGGGCTGGGGGGTATTCCAGTGCTCAGGTGCTGTTGATGCACTTCCATGGCAGTGAGGACGGCGAGCGTCTGGCCGCACTGGCGCGCAAGGAGCTGTTGATCCCCGGGCCGGCAAGGGCGGCGGAGCTGGACGGTCTGGTGAGCTATTTTCAGCGGGCCTGCAAGACCCCGTCGCGACAGCAGGAGATTGATACGTTGCTGGCAAAGCAGCAATCAGGGGAGCGTCTCTCGAGTGAGGAGCGCTCGCGACTGATGAGTCTGCTGGCCGCACGTGATTGAAGACGTCGCAGCGAACGATCCCTCAGCGTCACTGGTCTACCTTCTGAGGTAAGCCTTCACGCTTTGCTGGCGACGAATAGGAGGTATAGAAGGTGTCAGGGTTGAATTCTCAACTACTATCACCATCTAAGGGACTAGGCGCTGATATTGGGCGCAACCAGATAAGCTAACACACCTGAGACATCGCGCAAACACTCCAGACTGGCAGAAGTGGCCCCAAAACCGCTATACTGTCCGGCTTACCGAGTTTTCTCCACCTTAGCGCTTCAGGTGCTTCATTCTTCTTCGTCGAGATAGGGTTTCTATGGCTGGAAATGCGCAGCAGCAGTCACGTCTGAAGGAGTTGATCGCGCGCGGCAAGGAGCAGGGCTTCCTGACCTATGCCGAGGTCAACGACCACCTTCCCGAAGATATCGCCGACCCCGACCAGGTGGAAGATATCATCGGCATGATCAATGACATGGGTATTAACGTCGTCGAGGAAGCTCCCGACGAAGATACCCTGATGATGTCGGATCACTCAACCGATGAGTCCGCTGCCGAAGAGGCGGTAGCGGCGCTGGCAGCGGTGGAAAGCGACGTCGGTCGGACCACCGACCCGGTGCGCATGTACATGCGCGAGATGGGGACGGTCGAGCTGCTGACCCGCGAAGGCGAGATCGAGATCGCCAAGCGCATCGAAGAAGGGACTCGCGAGGTGATGTCGGCGCTGGCCTACGTGCCGGGCGCGGTCGAGTCCATTCTTGACGCCTACGACGCCACTCAGGACGAAGAGGCTCCTGGACGCCTGTCAGACCTGTTTTCCGGCTTCATCGACCCTGATGAGGGAATCCCCGGCGTTGCCGAGGCGGAAGTCCCGGAAGTGGAGGAGCAGGAAAGCAGCTCCGACGAGGATGACGACGAGGACGCGGGCGAAGAGGACGACTCTGGCGGCGGTCCGGATCCCGAGGAAGCGCGTGCCCGTTTCGAGCAGATCCGCGAGCAGAGCGGCATTGCCAATGCCGCCATCGAACGCGGTGGGCGCCAATCACCCGAGGCGAAGGAAGAGCTGGCGCGTCTGGCTGAGCTGTTCTCGCCGATCAAGCTGGTGCCGAAGCACTTTGAGCGTCTGGTGGGGCAGGTTCGCATCAGCGTCGAGCAGGTGCGGGCTCAGGAAAAGACCGTGATGCAGCTCCTGGTCAAGCAGGCCAAGGTGCCGCGCAAGGCCTTCATCAAGGCATTTCCCAGCAATGAGTCGCGCCTGGACTGGCTGGACGACTTCATGGCCGAGAACGCTCGCTATGCCGACCGCCTCGAGCCGCTGAAGGCCGACGTGCAGCGCGCTCAGCGCAAGATCGCCTTCGAGGAAGAGATGATCCAGCTGCCGGTGAGCGAGGTGAAGGAAGTCAACCGTCGCCTGTCCATCGGTGAAGCCAAGGCGCGCCGTGCCAAGAAGGAAATGGTCGAGGCCAACCTGCGCCTGGTCATCTCGATCGCCAAGAAGTACACCAACCGTGGCCTGCAGTTCCTGGACCTGATTCAGGAAGGCAACATCGGCCTGATGAAGGCGGTGGACAAGTTCGAGTACCGTCGCGGTTACAAGTTCTCGACCTATGCGACCTGGTGGATTCGTCAGGCGATCACGCGCTCGATTGCGGACCAGGCACGCACCATCCGCATCCCGGTGCACATGATCGAGACCATCAACAAGCTCAACCGCGTATCGCGTCAGATGCTGCAGGAAATGGGGCGTGAGCCGACCCCGGAAGAGCTGGGCGAACGTCTCGAGATGCCGGAGGACAAGGTCCGCAAGGTGCTCAAGATCGCCAAGGAGCCGATCTCCATGGAGACGCCCATCGGTGATGATGACGACTCGCATCTGGGCGACTTCATCGAGGACTCCACCATGGTGCTGCCGATCGACTCGGCCACCGGGGAAGGGCTCGTGGAAGCCACGCGCAACGTGCTGGGCGGCCTGACGGCTCGCGAAGCCAAGGTGCTGCGCATGCGCTTCGGGATCGACATGAACACTGACCACACCCTCGAGGAAGTGGGCAAGCAGTTTGATGTCACCCGTGAGCGGATCCGTCAGATCGAGGCCAAGGCACTGCGCAAGCTGCGCCACCCGACGCGTTCGGAGCCGCTGCGCTCCTTCCTCGACGAGTAAGCTCAGCGCACGCCTTGTCGGCCGAGGGCGTTGACGACGCCCTTGGTCAGACGGCCGTCATACAAGACGCCCGCGGCACATGCCGCGGGCGTTTTTGTGGTGTGTCCCTTCGCCAATCTGCTGGGGTTGTCGCGCCAGGCGGATGTCGGCGCCTGCCCTCGCTCTTCATGTGGGTACCACCAACATGACAACGCCCGCGATGAGCGGGCGTTGTCATGACTTCTCGGGCGGTAGCGGCTGTACTGCAGGGTAGGGACTCGCGGCGGCTCAGGCCTGCTTGGCCTGGCGACGCCGAATCCACAGCACCAGCTCGATCATGGCGAACAGCAGCAGGGTATAGCCGAAGAGCTCGGTCACTTCCTCCGCGGCGTCCTTGAACACCCGGATATAGCGCTCCGCCAGCAGCGACTCCCACATCTCGCTGCGACCGTAGAGGCGCGAGAAGGCAAAGGTGCCGAGAAAGCCTGCGGCGAACAGGCCAAAGGAAAAACTCTCGACATAGCCCTCGAATTCGCGCACGAAGGCGTGGCGCTCGCGCAGGACGATATACAGGATCGGCAGCAGCAGCAGCGTTACCAGCGTCTGCCAGGCGCCGTCGAACACATAGGCGTCGAGAAAGGCATCCTGCTCACGAATCAGGGCGGCGGCCAGCAGGCCAAACATCAGTAGCGTCACCCGCGGTAGCCCGCCCAGCACTTGCCGGGCATACACCAGCAGTAGACAGCTGATCGTCAGCCAAAGCGTCTGCATGCTTTCCGTAAAGCCCGTCTCGCTGAAACGAATCTGTTCCGGCAGGCCGGTTTCCCACAGCACGCCCTGCATCATGGCGCCGATGACCAGGAGGTAGAGCAGGGCTCTGGCGCAGGTCGCGCGGAAACTGATCGTGGGCGCGGCGGATGGGGGGGTATCTAGCATCCCTCTCAATCTCCAGGTAAGGCGTGTATCAGGCGGGGATTATACCTACAGCTTTGCATGTGTGTGTGAAATTCCCCGAGGTATTCTTGACTCGTTTGCGCTGTCGCTCGTTGCACGTTATCGCCGCGCTTCTTCCACCAGCCAGTCGTGCACGGCCTTGATCCGGCGATCATCGGTCGCCCCCGGTGCGTGGACAATGCCGTAGTGCTTGCCGGTATCGACCCGTGACTTGAAAGGCGCGATCAAGGCACCACTCTTGAGCTCGCTGGTCATCAGGGTTTCCCTGGCAATGGCGACGCCCATGCCGGCGATAGCCGCCTCCATGGTGAGGTGATTTCGGTTGAAGGTATAGCCTCTTTCAAGATTGATCGAGGGCGCACCGATGGCAGACAGGTAGTGGCGCCATTCACCGTACTCCTGGCTGCCGCGCCAGGCGGTGATGTCGTGCAGCAACGGATACCAGGACAGATCCTCTGGACGACGCAGGGCAGGGCGCCCCTTGAGCAGGCTGGGCGAGCATACCGGAAAGATGCGCTCCTCCATCAAGGGGGTGATCGATAGCCCCGGATAGTGGCCGTCGTTGAGGTCCAGGGCCAGGTCGAAATCCCCGTCGCGCAGGGAAATGTTGCTGTCTTCCGAGCTGATGTGCAGCTCGATATCCGGAAATCGTGCCTGCAGTCGCGGCAGTCTCGGCATCAGCCACTTGTTCAGGAATGAGGGGATCGAGCGTAGTCGGATCACGCCGCTCATGACACCGCTGCGCAGCCGGCTGACTTCGAGCCCGACCGCCTGATAGGCGTCATCGACCACGGCAGCCAGGCGTTTGCCTTCCTCTGTCAGCTCCAGCCGGCGTGGCAACCTCCGGAACAGCTTGAATCCCAGCCTGTCCTCCAGTTGCTTGATCTGCTGGCTGACCGCCCCGGTGGTGACATGCAGCTCTTCTGCTGCGCGGGTAAACGAGAGGTGTCTTGCACTGACCGCAAAGCCCTTGAGCCAGGCATGGGTCTGGGCATTGAGAAGTCGGCTCATGGATGCGCTCTTGTGGGCTTATGATTTAGCTGAGCTATATTGAAGACAAGATATTCTGCCTTGTCCCAGGGCTTTTTGGCAGCCAGCATACCCATAATGGCATGCGACGACATCCTGTCGCTTTAGCGAGACTGATCGGAACGTCTGACAGCGCAGTGTTCTATCGTCGGCTACCAGCATCCCTTCAAGACGCGAATCTACTTTCAAGAGGCACCTCATGGCCATCAGCGTTTTCGACCTTTTCAAGATTGGCATCGGCCCATCGAGCTCGCATACCGTTGGCCCGATGAAGGCAGCCCATGATTTCGTCGAGGCGCTACGACGCGATGACGCTCTGGAGCGGGTCGCAGCGGTCGAGATTCACCTTTATGGGTCACTTTCTGCCACGGGCAAGGGGCATGCCACGGATCGTGCCTGTGTCATGGGGCTGATGGGGGAGCGCCCTGACCGCATTGATCCCGCGGTGATCGGGCCATGCATCGAGGAGCTACTGGAGAGCCAGACCCTGATGCTGGGAGGGCAGGTCGCCGTGCCCTTCTTGTGGGCTCGTGATCTTGTCTGGCATGAGGAGAGTCTTCCCTATCACCCCAACGCCATGACCCTGGTCGCCAAGGGGCACGCAGGTGACATCCGGCGCGAGACCTACTATTCGGTCGGCGGGGGTTTTGTGGTGGACGAGGCCCAGGCACAAGATGGCGCGCTGGACGCCGATAACACGGCGCTGCCCTATGACTTCAACAGCGGCGCTGAGTTGATGGCGTTGTGCCGTCTGCATGGTCTGAGCATCAGTGAACTGATGCTGGAGAACGAAAAGGCCTGGCGCAGCGAGGCTGAGGTGCGCGCGGGCCTGTGGGACATCTGGCAGGCGATGCAGGCCTGCGTGAACCAGGGCATCCAGGCAGAGGGCGTGCTGCCTGGCGGGCTGAACGTCAAGCGCCGCGCTGCCTCGCTGTACCATCGCCTGGAAGCCATGTCTGACGATGTGGGTCTGATCGCCTCGACCTTTTCCGCGATGGACTGGGTCAACGTGTATGCGTTGGCCGTCAACGAGGAAAATGCCGCCGGCGGGCGCATGGTGACGGCGCCTACCAATGGCGCTGCTGGCATCATCCCTGCCGTGTTGCACTACTACATGAAGTTTCAGCCTGGCGCATCGGAGAAGGACGTCGTCAATTTTCTGCTGACGGCGGGTGCCGTTGGCATCCTGTGCAAGAAGAATGCCTCCATTTCCGGGGCCGAAGTGGGCTGCCAGGGGGAGGTGGGGTCTGCCTGCGCGATGGCGGCTGCCGGTCTGGCCGAGGTGATGGGGGCCAACGTTCCTCAGGTCGAGAACGCCGCTGAAATTGGCCTTGAGCATAACCTGGGGCTGACCTGTGACCCCGTAGGCGGGCTGGTTCAGGTGCCGTGTATCGAACGCAATGCGATTGCGGCGGTGAAGGCCATCAATGCCGCCTTGATGGCATGCCGTGGGGATGGCGAACATTTCGTGTCTCTGGACAAGGCGATTCGCACGATGCGTGATACCGGCGCCGACATGCAGGAGAAGTACAAGGAAACCTCCAAGGGAGGATTGGCCGTCAACGTCATCGAGTGCTGACGTCCACCTGACCATTCGTATGCCAGCAGCGGCCCGGGGATCGTCTCCCCGGGCCGCGCTTTTTTGCCCTAGTGTCAGCGACGTACCGAAGCTTTGTGTCCTGCCGCAGAGGGCCAGGGCGGAAACCTTGTGGGCTTTAAGTAAGCAACCTATTGAAATTCGGTGGGATACATCTTTGGTCGAGTTCAACGCATGGCGAATTGCGTCGGACGCACGTCTCTTCTAGCTTACGTAAACGTAAAGTTAAGCGTCTCCAGTACTGAGTCGAACAACCACAACAACCTCAAGACAGGGGCTACGGTCCCGGCGAGGACGCCACATGAGCCAGCAGTACGTGCTAGAGACCCGTGGCCTGACCAAGTCGTTTCGAGGCTTTACCGCCGTGGACGGCGTGGATCTGAAGATCACGGAGGGGCATATTCATGCTCTGATCGGCCCCAATGGAGCGGGCAAGACCACGGTCTTTAACCTGTTGACGAAATTTCTGCCGCCTACCAGGGGCGATATCCTCTACCGCGGCAAGCCCATCACCCGCATGCGTGCCAATGAAATCGCGCGCCTGGGGCTGGTGCGTTCCTTTCAGATTTCTGCCGTGTTTGGCCATATGACGGCGCTGGAAAACGTGCGAGTCGCCTTGCAGCGTAAGCTCGGTACCTCTTTTCATTTCTGGAAGTCGGAGCGTTCGCTGGAGCCGCTGAATCAGCGCGCCATGGAGCTGCTGGAGGAGGTCGGTCTGGCGGACGTCGCAGATGTGTTGACGGTGGAACTGCCCTACGGCCGCAAGCGAGCGCTGGAGGTCGCCACCACCCTGGCCCTTGAGCCCACTGTCATGCTGCTGGATGAGCCCACCCAAGGCATGGGGGCGGAGGATGTGGATCGCATCGTTGCGCTGATTCGCCGGGTCTCGGCGGGCAGAACGGTGCTGATGGTGGAGCATAACCTGAGCGTTGTCAGCCGGTTATGCGATCGCATCACGGTATTGGCCAGGGGCGCTGTGCTGGCCGAGGGTGACTATGCCAGCGTCTCGGCGGACCCAGCAGTGCGCGAGGCCTACATGGGCAGCGAAGCCAGCGTTGCCGAGGAGGCCACCACATGACCTCTGTGATGAACGCTAGCCGCTCCCCCCATGGGATAAGCACCAGCAGCGATGAAGCGATCTGCCTGGCGGGCGTCAACGCCTTCTACGGTGAATCACATATCCTGCACGGCGTGGACCTGCGGGTGAAGCGGGGTGAGCTGGTGACGCTGCTGGGGCGCAATGGCGCAGGCCGCAGTACCACGCTGAAGACGATCATGAACATGGTCGGCTCGCGCAGCGGTTCCATTGTCATCAATGGACAGGAAACGCTGGGCATGAAGCCCCACCACATACCGCGCCTTGGCGTGGGGTACTGCCCCGAAGAGCGGGGTATCTTTGCCAGCCTGGACGTCGAGGAGAACCTGCTGCTTCCGCCGACGGTACGCTCCGGTGGCATGAGCCTTGACGATATCTACGGGATGTTTCCGAATCTCTACGAGCGCCGGCGCAGTCAGGGGACCCGCCTGTCCGGTGGCGAGCAGCAGATGCTGGCCATGGCGCGCATACTGCGCACCGGTGCCGACATTCTGTTGCTCGATGAAATTACCGAGGGGCTGGCTCCTGTCATCAATCAGGCGCTTGCCGAGGTGCTGGTGACGTTGAAGTCCCGCGGGATGACCATCGTGCTGGTGGAGCAGAACTTCCGCTTCGCGGCCCCCCTAGCCGATCGCCACTTCGTCATGGAGCACGGCCGCATCATCGATACCATCGAAGCCGCCGATCTCGACGCCCGGCGCGACGACCTCAATGCACTGCTGGGGGTCTAGCGTGCTATTCGCCAGGCGCGTCACCCATCCCTTCGCGAAGCCGTTCCCACTGCCCGTGCACACAGCGCGGACGGCGCTGTGTGGACGGCCAATACCGACGCCTCAGCACCTGCTCTACAACACGTCAGCAACATATCCAACAACGACATATTCAACAACAACAAGGGCCATGGGCCCAGGAGCCTTCCATGATGTCACAGACCCGTACTTTCCGCCGTTTGCCGCTGGCTCGCGCCGTTGCCGCCAACACCTTGCTGGTCGCCGGTATGCTGGGAATGGCCGCACCCTCGCTGGCCCAGGACGGAATCAGCGATGGCGAGATCCGCATCGGCTATCTCGCGGACATGTCAGGCACCTATCGCGACCTGGCTGGCCCGGGTGGTCTTGAAGCCATGAAGATGGCGGTGGAAGATTTCGGTGGAAGCGTCGGTGATGCACCTATCGAGATCTTCAATGCCGATGACCGCAACAGCGCCGATGTGGGCGCCAACACCGTGCGTGGCTGGGTCGATCAGGAAAACGTGGACCTGGTCGCCGGCATGGTGGCCTCATCGGTTTCCATCGCCGTGACCAAGGTACTGGAAGAAGCCGGCGGACTGGCGATCATTTCAGGCTCTGCGGCTTCCAGCATCACCAACGAGCACTGCACTCCCAACCATATTCACTATGTGTACGATACCTATCCCCTGGCCAACGGAACGGCCAAGGCGGTGGTAGAGCAGGGCGGTGACAGCTGGTTCATGCTGACGGCGGACTATGCCTTCGGTCATGCGCTGGAAAGCGATGTCGAGAAGGTCGTCACGGACAATGGTGGCACCATCGTTGATCGCGTCCGTCACCCCTTCCCGACCAGCGACTTCTCCTCCTACATCCTTCAGGCCCAGGGCTCTGGGGCCAAGATTGTCGGCCTGGCCAATGCCGGTTCCGATACCGTCAACGCGATCAAGACGGCCAGCCAGTTTGGCCTGACGCAGACCGGGCAACAGCTGGCGGGCCTGTTGATCTTCCTCAATGACGTACATGCCATGGGTCTGGAAACCACCCAGGGACTGCTGCTGACGACCGGCTGGTACTGGGATATGGACGACGCCTCCCGCGAATGGGCTGAGCGTTACTTCGAGCGGGTCGGCAAGATGCCAACCATGGTCCAGGCGGGCATCTATTCCAGCACCACACAGTATCTCGAGGCGGTCGAGGCGGCGGGTACCGATGATCCTGCCACGGTGCGCGCCAAGCTGGGTGAGACACCCATCAATGACTTCTTTGCCCGCAATGGACGCATTCGCGAAGACGGACGCATGGTCCATGACATGTATCTGGCTGAGGTAAAGGCGCCTGCCGATTCCGAGAGTGAGTGGGATCTCTACGAGATCAAGGCAACCATCCCTGCCGAAGACGCCTATCGCCCCTTGTCGGAAAGCTCCTGCAAGCTGGTCAGCAACTAAACCGTGTCAGTTGGCACGATGCCACGGTGTTTCCAGGAAGCGCTGAATCATTCCGGGGCGGTCTCGCTACCGCCCCTTCTCGAGGGATGTCCTCATGACCATGATCTTTGGCGTACCGTTGGCGGTATTCATGGGCCAGCTGATGCTGGGGCTGATCAACGGCGCCTTCTACGCACTTTTGAGCCTTGGTTTGGCGGTGATCTTCGGCCTTCTGAAAATCGTCAACTTTGCTCACGGGGCCCAGTACATGCTGGGGGCCTTCGCCGCTCTACTGGGAGCCCAGTATCTGGGCATCAATTACTGGCTGGCGCTGCTGCTGGTACCACTGGTCGTCGGTGCCTTCGGCGCTCTGCTGGAACGACTCGTGCTGCGGCGCATCGCTCACCTCGATCATCTGTATGGACTGTTGCTGACCTTCGGTCTGGCGCTGATCTTCGAGGGTAGCCTGATCAACCTGTTCGGCGTTTCTGGGGCCAGCTATCCGGTTCCCGAGGCCCTTGCGGGTGGCATCAAGCTGCCATTCATGTTCCTGCCCACCTATCGTGGCTGGGTGCTGGTGGCGGCACTGGTGGTCTGCCTGGGAACCTGGTTCATCATCGAACGCACTCGGCTGGGGGCGTACCTGCGTGCGGGCACGGAAAATCCGGCGCTGATGCAGGCGTTCGGCGTCAATGTGCCGCTGCTGGTCACCCTGACCTACGGATTTGGCGTTGCGCTGGCGGCCTTTGCCGGCGTGCTCGCGGCGCCGCTGTACCCGGTGTCGCCGACCATGGGATCGAGTCTTCTGATCGTGGTCTTTGCGGTGGTGGTGATCGGCGGCATGGGCTCCATCCTCGGGGCTATTCTCACCGGTCTCGCCATGGGGCTGATCGAGGGACTGACCAAGGTGTATTACCCGGAAGCGGCCAATACCGTGATCTTCCTGGTGATGATCATGGTGTTGATGCTCAGGCCTGCTGGCCTGTTTGGTAAGGAGGCGTGACATGACCACAACGACGACAACGGCTTCCCCGGTGGCGGGGAAGGCCAGGGCGCGCGCCGCCCGCCGCCGCAGGGGCATGCTGCTGGTGGCGCTGCTGACACTGGCGCTGGTGGCTCCCCTGTTCGCCTATCCGGTGTTCCTGATGAAGGTTCTGTGCTTCGCGCTGTTCGCCTGTGCCTTCAATCTGCTGCTTGGCTTTGCGGGACTGCTGTCATTCGGTCATGCCGCTTTTCTCGCTACAGGGGGCTACGTGACGGGCTTCCTGCTGTCGAGCTATCCGGGCTTGACGCCGGAGCTCGGCATCATTGTCGGCACTGTCGCTGCGGTGATTCTCGGCACCCTGTTTGGTGCCTTGGCGATTCGCCGCCAGGGAATCTATTTCGCCATGGTAACGCTGGCGCTGGCGCAGATGATGTTCTTTTTCTACATTCAGGCGCCATTTACCGGCGGCGAGGACGGCCTGCACGGTGTGCCCCGGGGCATGCTGTTCGGACTGATCGACCTGTCGAACAACCTGGCGATGTACTACGTGGTGCTGGCGATCTTTGTGATCGGCTTCGCCATCATTCAGCGAACCGTGCATTCACCCTTCGGGCAGGTGCTCAAGGCCATTCGCGAGAACGAACCGCGGGCGGTGTCCCTGGGCTACAACGTGGACGCCTACAAGCTGGTGGCCTTCGTGCTGTCGGCAGGACTTGCCGGGCTTGCTGGCGCGACCAAGACAGTGGTGTTTCAGCTGGCATCGCTGACCGACGCCCATTGGCACATGTCGGGGGAGGTGATTCTGATGACCTTGGTCGGCGGTGTCGGGACGCTGTTTGGCCCGCTGGTGGGCGCTGGCCTGGTGGTCAGCCTGCAGACTCAGCTGGCGCAGTCACCGCTGGGGAATTGGGTCAGCGTCATCTTGGGCGCCATCTTCGTACTGTGCGTGCTGAGTTTTAGAAGCGGGATCGTAGGTGAGATTCAGCGTATGGTGCGCAAGAACTTCAAGTAGCTGCACTTTGGTATTGATGATTGGCATTAAAGAAGCCCGGTAAAAGTACCGGGCTTCTTCATTGTGCGGGTAACTTTAGATTTGTGTCTTTGGCTCGTCCACTTCCCGGCGGTTGTGATAGCGGGGTGGCAGCTGGTTGGCCAGGTGTTCTGCCAGGTAGTCGATGACGACGCGCACCTTGGGCGAGCGCTGGCGATGGTGTGGGGTGACGGCCCAGACGCCGGTATCACTGTGTCGGTAGGTGTCGAGCACCGAGACCAGCTCACCCTTGGCCAGATGGTGCTCGACGTAATAATCCGGCAATTGTCCCAGGCCGACGCCCTTGAGCACGGCGTCCAGCAGGGCCGGACCTGAATTGCCCTGCCACGGCCCCTTGATGGACACTTCCCGGGGTATGCCGTCGACGGCGAAACGCCAGCGATCACGTGAGCCATGCAGGCAGCGGTGGTGCTTCAATTCCGATAGGGCATGGGGCTGGGGAAAGCGCTGGAAGTAGGCCGGAGAGCCGACCACGTATTCTCGCCGGTCAGCCAGTCGGCGCGCCAGCATGGTGCTGTCTTCCAGGGTGCCCATGCGTATGCCGATGTCAAAGCCTTCCTCGATCAGGTCCACCTGCCGGTTGGTAAAGTGCAGGCGTACCCCCAGCTGCGGGTACTGTATCAACAGGTCATTGATCAACGGGGCCACGTAGCGCTCGCCAAAGGTGGTCGCGCAGGTTAGGGCGAGTTCCCCACGGGGCTGGGCCTCAAAGTCTTTTACGACCGCATCGGCCTCGCGAAAACCGTCTACCAGCGCCTCGCATTGCTGGTAGTAGAGACGCCCGGCCTCGGTCAGGCTGATCTGACGCGTGGTGCGGTAGAGCAGGGGAGTGTCGAGGCGACTTTCGAGCGCTGCGACCTGGCGGCTAATGTGGGAGCTGGACACGCCCAGGCGCCTTGCCGCGGCAGCGAACGACGAGAGCCGCACGACTTCAATGAACGCTTCGATACCGGCCCATGGGTGCATGGTCGTCTCCATTATTGCTATATGGCAACAATGTTATGTCGTCTGCGTGCTTTATCCCAGCCCGTGGCGAGGTCTAGACTGATGCCACTACCGTCAGCGGTGGCGGTCGGCCATATCGTGTCGGCGCTGCCACTTGGTGCCACCATCGCTGCTCGGGGACACGCGCCCTATTGCGTTCATCGACGTTATTCGAGGATGTTGCCATGAAATCACGTGCCGCCATTGCTTTGGAATCCGGCAAGCCGCTAACCCTGACAGAGATTGACGTGGACGGCCCCAAGGCGGGGGAGGTGCTGGTTCGTATCGTTGCCACCAGTGTCTGCCACACCGATTCGTTCACCCTGTCCGGGGCGGATCCTGAAGGCATCTTCCCCTCGGTACTGGGCCATGAAGGCGCCGGTATCGTCGAAGAGGTGGGCGAGGGCGTGACCAGCCTGAAGCCGGGTGATCACGTGATTCCGCTGTACACCGCTGAGTGCGGCGAGTGCAAGTTCTGCCGCTCTGGCAAGACCAACCTGTGTAGCTCCGTGCGCGCCACACAGGGCCAGGGCCTGATGCCTGACGGCACTACTCGCTTCTCCTTCGAGGGCAAGCCGCTCTACCACTACATGGGCACGTCGACCTTCAGCGAGTACACCGTGGTGCCGGAAGTGTCCCTGGCCAAGGTCTCCCAGGAGGCACCGCTGGACAAGATCTGTCTGCTGGGTTGCGGCGTGACCACCGGCATTGGTGCGGTGCTGAACACCGCCAAGGTGGAGCCGGGCGCGACCGTTGCCGTGTTCGGTCTGGGTGCCATCGGCCTGGCCGTCATCCAGGGCGCGGTGATGGCCAAGGCCGGCCGTATCATCGCCATCGATGTAAACCCCGAGAAGTTCGAGCTGGCCAAGCAGTTTGGGGCGACCGACTTCGTCAATCCCAAGGACTACAGCGACTCCATCCAGCAGGTCATCGTTGACTTGACCGATGGCGGCGTCGACTACTCCTTCGAATGTATCGGCAACGTCAATGTCATGCGCTCCGCGCTTGAGTGCTGCCACAAGGGGTGGGGCGAGTCGATCATCATTGGTGTGGCCGGAGCCGGTCAGGAAATTTCCACCCGTCCGTTCCAGCTGGTCACCGGTCGTGTCTGGAAAGGCTCGGCCTTCGGCGGGGTCAAGGGGCGCAGCCAGCTGCCTGGCTACGTCGAGCAGTACATGAACGGCGAGCTCAACATCGACGACTTCATCACCCATAACATGGCCTTCGACAAGATCAACGAGGCCTTCGACCTGCTGCATGCGGGCGAGAGTATCCGTACCGTGCTGCATTACTGACGCCCACGCCTGCTGGCTCGGTCGACGCCGGGCTAGCGGCGCTTTGCCACAGGCGCTCGAGCCACCATGGCGATGCTGTGGTTCGCGCGAGCCCTTGTCGATTCACGGCCCCGCCTGGCGGGGCATCATTGTCGAAGGAGATTCGCCATGTCCATGAGCGAGCATCTGGAACTGGTCAGCGCCAACCGCAGCTTCGGCGGTTGGCACAAGCGCTATCGTCATCACTCGCGGGCGCTGGACTGCGAGATGACCTTCGCCATCTACCTGCCACCCCAGGCCGAGACCGAGAAGGTTCCGCTGCTGTGGTGGCTGTCCGGGCTGACCTGCACCGACGAGAACTTCATGCAGAAGGCGGGTGCGCATCGTCTGGCCGCCGAACTGGGTATCGCCATCCTGTGCCCGGACACCAGCCCGAGAGGGACGGACCTGCCTGGCGAGCACGACAGCTATGACCTGGGTTCCGGTGCCGGCTTCTACGTCAATGCGACTCAGGAGCCCTGGAAGGCTCACTATCGGATGTACGACTATGTGACCGAGGAGCTGCCGTCGGTGGTACGCCAGCACTTCCCATTGAATGGGCGTGAGTCCATCAGCGGCCACTCCATGGGCGGTCATGGGGCCTTGATTCTGGCGCTACGCAAGCCTGGCCACTATCGCTCGGTCTCGGCGTTCTCGCCTATCGTCAATCCGACCCAGTGCCCCTGGGGCCGCAAGGCCTTTACGGCTTACCTGGGGGAGGACACCAGCAAGTGGACCCAGTACGACGCTTGTGAACTGGTAGCGCGCGGGGCGTCCCGCCAGCCCCTGTTCATCGATCAGGGGGATGCCGATGACTTCCTGGAAGAGCAGCTGTGCCCGGAGCGCCTGGAGGCCGTCTGCGCTGAGCGCGATCATCCGCTGACCCTGCGTCGTCAGCCCGGCTACGATCACAGCTACTTCTTCATCGCGACCTTCATCGAAGACCACCTGCGCTACCACGCGGAGAAGCTCTACGCCAAGCGCTGACAGCAGCGACAAGCTGCACGCGAAAGAGCGCGGACAACGCGGCCCTCGTCCTGTGACGAGGGCCGCGTTGTATCTGGCCGAAGAATGGCCAGGCGCAATTGACGCCCCTTGCAAAGTCGCCATTGGTCGAGGGGGTCGCGTTGGGAACCAGGCATGTCGCGAAAATCGTCATGCGACGAAGAGATCGTCGCTTTTGTGCGCCATGGCGACATTGACGTAGCTATTCGCGACATCATTGTCGCAGACGACTGGTCAAGGGCATGTCGATAGCGACTATTGTGATGTCATGACACGTCGGTACGACCTAAAGTCATGTAAAACCGGGTTCGATGTCGGGGCTCAGTGCCGGTGCTGACATCTAGATGATGCCGCCATAACAATAATGGATCGCGGCGGTGCCTCTTTCTGCGGAGCAGATCAGACGAGGGGCAGACCGACCGTGTCGAGGAGGTGACCATGAGCTTGCCCAACAAGCCCGGACGGGCTGTATCCCAGGGGGGCCACGAAGGACCCCAGACCATCGGCTTCCTGTTGCTGGAACACTTCACCCTGATCTCGCTGGCGTCGGCGATCGAGCCATTGCGCATGGCCAATCAGCTGTCCGGCCAGGAGCTTTATCGCTGGTTCACACTGAGTCTCGACGGTGCGCCGCTGGAAGCCAGCGACGGGCTGACCGTCACCCCGGATTCGTCGCTCAGTGTTCCCCTGTCGTTGGATATGGTGGTGGTGTGCGGTGGGGTGGCACCCACCCGTCACGTGCACCAGGGCCATGTCAGCTGGTTGAAGTCCCAGGCGCGACATCTCAAGCGTTTTGGTTCCATCTGTACCGGTGCCTGGGCGCTGGCACGTGCCGGGCTGCTTGACGGCTATGAGGTCAGCACCCACTGGGAATGTCAGGCGGCCCTGCAAGAGGCGTACCCCTGTATCGGCCTGACGTCCAAGCTGTTCTCCATGGACCGGGATCGCTGTACCGCCTCCGGCGGGACCGCGCCGCTGGACATGATGCTGACGCTGATCGGGAGGGACCACGGGCGCGAGCTGGCGGCCGGGATTTCCGACATGTTTGTGTGCGACCGGGTGCGTGGTGAGCAGGACCAGCAGCGGGTGCCTCTCAAGCATATGCTGGGGACCGCTCAGCCAAGACTCCAGGAAATCGTGGCCCTGATGGAAAACAACCTGGAGGAACCCATCGACCTGGACGAACTGGCTTGCTATGTCAGCCTGTCCCGGCGCCAGCTCGAACGCCTGTTCCAGCGCAACCTGCACTGCTCACCCTCGCGCTATTACATGCGGCTGCGCCTCAACCGGGCTCGGCAACTGCTCAAGCAGACCTCAATGTCGATCATCGATATCGCCGCCGCCTGCGGGTTTGTCTCGACGCCCCACTTTTCGAAGTGCTACCGCGAGTGCTTCGGGCTGCCGCCCCGCGAAGAGCGCCTGGGATGGAGCGCTTTTTCTCCTGTCGTGGCGGGCACCCTGGCACCCCCGCTGGTGTCGGGAGCGGTGCAGGAGCCGGTATCCCGAGCCCTGTCGGCGCTGGAAGAAGCCCGGGGAGAGCCAACCTATGGCAGCTTCCGGGTCACGTCCAAGATAGGTTGAGGCCCAGAGAAGTGAGTTCAGGAGAGGTGAGACCAGGAGAGCCTGAACACGAGAGAGCCTGAGTCCGAAAACGCTTGATGCATGCCAGCGGGGTGTCATCTACGCTCGTCTCGCTGGTCTGTCGCTCCCCTTGGCCAGGCTGTCGCCGCAGCCTGCGCCGCATTTGTCGCGCTAGCCCAATGCCTTGATATACTGCGGGCACGTCCTTCAACAGAGCTCAAGGCATGCATATCCGGTGGCGCCCCATCCTACGACTTCTGCTTCGCGCCACTCTTGCCTTTGTGCTGGGGTCCGTTGTGCTGGTGCTGTTCTTTCGTGTGGTGCCGGTCTTTGGCTCCATGGTTATGCTGGAGCGAGAGGTGTCTTCCTGGTTTTCGGGGGAACCGCTGGACATTCAGCAGCAGTGGCGGCCTTGGGACGAACTGTCGGACAACGCCAAACTGGCGGTGATTGCGGCGGAGGACCAGCGTTTCCCCGAGCATAACGGATTCGACCTGGTGGAGCTGAAACGTGCCGTGGAATCCGCCAGAAACGGGGGATCGCTGCGTGGTGCCAGCACCATTACCCAACAAACCGCCAAGAACCTGTTCCTGTGGACGGGGCGTGACTGGGTGCGCAAGGGGTTTGAGGCCTGGTTCGCCACCCTGATGGAGTTGTTGTGGCCCAAGGAACGTATCCTTGAGGTCTACCTCAATATCGTCGAGTTCGATCGCGGCGTGTTCGGGCTGGAGGCCGCCAGCCAGCACTACTTTGGGGTCGGTGCCGACCAACTGAGTGCGGTGCAAGCTGCCCGTCTGGCGGCCGTGCTGCCTAATCCCCTCGAACGCAGCGCCTCTCGTCCCGGGCCTCGTACCGCCAACCGCGCCGCCTGGATTCAGCGCCAGATGAATAACCTGGGGCTCAGGTATCTCGACAAGCTCTAGGGCATCACTGGCGTTAGGGAATCTCTGGCGTGAGGGAAGCACGGAGTGCCTGGCCGAATGGCGTCAGCGCTCTGCTCAAGACCTCTTCTCAATGCCTCTTCTCAATCCCTGTCCTTGCGTCCTTTCCGACCGCCATGCTGAACCCGCCAGATAATCCTTCCTGCACAGCCCCTGGCGCCATGCGTCGGGGGCTGTTGTCGTTATCGGAATGACGTGACGCTTTTGGAATTCTTGCCGTCGCAATCAGGCGTCGTGGCCGCTTCCGGCAGCGCTATCCTGCCTCCATGACGCCGGCTCGAGTCCGGTCCATTCGTCCACCGGGCAAGGGCTATCGTGATGAATTCCCCCCTGATGCAATCCGACACTCGTTCCATTGACGCTCGTTCGCTGCACCGCGAAGCCACGGTCATCGATGGCCTGATTATTGCCAAGTGGCAGCGAGAGCTGCTCGAGGACATGCGACGAGGCGGCCTGACGGCGGCCAACTGTACGGTCTCGGTGTGGGAAGGATTCCAGGCGACTGTGGACAATATCGTGGCGACCCGGACCTTGATGGAGCAATGCAGCGATCTGGTGCGCCCGGTACGTACCACCGCCGATATTCGCAAGGCCAAGCAGGAGGACCGCACGGGCATCATCTTCGGTTTTCAGAATGCCCACGCCTTCGAGGACCAGATCGGCTACGTCGAGGTCTTCAAGCAGCTCGGCGTCGGTATCGTCCAGCTTTGCTACAACACCCAGAACCTGGTCGGAACCGGCTGCTACGAGCGGGACGGCGGACTGTCCGGCTTTGGACACGAAATCGTCGCCGAGATGAATCGTGTCGGGATCATGTGCGACCTGTCCCACGTCGGGGCCAACACCTCCCGCGAAGTCATCGAAGCCTCGAACAAGCCGGTGTGTTATTCCCACTGTCTGCCGTCGGGCCTCAAGGAGCACCCGCGCAACAAGTCCGATGAAGAGCTGCGTTTCATCGCCGATCACGGCGGCTTTGTCGGTGTCACCATGTTCACGCCGTTTCTGCGGGCGGGGGTGAATGCCACCGTCGATGACTACGTCGAAGCCATTCTCTACGTCATGAACATCGTGGGTGAAGATGCCATCGGCATCGGCACCGACTTTACCCAGGGGCAGGATCAGGCCTTCTTCGAGTGGCTGACCCACGACAAGGGGTACGCCCGTCGTCTGACCTCCTTCGGCGAGATCATCAATCCCAAGGGGATTCGCACCATCGGCGAGTTCGGCAACCTTACCGAGGCGCTGCTGCGCCATGGGTTGAGCGAGACCCAGGTGCGCAAGGTCATGGGCGAGAACTGGGTGCGGGTACTGGCAGATGTCTGGGGAGAGTAGACCTCCCCGCCCCATCGTCACTGCGGACGATAACGACAACTAACACCACAGCTAATACCACAACGAAAACCACAACGACAGCTACAAGACCACACCACTGACCGCTGCCGAGGACTTTACCGTGACGACCATCGCTCCCGAGCTGCCTATCGAGGTAGACGCCGATACCGGGGTCTGGACCACCGACGCCCTGCCGATGCTCTACGTGCCGCGCCACTTTTTTATCAACAACCACATCGCGGTGGAACAGGCCCTTGGGGTCGAGGTCTACGCCGACATCCTGTACCACGCCGGCTACAAGAGCGCCTGGCACTGGTGCGAGAAGGAAGCCGAGCTGCATGGGTTGAGCGGTGAGGCGGTCTTTCAGCACTACATGAGTCGCCTGTCCCAGCGTGGTTGGGGACGCTTTGTCACAGAAGCCATAACGCTGACCGAAGGCAGCGCCACGGTGCGACTGGAGCACAGTGCCTTTGTGTTGCAGCTGGGCAAGACCGGAACTCGGGTCGACTACATGTTCACCGGCTGGTTTGCCGGCGCCATGGACCAGATTCTGGCAGCGTCGGGATCCCCCCTGCGCACCCGTGCCGAACAGACCCAGAGCGCCGCCGAACCGGGTTGCGACGTCGGTCGTTTCGAGGTGAGGCCAGAGCCTCGTCGAGACTGACCGAGCGGGGCGCACGGCAGGCCCGCTCCCGCCGCGAAACCCGCTGATTGGGCATCACGCCACATCTCCCACAGAGCGCACAGGCAAGGTGTCCATCGGATACGCCACCCCTGTCGTCCTCGTTCAGGCAGAGGAGCCTTCTCATGGCCTTCGACGCGATCTTTCAGCCGATCACCATCGGCCGCCAGACCATTCGTAATCGGGTGGTCAGCACTGCCCACGCCGAGGTCTATGCGACCGAGGGTGGGATGACCACCGAGCGCTATGTGCGCTACTACGAAGAGAAGGCGAAAGGGGGCTGCGGCCTGTGTATCTGCGGCGGATCTTCTGTCGTTTCGATCGATAGCCCACAGGCCTGGTGGAGCTCGGTCAACCTGTCCACTGACCGGATCATTCCGCACTTCCAGAACCTAGCCGAGGCAGTCCATCGCCACGGCGGCAAGATCATGATCCAGATCACGCACATGGGGCGCCGCTCCCGCTGGGATGGCCATCACTGGCCCACCCTTGTGTCGCCCTCGGGCATCCGCGAACCGGTCCATCGCTCCACCTGCAAGACCATCGAGGAGGAGGAAATCTGGCGCATCATCGGTGACTTCGCTCAGGCGGCGCGGCGGGCCAAGCAGGGCGGCCTCGATGGTGTCGAACTGTCCGCCGTGCACCAGCACCTGATCGACCAGTTCTGGAGTCCCAGGGTCAACAAGCGTGAGGACGAATGGGGGGGGAGCTTTGAAGGGCGCATGCGGTTCGGTCTCGAGGTGCTGAAGGCCGTGCGCGCCGAGGTCGGCGACGACTTCGTGGTGGGCATGCGCATCTGCGGCGACGAGTTTCATCCCGACGGTCTCACCCACGATGACATGAAGGCCATCGCCGCCTTCTATGACGCCACGGGCCAGGTGGACTTCTTTGGCGTGGTGGGGTCTGGCTGTGATACCCACAACTCCTTGGCCAACGTCATCCCCAACATGTCCTATCCACCGGAGCCGTTCCTGCACCTGGCGGCGGGCATCAAGGAAGTGGTCAGCGTGCCCGTTATACACGCCCAGAACATCAAGGACCCGACCCAGGCTAATCGCATTCTCGAGGGTGGGTATGTGGACATGGTGGGCATGACCCGAGCACACATTGCCGACCCCCACCTGATCGCCAAGATCAAGATGGGAGCAGTGGACCAGATACGCCAGTGCGTCGGGGCCAACTACTGCATCGATCGTCAGTACCAGGGGCTCGATGTGCTGTGCATCCAGAATGCCGCGACCTCGCGGGAATACATGGGATTGCCGCACATCATCACGCCGAGCGAGGGACCGACACGGCGCGCGGTCGTGGTGGGAGGAGGCCCCGGAGGCATGGAGTCCGCCAGGGTACTGGCCGAGCGCGGCCATCAGGTGACCCTGTTTGAAGCCTCCGACAGCCTCGGTGGCCAGATCACCCTTGCCGCCAAGGCTCCTGCGCGGGATCAGATCGCTGGCATCACTCGCTGGTATCAGCTCGAGCTGGCACGCCTCAAGGTCGACCTGCGGTTGGGAACCCGGGCCGACGTGGCCACCATCGAGGATCTGCGCCCGGACCTGGTGGTGCTGGCGACCGGGGGGAGACCGTTCCTGGACCAGTATCCGGCCTGGGGATTTTCCGCGGATGCCGAGGAAAGCCTGATCGTCAGCACCTGGGACGTTCTGTCAGGCAAGGTGGCCCCGGGCAAGAACGTGCTGGTGTTCGACAGTATCTGCGAATTCGCCGGGGTGTCCGCGGCAGACTTCCTGGCCGACAAGGGCGCCAAGGTCGAGATCGTCACCGACGACATCAAGCCGGGGGCCGCCGTTGGGGGAACCACCTTTCCTACCTATTACCGCAGTCTCTATGAAAAGGAGGTCATCATGACGTCGGACATGATGCTCCATGAGGTGTACCGAGAGGGCAGCAACCTGATCGCGGTGCTGGAGAACGAGTACAGCGGTGTGCAGGAAGAGCGGGTAGTCGATCAGATCGTGGTGGAAAACGGGGTACGCCCCGACGAAACCCTGTACCTGGCGATGAAGGCCGCTTCCTTGAACCGTGGACAGGTGGATCTGGATGCGCTGTATGCCGCCCAGCCCCAGCCGTGTCTGGCGGAGTTGGAGGCCGACGAGCACAAGGGCAGATACGTGCTGTTCCGGCTGGGGGATGGGGTCGCCCCGCGCAACGTGCATGCCGCCATCTATGATGCCCTCCGCCTGTGCAAGGACGTGTAGGCGGCACCTCGGCAGAGGCTGGCGGCGGGTCCTCGCCCCTGTCTCTGTCGATACTTCGTTGCCTCTCTGGCGCTTCCCTGCCTCAGCGTTTTTCTTCGCCGCCCTTCATCACCGCCTTTCTTCACCACCGCCTTTCTTCACCACATTGTTCAGGAGGCCACCCATGTCCGCGACGCTTCTTTACGGTTCCCTGACGGGGCTGGTGCTTGCTGCTCTGCTGCTGGCGCTGGTGGGGGCTGCCAGGCGCTTTTTGCTGTGGCGCCGTGGTCGTCCGTCGCCAGTGCCATGGCTCGGGGGACTTGCTGCCATGCCCCGTCGCTACCTGGTGGACCTGCATCATGTGGTGGCGCGAGACAAGGCGTTTGCTCATACCCATGTGGCTACCGCAGGCGGGTTTGTCGCTGCTGCAGGCTTATTGCTGCTGGTGACCCTGGCGCCCCTGCCCGAGGGTGGAGAGACGTTACTGACAGGGCTGATGCTGGTGATGAGTCTGGTCATGCTGGGCGGTGCCCGGCGGGTGGCCAGGCGCCGTCGACGTCCGCCGTCGCGGCTATCCCGCGGCCCCTGGCAGCGACTGCCAAGGAGTCTGACGGTATTTGCCGCCAGCGTGGCAGGCCTGTCTCTGATCATGCTGATGGTGACTTGGCTGCCTGCGGCGTGGCTCACGGGGGTGCTCGGCGGGACGCTGGCGCTGGTACTGCTGGCTGGGCTGGCGCTGGGGCTTGGCGAGATGTTTCTCGGCATGACCTGGGGCGGTCCGATGAAACATGCCTTTGCCGGCGCACTGCACCTGGCGTGGCATCGGCGTGCCGAACGCTTCTCGACCCGGCAGAGCGATCGCGACGGTGTATCGCCGCGGTCGACGGGGCTAAAGCCGCTTGATCTTGACGACCCTGATGCTCCGCTCGGGGTGGAAACGTCGGAGGACTTCACCTGGAATCAGCGTCTGGGCTTCGATGCCTGCGTGCAATGCGGTCGCTGCGAGGCAGTGTGTCCGGCGTTCGCGGCGGGACAGCCACTCAACCCCAAGAAACTGATCCAGGACATGGTGCTTGGCATGACCGGCGGCAGCGACGCAGGCTTTCATGGCTCGCCCTATCCGGGCAAGCCGCTTGGTGAGCACCGTGGCCAGCCTGGCGGCCCGATGGTCGTGACCTCAGGCGGTGCGCTGGTCGATGCGGACACGCTGTGGTCCTGTACGACCTGCCGGGCCTGCGTGGAGGAGTGCCCAATGATGATCGAGCACGTCGATGCCATCGTCGACATGCGTCGCCATTTGACCCTGGAACATGGCGCCACGCCGGGCAAGGGGGCGGCGGTGCTCGACAACCTGATCGCGACGGACAATCCCGGGGGCTTCGCGCCGGACTCGCGGATGCACTGGGCGGCAGACCTGAACTTGCCGCTGATGCGTGAACTGGGGCAGGTGGACGTTCTGCTGTGGCTCGGTGATGGAGCCTTCGATATGCGTAACCAGCGTACCTTGCGAGCCTTGGTGAAGATCCTGCGGGCGTCCCAGGTGGACTTTGCGGTGCTGGGGGATGAAGAACGTGACAGCGGCGATGTGGCGCGACGGCTCGGCGATGAGGCCACCTTCCAGCGCCTGGCCAGGGACAATGTGGCAACGCTGTCGCGCTATGGCTTCCAGACCATCGTCACCTGTGACCCTCACAGCTTTCACGTTCTTGGCAACGAATACGCAGCCTTTGGCGGCCACTATTGCGTGCGTCATCACAGCACCTTCCTGGATGAGCTGTTGCAGCAGGGAAGGCTCAAGATAGCGCCACGCCCGCGGTCCCGTGTGACCTACCATGATCCTTGCTACCTGGGGCGCTACAACGGTGAGTTTGATGCGCCGAGGCGGGTGCTGGCTGCCCTGGGCATCGAGCTGACCGAGATGGCGCGCTCTGGCTTTCGCTCGCGTTGTTGCGGAGGAGGAGGGGGAGCCCCGGTCACCGATATCCCTGGTGAACGGCGGATTCCCGACATGCGCATGGCCGACGTGGCCGAGGTAGAGGCCGATGTGGTAGCGGTAGGCTGCCCCCAGTGTACGGCGATGCTGGAGGGGGTGGTGGATCGCCAGGCGGAGGTTCGGGACATCGCCGAATTGGTGGCTGAGGCCTTGGTGTTAGAGGAATCGGTTTTCGAGGAATCGGTTTCCGAGGCATCGTCGACCGCCACAGGTGCTCGGCGCCGGCCGCGCCAGACGGGGCATCCTGGTCGACTCGTCGAGGAGGCAAGCCAATGAGTGATGTTCATTCGACGTCCCAGCATCAGCAACACGATGTTCGCCGCCGCCGAGATCCCAGGCTGGAAGGGATTGCTCGCAATCGACGTCACCCGGAGCATCTCGCCGTGCTGGCGGCCCTCGGTCAAGGCGGTGAGGGCCAGGCATCCTGGATGGGGCCCAACGGACGCATGCGCCGCGATCCCCACCTTGTCGGCGTCATGGGGCCCAATGGACGTCGGCGGATGGATCGCAGTGGTGCTCTGGTCGGCGCCGCCGGGCCACAACAGGATCGAACAGCAACGCAGCGAGATCAGCGTCGCGATGTGGTGGTGGCCGATCCCGCGGGGGTCATTGCCGTGGTGCCGGATCTCGCCTCAGGTCGGTTGAGCGAACACGACCGCGACGTGTTTGGCCTGGCCCGACGACTGGCTGATGAGAGGGCTGATGACAGGGCCGATGACAGGGCTGACATCGACGGCAGCTCGCTTGCCGTGACGGCGCTGCTGTTGCTGCCATCGCCGTCGGCAACCCTCGAAAGCGCCCTGCAAGACGCGCTGGCCGAGGCCGGAGCAGATCGGGTCATCGTGCTGCCAGTAGCGCCGGGATATGCCCCTGAGGATCGCCTTGCGGCCTGTCTCGCTGCGGACCGGGCGCTGTCACCGCGGCACTGGCTGTTCCCGGACGCCACCCTGGAGGGCGGAGACCTGGGCCGCCGCCTGGCGGTACGTCTGGGCGAGCGGCCTGCCTGCGGGCTGTGGCGCGTGGAGCTGGATGACGCCAGTGACAGCGGCTGGTCCTGCCTATGCCGCTCGGGCTCGGGCCGCCAGGACCTGGCGCGTCCGCTGCCGCGTGTGGTGGTGGCTGCCGCACAATGCGCGGAGCCGGTGACGGCGACCCGGCACGAAGCCCGTGAATGGCCGCTGTCGCGAACGTCCTGCGATCACCCGGAGGCACCGCTGCCGATGCAAGATCTCGGTGCCGTGGCGGTGGATCCGGCGGCGATTGCCCTGGCTGAGGCACCCTTTATTCTTGCGGGTGGAAACGGCGTCGGTGACTGGGACGGCTTCCATCATGCGGCCAGGGTGCTAGGGGCCAGCGAAGGCGCCTCGCGGGTCGCGGTGGATGAAGGGCATATGCCGCGAGAGCGTCAGGTGGGCGCCACGGGTACCTTCGTCAGTGCCCGCGTCTATCTGGCCGTCGGCATCAGCGGTGCGATTCAACATCTGCAGGGAATTCAGCGCTGCGAGAAGGTGATCGCCATCAACTCTGATGGCGGTTGCGACATGGTCAAGCGCGCGGATCTCTCGGTGATCGGTGACGGCGACGCGATCCTGGCCGAGCTGGCCTCCCTGGTCGAACCCTCCTTGGTCGAACAAAGGGACAGCCGGCAGCAGCTGGGGGTTGGTCCAGAGGCATCGTCGCCGGTAGCCCCTACCGAGAGCCCCGACATGTCTTCCCTTCTTTCCGACCGTATCAAGGAGAGCCGCCATGTCGCTTGAACCGCGAGCCCCGGCAGCTGCAGAGCCGGCGTCGATATGCCTGGACGTACTGCTGTCGCTGGGCCGTCATGGCCTGACCCAGCGCCCTCGACGGGCCGATCTGGATGCGCGTGCGCTGGAGATGGCGCTGACCTTCCAGCACAAGGGCAAGCCTGGCAATACCACCCTGTCCTGTTGGCACGCTGGCCCGGCGGAACAGGATACCGAAACAGCACTGCGCGCCTATCTGGGCATGGGGCTACCTTCCATTCGCTGGATGCATATGGCGGCAGCAGGGGATGCCCTTGCACCATTGCATGAGGCGTTGCGGGCACCCGTCGACGCCGACGCACGACTGGTGCTGTGTGGCATGCACGCCGAGCAGGGGGAGGGCAGTGGTCTGTTGCCGATCGCCCTGGCCGAGCGTCTGGACTGGCGCTGGGTGCCAGGGGTGGTCGCGATCGAGGCCATCGAGCCCATATCGTCCGGCGTGGCCCAGGCCGTCGTGCTGCAGGCCCTGCCAAGGGGGCAGCGTCGGCGCATCGCGGTCAGGCTCCCGGCCATTCTCGGGGTCGAGGCAGCGGCACCAGCGCCTCGCCAGAGCGCTTTCGGCCCGGCCCGGCGAGGGCAGCTGCTGCAGCTCGACAGCGGTGCAGAGCCGCCGATAGACCCCGCCGGCGCGACCTGGCCCTTCATGCCTGCCACGCCAAGGCCGAAGCGGCTGAAGATCGTCACCTCGGCCAATGCGCGCGAACGGTTCAAGGCAGCAGCGGCAAAGGCAGAGTCGGGCAGCGGGCGGGTACTCGAACAGGTGTCCGCCACAGAGGGCGCGATGGCGATTCTTGACTTTCTTGATGCCGAAGGTGTGGTTAGTCGCGCAGCTGTCACTAATGCGCGACAAGGTAATGGACGCTGAGAGCCGCTGGTGCCAGCATGTCACCAGGTGACCTTAACGCCACATAAATAGAGTCAAACAATGACCGCAGAAACCGTGACCGCCAGTCCTGCCAGGCGAACCCGCAAGACGCTCAAGGGGCGCCAGACCACTCCCTCGGTGCTGGAAGCACTGCGCCATCTGCTCGGGGACGAGCGTCAGCAACCCCTGCTGCGCCAGCGACAGCTGTTGATCGAGCACCTCCACGCGATTCAGGATGCCAATGGCTATCTTGCGCTGGAGTGGCTGAGAGCGCTGGCCAGCTACATGTCGCTGCCCATGGCGGCCGTGTATGAAACAGCCACCTTCTATGCCCACTTCGACGTGGTGCACGACGATGAGCCAGCGCCTGCTGCCTTGACCGTTCGAGTGTGCGACTCGCTTTCCTGTCAGTTGGCGGGCTCACAGCGGCTCGCTGATGCACTGGCGGACGGCCTGGATCCCGCACAGGTGCGCGTGACCCGCGCTCCCTGCATGGGTCGCTGCGATCAGTCCCCGGTAGTGGAAGTAGGGCATCATCATCTGGGGCATGCCAGCGTGGAAGCGGTGGAGGTGTTGCTGGATACCGGGCGAACCCATCCAGAGGCGGTGGTGTGGCAGACCCTGGCCAGCTACCAGCAGGAAGGGGGCTACGAGCTGCTCAAGGGATGCCAGGCGGGGCAGGTCGATTTCGAATACCTGGCCACGCTGCTTGAGCGCTCAGGCCTGCGCGGGCTGGGGGGTGCCGGTTTCCCGACACACCGCAAGTGGCGCACCGTGCGCGAACAGCCCGGACCTCGCTGGTGTGCCGTCAATGCCGATGAAGGCGAGCCCGGCACCTTCAAGGATCGCTACTACCTGGAGCGAGCCCCGCATCAGATGCTGGAGGGCGCCCTGGTGGCATGCTGGGCGGTTCAGGCGGACGGTGTCTATATCTATCTGCGCGACGAGTACCCGGGGGCGCATCGGGTGCTGCGCGAGGCCATCGCTGAGCTCGAGGACCAGGGGTTGATCACCCCTGGGCAGGTGATACTGCGCCGAGGGGCCGGTGCCTACATCTGTGGCGAAGAGTCGGCCATGATCGAATCCCTGGAAGGCAAGCCCGGCAAGCCGCGCCACCGTCCGCCGCTGGTCGCCCAGCAGGGCTTGTTCGGTCGACCTACCCTGGTCAACAACGTCGAGACGCTCTACTGGATACCGGTGCTGTGGCGTGAAGGGGCGGCGCTGTACGCGCGGGAAGGACGACGCCAGCGCAGCGGACTGAGGAGCTTCTCGCTGTCAGGACGGGTGCGTCGTCCCGGCGTCTATCTGGCTCCCGCCGGGATCAGCCTGAACGAACTGATCGAGGAATTCGGCGGCGGCATGGCTGACGGTCATCGGCTGGCCGGCTACCTGCCAGGGGGCGCTTCAGGCGGCATCCTGCCCGCGTCCAAGGCGGATCTTCCCCTGGACTTCGATACTCTTCAGGCAGAAGGCTGCTTTATCGGCTCTGCGGCGATCATCGTGCTGTCCGATCAGGATGACCTGCGCGCCGTCGCCGTGAACCTGCTGGCGTTTTTCGCCGATGAGTCCTGCGGCCAGTGCACGCCCTGTCGGGTAGGCAGCGAGAAGATGCTGAGCCTGCTGGAGCGCAAGCATTGGGTGGTGGAAGACCTGCAACGTCTTTCGCGCATCATGCAGGACGCCTCCATCTGCGGGCTCGGGCAGGCTGCCCCCAATCCCGTGCTGAGCTTGCTGCGGCACTTCCGCGATGACCTCGCCCGCCATGACATCATTGTCAGCGACGCTGCGGAAGGAGCCACATCATGACCAAGGTCACCAAGACCGCGGGCTCTTCCACCGCCGCGGACGAGGCCCTGCCAGAGGCCTTTCTGCTGACGCTGGACGGCGCCGAAGTGAGCGCCTACCCAGGCGAGACTGTCTGGCAGGTGGCCAAGCGCGCCGGTGAGACGATCCCCCATCTGTGTTTCAAGGAGGCCCCCGGCTACCGCGCTGATGGCAACTGCCGTGCCTGCATGGTGGAAATTGAAGGTGAGCGAGTACTCGCTGCCAGCTGCCTGCGCGAGGCACGCCCAGGCATGGTGGTAAAGAGCCTCACCTCGGAGCGTTCCCGCCTGGCGCGGGAAGGGGTGCTGGAGCTGCTGCTCAGCGATCAGCCCGCCCAGGAAGACAGCCCTGATCGCTCGAGTCAGCTGTGGAAAATGGCCGAGCGGCTGGCGGTGGATGCCACCCAGGCGCGGGCGCGCTATCCGCGCAGGCGCCGCGATGTGGTGCGACACTCCCCTGACTATCGCCTCCCCGGTGAGCACTTACCGACCCCGCCTGGCCGATATGATGGGGCCGAATGGCGGCACCTTGTCTCACCTTCCACATCACCGATGACGCCAGCTAAAGGGGCGGCGGGTCACGATGCCAGTCATCCGGCCATGACCGTCAATCTGGATGCCTGTATCACCTGCAACCTGTGTGTTCGGGCGTGTCGAGAAGTGCAGGTCAACGACGTCATTGGCATGGCCCATCGTGGGGCTGCCAGCAAGGTCGTGTTCGACCTTGACGACGCCATGGGCGACAGCAGCTGCGTGGGGTGCGGTGAGTGTGTCCAGGCGTGCCCTACCGGTGCCCTGATGCCCGCGACCATGGTCGACGACCACGGCAGGGGCAGTCGTGCCAATGTCGATCGCCAGGTCGACTCGGTCTGCCCTTACTGTGGCGTTGGCTGTCAGCTGACCTACCACATCAAGGACGATGCCATCGCCTTTGTCGAGGGGCGTGACGGGCCGGCCAATCAGGGGCGGCTATGCGTGAAGGGGCGCTTCGGCTTTGATTATCCGCGTCACCCATCGCGCCTGACGCGCCCCTTGATACGCCGTGAGGGCGTGCCCAAGGGGCTGGACCCGGCGTTTGATCCCGCCAATCCGCTGACCCATTTCCGCGAAGCGTCCTGGGAAGAGGCGCTGGCCCTGGCGGCGGGTGGCCTGACGCAATTGAAGGCAAGCCACGGTCCGCGGGCGCTGGCGGGCTTCGGGAGCGCCAAGTGCTCCAATGAAGAGGCCTGGCTGTTCCAGAAGCTGGTGCGTCTTGGTTTCGGCAGCAACAATGTCGATCACTGCACGCGCCTGTGTCATGCAAGCTCCGTTGCGGCCCTGATGGAATGTATCGGTTCTGGTGCGGTAACGGCCTCTTTCATGCAGGCGCTGCAGGCGGATGTGGTGATCCTTACCGGCTGCAATCCAGCGGTCAATCATCCGGTGGCGGCCACCTTCTTCAAGCAGGCCGCCCTGCGCGGTACCCGGTTTATCATTATCGACCCCCGTGGTCAGGCCATGGGAGCGCATGCCCACCGGGTGCTGCGGTTTACCCCCGGTGCCGACGTTTCCCTGTTCAATGCCATGCTGCAGGTCATCATCGAGGAAGCGCTGTTCGACGAGGACTATATTCGCGACCATACCGAGGGCTTCGAGCGGCTGGCCAATGCCGTGCGAGGCCAGACACCAGAGTCGGTCGCGGACCTGTGCGGGGTTCCCGCCGAGGAGATACGGGCGGCGGCAAGGGAGTATGCCAGCGCCGAGCGGGCCATGATCTTCTGGGGCATGGGGATCTCCCAGCATACCCACGGCACCGACAATGCGCGCTGCCTGATTTCCCTGGCGCTGGCGTGTGGCCACACCGGCCGTCCAGGTACCGGACTGCACCCCTTGCGTGGCCAGAACAATGTCCAGGGGGCTTCTGATGCGGGCATGATTCCCATGGTCCTGCCCGACTATCAGCCGGTCTCGGATGCTCAGGTACGGGCATCCTTCGAGGAATTGTGGGGCCTGGACAGCAGCGGCCTTGATCCCGAGCCGGGCCTCACCGTGGTCGAGATCATGGATGCCATTCACGCCGGTACTATTCGTGGCATGTACATCCTGGGCGAGAACCCGGCCATGTCCGACCCGGATCTGGCTCATGCCAGGGGAGCGCTGGCCCGCCTGGAGCACCTGGTCGTGCAGGACCTGTTCGTGACCGAGACCGCTCAGTTCGCCGACGTCATCCTGCCGGCCTCGAGCTGGCCGGAAAAGGACGGCAGCGTGACCAACACCAATCGCCAGGTGCAGTTGGGGCGTCAGGCACTGCCATTGCCAGGGGATGCCCGACCGGACTGGTGGATCATTCAGGAAATGGCGCGACGTTTCGGGCTCGACTGGCAGTATCAGCACCCCCGTGACGTCTTCGCCGAGATGCAGAAGGGCATGGCCTCGTTCGATAACATCAGCTGGGAGCGCCTCGAACAGGAAGGGGCGGTCACCTATCCCTGCTCGGCACCGGACGCCGAAGGTGCCGATGTGGTGTTCTCTGACGCCTTCCCTACGGCCACTGGCAAGGCAACGTTCTCTCCGGCGCTACCTATGCCCCCCGACGAGCCTGTCGACCATGACTACCCGACGGTGCTGTCTACCGGGCGTCAGCTCGAACACTGGCATACCGGGTCCATGACCCGACGAGCCAGTGTCCTTGATGAGCTCGAGCCCGAAGCGGTGGCCAGCCTGTCGGCGGGAGAGCTTGCACGCCTGGGCATGCAACCAGGTGAGCGGCTGACGATCTCCACCCGGCGGGGCGCCATCACCTTGGTGGCCCGGCTCGATGACGGTATGCCGGACGGCATGGTCTTCGTGCCTTTCTGCTATGTTGAAGCAGCGGTGAACCTGTTGACCAACCCGGCGCTCGACCCTTACGGCAAGATTCCGGAGTTCAAGTATGCAGCGTGTCGTCTGACCCGCGCCGAGCCTGTCGCTGATACCGTAGAGTCCTAGGGTCCTGTTGGGGCTGAGGGCTGAGGGCTCGTACTGGGTCTGGACGGCGAGAGCGGGCCCTGTGCTGTTGCGATCCACTCCGGATGCCTCGCTTCCGTGGCCGAGCTGATGAAGAAGAGGGCGCGAACATGATGATTGCCGAGCTGGTGGATGGCCGTGATTTTCGAGATCGCCTGGTGGCTCTTGGGCTGAGATTGCCGGAAGACGCCTGTCCCGAGACCTGCGCCCGTATGGCGAGGCTCAAGGCCCGTGAAGGCGGCCTGCCCGGACTGGCTTCCCTGGTCACGGAGCTGCTGGGCCAGCGTGAGATCGTACTGCCATCCGTGTATCAGGCCATCCATGCCCACCTGATGGGCTTGAACGACGAAGGGGGACTGGTTGCCCCCCATTGAGCGTTCACACCTGGCTTGCAGCCCGCTAAAGCGCCGGAGAAGATGGAGGCTATTCGCCAACGGTGGCAGGTGGCCCCATGATTCTGAGCGCTGAGCTCGCACAGCAGATCATCGACAAGACCCAGGATATCCTCGATGCCAACATCAATGTGATGGATGCACGCGGGGTCATCATCGCCAGTGGCGATGCCGCTCGGCTGGGGACGCTGCATGATGGAGCGGTGCTGGCGTTGAAACGTGGCAATGCGCTCGAAATCGGTGATGCCGACGTGGCGGCCTTCAAGGGCGCGCGCCCTGGCATCAACCTGTTGCTGGAGTGTGCCGGCAAAACGGTCGGTGTGCTGGGCATCACGGGCCAGCCGGAACGGGTCCGCCAGTCTGCGCGACTGGTCAAGGTCGCGGCTGAAATGCTGGTGGAGCAAGCCGATATGCTGGCGCGACTGGAATGGGCCAAGCGCCACCGCGAAGGGTTCATCCTTTCCTGGATCAACAATGAGCTTGCTCCCGACCAGTTGCTGGATTGGGCCGAGCGCCTAGGCATTGATGTAAGAGTGCCTCGGGTGGCGGTTTTGATTGAGCTGGATCGCGCTAGTCCCACGTCGCGCCTGACCGATATGCAGCGCTTAATGGAGCTGCTGGCTACACCTCAGCGGGATAACCTGGTGTCGCTGGTGTCGTCGCACCGTATCCTCGTCCTCAAGCCGCTTAGCTCCAAGCCTGTGTCAGACCGGTCCTCGACGGGTCAGTGCTCGAGGGGTGAGTGCTCGAGGGGTGAGAGCTCGAGGGGTGAGAGCTCGACAGAGCAGCCACGGCCGATGATGAATCGGGGGCGCGGCAGGGCGTCCGGCGGCGCGGAGGGCATGGCAGATGAACAGCGGCGGATCAATGACCTGCTGGAACGACTGCGGGGGCATGGCATCGACGATGTCAGGGTCGCCGTAGGGCGGGCCTTCGATGCCCCCAAGGACCTGCACCTGTCGGTGGAAAGTGCCCAGCAGGTGTTGCAGGTCGGCAAGCAGCACTACCCGCAGCGAACGACCTACTACTACGATGACCTTCACCTGCCGGTGCTGCTGTCGCCCTTGGCGGATGGGTGGCAAGGGCATGAGCTTCGCTCTGCGATTGACCTGATTCACCAGAACGACAGCGGCGGGCGCTTGCTCAAGACGCTGAACAGCCTGATCAAGCACCAGGGCAATCTGAGTCGCTGTGCCGACGCGCTGCATATACACCGCAATACCTTGCGCTATCGTCTCGATCGGATCCACGACATCACCGGCATCTCTCCTCACCGCTTCACCGGCCTGGTGGAGCTGTACCTCGGACTTCAGCTGTCCATCGATGATGGATAGTTGGTGATCCGCACAACCTGGGCGGTCAATTTTCAGCGGATTTTGTGCAAGATGACGGCGTTATCCGCGGCCGGATCAGGCATACTCCCCCGGGGAAATGCTGGCCTGCCGGGATCAGATCTGCCGTTGTCGGGCCTCAGGCCCTCAGCTCCGCAGGTCCCGGGCCCTCAGGGAGCAGGACACCTCGTGAGTCGCGGGATGTGAGCGTTTGCCACGTCCGCTGGCGGTGTCTTCCATTCATCCACATAGAGAGACAAAGACGCCATGAGTCTGGTTGTCATCCTGCTGCTGGTGATTGCGTTCATCGTGATCGCGACCAGCAAGCTAAAGGTTCACCCTTTTCTGGCGCTGTTGGCGTCGGCCTTTATCGCGGCCTTTGCCTACGGGCTGCCACTCGATTCGGTGGTCAGCACGATCACATCGGGCTTTGGCGGCATCCTTGGCTATATCGGCCTGGTCATTGTGTTGGGCACCATCATCGGCATCATTCTGGAAAAGAGTGGGGCCGCGATCACCATGGCGGATGTGATCATCGCCAAGCTCGGAGATCGTTTTCCGACGCTGACCATGTCGATTATTGGCTATATCGTCTCGGTTCCGGTCTTCTGTGACTCCGGATTCGTGATTCTGAACTCGCTGAAAGAGTCCCTGGCACGCAAGTTGACGACATCGCCCATTGCCATGAGTGTCGCTTTGGCAACAGGGCTTTATGCCACGCATACCTTCGTGCCGCCGACTCCCGGTCCGATTGCTGCCGCGGGCAACCTTGGGCTCGAGGCGAATTTGGGCCTGGTGATTGGTGTGGGGGTCTTCGTCGCCGCGGTTGCCGCCTTGGCTGGCACCTTGTGGGCGCGTCGCTTCCGTCATACCGAGCCGGACGTGGCCAATCCGGCCCTCGAGGACGGCGACCACCATCAGGATTGGGAGGCGCTGCGTGCCAGCTACGGCCGTCTGCCCAGCCCGATGGCGGCGTTTGCTCCGATTTTTATCCCGATCCTGCTGATCTGCATCGGTTCGGTGGCGCGCCTGCCGGCGGCTCCCTTCGGTGAGGGTGATGTGCTGACCGTGCTCAGCTTCCTGGGACAGCCGTTGACTGCCCTGGTCATCGGTTTGCTGCTCTCCACAATGCTGCTCAAGAGTGAGAGCAAGATCGAAGAGTTTAGCCAGCGTATCGGTGAAGGTATTGTCGCTGCCGCGCCAATTCTGCTGATCACCGGTGCCGGCGGTGCCTTCGGTGCGGTGCTCAAGGCGACGGCGCTGGGCGAATACCTTGGGCAGACGCTTTCCGCACTGGGGGTTGGCATCTTCATGCCCTTTATCGTGTCTGCGGCGCTCAAGTCTGCCCAAGGGTCTTCTACCGTGGCGCTGGTGACAACGTCTGCTCTGGTGGCCCCGATGCTGGGAGATCTCGGTCTCGAGAGTGACATGGGACGGGTGCTGACCGTCATGGCCATCGGCGCAGGGGCGATGACAGTATCCCATGCCAATGACAGTTTCTTCTGGGTAGTGTCTCAGTTCAGTCGGATGAGCGTGGGCTTGGCCTATCGCGCCCAGACCCTGGCGACCCTGGTGCAGGGGGTGACGGCGATGGCCTTGGTCTATCTGCTGTCACTGGTGATGCTCTAACTGCACGTCACGATGATCCGATACGGGGCAGGCCAATGGCCTGCCCTCTTTTTTATCTGTTGTTTGTACCGATGGTGAGTACCTACTGTTTGTCTCTGCTGTTTTTACCTGCCTTTTTCGCCTGCATATGGCTTCTTGCAAGGCGCTCGATGCTCCTGGCCACAGGACTGCCGGCTCACAGCAACGCTCCACGACCGCGGTGATAGGGCCTCACTGCCGTCAGGCGTTGTTCCCCTCAAGTAGGATGTGACTGTAAAGTTTGTAGCATTATTCTTACATGAGTTTACGATATTGTTACCAAGAGCGACGTCACCAACTTGTGCAGGATAGTTAGCAAAGGCAGAAATAACGATGGACTTTCCGACGCGCAAGCTACGTATCCGCTGAAGCAGGGGCGCCATGGCAGTTAATACTGGCGTTTGCAGGAAGCCAGCAGACAGGATCGCCGGGAAAGTCAGCCGCGAGCGAGGTTGACGAATGATGGATCGGCATAAGGAAGAAGGGGCGGGATTGGCGACCACGCTGCTGGTGGTGGTGCTGCTGACGTTTGGTGGGCTGGTGGCTCTGCATGCGCTGATTACGCCTCCATCCCCAGCCTTGTTCCTGTTTGAGTTGTTGACCTTCAGTCGCTCGGGGGCCCTGGCGTCGCTGCTGGCGACGGCTGGCATCATTGCGCTGATCCAGCAGCGGCGCGTCATCAAGCGTGGAGCAGCGTTGCTGCTGCTTGGCTATGGCCTGTTCCAGGCGCTATGGCTGCTGGACCAGGCCTGGGAACACCAGGGGCGAGTGACCGCCCAGCCGGGCATGTCCTCGTTGCTGCTGATGCTGTTGGCCGTATCGGTGTGGCAGGACAGTCGGGAGACTGCGTCTTCGGATCGCTGGAAGCGTTGGTTGCTGCAGTGCCTCGGCGGGATGAGTATTGCCTGCGGCAGCTTGACCCTGTTGATGATCAGCGATGCCGAGGACGTGCCGCGCTGGCGGCAGCTATTGTTCGAGACGCGTCCCCTGGGGACCCTGATGATCATCATTTTCGGGGTGATCTTGCTGCTGCTGCCACGCCCTGATGTGATCAACTTCCGTGTTCTTGCTCCCCGTGCCGTGTGGGCTGGACTGATAGGCACCAGCCTCAGTCTGCTGGTGGCGTTTGGGGGATACCACCTTTATTCACGCAGTCTCAGTGACAATCTCGCCTCCCAGTTGGACATCCTCGGTAGTCGTATTGCGCAATGGCAGGAACGCTACAGCGAAGGCTGGAGCGAATGGAGTATGCCGCTGACCCAGGCCGGAGGGTCGCCTGAACCGACAGGGTCTTCAGGCCACGAAGAGATCGTCGACTATGTCTGGTGGCAGGATGGCAAGGTGTTGCGTCGTCTTGGTCCTGACTCAGGCTCGGCCGACAGCCGACTGATGGAGCTGCTCGACATGCCTCAGGTTCGCGATTGGCTCGCTCGCCGGCGTGATGAACCCATGCGCTGGTGGATACTCGCCGAGGGAGACGCCCTGCTGGAGGTCAATAGCTTTGGCAGCTTCGGCCCCAGGCTGGTGACGTTGGTGAGTATGGGGCCATGGCTCGATCGCATGAGTGAGGGGCTGGAAGCCAGAATGACGCTGATCGGCTGGAATGAAAGCATGCTGGTGGAGCATAGGCCCGGCGAGGTCTGGGTAGAGCACGGTCGTCTTGCTGGGCTGATGCGGGAGGACATCGCCATGTCTGGTGGCGGCACCTTGCGTATTCAGGCATCGCTGCCGTTAAAGCTGGTGGGCGTCCTGCTGCCGGCGATGCTGGCGGCATTGGGGCTGTTCGCGACTTACCAATTGATGGTGTGGATCTCCCTGGCCAAGATCCGCAGTCGTCAGGCCATGTCCCTGGCGGCAAGAGAGCAGGAGTTCCGCTCCCTGTTCGGGCTGAGCGCTGATCCCATGTTGCAGGTACGTCGCTCGGGACTGGTCACCGAGTTGAATGCATCGGCAGAGCGTGCCCTGAATCAGCATGCATCGGTAGGCGCCGTCTCGGTGTCGGCAGGCTCATCGGAAACCACTGCCATCGGTCAGCCTTTTGGTGACATCGCCTGCCGGTTGATGGGCTGCGACACGCCGCCGTCTGAGCTGCATGAGCATTTCGACGAGGTCATGTCCGGGCACCAGCAGTCGGTCAAGTTCGAGTGCTATACCAAGCACTCCTGCTTCCTGGTAAGGCTGCAGCAGATTCGGGTCGAGGGGGCCTGTGCAGGCCTGTTTGCAAGCTTTACCGACGTGACCCAGCGTCAGGTGGAGCAGGCCAGGCTCTCGATCATGGAACGCTGTCTGACCGAAAGCACCAATGGCGTGGTCATTTTCGATGCCATCGCCAGGGGCGGGCCGGTCATCTACGTCAATGCCGCAGTGTGTCGCATGCTGGGTGCGCGCAACGCTGACTTGATCGGCCTCAAGGCCAGTGAACTGGCCCGGCGTATGGGACTTGACCCGGTAACGGAAGGCGAAATCTGTCATTGGATGAAGACTCGGCAGGCCGGCTCCGTTACCGTGCTGGCAACGCAGGACGTGGGGGCTTGCCGCTGGTATGACATGACCCTGTCTCCGGTACACGCCAGTCGTGAGGGTGTCAGCCACTTCATCGGCATTGTCGACGATGTCACTCAGCGCAAGGCCCAGGAGGAGATGCTGGCCCATCAGGCCACCCACGATGCCTTGACCGGTCTGCCCAACCGACTGCTGCTGTCAGACCGTCTGGAGCATGATGTGGCGCTTGCGCAGAGGCATGAGAAGGGGCTGGCCGTGCTGTTCCTGGATCTGGATGCCTTCAAGCCGATCAACGATAGCCTTGGCCATGAAACCGGTGATCGCGTGCTGGTGCAGGTCGCCAAGCGGCTGGGGCGAGGACAGCGCCGCTCGGACACACTGGCACGACTCGGTGGCGATGAATTCGTCATGGTGCTGGTGGACATTGGTGGGCGAGAGGAAGCGGTGGTGGTGGCCGAACGGCTGCTTGAGCAGTTGCATGAGCCTTTCCGCGTGGATGGCCACCAGCTGCATATCTCCGCGAGTATCGGGATTGCGATGCTGGACAGTGAGTCGGCAGTGAGCTCTCAGCGGTTGATCCAGCAGGCGGACCTGGCCATGTACCAGGCCAAGCAGCGAGGACGAAACCAGTGCCAGCTGTTCTCGCGTACGCTGGAGGGAGCTTCCGGTCGACATGTCATGCTGCGCAATGCACTGCGGGTGGCGCTGGACCAGCAGCGGTTGCAGGTCTTTTACCAGCCCCAGGTGGATGGTGCTGGGCGTGTCACGGGACTTGAGGCACTGGCGCGCTGGTGCCATCCGGACCTGGGCTGGGTATCGCCTGCCGAGTTCATTCCTCTGGCGGAAGAAACGGGCCAGATCATCGAGCTGGGCCGCTGGATTCTGCGTAGAGCCTGTCAGGACGCCAAGCGATTGTTACAGCTGGGTTTATCGCCAGGCAGGGTGGCGGTCAATCTGTCGCCACTGGAATTCCACCGTGAGGACTTCCTGTCCAGTGTGTGCCAGGCGTTGGATGACATTCAGCTGCCATCGGACTGGCTGGAGCTGGAAATCACCGAAGGCATGCTGCTGGAAGACAAGCCGGGTGTGGCCAAGACCCTGGAAAAATTGTCCCGCCGCGGCGTGACGGCTGCGATCGATGACTTTGGTACCGGCTATTCCAGCTTTGACTACTTGAAGTCGCTGCCCATCGACAAGATCAAGATTGACCGTGGGTTCGTCGCTCACTGTCTCGATAGCGAGCCAGACCTTGCCGTGTGCAGGAGCGTTATCTCACTGGCCCGAGAGCTGGACCTGGAAGTGTTGGCCGAGGGCGTGGAGACCGCGCGACACTGCTACACCTTGAAGCAGTTGGGCTGCGCCACATTCCAAGGCTATCTGTTCTCGCGACCGGTGCCGTTTCGTGAGCTTGATGCACTGTTGCGCCGTGAACATCTGACGCCACCAACGGCCGCCGAGAGTGGCGAGGTTATCCCGCTGGTGGCGACGGACAGCAGACGGCCCTAGTCAGATGGCCCTAGTCAGATGGCCCTAGGCAGGCGGCCTTAGTCAGATGGCCCTAGGCAGGCGGCCTTAGCCAGGCCGCCTGCTGGTCGGGTCCTGGATACCTCGATCATGCGCGTACCAGGCTCAGTTCCGGGGTGTCCGAGAGGTTGGTGGTCAAGGTGCTGCGATACCAGTCGATGAAGTCGATCACTCCGTATTCGAAGGTGGGGGAGTAAGGTCCCGGCCGATAGGCGAGTGAGTTGATGCCACGCTGGTTTTCCTCGGCAAGGCGACGGTCCTGAGCGTTGGTCGCATCCCACACTCGCCGCAGGTTCTCGGGATCGTAGTCGACGCCTTCCACCGCGTCCTTGTGGACGAGCCATTTGGTCGTGACCTGGGTGCGCTGGGGGCCCAGCGGCAACACACGAAACACCGCCGCATGGTCGCCGACAAAGTGATTCCAGCTGTTGGGCAGATGTAGCAGACGCAGTGACCCCATGTCCTCGATTCCCTGGTGGGTCAGCGGCGTTGAACAGGCAGGACGTCCATCCATGGTCATCGACACTGTGCCCTCGACCAGTGGCGTGCGGGTCAGCCGATTGCGCTTGCCGCCTGCCCAGCGCATTTTCCAGGGGATGCCGAGCGCGTCCCATTCCTGCTGCTTGCGCTCCACCAGGGCACGGTATTCCGGGGTCGCTCGTGGGTCCTCGGTATCGTCGAATTCGTAGAGCGTCTTGATCAGTTCAGGATGCGAGCCGTTGCAGTGGTAGCACTCACGATTGTTTTCCAGCACCAGCTTCCAGTTGGCCTGTTCCTCGATGGTGGTGGTAACCGCCACCTTGAGATTTTCCATGTCGTAGAAGCTCAGGTAGCTGTCAAAGGCGGCCTTGAGATCGCTGGCATCCGGCGGCTCGCTGGCCAGGCTGACGAACAGATAGCCACCGGCTTCGGTGAGGGCAACAGGGGCCAGACCATGGTCTTCCAGGCGAAAGTCTGCGCCCATCTCCGTGCCGGCAAACAACAGGCGGCCATCGAGTTCATAGGTCCACTGATGGTAGGGACACACGAGCTTGGCCACCTTGCCGCTTTGAGTGGCGCAAAGCCGTGAGCCTCGATGGCGGCAGGTGTTGTGGAAGGCATGCAGGCTGCCGCCGTCTCCGCGCAGGATAATGATCGGATTGTCGCCAATATCCAGGGTCATGAACTGCCCCTTCGCTGGAATCTCGCAGCTCATCCCGGCAAAGATCCACTCCCTTTCAAAGATGGTTCGCATGTCCAGTCTGAACAGGCGGTCATCGTTGTAGAACGCCTGGGGCAGCGAAAATCCGTGAGGATGATGCATGGCCGTTTCCAGGGCGAAGTGGCGGGCCTCTTCCAGAGGGTCCCCCAGACGGGGTGATGCGATGGGGTCCATGTTGCTCTCCAGGTCATGCGGCAGACGCTCGCGGTGAACGTCGTCCTTGCTCATCGAATGGGTACTGGGCGACGGCCCAGTGCGCGTGCAGGTCACGGGCGATGGACGCCTCTGGTGGCTGGCATGTGGGGCGTGGCGTGCTGGCAGTCTGGAACAAGGGCTCGAAGCAGGGCTGTCTGGCGACGACACCAGATGATGCCGTTGCGACGCTATCGCTGCCGTGACGAGCATGGCCGGGGGAATCGAGCATGCTGATGTCGTGATTAGACAAGTGATGGCGGGAGGACGAGGGGCAGAATTCCCTCATTAGCCTGGCCGGTAGCCGTTGCCCGGTCATCAGAGCCACCACTAGCTGCGAGCGACGACGCCATGGTGACGAATTTTCTCAGCCCGGTGACGACCCAGACCTGGTCCAACGGACGCCACGTGGTGCGCTGCGTCAAGGTGATTCAGGAAACCTGGGACGTGCGCACCTTCTGTTTCATGGCGGAGCAGCCGGTCATGTTCTTTTTCAAGCCGGGGCAGTTTGTCACCCTGGAGCTCGAGATCGACGATGAGTGCGTGTTTCGCTCCTACACCATCGCCAGTGCCCCCTCGGTTCCCTACAGCTTCTCGATCACGGTGAAGAGGGTGCCGGGAGGGCGTGTCTCGAACTGGCTGCATGAGTCGCTCAAGGTCGGCGACGAACTGGCGGTGCACGGCCCCGTGGGCGAGTTCAACTGTATCGATCATGCGGCCGACAAGGTGCTGATGCTGTCAGGTGGGGTGGGCATCACGCCACTGATGTCGATGACGCGCTGGTTTTTCGACACCAATGCGGCGGTGGATCTGGATTTTGTCCACTGTGCCAGAACTCCCAGGGATATCATCTTTCGCCGAGAGCTCGACCATATCTTCTCTCGACTTCCTGAATTTCGGCTGCACATCGTGTGCGAGCGTGACAGTGAGCTGAACCAGTCCTGGGCCGGGTATCGCGGTTTCCTGTCAGAGGCCATGCTGGAGTTGATGGCGCCGGATTTCATGGATCGCGAGGTCTTTTGCTGTGGGCCGACCCCCTTCATGGCGGCGGTGCGACGGCTGCTGGTTCAGCGCGGCTTCGATATGAGCCGCTACCATGAGGAGTCCTTTGGCGCGACGCCGGTGGATGTTCAGGAGGACGTGCACGAGCTGGCCGAGCAGGCCGAAGCGCTCGCCGAGGAGCTGGATGTCGCGGACATGCACTGCGTGGAGTTCGCGGCTGCAGGGAAAAGTGTGCGTATCCAGCCAGGTGAGACCGTGCACGCAGCGGCCGCCAAGTTGGGGCTGCACATTCCCAAGGCCTGCGGCATGGGGATCTGTGGCACCTGTCGAGTGCCTCTGGTGGCAGGCGAGGTGGAGATGGACCACAACGGCGGCATCACCGACGAAGACGTGGCCGAGGGCTACATTCTGTCGTGCTGCAGTCGGCCCCGAGGCAATGTCACTGTCGACTGGTAGCGAGGCGTGCCAGTAGCAAAATCCACGCCCAGTGGAGGCGGTCGGGGGGAATCGGGTACGCTGGTCAGCCACCTCCGCTGGCATACGAGCGATATGTTTCCTACCGATTCTTCCTCCCCCCTGTCTGAGGCTGAGTCTGAGGCGTCAACGTCGGTGGCCCAACCGCCGGCGCTGTCGGTAGGTTTCGTGTTGCTGCGTCGTTTTACATTGTTGCCCTTTGCTGCCTTTGTGGATTGCCTCAGGCTGGCCTCCGATGAGGGCGACCGCAGTCGTCAACTGCGCTGCCGCTGGCGCTTTCTTACGGCAGACGGGGAGGATGCACCGTCGAGTTGCGGTGCGGTCATCTCACCCTGTGAACCCTTTGCCACGCCCTTTTGTGACCCGCGTCAGTTCGACTATCTGGTGGTCATTGGCGGAGTGCTCGACGGCTCACCGACGGACGATCCTGCGGCGTCAGAGTACCTGCGTCAGTCGGCTCGGCTTGGCGTGCCCCTGGTCGGCGTCTGCACGGGTGTGCTGTCTCTGATCCAGGCTGGTGTGATGGCAGGGCGACGCTGCTGTGTCAGCTGGTATCACCATGCGGACCTGGTGCGCCGTTTTCCCCAGGTCAATGCGGTGGCCGATCGGCTCTATGTGGATGATGGCGATCGTCTGACCTGTGCGGGTGGCGCCGCGGCGGCCGATCTGGCGGCGTACCTGGTGGAGCGTCATCTGGGCCGCGCCTGGGCGCGCAAGAGTCTGAACATCATGCTGCTGGATGGGCACCGCGGCGGAGAGCATGGCCAGCCACAGCCCGTGGTATTCGAGCGTATCGAGGACCGCATCGTGCGCCGGGCGGTGACGATCCTGGAGCAGCATCTGGGGGAGGTCATTTCCGTGGATGAGCTTGCCGATCGCGTAGGCGCCTCCCGTCGCGGCCTCGAGCGCAAGTTTCAGGACAGCTTTGGCATCGGGCCACAGAAGTTCGCCCGTGACCTGCGACTGCGCTATGGCCTGTGGCTACTGTACTTCACCGAGCACAGCATCACCGATATCGGAGAACGCTGTGGCTTCGCCGACACCGCACACTTCTCCCGCCATTTTCGCGCCGCCTATGGCCAGTCTCCCTCCCAATTGCGCCGCGATCCCAAGGGGCGCGAGGAAGCCGGCGTCGACCCCTTCTTTCTGCATATTGGCACTCGTCTCGGCCAAGGCTGAGCGTCTCGACCCAGCCTGACCTTCTCGACCCAGCCTGACCCTCTCGCAAACACAGACCGTCTCGGTCACCCGCGTCCAATAAAGCTGTCGCATTTGTTCAAGTCACGCCGGGGCGTGTCGGCTTCAATGACAGCACCAGGCAGCAGGCGGTGACCTTGCCGACAACGCCGACACCCATGCGGGAGTGACAGATGTCCTTGTTGAAGACGTCGATGTCGCTTTCAGAACGATTGCGTTGTGGCAGCAGCTTACCTTGGAGGTCGAGGATGACCTCGCGAGTGAGACTGCCGGCCCGTGCCTGCAATGACAACGATAAATCTGATCAGGCGAGTGCGGTCGCTTAACCGTTGCTTGCCATAGCGGGAGGCACCCCATGTCCCATCTGTTCACGGCGCATTCATCGCGGACGTCGCTCTGTCTTGCACGATTCGATTCCCAGATAGCTGAGGCCGTTGCCGCGGAGGAGGTTCGCCAGCAGCAGCATGTAGAGCTGATCGCGTCGGAAAACTACGCCAGTGCGGCGGTGATGGAGGCCCAAGGCAGCCAACTGACCAACAAGTACGCCGAGGGGTATCCCGGCAAGCGCTACTACGGTGGCTGCGAGCACGTGGATGTGGTCGAGCGCCTGGCGATGGAGCGAGCCTGTGCCCTGTTTGGGGCGGACTATGCCAATGTTCAGCCCCACAGTGGTGCCCAGGCCAATGCTGCCGCCTTCATGGCGCTGGTCTCGCCGGGTGACACCGTACTTGGCATGAGTCTGGCCCATGGCGGTCACCTCACCCATGGTGCGGCGCCCAACTTCTCTGGCAAGCATTACCGGGCGGTGCAGTACGGGTTGGATGAAGCGACGGGCCGCATCGACTACGCCGAGGTCGAACGCCTGGCACGCGAACATCGTCCCAAGTTGATCGTGGCGGGTTTTTCGGCCTATTCCCGGGTGGTGGATTGGCGTCGTTTTCGCACCATCGCCGACAGTGTCGGAGCCTGGCTGCTGGTCGATATGGCCCACGTTGCCGGTCTTGTGGCGGCAGGCCTGTACCCCAGTCCTTTGCCCCATGCCCATGTCGTGACCACGACGACCCACAAGACCCTGCGCGGTCCTCGCGGTGGCCTGATCCTGTCGGCCAGCGGTGATGAAGTGCTTTACAAGAAGCTCAATGGCGCCGTGTTTCCTGGTCAGCAAGGAGGCCCGCTGATGCATGTCATCGCGGCCAAGGCGATCGCCTTCCGCGAGGCCATGAGCCAGGATTTCGTGCGCTATCAAGAGCGAGTGATCGCCAACGCCAGAGCCATGGCGTCGACATTCCTTGAGCGTGGCTATGACGTGGTGTCCGGTGGCACCGATGACCACCTGTTCCTGGTCTCTTTGATCCGCCAGGGCATTACCGGCAAGGATGCTGACGTGGCGCTGGGCCGTGCCCACATCACCGTCAACAAGAACGCCGTGCCAGGCGATCCACAAAGTCCCTTCGTTACCTCGGGCCTGCGGATTGGCACCCCTGCTGTTACCACCCGGGGCTTCGATGAGGCGGAGTGTGCACAGCTTGCCGGTGATATCTGTGACGTTCTGGACGCCCTGACCCGGGGCGACGATAGCGCCGCCATCGAAGACGAGGTACGAGCTCGGGTCGCTGAGCTGTGTGCGCGTCACCCTGTCTACGCGATGGCCGACCCATCCGAGCTGCAGTCCGCCTAGTCAGGTAGTGGAACCCCAGGCGCGAGCTGGCGGTGCAGTGGCCGTGGCACTGGGTTGACGTTACTGGGCTGATGCCACTGAGCGGAAAAAGAGATCCTTGAGGAGACATCATGCAACGCTATTCCGGATTTGCGCTGGCGCGCCATGCCATCAGCCACCATGAGAACTGGCAGCGACAGTGGCGTAACCCCACTCCCAAGGCGGCCTATGACGTGATCATCGTTGGCGGCGGCGGGCACGGCCTGGCGACCGCCTACTACCTGGCCAAGGAGTTCGGGGTACGTAACGTCGCGGTGATCGAGAAGGGCTGGCTGGGGGGCGGTAATACCGCTCGCAACACTACCATCGTGCGCTCGAACTACCTGTGGGATGAGGCGGCGGCCCTCTATGAGCATTCGATGGGGCTGTGGGAGGGCCTTTCCCAGGACCTCAACTACAACGTGATGTTCTCCCAGCGAGGGGTGCTCAACCTGGGGCACACCCTGCAGGACATGCGCGATATCCAGCGCCGGGTCAATGCCAATCGGCTGAATGGCATCGACGGAGAGGTGCTGGATGCCCGCGGTGTGCAACAGCTTGTGCCCATTATGGACTGTTCAAAAAACGCGCGATATCCCGTCATGGGCGCCTCATGGCAGCCCCGTGCTGGGGTTGCTCGCCATGATGCGGTGGCCTGGGGCTATGCCCGCGGAGCCGATGCCCTGGGTGTGGATATTCTGCAGCAGACCGAAGTCACCGGCTTCAAGATCCGCGATGGGCGCATCCTCGGGGTGCATACCAACCGTGGTGACATCGAGGCCACCACCGTAGGCTGCGTGACCGCAGGCAACTCTGGTGTCCTGGCGGGGCTGGCCGGACTGCGCCTGCCGCTGGAAAGCCACCCGCTGCAGGCGCTGGTGTCCGAGCCACTCAAGCCTGTGCTGGATACTGTGGTCATGTCGAACCATGTGCATGGCTACATCAGCCAGTCCGACAAGGGGGACCTGGTCATCGGGGCCGGGATCGACGGCTACAACGGCTATGGACAGCGCGGCAGCTACTCCACCATCGAACACACCCTGCAGGCCATCGTCGAGATGTTCCCGATCTTCTCCCGGGTGCGCATGAATCGGCAGTGGGGGGGCATCGTCGATACCTGTCCGGATGCCTGTCCGATTCTGTCGAAGACCCCCATTAAGGGGCTCTACTTCAACTGCGGCTGGGGTACCGGCGGCTTCAAGGCCACGCCCGGGTCTGGGCATGTGTTTGCCGCCAGCCTGGCCAAGGGCGAGATGCATCCGTTGGCCGCACCGTTTTCCATCGACCGTTTCCACAGTGGTGCCCTGATCGATGAGCACGGCGCCGCGGGTGTCGCCCACTGAGTCCAGGAGGTTTGCATGTTTTACATCCATTGCCCCCACTGCAATGAGTGGCGCGAGGAAGAAGAGTTTCACCCCAAGGGACAGGCCCATATTCAGCGGCCCGAGGATCCTGCCCAGTGCTCGGATGAAGCCTGGGGGGACTATCTGTTCTTTCGTGACAATCCGCGGGGTATTCATCACGAGCTGTGGGTTCATGCGGTCGGCTGTCGCAAGTTCTTCAACATGACGCGCCACACCCAGACCTACGAGATTCTCGAGACCTACCGCATCGGCGAGGCGCCGCGATTCACCCAGGCCAATCCTGACGGCAAGACGGTACCAGCTGAGGCCAGTGATGACGGCCATGGCGGCGCGGGCCGTGCCACGTCCCAGCTCTCGTCTCACGCCTCATCCCACGACGCGTCCCACGATTCTTCCTATACCCGGGAGGTGCGCGCATGAGCCAGCTCAACCGCCTCGAGACAGGGGGCCTGATCGATCGCAGCGTGCCCCTGCGTTTTACCTTCAACGGCAAGTCCTACACCGGCTATCAGGGCGATACGCTGGCGTCGGCGCTGCTGGCCAACGGGGTCGATGTCGTCAATCGTAGCTTCAAGTACTCGCGGCCCCGCGGCATCGTTGCGGCTGGAGCCGAGGAGCCCAATGCCGTGGTCCAGCTTGGCCAGCATGAGGCAGAGCAGGTGCCCAATGTGCGGGCTACCCAGCAGGCCTTGTTCGATGGCCTCTACGCTCGCTCCACCAATGGCTGGCCAAGCGTCCAGCGGGACCTGATGGGCATGCTGGGCAAGGTCGGTGGCAAGCTGATGCCCCCTGGCTTCTATTACAAGACATTCATGGCACCGGCCTCGCTGTGGATGACCTATGAACGCTATATCCGCAAGAGTGCGGGCCTGGGGCGTAGCCCCATGGAAGCCGATCCGGATATCTATGATCACATCAACCGTCATTGCGAGGTGCTGGTGATTGGGGCGGGCCCTGCTGGTCTTGCCGCCGCCCTGGAGGCTGCCCGCTCGGGGGCTCGGGTCATCCTGTGTGACGAGCATGAATCCTTCGGTGGTTCGCTGCTGGATTGCCGTGAGCGACTCAATGATGGCCCGGCCAGCGCCTGGGTCGAGGAAGCCGTGGCAGAGCTCGCCGCCTGTGCTGATGTGACCCTGTTGCCCCGCACCACGGCCAACGGCTACCACGACCATCATTTCGTCACGCTGCATGAACGGCGCACTGAACATCTTGGGCACTGTGCTCCTCGAATCGAGGGGCGGCGCCAGGCGCGCTCACGCCTGCATCGCGTGCGTGCCGCTCGGGTGGTGCTGGCCACAGGAGCCCACGAACGTCCGCTGGTGTATGCCGGTAATGACGTGCCAGGCAATATGCTGTGCTCGGCGGTGTCGACCTATATTCGTCGCTATGGCGTAGTGCCGGGACAGCGCCTGGTGGTGTCCACCAGTAACGATGACGGCTATCGTGCGGTGCTTGACTGGCTCGACGCTGGCCGCGAGGTGGTCGCGGTGGCGGACGCCCGCTCTGCCCCTGACGGCGAGCTGGTCGAGCAGGCCAGAGCACGAGGTGTCCGCATCCTGCCAGGTTCGGCAGTGATCGAGGCACGCGGCGAGCAGCGCGTTGCCTCGGTGCGGGTGGCGGCCATCGATATCGACGGCTTCGGCCTCGCCGGAAGCGCTGAGACCCTGGCCTGCGACACGCTGGCGACGTCCGGCGGATTCAGCCCGGTGATTCACCTGGCGTCGCATACCGGGGCACGGCCGAGCTGGCGCGACGACCTGATCGCCTTCGTGCCCAGCTTGCCCCAGGGCATGCTGGTGGCGGGCAGTGCCGGTGGCACCTTTACCCTGGCGGCCACCCTGGCCGAGGGGCAGGAGGCGGGTCGCCAGGCGGCGGCAGAGGCGAACCTGGATGTCGGCGGTCAGGGTACGAAGCTTAATGATACTGACAGCAACGGTACTGACAGCCACAGTTCTGACAGCGTCGGCACTGACGACAATGACAGCCACGCTGGCTCGCAAGGCCGGCTTCCCAAGGTGACGGAAGTGCGCCAGGGCGAGGCGGTGGCGCTGTTCCAGGTTCCCCACGATAAACCGACCTTGCGTGCCCCCAAGCAGTTTGTGGATCTGCAGAACGATGTCACCGCTGCCGGCATCGAGCTGGCCACCCGTGAAGGCTTTGAATCCATCGAGCACGTCAAGCGCTATACCGCCATGGGCTTCGGCACCGATCAGGGCAAATTGGGCAACATCAATGGCATGGCCATCGCCGCTCGCTGCCTGGGCCGTTCGATTCCCGAGGTCGGTACCACGGTATTCAGGCCCAACTATACGCCGGTCACTTTCGGCGCGGTGGTGGGGCGCCACTGTGGAGCACTGTTTGATCCTGAGCGCTACAGTGCTCTGCACTCCTGGCACGTGGAGCGAGGGGCCGAGTTCGAGGATGTCGGGCAGTGGAAGCGCCCCTGGTACTTTCCACGGCGCCACAATGGCCAGCCTGAAACGATGCATGAGGCGGTGAAGCGTGAATGCCTGGCGGTCCGCGAGGGCGTCGGGATCCTCGATGCCTCGACCCTGGGTAAGATCGACATCCAGGGCCCCGATGCCCGCGAGTTCCTCGGCCGCATCTACACCAACAAGTGGGCCAAGCTGGGCGTGGGCAAGGTGCGTTACGGGCTGATGTGCAAGGACGACGGCATGGTCATGGATGACGGTACGACCAGCTGTCTGGCCGAGAACCATTTCCTGATGACCACCACAACCGGCGGAGCCGCTGGCGTTCTCGAATGGTTGGAGCTGTGGCACCAGACCGAGTGGCCGGATCTCGACGTGACCTTCAGCTCGGTCACGGATCACTGGGCGACCATGACCGTGACGGGGCCGAAGGCGCGTGAGCTGATGAGTGAAGTGGTCGAGGATATCGACCTGGATCGCGAGGCGTTCAAGTTCATGGAGTGGCGAGAGGGCAGGGTGGCCGGGGTGCCGGCGCGCATCTTCCGAATCTCCTTCACCGGTGAACTGGCCTTCGAGATCAACGTGCAGGCCCACGCCGCCCTGCATGTGTGGAAGACGCTGTTTGCCCATGGCGAAAAGTATGACCTCACCCCCTACGGTACCGAAACCATGCACGTGCTGCGGGCGGAGAAAGGCTTCATCATCGCCGGTCAGGATACCGATGGCTCGGTGACGCCGGAGGATCTCGGCATGCAGTGGGCGATAGGCTACGACAAGCCGTTCTCCTGGGTCGGACAGCGCGCCCTGAGCCGCACTGATACCGCGCGGCAAGATCGCAAGCAACTGGTCGGGCTGCGCCCCGTCGACCCCGAGGTGGTGTTGGAAGAGGGCGCGCAGATTGTGCTCGACCCGCAACATCCGGTGCCGATGCCCATGGTGGGCCACGTCACCTCAAGCTACTACAGCCCGACCCTCGAGACCGGCTTCGCCCTGGCGGTGGTCAAGGGAGGTCATCAGCGCCTGGGCGAGACCGTCTATCTTCCCTGTGTGGATGGCAAGACTCACGAGGCGCGCATCGTCTCTACCGTGTTCCTCGATCCGAAGGGAGAGCGCCAGAATGTCTGAAGTGATGCCTACTGTGCATGTCTTTGATGCCTATCCCCACAGCAGATCGGTCATGACGTCGCCGTTGGCCTGGTCCTATCAGCATGTCGGTGTTCCGGCACCATCGACGGCGTCTCGCGTCGTGATGCGAGAACGCCGGCACGACCATCTCATTCTGCGGGGTGGGGCCATCGTGCTGGATGAAGCCGTGCGCAGCGTGTTGGGGCTGGCGCTGCCGGCGCGTCCCCACGAACTGGTGCAGGGTGACGCGGCGTCTTTGCAATGGCTGTCGCCGGACGAATGGCTGGCGATACTGCCCCCTGGCGATGCCCATCGGGTCGAGCTCGACCTGCGCGCGGTGCTGGGGGATGCCAGCGTCGCTTTCATCGATGTCAGTGCAGGACAGACGGTGATCGCCTTGAGCGGTGATGACGATGCCATGCGCGAGCTACTGATGAAATCGGTCGTCTACGACGTTCACCCTCGTCACTTTCCCCTTGGCAAGGGGGTGACGACGGTGTTCGCCAAGTCCAGCGTGATCCTCAGACGGCCTGACGACAAAGGCTGGGAGCTGGTGGTTCGGGCGAGCTTCGTCGACTACGTTTATCGATGGCTGCTGGATGCTGGTGAGGAGTTTGCCATCGGCGTCGAGCGTGACGTCGATGACGCCGTTGATGGGGAGCGCGCATGAGCACTGACCGCACGACGGGCCTTGCCAACTGGATTCTGACCGCCCAGTGCCCAAGCCGCCTTGGCACCGTGGACGTGGTGACCCGCTTCCTGCGCGAGCACGGGTGCTATATCACTGAGCAGCAGTCCTTTGATGATGCCAGCTCCAGCCGGTTCTTCATTCGCACCGAGTTTCGCCCCCCGGGAGGGGGCGGGCCATCCAGCATCGGCTCGGCTGACGGGGGCTTTTCGGCCACGGATTTTGAGCAACGGTTTTCCGAGCGTGCCGCCGAGTTTGCCATGACTTTCGAGCTGACGGCCCCTGATCGACGGACGCCGGTGGTCATCATGGTGTCGAAGGCAGATCATTGTCTCAATGACTTGCTCTATCGCTATCGCACCGGACAGCTGCCGGTCGAGATCAAGGCCATCGTATCCAATCACCCGGACCTCGCGCCCTTGGCCGAATGGCACGGGCTGCCTTACCACCATTGCCCGATCAGCGCGGACACCAAGTCCGAGCAGGAAGCGAAGGTGTGGCAGATTATCGAGGATTGCGGTGCTGAGCTGGTGATCCTGGCGCGTTACATGCAGGTACTGTCCAGCGACATGAGTGAGCGTCTGGCCGGCCGAGCGATCAATATTCATCACTCGCTGTTGCCAGGATTCAAGGGGGCCAGGCCATATCACCAGGCCTTCGAGAAAGGGGTCAAGCTGGTCGGTGCCACGGCGCACTACATTAATGACGACCTGGATGAGGGGCCGATCATCAGCCAGGGCGTCGAGCCAGTCACCCACGCCGATACAGCGGATGACCTGGTCGCCCGAGGGCGTGACATCGAATGTCTGACGCTCGCACGAGCGGTTGCCCTGCATCTGCAGAGGCGGGTGTTTCTCAACGGCAACCGCACGGTGGTGTTTCAGCGATGATAAATGCTGTTCTACGGACAGCTGGGCGGTGAGGCCGAGGCGCTCATTTCAAGGCCGGTAAACCAGGCGGTGGCATCACCGCCTGCGTTGTCGCCATCGCTCATCAGGGCAAGCCCATCGATACTGTCGGGCTGAGTGCCGAACAGCCTGCGATAGTCGGCGGCCACGTCGCGGACTTCTGCCACCCATTGACCCACCTTCTCGTCACCGCCCTGCAAGGCCAGCAGGATGGCTCTATCGGTAAAGGCATTGGGCCAACTGTTACCACGGGGCTGGTTCGATGACCACACGTAGTTGACCGACTCTACCTGCCAGGGAAGCAGTCCGGTCTTTCTGGCGACATAGACGCGGGCAGGGTAGTCGTCGCCTGCCTTGCTGCGCTCATTGACGTTGTCATAGACCCCCGAGACGCGCCAGCACCAGCGCAGATAAGGTGTCTCCTTCAGGTCGATCTCACGCTCCAGGTACTTGGCCGACGCCTGTCCCCTGGCACGTGCTTCAAGTGCCTGGGTGCCCTCTTGCGCTGTTACGCGATACGACGTCTCGCCTTCGAAGGATCGGGTTGGCCAGGAGAGCAAGACGTGGGGCGAAAAGCTTGCCGCCTGGAGCGTCGAAGCGAACGAGAGGGCGCCACAGGCGGTCAATAGCAGCGTGATAGAGGCACGGCGGTGGGACACAGGCATAGATGGCGGGCTCCATAGCGACGGTAGGGCAAACATGGCTAGCCAAAAGCCTACTTTCTCTGCAGTGTTGGTAGGCTTTGCAGAGTCGGTAGGCACTGCGCGATCCTTACACGACCACGCAGCGTCATTGGCATATGTCGACTTGTCGGGCGGCACTTATTTTGTCCATGCTTACCTCGTCCATGCTTAAGTTGATCAAGCTTGCGTCTTCCACGCTGGCAATGGGCAAGCTAACAGTGTCACTCGTTGAACAAGGAAACCATCGTATGAGGCAGCGTCACTACAGCAGGAAGTGGGTCGGGGGCCTGATCATGGGTCTGGTATTGGCCGGATCAGGAAGTGTAGCGGCAGAGTCCCAGATCGATGAGTCGGGTGTGGCCAGCCTGACGTCACAGGACAGCGTAGAAGATGTCGATGCGCGCTTCAGGCAGGGTCTGGAGAAGCGTGGCATGGGCTTGATGGCGATGGTAGACCACCAGGCTAATGCGGAGGGTGTAGGCCTTGAACTGCCGCCGACGCGCACCTACATCTTCGGCAAGCCCGAGGTAGGGACACGCCTGATGCAGTGTCACGGCAGCACGGCACTGGATCTGCCCCAGAAAATGGTGGTTCGCCAGCAGGACGATCACCTGGTGCTCGAGTGGAATGACCCGCATTACCTGGCAAAGCGGCATGGGCTAGGTGACTGTGAACTGCCCATCGACCAGATCGCAGAAGCCTTGTCGGGGCTGGCACAGGAAGCGGCGGGTGACTAGCCAGCAGTCGCCGGCGCTCAGATCCGTGCGGTTGATTGCTGGCGGTACGCGTGATGCGGAATACCGCCGTCAGGCTGTCTCGGTAGCAGGTAGGAGAGATAGCCTGTAGGCGGGGTTCACAAGAGTGTGACAAACGGGGCTGATACCGTAGTCGTCGAAGCTTCTGCTGTAGTTCATTGAAGCTTTCGCTGTAGCCGTCGAAGCTCGAGCGCTACGCGATCCGCCGGGGGATAGGCTGGCGATTATCCCTGGCGGCGTTCTTCCGCCTGGGCAATCGCTTCCTGAACTTTCTTCATGTCCTCTTCGCTAGCCATGCAGTGGTGTTCAGCCTTGTCAGCGGAGGCCCCCCCATAGGCTCGTCCCGCCTTTCTTAACATCTCGAATTGCTTGTCACATCGACGGCAGACCGAACAGAGCATCAGGTGAAAACGAAGCGAGAGCTTCTCTCGCGTCGTCAGGGGCGCATCCAGCTGCTTCGACATCAGCTTGGTAGCGGCCTTGCACATCATCATGCCGCATCCTCCTTCCAACCTTTTTCAATACAAGCGCGAAGCTTGAGGCGAGCCCGGTGCAGGATCACCCATGCGTTGTTTTCTTTGATGCCCACTTCCTTACAGATATCTTCGGTAGAAAGGCCCATTAATTCGCGCAGAGTGAATACCCGTGCCACGTTGTCAGGAAGGCCCAGCATACAGGCGTCAAATACTTTCCAGAAATGCTCGTTCTCGAATGCCTGCTCTGGCGTGTCCCAGGCCTGGGGTTTGGCCTCGTGAGTCCAATGCCCGTCCTGCTGGAACATGCGATCAATGGCATCATCCGTCGTTTCTTCGTCAAAGGGTTCCCAGCGACCGTGACGTTTCTGCTGGCGCATCTGATCCAGCAGCTTGTACTTGAGGATGCCGAAGACCCAGGTCTCATAGCCGGAGCGACCTGAAAAGCTGTCGTTTTTCTCGATGGCGGCAATCATCGCTTCCTGCACCGCATCCTCGGCGGCGGCATGGTCGCGCAGGTGCATGCGTGCAAAGGACAGCAAGCGAGGGCGAACCGCGGCAAGCTTCTTGTGTCGGTCAGTGAGGGTGTCTTCGGTCACGGCATAATCTCCAGCGAGAGGGCTTCCATGTCGGCTAGTCGAGCCAGGTCCTGGGGGGTATCCAGATCCCAGACCGTGCTTGGACACTCAAATGTCCAAGAAAGCTCCGCCAGACGTGCGCGCGTCTGGGACATGACCCCGGACGTGCCCCAGTCGACTCCCTCAAAGAGTCGTGGGTCATGTCGGCGAACTCCAACCAGAGCATAGCCGCCGTCCTCCGCGGGAAGAAAGACGCTGTCTACCTGTTTGAGTCGTTTCTGACAAGTTTTCAGTAATTTCTTATCCAATAACGGGCAATCTGTGCCGATTAATAGACTTGGGGCGTCAGTCGCGGCCAGTGCCGCATACATCCTCGCTCCCAGGTCGCCGTCGGGCTGGCGGGCAAGGCGAATACCGCAGCGATCCTGCGCCTGCAAAAAGCAGGGGTGCTGATGATCCAGTGCTGTCCACAGCGTAATCCGACTTGCAGATGTCGCCTCCAGTGCCACTTTTAGCGTGTGCTCGATCAATCGATGCTGGAGGCGCGCCGCTCCCTCTGGGCCTAGTGCAGGGATCATGCGTGTCTTGGCCAGTCCTGCAAGTGGGGCCTTGGCCAGAATCGAGATGACAGGCAGGTCGCCATCGGTGGTGTCCGGCCCCTGACAGTGCGCGCTGTCATCGCACATGGTGATACTCCTTGGCGAGATCTACAGCACTGGCGCCGCGCCAGTAGCGAAAGCGCAGCCGCCACATCAGCCAGATCGTCGCAGCGAGGCCTCTTTTTTCCCAGCGACGCCCGTCGGTGGTGGCTTTTAGCCTGAGGCAAGCGGGACGAGAGGAACGCTTGAGTCGCCTGGACATTTCGATGTCTTCCATGAGGGGCTGGTCCGGGAAGCCGCCCAGGTCGACAAAGGTGGCGCGTTGCATGAACAGGGCCTGATCTCCGGTGGCGATGCCCGTCAGTCGCGAGCGCAGGTTCATGCAGGCGGCCACTATCGGCAGCATCGACGAGTGGCCGCGTATGCGAACGTCAAAGCGTCCCCAGGCACGGGCTTCAACGGCCTTCAACACCGCTGGCATGGCGTCGGGCGGCAATTGAGTGTCCGCATGGAGAAACAGAAGTACCGGCGAGCGAGCCGAGGCGGCGCCTGCGTTCATCTGCCGGGCTCGCCCCGCAGCGGCGGAGATCACCCGGTCTGCCCGTGACGTCGCCAGCGCACAGGTGCCATCGCTGCTGCCACCATCGACGACGATGATCTCGGCCCCTGCGCGGCGCCAGCCATCCAGTCGGTCAAGGCTAGCGGTGATGATGTTGGCCTCATTCAGGGTGGGGATGATGACGGTGAGTTGCGGCGTCGTGGCAAGTGCCTCAGCGTCGGGCATGCTGTGCGCTCCGCCATGTGCTGGTGGTCTGTCCCGTGCTGGCACTCGACAGCTCAATGATCGGTCCTGCGGCGGCCTCGGCGTCGGCCCGGTCGTGGGTGACCAGCAGTGCAGGCAGTCCGTATTCCCGTATGCGGCCAAAGACCAGTTCGCGCATCTCCTGGCGCAGGGTGGCATCCAGCTTCGAGAATGGCTCGTCCAGTAGCATGGCCTGGGGGCTCGACAGCAGCGTACGCATCAGGGCAACGCGAGCACGCTGGCCCCCCGAGAGGGTGGCGGGGTCGCGCTCGCCGAAACCTTCCAGGCCGATGTCCGACAGGGCTTGATCGATGACCTCTCGGCGCTGGCGGCGATGTCGAGACGTAGGCATGCCAAAGGCGAGATTGCCAGCAACGCTAAGGTGGGGAAAGAGCAGGGCATCCTGAAACAGCAAGCCAAGTCGACGAGCGGCCGTCGGCAGTGACGTGATCGACTGATCTCCCAGGCGAACGTCCCCGCTGGCGTGAAAGGCCGGAGCGAGGAAGCCCGCGGCAAACGCCAGCAGGGTGGACTTTCCCACACCAGAAGGTCCCATCACGCTGACGACCTCTCCGGCGTCGATGCGTGCCGACAGAGAGACGAGCGGTGTCTCCTGCAGGCTGATGCTCACGCCGTCAAAGATCAACGGGCGGCGCGACGTACCAGCGGTGTCTCGTAGTTCGGGCATAGCGGTCTCGCGGGTTGTGTGGAGTCAGGTCAACAGGGCTCGCCGCCGTCGATGCAACAGACGAGGCAGGCCAATGGCCAAGGCAAAGCCAATGGCCGGTAGTGCCAGTTGAGCCAGGGCATAGATAGCGGTCAGCCGGCGGTCGCCGCCGGACGCCAGAGAAACCGCCTCCGTGGTCAGCGTGGTCAGTCTGCCCGCGCCCAACAGCAAGGTCGGCAGGTACTGGCCGATGCTGACGGCCAGACCCACCGCCATGGCGGTCGCCATCGGCGCGAGCAGCAGGGGCAAGCGTACCCTCAGGAAGATGCTGGCGTGGCTCTTGCCAAGGCTGGCGGCGACCTGGCTCCAGCGGGGATCCAGGCGGCGGTAGCTCTCGGCCAGGGACAGAAACACGTATGGCAATACGAACAGGCTGTGGCCGACCACGACCAGGACAAATCCTGGCATCAGAAACAGCTGAGCCTGAAGCTGAACGAGGCCGTAGAGAAAGGCCACGGGCGGCACCAGCAGTGGCAGGTAGAGCACCAGGGTGGCGCCCTTGCCCATGCTGCGCTGATGCAGGGATTCGCTTTCGAGGCAGCCGACGACCAGTATCGTCGACAGTAGGGTTGCAGCCACTGCCAGGGCCAGCGCGGTACCTGCAGCGGGCAGGAGTCCCGGCAGTGCAGCGCGCCAGTTGGCCAGGGTCAGCGGGGTTGGCCAGCTGGCAGGAAACGGCCAATAGGCGGCCAGAGACCACAGCACCAGTCCCAGCAAGCTGGCGCACAGCAGGCCCGCGCTGAGCCAGGTTAGTCCACCGCCCAGCACCACCCCCAAACGCTGGCCAAGGTGGCGCTGACCATCGGTCAAGCAGGGTGTGGCCAGCAGGCGAATAGCGTGCTCGATGCACCACCATATGCCGAGCGCCAGCAGCGTGACCGCCAGCTGGGTGAGCGCAGCCGCGGATGCCATGAAACGCATGGAAAGGTCCGGGTCCCCTAGCCAGCGCACAACGCTGACGGCCAGGGGCGGAGGAGTCGAAGGGCCCAGAATCATGGCGACATCGACGTTGGACGAAGCAAAGGCGATCACCGCATAGACCGGCAACCGGATCAATGGATACAGGCTCGGCAAGACGCCCTTGAGAAAGGCGGTGACGGGAGAGTAGCCCAGCGACAGGGCCAGGTGGCGGCGATGATGGGCCTGGCATTGAGGCAACGCCGCCAGGCTCATCAGCAGCAGGAAGGGGACTTCCTTGACCACCAGCCCAGCGATCAGGGCAATGCCGTGAGGATCACCGGGGAACAGGTAGTCCGGCGGCACCTGTTGACCGCTCAAACCGGGCGAAACGAGCCGCATGGCCAGTCCCGACGGGGCGAGCAGAAAGGCCAAGCCAATGGCCGCTGCCGCGTGAGGCACGGCCAGCAGAGGCGATAGCAGGCGCTTGAGCCAGACAAAGGCCGCGCTGTCGGCGAAGGCCCCGAGAAACAGGATGACGATGACCAGCGCCACCGCCGTGCTGATCAAGCCCGTGGAAAGGCTCATCGTGATCATCTCGCCCAGGCCTGGGGTGTGCCACAGCGCGACCCAGGGCGCCAGGCTGAGGCTTTCCCCGCCCAGCGCAGGCAGCCAGCCAAAGGCTGGCGCCGTGACGCCAGCAACGCCCACCATGACCGGCACGACAAGCAGTAACACGGTGAGTAGAGGCGCCCAGCGTGTCAATCTCACAAACCAGGTGTCGACGGCCAGGATACGCTGGTCAACGCGTGCCATATCGCTCCAGCCAGCCGGCCTCGACGGCTTCCATCCAGCTCGGATGGGGTTCAGGCAAGGTGTTTTGCAGTTCAGTAACGGGCAGGCGCGCAGGCTGGTCATCCATGGGCGTCAGGGCATCCCGTTGGTCGCTGTCCAGACGCTCGAGGTCGAGGACCGTGGGGTCGCCCCACACATCCAGCTGTTGCTTGCGCGCCTGAGCTTCCGGGGACAGCAGGAAGTTGGCGGTGACCATGGCGCCGGCCACATGGCTGGCGTTGAACGGAATCGTCACGAAATGAACGTTGCCAATGGTGCCCCCTTCCAGCACGTAGCTGCGGATCGAAGGAGGCAGCTGGTAGGAGCTGACCGCCGCCGCGGGTTCCGCCGGGTTGAAGGTGAAGGCCAGTGACAGCTCGCCATCACCCATCAGGCTGCGCATGGCAGGCCCGGAGGCGGGGAAGTCACGTCCCTGACGCCACAGCTGCGGGTGCAAGGCATCGAGATAATCCCACAGTGGCGTCATGATCGCCTCGGCATCAACCTCGCTGGCTGGGCGGGAGAGCACGGCGGGGTCGTCGACCAATGCGAGAAGCGCCTGCTTGAGGAACGTGGAGCCATGGAAATCCGGGACCAGCGGATAGGTGAAGCGGCCTGGATGTTGATGACTCCATTGCAGCAGTGCATCAAGAGACTGCGGGGGGGAGTCGACACGGTCACTGTCGTAGTAGAACGTCAGTTGTGCTTTTCCCCAAGGCGACTCGTAGCCGTCAGTCGGCACGGTGAAATCCGTGGTCATTTCGGGATTCGCATCGGGGGAGGTCAGCGCAAAGTTGGGCAAGCGCTGGGCAAAGGGGCCCAGCAGTAGCCCATTTTCCTTCATGGCAGAAAAATTCTCGCCATTGATCCAGATGAGGTCAATGGCTCCCTGGTCGACGTTGCCTGCGGACTTTTCCGCCAACACGCGGGATACGGCGGCGGCAGTGTCCTCCAGCTTGACGTGCACCAGCTCGACGTCGTATCGCTGATCGAGTTGACCTGCCACCCAGTCGAGATAGCCATTGACGTTGGGATCGCCTCCCCAGGCGTTGAAGTAGACGGTCTGACCCTCAGCCTGCTGCTCGACGTCGCTCCAGTCTTGCTGGAGCAGCGGGTGGGGTGGCGGTGAGCTCTGGGCCAGAGTGGCCTGGACCGGAGCCAGCGCCAGCATGGTGACGGCGAGTCGACGGACAACGGCGGATAGGGGTGTGCGTGACGCAAAGCGGGTCATGATCGCATCCTTGTGCAATGAGCAGGCGTAAACGCTGGAGTCGAGTCAACCCGCATCGGCCAGCTCCGCCAGCTCGTCGGTGACTCGTTGGATGATGGGGGCGGACAGGTAGTGATCCACGCGGTCGGCCACGTGATCGACCAGCGCGGCTTGGCTGAGCTGAGCGGACCAGTCTTCACCGCGATGGCGACGATCTATCTGCTGATGCTGCTGCGCGCGCCACTTGGCACACCAGGTCAGTGACCACAGCCACATGGCATGGCGACAGGCCATCAGGTTGCGCCAATGCGTGTCGCGCCCGCTTTCGGTCATGCGCGCCCGCCAGCGCTGGTAGAGCGCCACCAGATCTTCGATGAACAGCACCGCGCGACTGTGCAGGTCCCAGGTGGTAGAGGTATACAGACTCATGTGCGCGAGGTCGAATCCCGGCAGTGAGTAGCGGCACTTTTCCAGATCCACCAGCACTGCCCGGCCCTCTGGCGTGATCAGGAAATTGCCGGGGTGGGCGTCGAAGCTGATGAGGCTCACGGCGGCATTGGCGACGGGGAGTTGCGAGGGCAGCTGTGACAGGGCCTTTTCGATCAGCGGCAGGCTGTGGCGGCTCAGGTTGGCGTCGGGCAGGTGCCGGGCTTGGGCCCGCACATCATCGAGCATATCCCGCCAGGGGTCGGCAGGTGATAGCAACGGTGATCGTTGCTCAAGGGCAGGCAGCGGCAGGCTGTGCAAGCTGGCCAGGGCGGTGGTCATGGCGGGCAGGTCGCTGGGTAACCTGGCCGAACGGCCGTCAATGGCTTCCACTACCAGGCCACCCCTGGGCAACAGCTCGTCGCAGGGTAGCCAGTCGTTGAGTCTTGGGGTATGGCCACTGGCTTGCGCCCGGGTGAAGCAGGTCACCTGGTAGTTGAGGTTGCTGGCGGCATCCAGACCCAGCTGACTCTGCTTGGGCAGTCGTGCCAGCCAGGCGCCGTCTTCGCTGCTGTGGGGCAATCGAACGTGCCAATGTGCCAGACCGGTATCGGCTAGCGGTTGCAGCAGTGAGTCCGTGCATGCAGGGGGCTGGGGCAAGGGCCAACCGTGCCTCGACAAGCTCTGCTTGAGCGCAGCCAGGGGAGGGCCATCACGCTCGCTAGGCTTGGGCGGGGCGCACTTTTCCATGTCGCGTTCCTTGGACGTTTTGTCATAAGTCGAACCACCTGCTCGATCCTTACAGGTTTTTTTCGCCGCTGGCCAATGGGCGATGCCGTGCAGGTCAGGCCTTGCAGCGTGCCTGGCGTCGCCTTGCGGGTGTGCTTCTGGTAGACTGCGCCACTTCCCGTCAGACACGATCAGCGAGCGCCAGGCACCATGCCTAGAGCGCTGCTTCCTCGTGGAGAAGCGGCTGGCGCCGGCTGACCGCGGCCTCATTTCACACTCATCCCCTGGACCGCCTCATGATGCGATCGATCACACAAGACTGGTTCTCCAATATTCGGGGCGACGTGCTGTCCGGCATCGTCGTCGCGCTGGCGCTGATTCCCGAAGCCATCGCCTTTTCCATCATCGCTGGCGTCGATCCCAAGATCGGCCTGTATGCTTCCTTCTCCATGGCCGTCATCATTGCCTTTGCCGGCGGTCGGCCGGGCATGATTTCCGCGGCGACCGGCGCGATGGCGCTGCTGATGGTGACCCTGGTGAAAGAGCACGGCCTGCAATATCTGCTGGCGGCCACTCTGCTGACCGGGGTGCTGCAGATCGTGGCGGGCTACCTGCGCCTGGCTGACTTGATGCGCTTTGTGTCGCGCTCTGTGGTCACCGGCTTCGTCAACGCCCTGGCCATTCTCATCTTCATGGCGCAACTGCCCGAGCTGACCAACGTCACCTGGCATGTCTACGCGATGACGGCAGCGGGGCTTGGCATAATTTACCTGTTTCCCTACGTTCCGCGCATCGGCAAGCTGCTACCGTCTCCGCTGGTGTGCATTTTGGTGCTGACCGCCGTGTATCTGCTCAGCGGCATGGATATCCGCACGGTCGGCGACATGGGCGAGTTGCCGGATACCTTGCCGGTGTTCCTGTGGCCAGACGTACCGCTGAACCTGGAGACCCTGGGCATCATCTTCCCCTACGCGATCATGCTGACCGTGGTGGGCCTGCTCGAGTCGATGATGACCGCCACCATCGTCGATGATTTGACCGACACCCCCAGCGACAAGAATCGTGAGTGCAAGGGCCAGGGCATGGCAAACATCGGCACAGGCCTGTTGGGTGGCATGGCAGGCTGCGCGATGATCGGCCAGTCGGTCATCAACATCAAGTCAGGCGGTCGCGGTCGCCTGTCGACCTTTCTGGCAGGCATCTTCCTGCTGCTGATGGTGGTGTTCCTGTCCGACTGGGTGTCGCGTATCCCCATGGCCGCCCTGGTCGCTGTCATGATCATGGTGTCCATCGGTACCTTCAGCTGGAGTTCTCTGCGCGACCTCAAGAAACACCCCATGTCGACCAATGTTGTCATGATCGCGACAGTGGCCGTGGTGGTGTGGACCCACAACCTGGCCATTGGGGTCTTCGTAGGGGTGTTGATCGCTGCGCTCAACTTCGCCAACAAGGTGGGCAACTTCCTCTACGTTGCCAGTGAGGAACTCGAAGGTGACGAGCGTCAGGGGCGCCGTTACCGGGTCATTGGACAGGTCTTCTTCGCCTCTTCCCAGCGCTTCTCCGCTGCCTTCGACTTCAAGGAAAGTGTCGAGAAAGTGGTGATTGATCTATCTCGCGCTCACTTCTGGGATATCACGGCGGTGCAGGCATTGGATATGGTGGTCATCAAGTTCCGTCGTGAGGGCACCGAGGTGGAGTTGATCGGTCTCAATGAAGCCAGCGCGACCATCGTTGATCGCTATGCCATCCACGATAATCCCGCAGCGGTGGAAAAGCTGATGGGCGGACACTGATCACGGTGACAGGTGCTGCACGATAGGTGGGGCACCGAGACACAAGTACGTGTGGCATGAGAGAGTGACGAGACGGGTCGCGCTGCCACGCGGCATCATGCAAGGACACCGGGGCGCCTCGCCGTCTTTCGGGGCCCTTTATCCATCAACGCCAGGCAGGATGAGAATCATGACAGAACAGGTGATGGCTGCCATCGATGGGTCGCAGTTTGCCGAAAGCGTGTGCGACGTAGCCGCCTGGGCCAGTCAGGCCCTGGGTGCGCCGCTGACCTTCCTTCATGTGGTGGACAATCACCCTCAGACAGCAGAGGCAGACCTGTCTGGAAATCTGGGATTGGGTGCCCGCGAACACCTGCTGGAAGAGTTGGCGAGCCTGGACGAGCGGCGTGCCAAGGTTGCCCAGGAGCATGGCCGGCTGATGCTGAAGGCGGCCAAGGATCGCGTCATGGCGGCCGGCATCTCCGAGCCCAACTGTCGCCAGCGTAATGGCACCCTGGTCGAGACAGTGCTCGAGCTCGAGAATGAGATTCGTCTGCTGGTGATTGGCAAGCGCGGCGAGAGCGCCCAACAGGCCAGCGAACACCTTGGGTCGAATCTGGAGCGGGTAGTTCGCGGACTGCACCGGCCGATCCTGATGGTGCCTGAGTCTTTCAGCGTGCCCAAGCGAGTGATGATCGCCTTCGACGGCAGCAACACCACCCGCAAGGGGGTTGAGTTGCTGGCGCGTAGCCCGCTGTTCAATGGCATTGACTGCCATGTGGTGATGGTGGGAGCCGATACCGGCGACCACCGCAGCCAGTTGGAGTGGGCCTTGACGACCCTGCGAGAGGCCGGTCATGAGGCCGAAGGTGGCATCTACGCGGGCGACGTTGAAGAGGCCCTGTGCGACTACCAGCAGCAACATGCTATCGACATGGTGGTGATGGGTGCCTACGGCCACTCGCGTATTCGGCACCTGCTGGTGGGCAGCACCACGACCAGCGTACTGAGACGTACCAGCTTGCCGGTACTATTGTTGCGCTGACTTCCGCACTTAAAGCTGCGCTGTGTTCTGCACCAAGAGCTGCGCTGCGTTCGGGGCGAGAGCCGCGCCAGGCCGCTACGTTTCCAGAGAAGTTCTCAGAAGAAAACCGGGAGCCGTCTTGTTGTTGAAGGCGGCTCCCGTCGTTCGTCTTGCCGTCTCCCTCCGTTCTGTCTCCTTCCAGCCTGTCTCCTGCCGACCCGCCTTCTTGGCATCAGTGCCTGACACTACGGCTGCCCGCTTTCTGGCCGCTTGCACAATTGTCGGCACAGCAGCTTATCCAGCGAGAGTCGTCCCGCCCCGCGTAGCACCAGGGTGGCCAGACTGGCAGCCCATAGCCCGTGAGTGACCCAGGCTTCTGGGTAGACGAAGGTCTGGATCACCAGCGTCATGATCAGCAGTCCCGTGGCCGCAAGCCGCGTAGCAAGTCCCGCCCATAGCAGCAGCGACAGGGAAAACTCTGCCAGTGTCGCCAGATAGGCGGCTAGCACGGGGGAGATCAGTGGCAGCGCGTATTCGTGCTCGAACAGGAAGAACGTGCTGTCGGCAAGGCCAACGCCGTCCACCTTGGTCAGGGCGGACTGAAAGAAGACGGTGCCGACAACCAGTCGCATGAGGACCAGCACAAGATCCAGCGAACGCTGGTCCAGCCATCGCGAGGCCTGTCCGTAGGTGGTCAGCAGGGTGGTATGAATGCTCATGGCGATCCTCATTGGCGGTCGAGAAAGACGCTGTCAGCGATACCTGAACGTCGGCTGGCTCAGACGGGTGGCGGTGTTGCACCGGCGTTGTGTGACGCTTCCTTGGGTGGTTGAGCCTCAGCGGGTTGATGGAGAGCCTCAGCGGTTTTATGAAGAGCCTCAGCGGTTTTATGAAGAGCCTCGGCGGGTTGATGGAGAGCCTCAGCGGTTTTATGAAAAGCCTCAGCGGGTTGATGAAACGCCTCAGCGGGCTTGAATAGCGCCCCCTGACCCACCAGTGTGCCGAGGGCACGCCCCAGCAGGTCGTCCAGTGAGTCGCTGGCACGTAGCCCCCCGGCCAGCTCCTGCTCCATCTCGCCGAGGGCCTGAGCCAGTGACGTCGTCCCATCAAGCCGCCGGTGGAGGTTTGCGGTCACGTCATCGATGGGGGTCATCTGGACGCGTTGGCCGTGGCGCACCAGCAGCCAATGTCCGGGTCCCTGTGACCCTAGCGGAGCGCTGCCTTCTCCTCTTTCCAGGGCCTGCCACAGCCCTTCCACATCGTGCTCGCAAGAGACGCACCGACTGGCGGGCAAGGCCTGTACCAGACAGCTGACGCTGTCGAGACAGGCGCCCAGTTCACAGGCTTCCAGTGGGATACTGTCGGCGGCATGGCTGACCCTGAGTCGGGCATGCTCAAGACCCGCGATATCGGCAACAAAACGATAGCGCGACACGTCAGGTGACTGCCTGAGCGCAGTGACGAAGTCACCGCCGTAGTGGGCCAGACGAGGGTCCCTGGGAGGATGATGGGCGACGAAGCGTGAGGCCTCACCGACGAAGCAGCGCTCTCCCAGCAGGGTCAGTGTGTGGGGAAAGGTGTCCTTGAGCGCCTCGATCAGACTCGAGCGAATGTTATTGCGATAGACATCGAGGCCTGGGGTATCGGCTATCGGCGAGGAAGGGCGATGGGGTTGGCGCACAGCGTCGATGAAGTGGCGCTGCCAGTCCTGTAGGCGGCTCATGGCAAGACTCCGCTAGCGGGTAAAGTCGTCGCCTGTTGCGAGGGTGGAGCATCCTGGGCGCCGGCATGATGGCGTCGTGCCAGCGCCACTTCTTCCAGCCAACGAGATAGCGGTGGCACTCTGTTGTCCCATTCCACCAGGGTGGGAAGTTCCGGGCGCAGGCGGGCCACCTGCCGATAACGTTGCCATACCGGGTCTGCCACCGGGCTGCCGTGGTCGTCGATATAGAGGTCGCTGGTGCTGTCCTGGGTATGGCCGGCCAGGTGCCATTCACCTACCGCGTGCCAGGGCACTTCCTCCAGATAGCTGTCCAGGTCACGATTCAGGTTGGCGGCGCTGATAAAGGCATTGTTGACGTCGAACAACAGCCCGCAGCCAGTCGCCTCCACCAGGGCCTGCAGAAACTGTGTCTCGCTCATGGTCTGATCCAGCCTGACATACAGGCTCGGATTCTCTACCAGCAGCTGGCGCCCCAGGCTGTCCTGGGTGCGTGCCACGTTGTCGCACATCACCCTGAGAGACTCCTGGTTCAGAGGCACGGGCAGTAGATCGTTGTAACTGTGCCCATCCAGGCGGCTCCAGGCCAGATGCTCGGATACCAGTGCCGGTTTGAGCTGGTCGACCAGCGTCGTCAGGCGCTTGAGGTGCTCCGGATCGATGCCTTCAGCGCTTCCGAGGGATAACCCCACACCATGCACCGATAGCGGATAGCGACGCGACAGCACCGCCAGCTGTTCCTGTACCGGGCCTCCCGCATTCATGTAGTTTTCTGCGTGGAGCTCGAGAAAGTCAGGCCCGCTCTCCAGCGCGGCAAGTTCCTGTAGATGCTGAAACTTCAGGCCGATGCCCATGGCAGCCAGTGGCAGCGGCAATCCGGTGGTCGCCGCTGGCGCGCTCGCCTTGGCGGCCAGTGCCGTCGCCCGGGACGACCCTGGCGGCGTCCAGGCCGACGACACCGAGTCTGTGAGCGAGGATGTCTTGGCGGGGGGCGTGGAGGGTGTCGTCATGATGAACTCCGCGTTGGCGGCGTTTGCCGCCTGCATGGCGCCAGCTGTCGATGACGGTCGGCACCTTACGGCGAGCTGAGGTCTTCAGCCACGGGGCTTCTGGCCTCAAGCGGAAGAAGTCCGCGGGGTCATGTCCGCCTGGCCCCGCGGTGGTCGAAGGTCTGACTCGACGTCAGGGGCGTTCGACTTCGCTCAGGCTGCCATTGCCGTGGGGGGTCTCGATGCCGGTACAGGTCCCCTCGGGAACCAGCGTCCAGGCATTGCCCTGGTAGTCGACGGTAGAGGTGCCCGCACAGGTGGTTCCTGGGCCTGCCTTGCAGTCGTTTTCGCCTGCCAGTGAGATGCCGTAGCACTTTTCCATGTCGCCGTCGGCGGCCTGGGCGGTAGCGATCACTCCTGCTTGTGCCATGGCGGTCGACAGCACTGCTGCCATCATGATGGAACGCTTCATTGGTAAACCCTCATGTTTTAGACAAGGTGACAGCCGGGCTGTCATCACTCAGTCGTCCTCATGAGAGAGACCTGACACTGTTGTGCCGCCAAAAACGCCCGATCGGGCTATCTCGTGCAGGCGAAAGTTGGCTATATTGAACGCCGGCCCAAGGCAGCCGGCGAGACTACCGGGAAGACGGCGGATGAAACATCTTCCTTGTTGCTAATTTACAGTTGATATCACTTTTTTTGGAGAGCGCGATGAGCATTCAGCGTCATGACACCAAGACCCGCATGAGCCGTGGTGTCATTCATCAGGGAGTGGCCTACCTGTGTGGCCAGGTAGCCGGCCCCGAAGCGCGTGAGGGCGATATCACCGCCCAGACCACCAGCATGCTCGAGCGCGTGGACGAGCTGCTGGCCGAAGTCGGCAGTGATCGCGAGCACCTGCTGAGCGCGACCATCTACCTGAAAGAAGGCGAGGATTTCGCGGCCATGAATGCGGTCTGGGACGCCTGGGTACCGGAAGGTCACGCTCCGGCTCGCACCTGCGTCTGTGCGCCGATGCCGGCGGGCGAGTTGAAGGTCGAGATTACCGTGACCGCTGCCATCAAGGGGTGAGGCATCCTGCGGTGAACGGCTGAGCTCGACACTGGTTCAGCCCGTTGTGCAGCAGATCGTAAGCCACGACGCCGACCCTTGGGTCGGCGTCGTCGTTTCCAGCATGAGGTCAGCGCAGGCAGGGATCGTCGATGGGCGGCTCGCAGGGACGCAGACGCCTCGCCAGGGCGTCGACCAGGATATTGAGCAGTGCCGTCACCACCAGCAGGGCGAAGGCCACGTCGAACATCAGCATCTGGAAGGCATCGTCGATGATGTCACCCAGGGTGGCCACCCCGAGCATGCCCAGCAGCGCGCTCTCCCGCAGAATCACTTCGGCCCGGTAGTAGACCAGGGCCAGCATGCCTGGGTAGACCCGGGGCAGCAGCTCGTAGGCCAGCCGTCCTGATGCCGGCAGCCCTGCCATGCCGGGCTCAATGGCATGGGCGTGGCGACTGACCAGAAAGGCAATCAATGCGCCATTGTGCAGTGCCAGTGCCAGCCAGGCGGGCAGCAACGACGGGCCCAGCAGCAGCAGAAAGATGAAGGCCAGCATCAGCTCTGGGGTAGAGCGCAGCAGGATCAGAATGCCCCGTCCTGCGCCCCGCGTCAGCGGGTTGCCGAAGTGACGTGATGCCAGCGGCCACAGCGCCAGTGCGATCAGCAGAGCGCCCACCGTGCCGAGCAAGCCCAGCAGCAGGGTATTGGCGACCGCTGTCACCAGGGCAGGCAAGCCCATCAGCCAGTCGACAAGGCCGCTGATATCGCCCGTCAGCAGGGCACGAGGCCAGATATCCTGGCTGACGAAGCGCCACAGCAGCCCCCCATCGATCTCTGGCCATGGTCCCAGCAGGGTGACACTGGCGATACCCAGCGGCAGCAGCAGGCGGCGATGGGCCCACCAGGGCAAGGTGGCGATCAAGGCGTAGAACAGCCACAGCAGGGCCCCTGCTTCGTGATACCGGCCTTCGCGAAAGGCACTCTCGAGCTGATAGCCAAGCGTCGGCAAGCCGACGAAGCCCAGTAGAACACTGGCACGCAGCGCGCACTCGAAGCGGTAGCGGGTATAGGCGGCCAACTGGGCGAATGCCAGCGGCAGTTCGGTATAGGCCAGCCTGGCCAGCCGGCTTGTGCCCTCCGGCAGGGCCTCCTGGGCGGCCCGCGGGGTCTGCTCCAGAATCTCCGCGTAGACCTTGGCGAAGATGCCAGCATAGGGGATCGCCAGTGCCGCCAGGGCAGTCAGCGCCGACAGGCCAAACACCTGCAGGAACAGCAGGGCCCAGAACAACTCGTGCACCGCGCGCACACCCGCCGAGGCAGCGCGCACCCAGCGCGAGCGCGAGTAGACCAATGCCAGTGGCAAACCGAGCACGACACCGCTCAAGGTTCCCCAGAACGCCACCGCGACGGTCAGGCCGATGGCCTGGAGTGGCGTTTCGATGGCACCGAGATCCGGCAGCGCCAGGCCCAGCGCCATGCGTCCCAGCTCCGCCCAGGGGTCACGGCTGAGAATCTCGAGGTCCGCCAGCGGAATGGCGATCAGGGCCAGCGCGATCAGCCACAGGCTATGCCGGGTCAGCCGAGCGCCGATACCGTCGCCGGCCAGCAGACCGGGACGGGAGTCACCGCTGGCCATCATGGGATCGCTGACTCACTGGTGTTGGCGGACGCGTCAGGCGCAGCCGTCGCACTTGGGTACAGCGCGTCCAGGTCGGCAAGGCTCAGGGTCTGGCTGGGGGCATCCAGCACGAGTCGTCCGTCAGCCAAGCCCCAGACCCGGTCAAAGTGGCTCAGGGCCAGTTCCCGCTGGTGCAGCGCCATGACCGTCGTGGTGTGCTGGGCGTCAATCCGGTCCAGCAGGGACATGGCTTGATGGGGGTCGACGCTGGCGACGGGCTCGTCACCAATGAACACCGGCCGCTGCTGGTAGAGGGCCCGGGCGATGGCCACGCGCTGGCGCTGGCCGCCGGAAAGGCGGCCCACCGGTCGTCGGGCGAGTCCGTCGAGGCCTAGCGGTTGGCACAGCGCGGTGATGTCCTTCCAGCAGCTGGCCAGTGGCCGCACCAGGTTCCACAGGTTCGCCAGCGCCGAGTGGTGCTCCAGTCGTCCCATGTAGACGTTGTGGTAGACCGAGAGCTGGGGCACCAGACCATGGTGTTGTGGACACCAGGCAGCGTGCGCTCCCAGACGCTGACGCAAGGTGGCCAGCAGGGTGGACTTGCCGGCGCCGCTCTCCCCGAGCAGCGCCACTCGTTGGCCTGGCTCCAATCGCAGCCGGACATCCCTCAACACGATCTGCCGTCCGTGACCGAGATCCTCGCCGTCAAGGCTCAGGCCAGTGAAGTCCACTGCCTCGGACATCGAGGCAGTGTCTTTGGGGCCTTGTGACATCAGCGCAGCAGGCCGAGGTTCTCGGCGACGCTCTCGATGGGGGCGTACATGTCGTTGTCGGCAGGAATAAAGCCTGAGCGCGGGAAACTCTCGAGCAGCTCAGGATCATCCATGCTCAGCAGTGCCTGGCGCACTCTGTCGGTGAAGCCTGCGCCAAAGGTCTCATCGGCGTCGCCACGCAGGGTCCACTGGTAGTCCGGGTAGCTGGGTGTGGACCAGATCACGTCGACCTTGTCCGTATCCACGTCGCCGTTGGCCAGCGCCGCGTCCCAGACCTTGAAGTTGACGGCACCGATGTCGTAGGTGCCAGCTTCTACCAGCGCAATCGTGCGCGAATGGTCACCGGAGAAGCCCACCCGGGTAAACAGCTCTTCCGGGGCGGCATCAAAGCGCTCGCGCAGGTAGTGCTCGGGCATCAGGCGGCCTGACGTGGACGTCTTGGCGCCGAAGGTGAAGGTCTTGCCTTCGATGCTGTCCGGGAGCGTATCAGCGGGCTCCAGGCCGGTGCTGGCGTGGGCCAGAAAATAGGTTTCGAAGGCCGCGTCTTCGACGCCCTGGGCCAGGGCCTGGGAGCCAGGTACCAGGCGTCGTGCCTGTACCCCGGAAAGTCCGCCGAACCAGGCCAGCTGCACCTGATCGTTGCGAAAGGCCGTGACGGCGGCGCCGTAGGACTTGACGGGCACATACTCCACGTCCACCTCAAGGGTGTCGGAGAGATAGTCGGCTACCTTGGAAAAACGCTCAACCAGGCGCGACTCGTCTTCGTCGGGGATGGCGGTAAAGCGGAAGGTATCCGCGGCGGCGACGGAGGTCAGGCCAATCAGGCCGGCGGTGGCGATAGCCAGCAACGACGTCAGCGAAGCAAGTGAGCGCATGGGGCAGCCTTTGAGCAATGAGGTGCATGGTCAGCCAGCGCGAGGGCATTCCCGCGGGGCAGGGCGCCTATTGTTGTGCCATTACCCCTTTGAGGCAAGCCGCATGCCGCGACAGCGGCTCGACTCAGTCGTCCACGCTGTAGCGAGTGTTGCGCAGACTGTCCTTGATCTTCTTGAGGTGGTGAAGGAAGTCCTCGCCGCGTCGCAGTGTGACCCCGGTGGCGAGGACGTCGATCAGGGCGAGCTGCACCATCCGCGACGTCATGGGCATGTAATGATCGGTGTCTTCCGGAGCGCTGACCGTCAGGGTTTCGGTGCACTGGCGAGCCAGGGGGGAATCCGGGGCGGTGATGCCCAGCACCACGGCACCATGTTCCCGCGCGATGGCGGCGATATCGACCAGTTCTCGCGTTCGTCCCGTGTAGGAGAGTACCACCACGACGTCCCCGGTGTGGCAGGCCGAGGCCACCATACGCTGCATCAGCACATCGACGTAGGCGCTGACCGGGAGGTTGAAGCGGAAGAACTTGTGCTGAGCATCCTGGGCGACGGCCCCGGAGGCGCCAAGGCCGAAGAAATGGATTTGCTTGGCCTGGATCAGATAGTCGACCATGCGGTCGATACGTTCGGGCGAGACCTCGCGGCTGGCGAGATCGAGTGCGGCGATGGTGGCACCGAAGATCTTGCCGGTGTAGGCCTCGGCGCTGTCATCGGGTTCCACTGCCTGGCTGACATAGGGGGTGCCCCCTGCCAGACTCTGGGCCAGCTGAATCTTGAAGTCCGGGTAGCCCTTGGCGTCAAAGTTGCGACAGAAGCGATTGACGGTAGGCTCGCTGACCGATGCGGCTTGAGCCAAACTGGCGATACTCATGCCGGTCGCGGCGGCAGGGTCGGCCAGAATGACATCGGCGACCTTGCGTTCGGAGCGATTCAGCTCGTCCAGGCGGGCGCGGATGCGTTCGATAAGATCGTGGCGAACCATGGTCGGCAGTGGCTCCGTAGCGGCGTGGGTGAATGGGACGGTGGGGTGAAGGGGTAGCCAGGGCGACTCCCGCAGGGGATGTGGTGATTTAACTACACAATGCCAGCTATCCTAGCTGTCTCGCCGACGACATCCAATCCACATTCGATGTCCCCGCAATGTACACCGAATGTATAAGCGCAGCGAGCTCAAATTTTGTGTAAGTTTACAAAATATTGTGTGTACTCGCCGCGGAATTTCGACTATTTTTTTGTAAACTTAGATATCCCTGCGGCGAGTCACTCAGCCATTAGATGCCTTGGCCCCGCCCGTCAGGAGTCTACCAGCACACGAGGACGGTTATGACACGACACTCCCGCTCCAGTGACGCCGAGCGCACCGACATTGATCTGGCGCTGTTTGGCGCCTTGGGCGACCTGTCTCGCCGCAAGCTGTTTCCCGCGCTCTACCAGCTCGATCGTGAAGGTCTGCTGCATCCGGATACCCGGCTGCTGGGACTGGCACGCCAGGATATCGATCTCGACGCCTTCCGGGAGCGCATCCATGCGTCGCTCAAGGAGTACGTCAAGGCCAGCGAGCTGGATGAGAAGGTGGTGTCGCGCTTCCTGGACCGCCTGTCCTTCTTGACCGTCGACTTCACCACGGTGGAGGGCTACACGGCGATTGCCGACTGGCGCAAGCAGCAGGCCCAGCAGCGCCCGCTGGTGGTCTATCTTGCCGTGGGTGCCAGCCTGTACGGGGATATCTGTCGACATCTCGAGGCCAGTGGCAGCCTGGATGACGAGAGCCGCGTGGTAGTGGAAAAGCCCATCGGCTACGACCTGGAGTCCTCCTGTGAGGTCAATGATGCGGTGGGAGCGGTATTCCCGGAGTCTCGCATCTACCGAATCGATCACTACCTCGGCAAGGAGACCGTGCAGAACCTGATTGCACTGCGCTTTGCCAACCCGTTGTTCGGTACCCAGTGGAACCAGAACCATATTTCTCACGTCGAGATTACCGTGGCCGAGAAGGTCGGGATCGAAGGGCGCTGGGGCTATTTCGACCAGGCCGGACAGCTCCGCGACATGGTCCAGAACCACCTGCTGCAGCTGGTCTGCCTGATCGCCATGGACCCGCCAGCCAACCTGGACGCGGATGCCATTCGTGACGAGAAGGTCAAGGTACTCAAGGCATTGAAGCCGTTTACCGATGACATGATTGGTCGCGACGTAGTGCGGGGCCAGTACACGGCGGGCACCAGCAACGGCCAGGGTGTGCCGGGGTATCTCGAGGAAGAGGGCGCCAATACCCAAAGCTACACCGAGACCTTCGTGGCCATGAAGACCGAAGTGGCCAACTGGCGCTGGGCGGGCGTGCCCTTCTATCTGCGCACCGGGAAGCGCATGCCGGAGAAGCTGTCGCAGATCGTGATCCACTTCCGTCAGCAGCCGCACTATATCTTTGACCCGGATCAGCGCGCGATCGCCGCCAACAAGCTGATCATCCGGCTGCAGCCCGAGGAAGGCATTCGCCTGGAGGTGCTGACCAAGGACAGCGGCCTCGACAAGGGCATGCGTTTGCGCCGGGGGCCCCTGCATCTGGACTTCAACAGCGCCTTCCCCAAGGCCCGTATTCCGGATGCTTACGAGCGACTGCTGCTCGAGGTGATGAAGGGGCAGCAGTACCTGTTCGTGCGGCGTGACGAAGTCGAGCATGCCTGGCGCTGGTGCGACGAGCTGATCGCCACCTGGGAAGACCGCAATGAACCGCCGCGTCGCTATCCAGCGGGCTCCTGGGGGCCGGTGGCCTCGATCGCCATGATCACCCAGGATGGTCGCAGCTGGTACGAGGACTACTGACATGAGTGCACAAGGTTCCGAGTTGTCGCCGCGCGAGCAACTGGCGCATCAGCTGGCCGAAAGTGTGGCGGCGGCGTTGCGTGAAGACCTGGCGGTGCAGCAGCGGGCTCTGCTGGTGGTCTCCGGGGGCTCGACTCCGGTGCCCTTCTTTCATGCGCTGTCGCGACAGTCGCTGGAGTGGCAACGAGTGGACGTGACGCTGGCTGATGAACGTTGGGTCGCGGCTGATGCAGATGACGCCAATGCCCGTCTGGTGCGTGAACATCTGCTGGTCAATCACGCTCAAAGCGCCAACTTCGTGCCGCTGACGACAGACCATGCCACCCCGGAGCAGGGCGCTGAAGAGGTGGCCGAGCGTCTGGCCGGTCTGTCCTGGCCGGCGTCGGTGGTCATCCTCGGCATGGGCGGTGATGGGCACACCGCGTCGCTGTTCCCTGATAGCCGCGAGCTGGACCTGGCCCTGAGCACCGATGCGCTGACCGTGGCGGTGCGCACCCCCAGTCAGCCTCAGGCTCGCATCACCCTCAGTGCCGAGCGACTGCACCATGCACGTCGCCACGTGCTGCATCTTACCGGCGACGACAAGCGTTCGGTGCTGGCCTCCGCCATGGCCGGAGACGACGTGCGGGAACTGCCCATCCGCGCCTTCCTGAGCTGCCCGCTGGCCGTCTACTGGGCACCCTGAATTCTGGAGTCACTCATGACCATTGAAAAACAGCTTCCCTCCACTCGTACCACTGAACTGGACAGCATCTGTCTCAAGGCAGAGGTCATTCCCGTCATCGTCATCGACCGCATCGAGGATGCTGTGCCGATGGGGCGTGCGTTGGTGGAAGGTGGTCTCAGCGTGCTGGAAGTCACCCTGCGCACGGATTGCGCCATCGAGGCCATCGCGCGCCTCAAGAAGGCACTGCCTCAGGCCAGCATCGCCGCCGGAACGGTGTTGACCCCGGCCCAGTATCGTCAGGTCGAGCAGGCCGGTGCGGATTTTGTGGTCACCCCCGGCGCCACGGATGCACTGTATCGCTATGGCGTGGAAAGCCCGGTGCCCATGCTGCCCGGTGTCGCCACCATCTCCGAGCTGATGACCGGCTGGCAGTATGGCTACCGTCGTTTCAAGTTCTTTCCGGCGGAGGCCAGCGGAGGCGTCAAGGCGCTCAAGGCCTTCGGTGGCCCGATCGGCGAAGCGCGCTTCTGTCCTACCGGCGGCATCAATCTGGGCAATGCCTCCGAGTATCTGGCACTGCCGAATGTAATGTGCGTTGGCGGTTCCTGGCTGACGCCGAAGTCGCTGGTCGATGCCGGTGACTGGGATGCCATTCGCGCCCTGGCCAAGGAAGCCGCTGACCGCTTCCACCACTGAGCTCTCTGCACTGGATGATGATCCATGTGCTCTCTCTCGACAGCTGGTGCTGTCCTTGATCCGGCCTCTGGCCGGATTTTTTTTGCTTCGTCGTGAGCTCGTCCACACAATGTCGCTATAGCCACGGATATGGCTTCGGATATCGTCCCGGCATGGCAAGATGCAGGGCATTCTCAACGCGTCGGAGGCGGCGACATGAAGGTGCTGTTACTGGGAGCGACGGGACTGGTGGGGCAGGAGGTGCTGAGCAGGCTGCTGGATCATCCGCAGGTCAGTGCCGTGGTGGCGCCGGTGCGCAGACCGCTGCAGCGCGAGCACTCCTGCCTGATGAGTCCTGTCGTGGACTTTGCCCAGCTCGAACAAGGCGGTGAACGGTGGCACGTCGACGCCGTCATCTGCGCCCTGGGTACCACCCTCAAGGCGGCAGGATCTCGCGACGCCTTTCGCTGGGTCGATCTGGAACTACCGCTGTGGTTCGCCCGCCAGGCGCGAGCTGGCGGGGCCCAGCGTTTCTCTCTGAACTCGGCGTTGGGCGCCAACCCCCACTCGCGCTTCTTCTATTCCCGGGTCAAGGGTGAGCTGGAAGACGCGCTAGGAGGACTCGACTTCAATAGCCTGACGATAGTGCGGCCTGGCTTGATCGATGGCCAGCGCCTCGAGGTACGTCGCGGCGAGCGCCTGGGCCTGGCCGCGTCGCGTCTGCTGCGGCCGCTGCTGCCCAGGCAGTGGCGCCCGAGTCCGGTATCAAGGATTGCCCAGGCGCTGGTCGACGGTGCCGTCCTGGCCCCGGCTGGGCGTCACCTTGTCGAGGCCAGGGATCTGGCCTGAGCAAACACCGCATCTGCATCCATGCCTGCGCTGACGTGACACTACGCTGCGCGCATGGAACGTCAGGCGACTGCCCCGGGGTCGGGCAGTCACCGTAGCGGATCGCTTCAGTCGATCACATCTTCTCGCCGGGGCAGCGCCGAGTACGCACCGGGGCGCGTCACGGCATGGGCGCCGCAGCGACATGCCAGGGTCAGGGCGCGGTCAAGAAAGGCGCCGTCCTGGGCCCAGTCGGGCTGCTGCCAGTCGTGGTCGGCAAGGGCCGCCAGCAGGCCGCCGATAAAGGCATCGCCGCCAGCGGTGGTGTCAACCGCCGTCACCGCTGGCGGTGTCATGTGAGTCACGCCGCGAATCGTATGGGCTGCCACCGAGCCGGGACCATCAGTGATCACGATCAGACGTGCTCCGGCCGCCAGTCGTTCGGCCAACCAGTCTTCCCGGGGGTGATCGCCACGCAGAGCGTCGAGTTCGTCGGTCGACAGCTTGATCAGGTCCGCCTGGTCCAGCAGGCGGGTGACCAGGCCGATGTCGATCTGATGATCTGGCCACAGATTATGGCGCAGGTTGGCGTCCACACTGACCAGGCAGCCTGCTCGCGCGGCCATCTCGGTAATGGCCAGCGAGGTCTCGGCGATGTCCTCATCCGTCAGGCTGTTGCTGCAGAGGTGCACGATGGCGGGCTCTGCAAAGACGCCCTGGGGCAGGTGTTCCGTGCGGTAGAGCAGGTCAGCGGCAGGCGGCCGATAGAAGTCGAAGGTGCGCTCACCCTGGTCATCCCGTGAGACGAAGGCCAGGGCGGTGCGGGCCTCTTTCGTGCGCGCTACGCCGCTGACGTCGACTCCGTGGTGCTGAAGCTCGGCAGCGATGAAGTCACCGAAGTGGTCGTCTCCCAGCATGCCCAAAAAACGACTGGTGAGACCCAGGCGGGCGCAGGCTACCGAGACGTTGGCCGGTGCGCCACCGGCGTAGGGCGTGAAGGTCTCTGGACCTTGCGTGCTGCTGCCCAGCCGGCTGGACAGCATATCCACGAGCGCTTCTCCGAAGGCGATCACGGGGGTCATGGGAGGCTCCTCGGCGATCAGTCGTTGGCCAATGATAGGGTGGTGCCGAGCATGTGCTGGGCTCCAGGTACCAGCCACACCGGGTCAAGGCGGGTGTTGGCGGATTCCACACACAGGAAGCGACGTGCGGCGTCGAGGGGAGTGTCCGGGTTGGGGGACTCGCCCGGGTTCCACACCACCACGGAGTCGCTGTTCTGACGAGCGATGCGCAGGCGCCGGTGGCCGTCATCCAGCACCACCTCGGCGTTGGAGTGGTAGATCCGGTCAATGCCCTCGCGTACGCCTAGCTCGCCGATCTGCTCGCTCTCGGCAAAGCCCTTGAGCTTGTCCAGGTAGCGGGCGCCAGCCAGTCCTTCGACGCGGCAGGCAAAGACCTGATCCACGGCGAGATAGCTATGCAGCGCGGCAGTCATCTTGACCGGGGTTTCCCCCAGGTGCTCGGTGATCAGCTCGACATGCAGGCGCTGGGCGTTGGCCTGGACCACGGCGCGGGGGTGAAGCTGGCTGTGCAGTCGCTGAGGCAGCGACAGATGCACCTCGACGCCGTCCTCGTGTTCATCCACCGCATCCAGCTGCCAGTCAGCCTTGCGCGCCGGACCGTGCATCGGCCCAGAACGATCGGCAGACTCGTCCGCCGTGTTCTCGTCGGCAAACCATGGCCAGCACAGCGGAATCCCGCCGCGAATGGCACCCGGCACCTGCTGGGGCGTCGGCGTTACCCACAGCCAACCCCCGGGCACCAGCGCGTCATCCGCGCCGCTATCGACACCGCCGTCAGCGGCTGACGCGGGGTCGGACGCGGAAGAAGAAGCGCCTGCGGCTCGCGCGGGGTCGGACGCGGGTAGATAGTGCAGTACCTGGGCCCCCTGGAGCGAGATCGCCAGCTGCCCCCAGGACTCGTTGGCCACCCAGACCTCACGACCGGCCCAGTGGATACGGCCCTGGCCTTGCACGTCATTGATCAAACTCTGCAGCGTTGCCGGAATCATTCGACCTCCTCGTTGTGGAGCGCCTCGGCGGCGCCCAGCAAGCCCGTCCAGGGGGCCTTGACCACCTGGATGGAGATGGCTTCGTTGTAGGGGCGCATACGGCCCTTGCTGCTGAAAGCGCTGAGAAAACCACTGTGGGGTAGCCAGTCCACCAGTCTCGGCACGATACCTCCGCACAGATAGACGCCCCCTCTGGCTCCCAGGGTCAGGGCGGCATCGCCTGACACATCACCGAGGATCTTGAGAAAGCGCAGGATGGTATCACGCCCCAGAGGGTCACCGCTGTTGGCCGCGCTGGTCACCTCCGCCGGAGATGACGCCAGTGCCGGCTGGCCGTCCATGTCGGCCAGCACGCGGTACAGGTCCAGCAGACCCTGGCCGCACAGGATGCGCTCCACGCTGACCCGCCCGTAGCGGCGGTGAAAGTGGCGATAGATGTCCAGCTCAAGCTCATCCGTGGGGGCAAAGCTTGCGTGTCCGCCCTCATTGGGCAAGGGCACCCAGGCACGCCGCGCCGGGAACACGCCCGCCATGCCAAGGCCAGTGCCCGGGCCGATCACCAGGCGTGCGGCATGCTCGACCTCGTCACCCGTCTGAATGCTGACCAGCTCATCGGCAGCGACGTGGGGGACGCCCAGGGCCTGTGCCATGAAGTCGTTGATGACCTTGAAGTTATCGAGCCCCAGCTCGCGTCGTACATCACTCTTGAGAAAATCCCAGTGATTGTTCGACATGCTGACCCGTTCGGCGTGTACCGGACAGGCGAAGGCCAGACAGGCTTCCTTCGGCGCATCCTGGCCGCTGGCACCTGCCTGGCTCAGGTAGTCCTGAACGGCCTCGACCACTCCCGGATAGTCGGTGCAGGGAAGCGTCATGATGTGGTGGGGGGCAGGGTGGTCCGGCGACACCAGCGCAAAGCGCGCGTTGGTGCCGCCGATATCCCCGATCAGCGCTTGACGTGTCATGGCGTGGTCAGGCGTCCTCGTCGTGAATCTGTTGCTGCTGGCGTACCAGGTCGTCGGCCTCGAAGCCGCCAAATACGCCAGCACCTTCTTCTGCGCCCATGGCCAGATGACGGAAACCGCCGAACAGTTCACGTCCCAGGCCCACATGATAGTGGTCCAGTTCGGCCACGCGCTTCGGACGATCCTGCCACTCGGCATTATCGAGCTGCACGGACAGTTCGCCCTTGTCAGCGTCAAGGCGGACGATATCGCCATCGCGCAGTTTCGCCAGGGGGCCACCGTCCAGTGCTTCCGGTGTCATGTGAATCGCTGCCGGCACTTTACCTGACGCACCCGACATACGGCCATCGGTGACCAGTGCCACTTTGTAGCCGCGGTCCTGGAGCACGCCGAGGTAGGGGGTCAGCTTGTGCAGCTCGGGCATGCCGTTGGCCTTTGGCCCCTGGAAGCGCACCACCACGATCACGTCCCGGTCCAGCTCCCCCGCATCGAAGGCCGCCTTCAGGTCATTCTGCTCCTCGAAGACCTTGACCGGGGCTTCCACGATGCGGTGCTGGGGCTCCACTGCCGAGACCTTGATGACGCCGCGGCCCAGGTTGCCCTGCAGCACATTCAGACCTCCCGTCGGGGCAAAGGCATTGGCCACCGGACGCAGCACATCCGTGTCGAGGCTTTTCAATGGGCCTTCACGCCATACCAGCTTGCCGTCTTCCAGGAAGGGTTCCTGGGTGTAGGCGCTGAGGTCGTCGCCGAACACGGTGGGAATGTCGCCGTGGATCAGGCCCGCGCCAAGCAGCTCGCGAATCAACAGACTCATGCCGCCTGCGGCCTGGAAGTGGTTGATGTCGGCCTGGCCGTTGGGGTAGACCCGCGTCAGGCTGGGTACTGCCGAGGACAGCTCCGAGAAGTCGTCCCAGGTGATCGTGATGCCAGCGGCAGCCGCCATGGCGACCAGGTGCATGGTGTGGTTGGTGGAGCCACCGGAAGCCAGTAGCCCGACCATCGCATTGACGATGGCGCGTTCATCGATCTGCCGATAGAAGGGGCGGTAGTTGCCGCCGGGCTCGGTGTTACGGATGGTCTGTTCGGTGGCAAACCGCGTCAGCGCCTCGCGCATCTGGGTGCCGGGGTTGACGAAGGAAGCCCCGGGCAGGTGCAGCCCCATGAATTCCATCATCAGCTGGTTGGAGTTGGCGGTGCCATAGAACGTGCAGGTGCCCGGACTGTGATAGCTCTCGGACTCGGCCTCCAGCAGTTCGTCGCGACCCACCTTGCCCTCGGCGTACAGCTGGCGGACTCGCGCCTTTTCCTTGTTGGGCAGGCCACTAGGCATGGGGCCGGCGGGAACGAAGGTGGTGGGCAGATGGCCGAAGCGCGCAGCGCCGATAAACAGGCCCGGCACGATCTTGTCACACACCCCGAGGTAGAGTGCGGCATCGAACATGTTGTGAGACAGGCCGACGGCGGCCGCCATGGCAATCACGTCACGGGAGAACAGTGACAGCTCCATGCCTGGCTGGCCTTGCGTGACCCCGTCGCACATGGCGGGCACGCCGCCGGCGAATTGTGCGGTGGACCCCATCTGGCGAGCGCTCTCCCGAATAGTCTCGGGAAAGGTCTCGAACGGCTGGTGGGCGGACAGCATGTCGTTGTAGGACGAAATGATGCCCAGATTGGCGCTGTTCATCAGTTTCAGCTGATTCTTGTCCTCGCTACCGCAGGCCGCGAAGCCATGAGCAAGGTTGCCGCAGGACAGTTCCGCACGATGAACTCCGCGACGATGCTGGGCCTCCATGCGCTCCACGTAGAGCGCACGTCTCTCACGAGAGCGTTCGCGGATGCGTTCGGTAACGCGGGCAACAGTGGGATCGAGCGAAGAAGCTTGCTGGCTAGCCATGGTCAACCTCAGACGTGTTGATGCGGGTCAGGTATGTAACTTTACCAAACATTTGACCGCATTCCTCCCTTTTCGCCGAATGCTTTGGTCGAATATGTAGTTATTTTACGGGAGTGGAGGGTGGGTTTCTCACCTTTACCGGTGAGCAGCGGCGTCCTGCCGTAAAGTCTGGCACTCTGTGGCGCAATCGCAAAGCGCTAGGAGGCAGTTGTGATGCCAATACCCCCTCTGGCCAACAGCAACGATCAGGAACCGGCGCTGGAGCTGCGCCGACTGACGGCCATGGTGGAGATACCGGCCCACCGCTGGAACGCCGTCGTCGGGCCGGACTATCCCTTTGCGCGCCATGAATTTCTGCATGCGCTGGAGGCGACTGCGGCGGTGGGAGAGGGAACGGGATGGCAGCCCGCGCACCTGACCCTGTGGCGGGGAGATCGTCTCGTCGGGGCGTTGCCCTGGTATTACAAGGAGCATTCCTGGGGCGAGTATGTGTTCGACTGGGCCTGGGCCGATGCCTGGGAGCGAGCAGGGGGGCGCTACTATCCGAAAGGGGTCAGTGCCATACCTTTCACCCCAGCTCCTGGGCCGAGGCTAGCCCTGGCCGAAGGCGAAGACCCTGGTGCCGCCATAAGGCTGTTGGCCAGCCAATGGGAGGCCGACGATAGCCTATCAAGCTGGCATCTGCTGTTCGCCGAAGACGATGAAATCGCTCATTGGCAACAGGCCTGCCCTGAGCTCATCCCGAGGAAGGGACAGCAGTTTCAATGGCGCGACCGGGGATTTGGCGACTTCGATGGCTATCTTGCTGCCATGACCTCAAGGCGCCGCAAGGAAGTGCGGCGAGAACGGCGTCGGGTCGCCGAACAGGGCATACGCATGCGCCGGCTTCAGGGTCGCGACATCGATGAGGCCGCGATGCACCATTTCTATCGCTGCTACCGCATCACCTATCTGGAGCGAGGCAGCGCCGGTTATCTCAGTGAATCCTTCTTCCAGCAGCTGCGGCGCACTATGCCGGACAGCTTGGTGTTGATTCAGGCGCTGGTTGACGAACGCCCAGTCGCGGCAGCACTGTGCCTGCAAGGTGGCAACACCTTGTATGGCCGCTACTGGGGCAGTGAGGTCATGGCAGACTGCCTGCACTTTGAGACCTGCTACTACCAGGGGATCGAACATTGCCTGGAGCAAGGTCTGACGTGTTTCGATCCCGGTACCCAGGGCGAGCACAAGGTGGCTCGCGGCTTCGCCCCCAGGCGTTTGACCTCCCTGCATCACATCGCCGACCCGCGCCTTGCTGACGCGGTGCAGCGCTTTTGTCGAGAAGAGGCCCTGCACGTGGAAGGCTACGTCAAGGCTGCCGAGCGTGGATTACCGTTTCGAGGCAGCGAGTGATACGGTGCTATGATTCAACCGACAAGAATGTAAGACAACGACGACATACCGACGAAGCGAACCCAGGCAACCCAGTGGCCATCTTGGCCGTCACTTACCGGACGGCAGTACCGGCACCGGCGTGATGTCGCAAGGTAACGAGCGTGATGTCCATGGGGCTGGTGCCGGCGCAGCGTGTCAAGGTTGTGCCGATTGGGCCATGGATCGCGCGATTGCCGTGATCATGGCCTGCTGGGCGAGGCGTCGGGTTCAGGGGACACACGATGGATGTGATGCCGCGGTGCAGTTGGTGGATCGGCAATCCAGAGGGGGACGCCGGTCATCTGCTGAAAGGCTTGCAGAGCAGTGGATGGCAGATGCATCCCCTGATCACCCCCTTGTCCGATTGCCGGTTACAGGTAGATGATCCTTGCCAGGTAGGAGTGATGGTGCTGGGGGATCTGTCCAGCCATGATCTCAGGCACCTGGAGCCGCTGATTCTCAAGAGCGAAAGGCCCTGGATTGCGGTGGGCTCGGAAGAACAGATAGGCGATGCCGACAAGCGCCGTATCATGGCCCATCTAAGCCATTCGCTGGTGTCACCCCAGGTCGATATCTTGCGTCTGTCGATTCTTCTGGAGCATGCGTCAGAGCTGGCGCGCCTGCAGCAGCGCGATCGAGAAGAGCAGAGCATGTCGACCAGCGCAGAAGATTCCGAATACGAGTTTGTCGGCACGACCCCGGTCATGTGGAATCTGTTCAAGACCATCCGCAAGGTCGCGGTGGTCGATGCGCCTGTCTTTATCAGCGGGGAATCCGGCACCGGCAAGGAGCTGACCGCCCAGGCCATCCACGAGCGCTCGGCCAGGTCACGAGAAGCGTTCCATGCGATCAACTGTGGAGCCCTGCCCGAGCATTTGATTCAGTCTGAGCTGTTCGGTCACGAAAAGGGCGCCTTCACGGGGGCCACCCAGCGCAAGATTGGACGCATCGAGGCCGCTGACGGGGGCACCCTGTTTCTCGATGAGATTGGCGACTTGCCCTTGGAGCTGCAGGTCAACTTGTTGAGATTTCTGGAGATGCGTTGCATCCAGCGTGTCGGGGGACTCGACGATATCCCCGTCGATGTGCGCATCGTAGCGGCGACCCATGTCAATCTGGACCTGGCGGTCAAGGAGGGGCGCTTTCGCGAGGACCTCTACCACCGTCTTAACGTGCTCCAGGTCAAGGTGCCTGCGCTGCGGGAGCACTCCGAAGATATCGAGATCCTGGCGCGGTTCTTCTTCGAACGCTTTTCCAGCGAAAAGGCCTCCTGTCTGAAAGGCTTTTCCCGCGAGGCGCTGTCGGTGATGCAGCGCTACCACTGGCCGGGCAATGTGCGTGAGCTGATCAACCGGGTGCGGCGGGCCATGGTGATGTGCGAAAACCGGCTGATTCAGCCGGAAGATCTCGGGATCGAGCGTCGCGGCCTGAACAGGCACCAGATGACCCTGGAAGAGGTGCGTGAAGAAGCCGAGCGGGATGCCCTGCTCTCGGCGCTGGGGCGCAACAAGTACCGGGTCAATGCCGCGGCCAAGGAGCTGGGAGTCTCTCGAGTGACGATCTATCGCCTGCTCGACAAGCACGGTATCTCCCGAACCCCGCCCCAGGAGGCCGCCTTCTCTTAGGGAGGCGGTGCCCCTTTTCTCGCCTGAAGCTGTCGATTCCTTAAGGCCTGCTCAGCCCATGTCGGTGGACAGTGAGGCCACACAGGCGCTGTCTAGCCGTTTTCCCATGCCCCGCGCCGACATGACTGTCTCGGCGTTCAAGGGTGACACTGGCTCAGGGCCGATACCCTGCAAGGCCCCGCGATGGCGGGGCCTTTGCGTGTCTGGCAAGTCACTTTCTCCTGAGGTTGACCTGCTGATACTGACACCCCGGATGGAGGTCGCGGAGTGAAGGCCGTCCAATGGCAGCCATGTCGTGAAAACCAGGTAGCGAAAGCCAGGTAGTGAAAACCTGCTAGTGAAAGCCATGCAGTGAGCTGACGTGAGCCTGAAGGGGCTCGAAACAGAAACTGTATCGTGAGTGAAACAGCATAATTGCATCTCGCCTCATGTCCTTCGATTCTTTTTTCATGTAATAAAAACAGTCACCTGTCGATGGCTTTTGGTTCTCGGAAGGCATTGGCCAGCATATCGCCTGCCCATGAGTACACCCTTGCTGACGCGGGGGCGACGTTGGCGTAACGCATGCCAACAGTCTGTTCACCGGTGCGTCGATTTTTTTTCCTGTGCGCTGAAACCTACGATTTGTGCGGGTTCGCGTGCACTTCCTTCCTTTTCAGCTCCTGGCGTTTGGCCTCGGCGAGCTAGGTCGCGCCCAAGGCTGTACCAGTCCTGTTACTTATCCTTTAAATCCATTTAAAAACAATGGATTAAATCTCATTTTGTGCAGGTTCTTCAGGTGGTGTCTCGGCTCGTTGTATCAGCCAGTTAACAGTTTCCGACAGCATAGAAAATAAAAGTTATTAGATATCAATGGCTTAAAAGTTGGCACGCCGTTTGCTCTGTACTTGGCGAGGAGCAAAGGGGCGCAGGGATCAACATCCGCAGGAGATGCCGACATGAACCAGATGATCGCGAAAGGCCGAATTCAGTTTCGCTGCGTAGCCAGCGCGATCATTGCGACCGCTGCGCTAGCCGCGGCAGGTCAGGCCCAGTCCGACAACTCGCTGATGGATGCGACCCAGGTATTCGCCACTCCGATAGAACAGCACATCGTCAATGACGGAGCGCTGGACCAGATTCGCGGACGCTTTGTTCCCGACACAGCAATAGACGCTGACGGCGTCATTCTTTGGGACGAGCGTCCAGGGCGCGGCGCAGGGGGCGGTGGCGGCGATAGCAGCCATCGTGTCGCCAACGGCCTGAACAACCGGCAGAGCGCCACCGTCACTACGCAACGGGACTGGTGATCACCATGGGACACCTGAAAGTCAACGAAGGGCAGGGGATGGAAGCAGGGCAAGGGGGCGGCGTGGCCGTGGCCTGCCAGTGGCGTGTGATGCTGGCAGCTGCAGCAGTGGCGGCTCTGACCGGTGTGGGGACCGGTCAGAGTCAGGCTGCCGAGCTACGCCCTGGGGTCCAGCCGGGTGAAATCATCGTGCTGCGAGAAGTCGAGACAGCACCCTTCGGATACGTCAATCGCGAGAGCGGCCCTATCCGAGCGCGGGCTGACCTGATGCGCAGCAGCAATATGGCGCGCAGCGCGACCGGTAGCGTCCACAGCCGTATGGGAGGCGTCACCGCCATCGTTCTCGACGATACCCGGGCCGCGAGCATCAGTGCCGGCGTCGGGCAGGGCATGAACCAGATGCACCGCGCCCTCGGCACCGGCACCCATCTTGGCAGTGGCGGCGTCGGCTCGAGCAATCGAGTGGCGACAACCGTGGGCGGCGGATCCACCGGTGGCAGCGTGATCGGAGCCACCTCAGGTATCGCCAACACCGTGACCGGGGCGCTGGCGCCCCTGACCGGCGGGAGGCGCTGAGCATGCTGACTCAACAATTAAAGCCTGCGATGGACGCCTCAGCCGAGATGTCAGCGTTGTCCTCCATACCGCTGCGGCTGACACGGGTGGTGATGTTCGCCACGGCCCTGGGCCTGGTGATGGTCAGCCCGGATTCGGCCAGGGGACAAGACCTGGGGGTGCTGAGAAACAGCAGCGTCATCAGTGGACAGGCGCTCAGCGGTGTCAGCGGTGTGACGTCGGCCAATCTGGCCGCCGGTAGTCAGAACCTTCAATCCAGCAGCGGCTCATTGGCAATCGGTGACGCTGCCACGATCAACAATCGTCTGGTGCAGCAGGTGCGCATCGACGAGCGACTCGCCGACATGGAGGTAGGGACGGCCATCAGAGAAGGCGCCTTTGGGCAATCTTCCGGATGGATGTCCGTCAACCAGACGGCGGGAGTAGGCAACCTTCAGAGCAACAGCTTCGGCATGGCTCTGGGGAGCACGGTCAGCGGCCTGAGCGACGACAGTCTGCAACAGGTGCTGGCACCAAGGCAGGGGCTGAACGGGGGGAACGGCAGTGACTCCAACGGCGTGATCCGCAATCTCGACATTGACGAGAGCAGTTTTGCGGGGGCCAGAGGGGTGATTCAAGTCAACCAGTCAGCCGGCACGGGGAACGCCACTCGCAATAGCTTCAGCTTTCGCTTTGACAGATAGCGTCAAGAAACGAAGCAAAGGGTGACGTCAATAACAGCAGTGAATAGGCAGTACGGTTCATTCAGGAGAACGACCATGAAAACTTTCCAAAAAGCTCCGCTCGCTCTGGCCATCTCTGCACTTCTGGCCGCGCCCGCGGCAATGGCGGATAACACCTTTGACACCGATTCCTACATGGATTCCGACGTCAACAACCGCTACGACGTTCATATCAAGAACGACTCCCACACCTACAAGCGCCTGGGCGCCCTGGGCGGGTCGGTCTTCTATGATCCCAACTACTCTGGCGCGACCGTGGACAGCAAGCAGTTCAGCGACGGCAACAATGCGGTCCAGAGCCTGACCAAGAACAATGCCACTCTGGGCAGCGGCGCCCTCCAGGGCGCTTCGGGCAACGTCGGCGTCAACGTGGCGGCCGGTGACAACAACCAGCAGGCCAACGACGCGGCGCTGTCGTCTTCTGACGCCGCCACCGTGTTCGGCCAGTCTGCGTCGTTCTCCTTCCAGTCCGCCTCCAACAACATCACCGGCATCAGCGGCAGCCCGAACAATGCCCGCATGGGTACCAACGCGCTGCGTAATGCCAGCGGTAATGTGGGTGTCAACGTGGCTGCCGGTATCGGCAACGCCCAGCACAACAGTCTGGCCGCGTCGGTCAACACCGCCAGCGGCAGCGCCGATGCCACCACTGGCGGCGTCCAGGCCAGCTACGGCAACACCTCTGTGACTGGCGGCCAGATCGTCACCCTGACCAACACCTCTGCCTACGTCGAGGCGACCGCACTGCGCGGTGGCTATGTGGGTGGCGGTCGCGGCTCCTACGAAGGCGACTGGGCTCAGACCAACGACGTCTATCCGGAAATCTGGCAGGGCGGTGACAGCCATCCCGGCGGCGAAAACCTGTGGGGCCACATGGACTTCGACGACCAGGGCCCGGCGGGCAACGATGGTCGCTTCGAGGGTGAGGAAGGCGGCACCCTGAGCTTCCGCGAGCGCGGCCGGATCAGCCTGGGTGGCGTCTCCGCTGGGGTGAGCGTCGATACTCGCCAGCGCCTGGTCTACCAGGAAAACAACGCCTCACTCGGCACCAACGCCCTGGCCGGAGCCACCGGCAACATCGGCGTCAACATCGCCGCAGGCGGCGGCAACATGCAGCGCAACTCGCTGTCCATTGCCTCCAGCATGGGTGGTACCACCACTGGCGGCGGCAGCGGCGAAATGTAAGCCGACACCACTTGCATGACACTCCCCGGCCCTTGCGGGCCGGGGTTCTTTCACCACGACGTTCAGTACGAAGGGAGACCGACCATGACGCTGCCACGCTGGTCGCTGGCCACGGCAATCGCCCTTGGCCTGGCACTGCCCGCCCTCGACGGGCACGCCGCCACCATCCGCCTGGGCGGCATTGTGCCGGGGACGGTGATCAACAAGGACGTCCAGTCCATCCGTGAACGTCGCTACGAGAACCTGGTGGAGCAGCGCACCGACTTTTCCTGCGGTGCCGCGTCACTGGCCACGCTTCTCAAGTACGCCTACCAGATGTCCGATACCACCGAACACGATGTCCTGGCGGGCATGCTCGAGGTGGCCGATCTGGAGCTGGTGCAGCAGCAGGGCTTCTCCCTGCTGGATCTCAAGAACTATGTCGAGACGCTGGGTCTCAGGGGCCGCGGCTATGAAGTCGATGGCGACACCCTGGACCAGGTATCGATACCGGTGATCGTCCTTTTGGACCTCAACGGATACAGACACTTCGTGGTCATGAAGAAGGCCAGCGGGGATCGCGTCTACATCGGCGATCCGGCGTTGGGCAACCGGGTAATGACCCGTGACGACTTCCTGGCCGCCTGGAACAACATCATTTTCGCGGTGGTGGGAGACGGTTTCGACCGCTATACCGCCTTGCTGGATCCGCGCCAGCCGTTGACGGCGCATCGTATGAAGGACGTGTTTTCTCCCGTATCACGCGAACAGATGATCGACTTCGGTTTCCGTCACGCCGAGCTGTTCTGACAACAACGATCACAAAGCGGCAAGGCTCTGCGGCGTGGTGAGGCGCCGTCGATCAGGGGGCACGAACATGATGGGACAGGACAAGGGAACAGGGGCAGGCAGGGGCGCCATGCTGTTGGCGCTGGCGTTGTCCCTGTCGATACCGGCGGCCCAGGCCGCCACCACCGATTTCACCACCTTTGAAGGCTTCGCCAGTGCACGCCAGCTTTCGGATAACGAGCTTGGCGTGCAGCGAGGCCGTTTTGCCGACAAGGGGCGGCTGATGTTCTTTGGCGTGCAGATGGTCAGCGAGTGGCGCACCGCCGCCGGTGACCAGCTGGCCGCGGGCGCTCGCATGCTGGGGGATCTTAGCCGGCAGCAGCCCCGCGTCAGCTTTGAACCCACGATCACCGTCGTGGAAAGCCGAGCGGGTCTGGCGCGACTTGGCAATGGCGCCCGGGTGGTCGACCAGGGGACCGCCAATGCCTCCGGGGTCGTGCAGTCGATCCAGGCCGGCGGTGACTTCAACGTGGCCGCCAACGACCTGGTGATCGATGTGCTGGATGCCTCCAGCTTCAGTACCAGCAGCGCGAGTGGGGGAGGTACCCGAACCCGCCAGGTCGCTGGCAGCACCATCGCAGTGTCCGCGGTGGGCAACGACATGAGCGTGTCCATCGACATGCCGGGCATGGGCACCATTCGCCAGGCCATTGTGCCGGGCAATGGGCTTAGTCAGGCAATTCAGCTGTCCAGTAGTCTGCAGCAGGTGCGCAACCTCACCCGGCTGCAGCTGTATATGGGCAATCAGTCCGGCGTGGGGGATCGTGCGGTGCCCGGCATGCTGAGTGGAATCAAGGCGGCTGCCGCCTTGCGTTGACAATAAATGCCCGAATCGCGGTATTTCAGACTCTTTTAACGTACGCATTAACTACGCTTGAGCAGGGGTGACAGGGAACTCCTGCCGGGAGAGGAGCACGGGAGGCACGCTGGTACTGGCATGCAGGTAGGCCAGGCCTCCCCCTGACGGGCGCGCCAGACGACCGGTTGCAGGTAGCCCCTCGAGAAAGAGTGAAGAACGACAAGCGACCATTTCGGGGACAAGGAGAACGACGTGAATATCGTCATCAACAGGACGCTCTGCCCGCCCCTGGCGGGCCTTTTGCTTGCCGGTGCCGCGACACCGGTTTTCGCCCAGCAGACCGTGGGTGCCGAGCAGCAGCAGGCGCTGGAGTCTCAGGAAGCCTCGCGCAGCGTGCAGGATATCTTCCGTGAGGAACACGCGCTGTTCTCGGACCGACTGACCATCGAGCCGGGCATCACCTATACCTACTCCGATCGCGACAGCCTGGCCCTGCGCGGCTTTCTGGCCCTCGATGCGATCTTCCTCGGCGAGCTCAATCTGGATAATGTCGAGACCCATATCACCACGCTGGATATCAACACCCGCTATGGTTTGACCGACAGGCTGGAGGCCAGCATCAACGTGCCCTTCGTCTATCGGACAACCACCATCCAGTCCATCGGTGGTGAGTTTTCCACCGAACAGAATGTTGAGGCCGATGTGGACGAGGCCGGATTGGGTGACATTTCGGCGAGTCTGTCCTATCGCCTGCTGCCCGAGACCACGGAGCGTCCCGACGTGGTGGTGAGTCTCGGGGTGCGTGCACCGACCGGCAAGGACCCCTATGGAATCGAGATCAGGCAGGTGGATGCCGCGGATAACCTCTCGGTGCCCAAGGAGTTGCCTACCGGTAACGGGGTCTGGGGCGTGACGGCTGGGGTCTCGGTATTGAAGACCCTGGATCCCGCCATTGTCTTTGCCAACCTGGGGTACACCTACAATATCGAGGAAGAGTTCGACGACATATCGGCGGGGCAGGGAGACCAGAAGGCCGATGTGGACCTGGGAGACAGCATCAGCGCGGGCTTTGGTACGGCGTTCGCCTTGAATGAGCGCTTGAGCCTAGCGCTGTCGTATTCACATGAGTACATCCGCAAGACCGAGATCACCCCGGAAGGCGGTCGCAAGACCGATGTCATCGGCAGTGATGCCAACATCGGTGTGTTCAATATTGGTGGTACCTACGCCATGTCCGACTCCACCTCGGTGGTCACCAACCTGGGCATCGGCATGACCGATGACGCCTCGGACATCAGCTTGACCTTCCGCATGCCGTTCCAGCTGTAACGGTAGTCGGATGCAACAGTAGTCGGACCTGTGACCCAGCGGCCGCCATGATATGGCGGCCGCTGTCGTATCGGCACCCTGGCATATCGGCACCCTGGCATATCGACTCCCTGTCATATCCGTCTGCTGCGGTAGCGAGCGGTTGTGGCCGCGGTGTGTTGTGGCGACATCGAACCTAGGATAGCCGCCGCACGCTCCGGATGGCCCTGCGGCTCGCCCCGGATGGGCGGGCGATGGCATACTAGGCGCCGAATCGAATGTCGACGGTACCCTCATGCTCAAGACCTTGGCGATAGTGCTGCTGGCACTGCTCGCCCTGCTTCAGTATCGACTGTGGCTGGGCCAGGGTGGTGTCATGGAAATGAATGAAGTCAGCGGGCGTGTGGAAGCACTGGAAGCCCAGAATCAGCCGCTGCGTGACCGTAACTCGCGGCTGAGCGCCGAGGTGGTGGACCTCAAGACCGGTCTGGATGCCATCGAGGAGCGTGCGCGCAGCGATGTCGGGATGGTGCGCACCGACGAGCAGTTCTTCTGGGTGCCCGGGGTCGAGACGGACGTCGCGCCGTCTCCCCAGCCTGAGCCAGGCAGCGGGCAGGGAGCGAGTAGCCAATGAGTGCTGCCGCTCCACGACTGTGGTTGATCGTGCCAGCCGCCGGCGTCGGGCGCCGAGTCGGGGGCGATATGCCCAAACAATACCGGGAGGTGGCCGGGCGTCCGGTCATGGCGCATACGCTCGAACGCCTGTATCAGGCCTTTCCCGATGCCCACCTGTGTCTTTGCCTGTCGCCGGAGGATGCCTGGTTCGACCCAGCGCTGGTGCCGTTTCCACACTGGCAGCGTGTCCCAGGTGGTGCCGAGCGGGTGCACAGCGTGGTCAATGCGCTGACAGCGATCCAGACCCAGTGCCAGCCGGATGACCTGGTCATGGTGCATGACGTGGCCCGCCCCTGTGTCAGTAACGAGGACCTTCAGCTTCTGTATCAGGCGGCACTGGAGGCTATGGAGGGTGCCCTGCTGGCTTCGCCGGTGGCGGATACCATCAAGCGTGACAACGGTCAGGGACACATCGCCTGCACCGAAGACCGTCGCGGCCTGTGGCAGGCCCAGACGCCGCAGGCCTTTCGTTTTGCGCTGTTGCAGCGCGCGCTGGGGCAGGCGCTGTCCGCCGATGGCATCGGCGTTGCGCGCATCACTGATGAGGCCTCGGCGGTGGAAGCGCTGGGCCTCTCGCCCCGGCTGGTGTCAGGACGCCGCGACAACATCAAGATCACCCATCCCGAGGACCTGCGTCTGGCAGAGCTGTTGCTCTCCAGCGCGGGCGCGCCGCGGGAAACGTAAGAGACTCATCGACTATGCTACTGCCTTTGCGGATAGGCCACGGATTTGACGTACATCGCTTTGGCGACGGCGACCATCTGATGATCGGCGGCGTGCGCCTGCCGTTTGCTCACGGCTTCGTCGCTCACTCCGATGGGGACGTGCTGCTCCATGCCGTCAGTGATGCGCTGCTCGGAGCCTGTGCGCTGGGAGATATTGGCCACCTGTTTCCCGATACCGATCCGGCCTGGAAGGGTGCCGACAGTCGCGACCTGCTCCGGCGCGTGATGCAGGAAGTGACCGCAGCGGGATATCAGGTGGCCAACCTGGATGCCACCTTGATGGCTCAGGCGCCCAAGATGGCGCCTCATCTCCTGGCCATGCGGGGGCACTTGGCGGAAGACCTGAAAGTCGATCTCGCCGCCGTCAACGTCAAGGCCACCACGACAGAGCGCCTTGGCTTTACCGGCCGGGGCGAGGGCATCGCCGCCGAGGCGGTGGTGCTGCTGTCCGCGATCGAGGCGGTCGGTATCGACCAGCAGGGAGAGCGGGAGCGGGCTCAGGGACAGGAGCGTCCATGACCGACGCCATTGTCTGGCCGCCAGAGTGGCCTCGTTATCTGGATGATCGCCTGGGTGCACCCCAGCCGGGTGAGTACCGGCAGGCGCCGGACGACTTCCTGGTCGAGGAGGACCTGGGCTTTGCGCCGGAAGGGCAGGGAGAACATCTCTGGCTGTGGATCGCCAAGCGTGATGCCACCACCTCCCGGGTCGCCTCGTCCCTGGCCCATCTATGCGGCGTCACTCGTCGTGACGTGGGGTATGCCGGCATGAAGGACCGGGTGGCGGTGACGCGCCAGTGGTTCTCGGTGCACCTGCCCGGCAAGGAGGCTCCCGCCGACCTGGAAGCGCGCCTGGCCGCCGAGGGCTACCAGGTGGAAGCGCGCACCCGTCACCCGCGCAAGCTCAAGCGTGGCGTGCATCGCGGCAACCGTTTTCGACTGAAGGTGACGGGGCCGGTGGTGCACGATACACAGCTGGCGGCGCGCTTTGACGCGGTCATCAAGGATGGCGTGCCTAACTACTTTGGCCCGCAGCGCTTTGGTCCAGAGGGACGTAACCTCAGCCGCGCCGTGGCGGTGCTGGCGCGAGGCTGGCGCAAGCGTGATGATCGCGATGGCATGCTGCTGTCCGCCGCGCGCAGCTACCTGTTCAACGCCCAACTCGCCGAACGACTGCGCCGGGGAGAGTGGCGTCAGGTTCTCTCGGGTGACGTGATGATGCTGGAAGGCAGCCGCAGTCTGTTCGAGGTCGGCGCCAGCGAGGCGCTCGCAGCCACGTCAGCAGATAGCGTGCCAGCAGGCAGCCACGCCGCGAGCGCCGACTCAGGTAGTGGCGAGGGGCCGTCGGATGATGACCTGTCCCTGCGGCTCGCCCAGGGTGATATTCATCCTACTGCAGTGCTGTGGGGCCGCGGCGGAAGCCGCGCTCGGGCCGATGCCGGCGCGTGGGAGAAGGACGTGCTTGGCGCCGCCCCCGCACTGTGTCAGGGCCTGGAGAAGGCGGGCGTGCAGGCATCGCGCAGGGCCTTGCGGGTGATGCTTGGTGAGGCCAGCCTGGATCGGGAAGGGGAGGCCGTGTGGTTGAGCTTTCGGCTACCCGCCGGTGCCTTTGCCACCGCCGTGTTGCGCGAGTTGATGACCCATCCGAGCCTGCAGTTTCGCACTGCGTCAGAGGCCACCACAGGTGGGCGGAACATCGCTGACGAACAAGGAGATACCCCATGAGGCGACTGCTGCTATCGAACGATGACGGCGTCCACGCGCCGGGCCTGAAGGCGCTGCATGACGCGCTGGTGCCCTACGCCAGGCTCAGGGTCGTGGCCCCTGACCGTGATCGCAGTGGAGCCAGCAACTCGCTGACGCTGTCGCGGCCGCTGTCGCTGACCCCGACCCATGATGGGTTCTACAGCGTCGACGGGACCCCCGCCGATTGCGTCTATCTTGGCGCCAATGGGGTGTGGGACGAGACGCCGGATCTGGTCATTTCCGGCATCAATCATGGCGGAAACCTTGGCGATGACGTGCTCTACTCGGGCACGGTGGCCGCCGCCATGGAAGGCAGAAACCTCGGCATGACGGCGATCGCCATGTCGCTGGTCGGCGAGCACCACTTTGCCACTGCGGGAAGGGTCGCGGCGAGTCTGGTGGGAGGGCTCGAGCAGCTGTCTTTGCCGCCGCGCAGCTTGCTGAATGTCAATGTTCCTGATCTCCCGTGGGAGGAGATCAAGGGTTTCCGGGTAACCCGCATGGGCTATCGTGGACCCGCCGAGCGTCCCATCGAGGCGCGAGACCCCCGCGGCCGCGTGCGCTACTGGATTGCTCCTGTCGGGGACAACGCAGACGATGCCGATGACACCGACTTTGCTGCCGTGGCGCAGGGCTACGTGTCCATTACCCCGCTGCAGACCGACCTGACGCGCCACGCCGCGCGCAACGATGTGCAGGATTGGCTTGATGCGCTCACCTGACCTCAAAGGCGTCGGCATGACCTCCCAGCGAACGCGGGACCGGATGGTCCAGCGGCTTCGCGATCAAGGGGTGTGTGCATCCCAGGTGCTGGAAGTGATGGCCAGCGAGCCGCGTCATCTTTTCCTTGATGAAGCGCTGTCGCACCGCGCCTACGAGGACACGGCGCTACCCATCGGTCACGGTCAGACTCTGTCCCAACCATGGATTGTCGGGCGCATGAGCGAGCTGGTGCTGCAGGAGTCTCCCCGGCGGGTGCTCGAGGTAGGTACCGGATCGGGATACCAGACCTTGATCCTGGCGCGCCTGGTCGAGGAACTCTGGTCGGTGGAGAGGATCAATGCTCTGCATCGCGTGGCGGCATCCCGGCTGCGCCTGCTGAAAGCCCACAACGCCAGGCTGCGGTTGGCCGACGGTGGTCATGGCTGGCCGGAAGCGGCCCCTTTTGATGTCATCCTGTTGACCGCCTGTGCCAGCGAATTGCCGGAGCCCTTGCTGTCACAGCTGGTCGATCAGGGGGTACTGATCGCTCCGTTGGAGGGGCAGGACGGACAGCAGTGGCTGACGCGGGTGCGCCGCCATGGAGAACGCTATGAATACGAACGGTTGGAGCCGGTGCGCTTCGTGCCCTTATTGGAAGGAGTGATTCGTTGAAACATTCGCTTGGCCTGTTCCTGCGAGGGGCGGGAATGGGGGCGGCAGATGCCGTACCGGGAGTCTCGGGGGGCACGATTGCCTTCGTCACCGGTATCTATGAAGAACTGATCCACACCATCAAGCGTTTCGGCCCGAGCGCTTTCGGTGCGCTGCGTAGCGGTGGCCTCAAGGGGTTGATGGTTCACCTCAACCTGAGCTTCCTGCTTCCGCTGATGGCGGGCATCCTGGCCAGCCTGATCACGGTGGCCCACCTGGTGGTATGGCTGCTGGACGCGCACCCGCTGTTGCTTAATGGCTTCTTCTTTGGTTTGGTTGCGGCCTCCGCGCTGGTGGTGGGCAAGCACCCTGCCGACTGGCGCTGGTGGCACATCTTGCCGCTGGCGCTCGGGCTGGTGTTGGCCCAGGCTCTGCCGTCGCTGATGCCGCTGGTCAATGCCTTGGGCACGCCGTCGCTGGTGCTGATCGTGGGCGGTGCCATCGCCATCAGCGCCATGCTGTTACCCGGGGTTTCCGGCAGCTTCCTGCTGCTGAGCATGGGCCTCTACGATGTCGTGATGCAGGGGATACGCGGATTCGACATTCCGCTGCTGGGGCTGTTCGCCTTGGGCTGTCTGATTGGCCTGTTCACCTTTTCCCGGGTCCTGTCCTGGCTGCTGCAACGTCATCACACGGCCACGCTGCAACTGCTGGTAGGATTTATCGTGGGTTCACTGCCGATTCTGTGGCCGTGGCGTGAGCTGACCCGCTATCAGCTGGGATCCGATGGCCAGGTCATACCGCTGGACTACCGCTATCTGGCGCCCTGGGATTATTCTGCGGTTACCGGAGACTCCGCGCAGTTGGTGGGGGTGACCGCGCTGGCGATCTTCGGCATGCTGCTGGTGATCATCGTCGCCAGGGTCGGAGACACCTCAGCCACTCGCAAAGACACTATCGCTGGCCGCCACTAGCGGACTGCCGACAAGGAGACATCACACGATGCACAAGATTTTCGTCATCTCCAGCCTGGCTTTGGCCCTGGCAGGCTGTGCCAATCAGCAGGGCGCCAGTCAACCGGTTCAGGTCCAGGACCTGTCCTCGGCCAGAGCGGCCCAGGTGCCGGCTCAGTACACCGTGCAGTCCGGCGACACGCTCTACGGTATCGCCTGGCGGCATGACATGGATTTCCGTGAGCTGGCACGTCTCAATAACATCACACCGCCCTATCGGATCGACGTCGGCCAGACGCTGCGCCTGTCCGCCGATGGCTCCCAGGCAGGAGGCATGGCGGCCACCGGTGCTGTCGCCAGCGCTAACGAGGGCGCCGTGGCCACGCCATTGGGCCAATCGACTCCGACCAGCCAGCCCTCCGGTGAAGATCTCGAATGGCTGTTGCCGGACGGCAGCACGGAAACGGTCAGCAATGGCGCAGAGCAGGTATCGTCAGCGGCGGTACAAGGCGCTGCCGGTGTGGCGGGAGCCAGCGCCGGTAGCCCGGGGCCTGTGTATGACTATGACAGCCCCGGCGCCGAAGGCCTGAGCGACAGTGACCAGGCCGAGCGGGCCAGACGCGAGGCCGAGGAGTCGGTGGTGGCCGCCGCCGAGGAAGAGGCGCGTGAGATGTCTGAAAATAGCGAATCTGCACAATCTGGCTCGGCCAGTGAAGCGGATTCCAGCACTGCTCAAGCCGCCTCCGAGGAAGCGTCCAGCAGCGGCTCCGGTAGCGCTTCAGCCAGCACTACGCGTACCTACACGCCAGTGGACGAGGTGCCCTGGCAGTGGCCTGCCGATGGCCAGGTAGTCAGCCAATTTGGCGAAAGTTCCAGCATCACCGCTGGCATTGATATCGGCGGTCAAAAGGGGCAACCTGTCAGAGCGGCGGGTCCAGGCAAGGTGGTCTACGCGGGCAGCGGTGTCAGGGGCTATGGAAAGCTCATCCTGCTCAAGCACAACGACGAATATCTCAGTGCTTATGCCCACAACGACAGCCTGAAGGTCAGCGAGAATGACGTCGTCGAGGCCGGTCAGGTGATCGCCACCATGGGAGACAGCGACGCCGAGGATGTTCGCCTGCACTTTGAAGTGCGCAAGGATGGCCAGCCACAGGATCCGACGAAATATCTTCCTTCCCGTTGAGAAACTCCACGTTTCTCCCGGATGAGCGTCACACAATAATAATCTTTGGCGTTGATCGTGGAGGTTCACGACAACGCCGGGTCGCAACCACGGGGTAGTTATACGATGAGCATGCTTGAACGGGACCTTCAGGATGTGAACCTCGATACCGTAGACGAGGCCGATGATGACGCTGTCGAGGATGTGACAGACGAGGCCGATGACATCGAGGACGCCGATGACGATTCCGAGGCCTTTGAAAAGGCTCTGGGCCGTGAGGATCGCTACGCGCGCCAGAGCCTGGATGCCACCCAGATCTATCTGAACGAGATCGGGTTCTCCCCGCTGCTGACGCCCGAGGAAGAGGTCTATTTCGGGCGATTGGCGCGCAAGGGAGACCCCCAGGGGCGGGCTCGCATGATCGAGTCCAACCTGCGCCTGGTCGTCAAGATCGCGCGCCGCTACCTCAACCGTGGGCTGACGCTGCTCGACCTGATCGAAGAGGGCAACCTCGGCCTGATTCGCGCTGTCGAAAAGTTTGACCCCGAGCGCGGCTTCCGTTTCTCGACCTATGCCACCTGGTGGATTCGCCAGACCATCGAGCGGGCACTGATGAACCAGACCCGCACGATTCGCTTGCCCATCCACGTGGTCAAGGAACTCAATATCTACCTGCGCGCGGCCCGTGAGCTGACCCAGAAGCTGGATCACGAGGCGACCGCCGAAGAGATCGCCGAGCATCTGGACAAGCCGGTGGATACGGTCAAGAAGATGATGGGGCTTAACGAGCGCGTGTCCTCGGTCGACTACCCGATGGGCGGCGAGAGCGACAAGCCCTTGATCGAGACCCTGACCGATGACAACGATCAGGGGCCCGAGTCGACGCTGGTGGATGGCGACGTCAAGGCCCACGTCGATCATTGGCTGGCCGAGCTGACCGAGAAACAGTGTGAGGTCGTGGTACGTCGCTTTGGCCTGCGCGGGCACGAGGCGGCAACCCTGGAGCAGGTCGGTGAAGAGATTGGCCTGACCCGGGAGCGAGTGCGCCAGATTCAGGTCGAGGCACTCAAGAAGCTGCGTCGCATGCTCGACAAGCAGGGCCTGTCCCTGGACGCCATCTTCGAGTAAGCCGAGTTGCTTGACGCCGCCGGATGGACGGCGGTTGAGCGAAGAGATCGCTCAGTGAACGCCAGTGCGGCGTGGAAACATCAACCGACTTGCTCAAGCGCCGGGCGCTGCTCTGGATCACTCCGGATGCACTCCCGGCGTTTTTTATGGAATTTTTCTAAAGAGCTCTATTTGTTGAGAAAGAACAGCTAGGTACGCAGGATTTAATGGCGTTTAATGCCATGAAATGGCTCCGAGTATCGAGCATAATGTGGTGGCGAACCATCCCTGAATCCTGTCATCGGAGCCCCCATGTCCCGCCCGCTCATCGCCCATATCGACCTGGACGCCTTGCGTCATAACTACCGTTTGGCGGCCGGGCTTGCTCCCGACAGCCTGAGTGTGGCGGTGCTCAAGGCGGATGCCTATGGTCACGGGGCGGTGACCTGTGCCAAGGCGCTGGCGGGCCTGGCGCCGATGTTCGCTGTGGCGGCGATCGAGGAGGCCATGGCACTGCGTGAGGCCGGTATTCGCGAGCCTATCGTGCTGCTCGAGGGAATCTTCAGCGCCGATGAGCTGGCGCTGGTGGAGTCGCTGGAGCTGGGTATGGCCATTCACAGTGACTGGCAGCTCGAAGCGGTGCTGGCCTGGCGGCCGGCCAGGCCGGTCATGACCTGGCTGAAGGTGGACTCCGGCATGCATCGGCTCGGCTTTTCTCCCGACCGCGCCGCCGCCGTGTGGAAGGCGCTCAAGGCGGCACCTGAAGTGGTGAGGGACCTGCATCTGATGAGCCACTTTGCCACCGCCGACTGTCGCGACGATCGCTACTTCGCGCAGCAGCGAGAGATCATCATGGCGCTGGCGGAACAGCTTGATGCTCCGCTGTGCGTGGCCAACTCTCCCAGTATTCTGGCCCACGTCGAGGCCCACGGGGCGATCAACCGGCCGGGGGTGATGCTGTATGGTTCCGATCCCCTCGAACAGGCCAATGACGCCAGCCAGCAGCTGTCTCCGGTCATGACGCTGCGCAGCGAGATCATCGCGGTGCGCGAACTCGGCGCAGGTGAACCGGTTGGCTACGGCGGCCGCTTTGTCACTTCTGCGCCGACTCGCATCGGTGTGGTGGCCTGCGGCTACGGTGATGGCTACGACCGACACGCGGTAGATGGCACCCCTGTGCTGGTCGATGGTCAACGCTGTCGTCTGGCGGGCAAGGTATCCATGGACATGATGACCGTGGACCTCACCGACATGCCTCAGGCCGATATCGGCAGCGAGGTGGTGCTGTGGGGGCGCAGCCAGGCGGGTACTGTGCTCTCCGTGGATGAGGTCGCGACCTACTGCGATACCATCAGCTATACCTTGCTGACCGGGGTGCTGCCCAGGGTGCCCAGGCGTTACAATGGCGGCCATATCGACTGACGGCCTGCCTCCGTTGGTCGCCTGGACCGACCGACGAGGGATCGCATGTCAGAGGACACATCGACCAAGCCACGCTACTGGACCCAGCCCCGCTACTGGCCGACTTACCTGGCGATTGCCGGCATGCGTGTCAGTGCCTGGCTGCCTTGGCGGGTCAAGCTCGGGCTTGGGCGCCTGACGGGGCTTGCCGCCTGGCGCTTTGCCAAGCGCCGTCGACAGATCACCGAGACCAATATTCGTCTGTGCTTTCCCGAGCTGGACGAGGCGGCCCAGGCCCGCCTGGTCAAGGACAGCTTCATGGCCAACGGTATCGGCATCTTCGAGACCGCGACGGGCTGGTGTCGCGATCCCGAGCACCTGCGCCACCGCGTGACATTCAAGGGCCAGCAGCATATGGCTCGGGTCGAGGAGGCGGGGAAGGGCGCGCTGATCATCGGCATTCACTTTTCCACGCTGGATCTTGGCGGTGCCCTGCACTCGCTGTTTTTCCCCGCCGATGTGGTCTACCGTCCCCATGACAACCCGGTATTCGAACGCTTCATGACCCGGGCGCGCAACGGCATCTTTGGCACCGCCATCGACCGCCATGACTTGCGTGGCGTGGTGCGTCGGATCAAGACGGGGCACCACGTCTGGTACAGCCCTGATCAGGATTTCGGCCGCGATGCCAGCGTGTTTGCTCCCTTCTTTGGCGTCGAGGCGGCGTCGATCAAGTTGACCGCCAAGATCGCCAAGATGACCGGGGCGCCGGTGATGCCGCTGATCTTCCATCGCAATCCCGACGACCGGACCTACAGTCTGGAATACCTGCCACCGCTGGATAACTTTCCCAGCGGAGATGAAGTTGCCGATGCGGCCCGGATCAATCAGGTGATCGAACAGGCGATTCGCCGTCACCCGGAGCAATATCTGTGGATGCATCGACGTTTCAAGACCAGGCCCAGGGGCGAGGCCAAGATCTACTGATTCGATAGGCTTTGTCCGAAAAGTCGACGAGCGAAGGTTAGACAAGGCAAAAATCGGTGAGAAAGCGCAGTTTACGAGGTGTAAATGAGCATTTTGATGCGATTTTTAACGCCGGATCACCAAGCGCAGGCACTTTTCGTAGAAGCCCTAGGCAGGCTAGCCATGACAGTGCCCCCGGCCGGCAGTCCTCGCCTCACGCAATCTCATGCAGTCGCGCCGTCAGCTGGTCCCGAACCGGGGCCATGTCGAGGCGGTGGGCCCCTTGATCCAGCCGCTCGAGAACGAACGTCAGGTCCATGCGGTGGGCGCTGTCATGAGCCAGCGCCTGGCCAACTCTTTGTGTCATCAGTTGCAGGGTCTCGAGATGATGAGGTTCTGCAAACAGCGATAGCGACTTCAATGACTTGAGCAGCCCCAGGAGAATGCTCTGGTCGTTTGCTCCGTAGTGCAGCAGGGGCACGAAGAGGCGATGCAGCAGGCTATCGAAGCGTTCCACCGGCCAGCAGACCCTGCGCCTGCCCTGGGCATCGACCAAGGTGTTGGCGGGTTGCCAGGACATGTAGCGGCATAGCAGATCCGTCATCCTGTGCAGGCAGAGCCTGGCGGTCCCAGGGTCATTGATACCCGGTGACAGCGCCTTGATGGCGACCTCCATCATCTGGGTCATGCCGTGCACGAAGTGCTCATCAATGGATTCGCCGTCGAGGTAGGTCAGCGTGGCAAGCACCTCGCTGCACCACTCCTCGTTGGGCGCATCGTCGCATTCCAGAATCATGATCGGCGTGCCTTCCACCACGTAGTCGCCAAAGCGAAAATCGAGGTGCAGGGTGCCACCGATGCTCTCCGCCAGCGCTGCCAGGCGCTCGAGATTGGCGTTCTGCACGTAGCCGGTCATCTGGGCCCTGAGGGGATGCCACGACCCCTGAGCGGGGGCGCTGGCGGGCAGATACCGCCAGGGGTCTGAGGCTTCGGTCTGACGCTTGCGCTCCATGCTGCGCTGGGTGGCGGCATGCAGGCCGGAGATCACCGCGTCGACCTGGATCGACTGCGAGGCGTTATGGATGAAGTAGACGAACAGTGCCAGGCAGTGCAGGACCATGGCGCAGGCCAGGTACAGAGCCAGTGATCGCCAGGCGGCCTCGCCTTCATCGACCTCCGGGACGATCAGCAGAATCAGGATGAACAGGATGGTACCGAGATAGTGGCCAAGCACCCACTGATTGGCGCGCTCGGTCACCAGGCCGAAGACCAGCTTGTGGGAGAAATTTCCGCCGGCCTGGGAGAGCACGGACATGACCATCGAAAAACTGAACACCATCAGCGAGATCATGCCCCCCAGCAGCGCAGCCAGCAGCGACTGAGCACTTCCTGGCGCGGTCAGGCTCAAGCGCTGAATGACGTCGGGCAAGGAGGTATCGCTGATGGGCGGCATCAATGCCAGCAGGCCGAGTGCGCCATAGATCAAGGCAGATAGTGTCGGCAGATAGGCGATGCTGGTGTAGAAGGCACGCAACAGGCGCACCGGATTCAGACTGACAGATGACATGGAAGCGTCCCGGCGGATCCTTGGTATCACCTCGGCGTCAGGACGAGGCAATGATGCATTTACCCTGACGTTTATGGCGCCGGAAGGGGGGAGCTGGCAAGCGCTATCTGTTTCAGGGGGAGTGAGCGCTCAAGGCAGGGGGCGTTGCAGAGGCCGTGAGCCGGTCACAAACAGCGACGCCACCGGAGCTACCGGTGGCGTCGAGGTGTCAGGTCAACAACCTGTCAGATCAAGCGTCGATGCGCTTGTACTTCATGCGGTGCGGGGTGTCGTCGCCGACACGCTTCTTGTGGTCCGCCTCGTACTCGGTGTAGTTGCCATCGAAGAATTCAACGTGCGAGTCGCCCTCGAAGGCCAGGATATGCGTCGCGATGCGGTCCAGGAACCAGCGATCGTGCGAGATCACCATGGCGCAGCCAGGGAAGGCCAGCAGGGCTTCTTCCAGGGCGCGTAGGGTCTCGATATCCAGGTCGTTGGACGGTTCGTCAAGCAGCAGCACGTTGGCGCCCTGCTTGAGTGTCTGCGCCAGCTGCAGACGGCCACGCTCACCCCCGGACAGGTCACGCAGGAACTTCTGCTGATCGTTGCCCTTGAAGTTGAAGCGACCGACGTAGGCGCGAGAAGACACCTCGTAACCGTTGATGTTGAGGATGTCCTGTCCGTCGGACACCGCCTCCCACACGGTCTGCTTGTCGTCGAGGGCATCACGCATCTGCTCGACGTAGGCGATATCGACGGTGTCACCCTTGACCACTTCGCCAGCGTCCGGTGACTCGCTGCCCTGAATCAGCTTGAACAGGGTGGACTTGCCGGCACCGTTGCCGCCGACGATACCGACGATGGCACCCTGGGGGATGGTGAAACTCAGGTCTTCGTAGAGCAGCTTGTCGTCGAAGCGCTTGGTCACATTGTGGAATTCGATGACCTTGTCGCCGAGGCGCGGGCCAGGCGGAATATAGATCTCGTTGGTCTCGTTGCGCTTCTGGAAATCGCCAGACTGCATTTCCTCGAAACGGTTAAGACGCGCCTTGCTCTTGGCCTGGCGGCCTTTGGCATTGGAGCGCACCCACTCGAGCTCGTGCTTGATCGCCTTCTGGCGAGAGGCCTCGGCCTTGGCTTCCTGTTCGAGGCGCTTTTCCTTGGCTTCCAGCCACTGGGAGTAGTTGCCTTCGAAGGGGATGCCCTGGCCACGATCCAGCTCCAGGATCCAGCCGGCCACGTTGTCGAGGAAGTAACGGTCGTGGGTGATGGCCACCACGGTGCCGGAATAGTCGTGGAGAAAGCGCTCCAGCCAGGCCACGGACTCGGCATCCAGGTGGTTGGTCGGCTCATCCAGCAGCAGCATGTCTGGGTTTGACAGCAGCAGGCGACACAGCGCTACGCGGCGGCGTTCACCTCCAGACAGGTGCCCGACGTTGGCCTCCCAGGGCGGAAGCCTGAGAGCGTCGGCGGCCACTTCCAGCTTGCGCTCGAGGTTGTGGGCGTCGGCGGCTTCGATCAGGTTTTCCAGCTTGGCCTGTTCGGCGGCCAGAGCGTCGAAGTCGGCATCCGGTTCAGCATAGGCAGCGTAGACGGCGTCCAGTTTAGTCTGGGCGTCCTTGATCTCGCCCAGTGCCTCTTCGACGGTCTCGCGCACGTTCTTGCTGTCGTCGAGCTCGGGTTCCTGCGGCAGATAGCCAACGTTGAGGCCGGGCATCGGACGAGCCTCGCCTTCGATCTCGGTATCCACGCCGGCCATGATGCGCAGCAGGGTGGATTTACCGGCACCGTTCAGGCCGAGCACGCCGATCTTTGCCCCCGGGAAGAAGGACAGAGAGATGTCCTTGAGGATCTGCTTCTTGGGGGGCACGACCTTGCCCACCCGGTTCATGGTGTAGACGTATTGCGCCATGGGAACTCGCTAAAGTTGGGAAGCGGTGCCATGCAGGGCTGTCGGCGTACCTGGACGTCGTCAGCGCTCATGTTGTCCGGCTTCCTCAGTTGGGTTCGCGGAAAAAATGCTGGCCACAGATGATAGAGCCGGAGCACAGCGAACGCCAGCCACCAACCAAGATTCACCGCCTGCCGGCAGCGGAAGGGCTTATGCAAGCCCCACCGAGAGAGACGCAAGAGCAGTACGCGCAAGCCCGATCGGCATCCCTATGGCCTCGGTGGCTCGTTTGGCAACTTGCGCGTCAGAGACTTGCCCTATTCTTCCTCGTCGTAGTCCCAGTCATCGTCGATGGCCTGGCGCAATCGGCGTTCTTCCAGCAGGGCTTCGACTCGTCGCCTGGCGCGCAGCGTGTCACTGCGGCTTGAGGATCGACTGCGTGAGTAGTCTTCGTCGTTGACCGCGTCCTGATCGGACAGGTCGAGATAGGCATCATCGAGAAGGGAATCGCGGCTCATGTGGAGTCTCCCATGGCCAGAGCGCCGGGGCGCGTCATATCACTCCATGCTTCCGGTACCCGGAAAGCGCCAACAGAATCCTTGGATTCTGTTGGCTATATAAGCGCGAATCGAGAAAAGTGCAAGAGGGGAAGAGCAATGGGCTGTCAGGCGCTGCTGGCGGCTGAACGTAGGCGTCCCAGCTCCTCGTGATCTGCAACGCGCTCCGAGACGTCCTTCTGGACCCCGATGAAATAGACCAGTTCGTCGCTTTCATCGAAGACGGGGGTCAATGAGAGTTCGTTATAGAAGAGGGTGCCATCCTTCTTGTAGTTGCGCAGGACTTCCCGGCAGGGGCGCAGCTCGCGCAGCGCCTCGCGGACCGCATCGAGGCCAGGCTGGTCGGTATCGTCATTCTGCAGGAAGCGGCAGTCGCGGTAGAGAATCTCGTCTGCGCTGTAGCCGGTAAGACGCTCAAAGCCCTGATTGACGTAGATCAGGATGTGTTCGTCGCCTTCCTTTTCGGCCACCACGATCCCGTCCTCAGAGGCATTGATGATGCGTTCAAGCAGTTCCGGGTCGATCATGCTGGGTCGTTTCATGGGACGTCCTGTTAAAGGCTGCACGGGGGCTTCACCCGGAAGGCCGAGGGAAGTGGTGTCACTTTCAGCATAGTTGGGTCCCTAGCATGGGGATGCATGTCATTTAAATCAATGTCTGTCGAAGACATCTTGTGGGTCACCAAGAGCAAAGCAACCCCTCGTCACTCCTCGACTTCAGGGAGCCTGCGTGCACTTAACGCCGCAAGGCCTGCCGTGGCTGCCAGTACCAGCATCAATGGCCCCGTGCCGAGCCACTGGGCCAGGCCGCCGATGAACGCACCGACGGCCAGCATCAGAACACCGGTGATGGTGTTGGAGAGTGCCACGTACAGTGCCCGGTCATCGGCGCCAGCCATGTCTACCACGTAGGTCTTGCGGCCGAGCCGAATACCGGAGTGGACGATGACCAGCAGTCCGTAGACCAGGGCATAGGGCCAGGTACTGGCGGCAACGGCCGCCGGCGCCCAGGCCAGCCCCGCGCCCAGCAGACAGCAGAGTGTGGTGCCGATGGCGCCATCGCGCATCACTGTTCTGCTGGAAGCGTCGGATCGCTTGCCCCAGATGGGGCTCGCGACCATTCCGGCGACACCGGATACCAGGATCAGCAGGCCCAGGCCACCCAGCTCGGCGCTGCCATTGTTCTGGGCCATGAGCGCGACATAGGGCAGTGCCAGGGCGCTGGACAGCAACAGTGCCCGAGTCAGGTTGAAGTGCCGGAAGGCGACGTCGTCACGCATCAGCGCTACCCCGGTCTTGATCGAGTGCCAGACGCTGTCGCCGCCGTCGGTGGCCCCTTCGGCTTCCTCGATGGCCGCCGCGCACAAGGCGTTGAGCGTCCAGCCAAGTGCAGCGACGCTGAGCAGAATGGCCAGGGCCAGCTGACCTGGCCGGTCATCGAACAGGACCAGCACCCCACCCGCTGCCAGTGTCACTGCGCCCGCTACGCTTCCGCTCCAGCCCATCAACGTGCCGCGCCGCTGCTTGGAAATGGTCTTGCCCAGCACATCCTTGGTAGCGATGGAGGAGAGCCCCCTGGCCAGCGACAGCACGATCAGGGTCAGCAGCACCAGACTGCCGCCCAGGCTGCCGGACCCCCACAGTGCCAGTCCCGCGAGGACGGCGGCGGCGATCGCCTGCAGCAAGCCCCCGACCACCCACACCCACTTGCGCTGGGGTTTGAGGCGAATGAAGCCAGCCACAAACAGTTGGGGCAGCAGGGCGCCCGCTTCGCGGATGGGCACCAGCAGGCCGACCATCCAGGTCGGCGCGCCAATCGCGCCCAGCAGCCAGGGCAGTACCAGACGTGCGCTGGACAGCTCGTCGGCCAGCTTGTTGCCGAGAGCGGCGAACAGGTGCAGGAAGAAGTTGCGGGGCTGTTCGTTGCAGGCGCTGTCGGGGATGTCCTTGCACAGCCGGCTGTCCTCGTCGCCGGTCAGCCATTCGTAGAGTCGGGTCTGGGTCTCGCCTATGGCCATGTGAGGGTTCCTGGCTGATAAGATGCTAAAGGTATCCACGTGCTTGAACAGGGAGACTGAACTTGGCACGAATCCGAATTATCTACTGTACGCAATGTCAGTGGCTTTTGCGTAGCGGCTGGTACGCTCAGGAGTTGCTGTCCACCTTTGGCGAGGAGTTGGCAGAAGTCACCCTGGTGCCGTCTCATGGGGGGCAGTTCGAGATCCATGTTGATGACGAGGTAATCTGGGAGCGCAAGCAAGACGGCGGCTTCCCGGATATCAAGTCGCTGAAACAGCGTGTTCGGGATGCCATCGCCCCAGGGCGCGACCTGGGACATATCGACCGCTAGCAGGTGGGCGCGGGTGCGCCCCCGCCTAATCACCGAAGGCCATGGGAAACCGGCCTGCTACTCTGGACGCAGTGCGATCAGCGTGGTCTCGCGCATGGTCTCGCGTGTGGTCTTGCGTAGCCCCGCTGTTGCTGCCACTGCTGCGCCATGATGCAAGGAACTGCAATGACTTCTGATCGACAGGCGATGGCCTTTGGGCTGGGCGCCGTAGCGCTGTGGTCCACCGTGGCCACTGCCTTCAAGCTGGCCCTGACGCACATGAGCCCGCTGGAATTGATGTGGCTGGCGGCGCTGGTGTCCTGGGCGCTGATGGGGGGGCTGGTGATCTATCGCGGTCAGCTTCGCCACGCGCTGAAGAGGGGCTGGAAGACGGCGCTTTGGGCAGGACTGATGAACCCGGTGGCCTATTACTTGGTGCTGTTCGCCGCCTATGACCGACTGCCCGGCCAGGAAGCCATGGCACTCAACTACACCTGGGCGCTGGCCATGGCGCTGCTGGCGGTGCCGATCCTCAAGCAGCGCCTGACCCGCATGGACATGGTAGCCGGACTCGTGGCCTACGCCGGCGTGTGGGTGATTGCCACCCGCGGCCAGGTCTTCAATGTGGATTTTGCCGACCCCCTGGGGGTCGCGCTGGCGCTGGCCTCAACCCTGATCTGGGCCCTTTACTGGCTGCTCAATGCTCGCGATCAGCGTCCTCCGCTGGTGGCGCAATGGCAGAACTTCAGTGTTGGGGTGCCGGTGCTGACCGTGCTGCTGGTGCTGGGGCCAGGGATGCAATGGCATGGCACGGTGTCCTTCGCCGCCGGCATCTACGTGGGCCTGTTCGAGATGGGGATTGCCTTCGTCCTGTGGCAGGCGGCCATACAGCGGGTCTCGCGCACGGCCAAGGTGTCCAACTTGATCTTTCTATCGCCGCCGGTATCGCTGATGCTGCTGTACCTGGTGGTCGGAGAGCCTATCCAGGCGTCGACCCTGTTGGGGCTGGTGCTGATTCTGGGAGGGCTCGGCCTGCAGCAGTGGCAGAAGGCGCCAGCGGTCGCCACTGCCAGCGAGTGAGGCAAGACAGCGAGTGAGGCAAGACAGCGAGTGAGGCAAGGCAGCGATTCGCCTGCGCTGGCGTTGATGCCGGGCTGGCCTATGAGGTCTCCGCTGACGCCGGGTCTCCCGCTTCGCTGGTCGTGGCGGCGCCATCCAGCAACGGTGACAGGGCCGGCCAGACGTTGTCGAGCATGATGGGCTGCGCCTCTGCGGTGGGGTGAATGCCGTCGTCCTGCATCAGTTCCGGTGTCAGCGCCACCCCCTCGAGCAGGAATGGGACCAGAGGCACCTGATGACGCTGCGACAGCTCCCTGAACACACCGGTAAAGGCCTCACGATAGGCATCACCGTAGTTGGGGGGAATGTCGATACCCAGCAGCAGGACCTCGGCCCCAGACTGTTGGCTACGTTCAATCATGCTCTCGAGATTGGCGGACATCTGGGCCGGGGGCAGGCCTCGGAGGCCGTCGTTGCCGCCCAGCTCCAGCAGAACCAAATCCGGGTCATGCTGTCGCAGAAGTTCGGGCAGACGCGTGGCGCCACCGCTGGTGGTCTCGCCGCTGATACTGGCATTGACGACATCGGCGCGTTGATCGAGGCGTTGTGCCAGCAAGGCCACCCAGCCTTCTTCGCGCTCTATGCCGTAGGCGGCGCTAAGGCTGTCGCCGACCACCAGCAGAGTCGGTGGTGCTGTGTCAGACTGGGCCCATAGTGCCCCCGACAGGGGCAGCGCCAGCACAAGTCCCGACAAGACCGGCAGCCACCTGCGCCTGGTGGCCCTCACGCAAGAGCCGGCGAACGACGCTCCTATTCTTGCCATCGTCCGAGGAATTGCTATCACCATGTCGCTGTCTCCCACGTGTGAATCCGTCAACTCTGCTGCTGCTCCGGTCCTTCTGGCGCGTGGCCTGTCCAAGCATGTCGCCAGCGGCAGTCGCGAACTGACTATCCTGCGCGACCTGGAGCTTGAGGTACAGCCCGGGGAAAGCCTGGCCATTCTCGGGCAAAGCGGTGCCGGCAAGTCGACGCTGCTGGCGCTGCTCGCCGGTCTCGATACGCCCAGTGCTGGCGAGCTCGACATGTTCGGTACGTCACTGACCGCGCTCGATGAAGACGGCCGAGCGGCGCTGCGCAACGGCCGGGTCGGTTTCGTGTTCCAGAACTTTCAGCTGTTGCCGACCCTGACCGCGCTGGAAAACGTGTTGCTGCCTACCGAGCTTACCCCGCTGGATCGCCCCGAGCAGCGTGCCCGCCAGTGGCTCGAGCGGGTTGGTCTGGGTGAGCGGCTTGCTCACCTGCCCAAGCAGCTGTCCGGTGGCGAGCAACAGCGTGTCGCCCTGGCGCGTGCCTTTGTGACTGGGCCCGAGCTGGTCTTTGCGGACGAGCCCACGGGAAATCTGGACCCCGAGACCGGGGAACGCATCATTCAGACCCTGTTTGAGCTCAACCGTTCCGAGCGAACCACGCTGGTGCTGGTCACCCATGATCATGCCCTGGCACGGCGCTGCGATCGCTGCCTGCAGCTGGCCTCCGGCAAGCTGGTCGACATGCCCCTGTCGCAGCTGGGTCCCGCCGCGGAGGTGTCGTCATGAGCGCAGGCTCCCACCAGCCAAGCAGCACAGCATCGGCGTCAGCCGCCGAGGGGACGGGAAGCCGTCATGCCCGGGTGTTCATGCGGCAGTGCCTGATGGCACTGCGCTCGCTGCGGCGTGATCTGCGGGCCGGGGATGTGCGCGCGCTGCTGGTGGCACTCACCCTGGCGGTGGCTGCCTCCACCATGATGGGCTTCTTTCTCGATCGTCTCGAGCGAGGCCTGACCCGCCAGGCCAGCCAGATGATGGGCGGGGACGTGGTGCTTGAGCAGTCCGATCCCTTTACCGCTGAGGTGCGTCAGCGCCTCGAAACGGCAGGAATGACGCTGAGTGACCAGGTCGACCTGGTCTCCATGGCCAGTCGTGACGGTGCCTTCCAGCCCGTCAGTATCAAGGCCGTTGATCAGGATTACCCCCTCTACGGGGCGTCACGGGTCGACCAGGGGCAGGGTACCGAGGAACTGACCACGGGCCCGGCTCCGGGTGAGGTGTGGCTGGCCCCCAGGCTCGAAACCCTGCTCGATATCGAACTTGGCGACCAGCTGGACCTGGGGCAGGGGAGCTTTCGCGTATCTGGCTGGATCGAACGCGAGGCCGACCAGTCCGCCGGGTTCGGCAGTTTCAATCCCCGGGTGATGATGCACGTCGATGACGTCGAGTCCACCGGCCTGATTCAGCCAGGCTCACGTATCGAGTACGAAATTCTGGCGGCCGGTTCGCCTGATGCAGTGGCCTCCCTGTCCGGTTGGCTGGCGCAGCTTCGCGCCGAAGGTGTCGAGGTGCGCGATGTGCGGGTGGATCGACCGCGTCTTGGCTCGGCCCTGGAGCGGGCGGAGACCTACCTCAGCCTGGCCGGCCTTGCTGCTGTCCTGCTGGCTGGCGTGGCGGTTGCCATGGCAACCCGTCGCTATGTGGACCGACACCTGGATACCGCCGCGTTGCTGCGCTGCTTCGGCGCATCGCAGCAGGACCTGACCCGTGTCTTTGCGCTGCAGCTGGCGGGCTTGGCTGTTGTCGCCAGTACGTTGGGAGCAGCGTTGGGGTTGGCAGGCCAGGCGGCGCTGCTCGCCTTGATGCAACGCTTTCTGCCGCTGGAGCTGCCGCCTCCTGGCATCTTGCCGCTATGGCTTGGCATCTTGACCGCCGTCGCGGTGCTGGCGGGCTTCGCCGGGCCGACGCTGCTGCGATTGAAGCGTGTCAGTGCACTCAAGGTCCTGCGGCGTGAGCTTGACCCCTTGCCGGCCTCCGGCTGGACCCTGCTGGGGGCGGCAGCGCTGGCCTTTGGCGGATTGCTGTGGCTGTATTCTGGCAGTCTGGGACTGGCGGCAGGACTGCTGGTGGGCGGAATGCTGGCACTGGCGCTGCTGTGGGGGCTGGCCGGGCTGATACTTGACGGAGTGCTGAAGCTCGTCTCCCGGTGGCAACATGGCCGACCTGACAGCGTCGCCAATGCCCTGCGTCTCGGCGCCCGCCAGCTGGCCCGTCGCCGCACCGCGAGTCTTGGACAGATGCTCGCCTTCGCGGTCACCTTCTTTGCCATGACCATGATTGCTCTGGTGCGAGGGGATCTGCTGACCACCTGGCAGGCCCAACTGCCCGACGACACGCCCAACCACTTTGCGATCAATATCCAGCCGACCGAGCGAGATGCCTTCGAACGACAGCTTGGTGATATTGCCCAGACCACCAGTGACCTCTATCCCATGGTCAGAGGAAGAATCACGGCAATCAATGGCGAGCCCCCGCGGCAGGCCGTCCCCGCCGACGCTCAGGGAGAGAATGCGCTGCGCCGGGAGCTTAACCTGACCTGGCGAGCGTCGCTGCCAAGCGGCAATCGACTGGTGGCTGGTGAGTGGTTCGCTGCGTCAGCCAACGCAGATGACTGGCTGTCGCAGGTGGACGCTGAGCCAGCCGCGTCGTCTCCCGAGACAGTGACAGCCCCCATTTCTGTGGAACGTGAGCTGGCAGAGAGACTGGGACTAACGCTTGGGGATCGACTCAGTTTCAGTATCGGGGCCGACACCCTGGTCGGAGAAATCACCAGCCTTCGTGATCTCGATTGGGACAGCTTCAAGCCCAACTTCTATGTGATCTTCCCGCCGGGAGTGCTGGAGCGTTTCGGACACAGCTTCATCACCGCCTTCTATCTGGAGGCGGATCGCAAGGCTGACCTGGGGCAGCTGGTGGCGTCCTTTCCCGGCGTGACCTTGCTGGATGTGGATGCGCTGCTGGGCCAGGTGCGCGACGTGCTGGGACAGGTGACTCGCGCCGTCGAGGTGGTATTGGCGTTCGTGCTGCTGGCGGGGGTTAGCGTGCTCTATGCCGCTCTGATTGCCAGTCAGCCGGTAAGGGCCCACGAAAGTGGACTACTGCGCGTGTTTGGCGCGGGACGACGGCTGCTGGACCGCGTGCAGTGGTCCGAGTTTGCCGTTCTGGGCTTGGCCAGTGGACTAATGGCCGCACTGCTGGCCGAGGTCGCCACTGCGGCGTTATACCTGCTGTGGTTGGACCTTCCTCCCCGCTTTCATCTATGGATCTGGTTGGTGGTGCCGTTGTCTGGCGCGTTGATCCTGGGGGCGGTAGGGCACCTGTTGTCTCGAGGCCTGCGGCGCCAAGCGCCTGCGGCAAGCCTTGGGCTGTTGGGAAGCGCTGAGTAGCTGTCGAGCAGGGCAGGGCGCACAGTGGTTCCTGGGCAAGCGACATCAGCGCAGCGGTCGCGACCGCCGCGAAGGAGTGAACATGGGCAAGTCTGCGCAGGGAACGACCGAGAAGGGAGCCAGTGGCGATGGTACGCAGAGCGCTTCAGGGGCGAGCGTAAAGCGCAAGCGCGCCAAGCCGGACAAACGACAGGGCAGCAACAAGATGTCGGCCGAAGAGCGGCTGCGCTTCGGCCTGCTGTCTGCGCAACTGACCCTGGCTCAGCAGGCGGATCGGGCGGTGTTGGTACTGGTCGCGGGACATGCGGCGACCGGCAAGGGCGAGCTGATCAATCAGCTCAACCACTGGCTGGAGAACCGGCTGACGGAGGTGCACGCCCTGGCGCCAGGAGACGAGGAGCGCTGTCGTCCCTACTGGTGGCGCTTCTGGCATCGCCTGCCGACGCGCGGACGGCTGGGGGTGTTCGTGCACGGCTGGGTTGGCGACGCGGTCCTCGCGCGGGCCTCAAGGGCGCTGGGCGAAGGCGCTTACAGTGACCGTATCGAGCAGATGCGCCAGTTCGAAGCCGAGCTCGCGGCCGATGGGGTGCAGCTGGTCAAGCTGTGGCTGCAGATCGACGCCGAGAGTCAACGCCGACGGCTCGAGATGCTGGCGGCAGACCCGGCCACTCGCTGGCAGGTCACCGAAGACAAGTGGCGGCGACATGCTCAGCACGGGCTGCTGGATGAATTGGCGCGGGACCTGCGCAAGCGCACCCACCGTCGCCACAGCCCCTGGATTGAGCTGGACGCCAGTTCTGGCGGCTCGCTGCTGTCCCAGGTGGCCAAGCTTCTCGAGAACGTCATGACAACGCCTCCTCCCGCCCTGGAAGTGGAGCCATCACCGGCGCTGGAGGCGGTTCAGCCTCCCTCCCTGGCGGCGCTGGTGCAGCGAGAAGCACCTGCGCGGCTAAAGAAGCGCGACTATGTTGAACGCCTGTCCGAGTCTCAGGCCCGCCTGGCGGAACTGGCCCGCAGCGCCGCGCGCCAGCGAGTCCCGCTGGTGGTCATGTTTGAAGGCCACGATGCGGCGGGCAAGGGCGGTGGCATTCACCGCCTGACGTCTGCCCTGGATGCCCGGCTCTATCAGGTGCACCAGGTCGCGGCACCGACCGAGGAAGAGTTGCTGCATCCCTGGCAATGGCGCTTCTGGCAGCGACTCCCCAGGGATGGCAGGGTCGCGGTGTTCGACCGCTCCTGGTACGGCCGCGTGCTGGTCGAGCGGGTGGAGGGCCTGGCCGTGGAAGATGACTGGCGTAGAGGCTACGAAGAAATACGCCAGTTCGAGGCGCGTCTGCTGGAGCATGGGGCGGTAGTGGTCAAGCTGTTCCTTGCCATCGACAAGGATGAGCAACTGGCCCGCTTCGAGGCTCGCGCCGCCACGCCCCACAAGCGCCACAAGTTGACCGATGAGGACTGGCGTAACCGCGAGCGGTGGGACGATTACCAGCAGGCGATTGACGAGATGTTCAGCCAGACTCATGTGCCCGGTGCCGAGTGGACGCTGATCGACGCCAATGACAAGCGCAGGGCGCGGCTGGAGGTGATCCAGGAAGTCAGTCGGCGGCTTGCCGCCAGGCTGCCCTTGGCATGATTATCCCTTCGGGTCTGCCGGGTACCACAGCGACGGTGCCTGAGTCGGTCGAGAGGTGTCGTCGAGAGGTGTAAGAGTGGTGTGATAGCAGTGTGGCGTCAGGGCTGGCGTCATAACAAGGCTGTCGGCGGTCATGACGACAGGCTACAGTGATTCACTCAGGCCCATCTTGCTGGCGACCGGACGGATGGACCGGTCGGACGACTCAGGCGTTGCGACAGCCAATTGTTGAGATGGCTGAAAGGCTGATAACCGAATTCACAGGGGAGGTGAACCTCGATGAAGTATCTGATTCAACCGCGCCATGGGGCGCCACTTGCGCTGCTGCTGGCGCTGGGGTCCGGTATGGCGCAGGCCGATGCCGAGCGTCTTGAAGCGGACCTCAAGACGATGCTGGGAGGCGAGGGCACGCTGGAGATCGGTGACGTGTCCGATGAACTCTTCGGCAGCACCACCAGCGCCGAGGATCTGGTGTTGACGGGCCCTGATGGAGAGCGGCTCAGTGTTGCTCGCTATCTGGTCGAAGGTGACTACGAGTCGCCCGACGAAGTCGTGCTGGAAGAGGTGGAACTGATTGACCGTGGCGCGAGCATGACCCTCACCCGGTTGAGCTTCGAGGAGCCCGGTCAGGCGGTTCTGGACCTGCGTGAACTGCCCTGGGGCCAGGACAATCCCCTGGCGGGGCTTCGTCTGGAAGGCCTGGTCATGGACCAGAGTGAGGGATCGGTGGGCGCGGACCTGCCCTGGGGCGAGTTTCCCGGACAGATCAATATCGACAGCCTGGAAGCGACTGAGCTCAGCCAGGATGCCATCGGTAGCCTGGTGCTGTCGGGCCTGACGGTGGCGTTCCAGGGTGACGAGGACCTGGGCACCGGGACCTTTGCCCTGCCGTCGCTGAGCCTGACCGGCTTGAAGGGAATGGAAGGCGATTCGCCGACCGTCGACGCGCTTGAGCTGTCCGACTTCTCGCTGGATTCCGATCGTGTGGTGGCCTCCTTGGCCAGCCTGGTGGCGGATGGCGACATGACGGATGGGGCCTACAGCGGTCGCATGGAAGGACTGGCCCTGGACCTGGCGAAGATGATCGAGCTGGCACCGGCGGATGAGCGCACCCAGCTGCGCATGGTCGCCAATGTGCTGACCGGAGGCACCGGGCAGTTGACCCTGGATGCCGACATGGACGGTACCTGGGAAGCACAGGGATCCAATGGCCAGGTGGCCAGTCGCTTTACCATGACGGCCCGTGACGCCCTGCGTATCGGTTTCGATAGCGACCTGCCCGTCAATCTTCCCAAGGGCCAGGACCCCGCGACCTATTTCGCGGGCCTGAACGACTGGACCGAGCTGGATCTGCAGGGCGGCGATGTGTCGCTCGATATCGGCGATCTCGGCGTCTTCGGACGGATTGCCCCGGTGATCGCGGCGACCCAGGGAGTCTCGGAGGACGCGCTGCTTGAGCAGTTCCGGACCCAGGCGGAAGGCTTCGGCATCATGATGGGGCCCCAGATCGGGGCGGTGCTCAGCGGTATCGTCAAGATGATGGCGGGCGAAGCCAGCAGCATGCAGATCACCACCGAGCTTCCGCCCAGCCAGCATATTCAGAAACTGGCCAAGGAAGACCCGATGGGTCTGCCGGACGCGCTGTCGATGCAGGTCACGGTGGAGTAATCGCGGTAAAGCGGCGCATCGCAAGGGAAGGATGAGTCGCTGCGCCGACGGCGGCCACGTCGTCGGCGTCCAAATAACCGGCCTGTTCAGGCGTGGTTCAGTAAAACTAACCCCAAGATGAGAAATCATGGAACAGCTCATGACGGTCTTTCATGTGAAAGCGGTCATGGGCTGCGCTATTATGGCGGCCCGATTTATACGATTCTCTGTCGTCTTTCCCCTGCCGCGAGGTTATGCCGCCGATGTTCAGCCGTGATATGCAGATTGCCGGTTTCGATGATGCCCTGTTCGATGCCATGCAAAAGGAAGTGGCTCGTCAGGAAGCCCACATCGAACTGATCGCCTCCGAGAACTATGCCAGCCCCCGCGTGATGGAGGCTCAGGGTAGCCAGCTGACCAACAAGTACGCGGAAGGCTATCCCGGCAAGCGCTACTACGGTGGCTGCGAGTACGTCGACATTGTCGAGCAGCTGGCCATCGACTACGCCAAGGAGCTGTTTGGTGCCAGCTACGCCAACGTTCAGCCGCACTCCGGCTCCCAGGCCAACGGCGCGGTCTTCCAGGCGCTGGTCAAGCCGGGTGATACCGTCCTCGGCATGAGCCTGGACGCTGGGGGCCACCTGACCCACGGCGCACGTCCCAACTTCTCCGGCAAGCATTACAATGCCGTCCAGTACGGCATCGACGAGTCCGGACGTATCGACTACGAAGAAGTGGCACGTCTGGCCCGCGAGCACCAGCCGAAGATGATCATTGCAGGTTTCTCTGCCTACTCCCAGATCATCGACTGGGCTCAGTTCCGCAAGATCGCTGACGAAGTGGGCGCCTACCTGCTGGTCGACATGGCCCACGTGGCGGGTCTGGTGGCGGCGGGTGTCTACCCGACTCCGCTGCCCCACGCCCATGTGGTCACCACGACCACCCACAAGACGCTGCGCGGACCCCGCGGTGGCCTGATCCTGTCCGCCGAGAACGATGCCGACATCGAGAAGAAGCTGCAGTCCGCCGTCTTCCCTGGTGGACAGGGTGGGCCGCTCGAGCACGTGATCGCGGCCAAGGCGATCTGCTTCAAGGAAGCCATGGCGCCCGAGTTCAAGACCTACCAGCAGCAGGTGGTCAAGAACGCCCAGGTGATGGCCAAGGTGTTTATCGAGCGCGGCTACGATGTGGTGTCCGGTGGCACCGAAGATCACCTGTTCCTGCTCTCCCTGATCAAGCAAGGTTTGACCGGCAAGGATGCGGATGCCGCTCTGGGCCGCGCTCATATCACGGTCAACAAGAACGCCGTGCCTGGCGATCCCCAGAGCCCGTTCGTGACCTCTGGCCTGCGTATCGGCACCCCGGCGGTGACCACTCGCGGCTTTGGCGAGGCCGAGTGCGGCGACCTGGCCGGCTGGATCTGCGACATTCTCGACGTCATGGCCAGCGGTGAGTCCAGCGAGGCCGTTGAAGCGGACGTGAAAGCCAAGGTCGAGGCAGTCTGCGCTCGTCTTCCGGTCTACGCCTGAAAGCGGCAGGGTAAGCACCATCAGGAACCGTAGCCTGATGACGTAGCCTGCACGACGGAATGCCCCCATGAGTCCTGCTCGTGGGGGCATTTTTATGCTGGCGGCAGGCTCATCCTGGGGGCCGGCTAAGCCTGCCGGCTACTGCACCATGTTGGTGCCTGGGTGTGCACCTGTCCTGACCTCGGTGGATGCTTCGTTGTGCACATGTTTTTGCATGTGACTGTTTTATTTATCTTCCTTAACGCGGTGGCGTGCCCCTTGCTATGAGTCAAGGTGAACTCTTTTGATGCGAAGGCCCTGCCATGCACGCCACTGCCACGCCCTGCCTGGGCGACAGCGCTGAACCCCGCCTTCTGTTTACCGACCTGGATGGCTCTCTACTTGACCACCATGACTACGACTGGGCGCCTGCCCAGCCGTGGCTCGAGACGCTGCGCAAGGCCGGTGTCGGGGTGATTCCGGTGACCAGCAAGACGCGCAGTGAGCTGCTTGGCTTGCGCCAGGCGCTGGGACTTGCTGATCAGCCCTTTATTGCTGAGAACGGAGCGGTCATCGCCCTGCCCGACAGCTGGTGCCATGCCAGGCGCGAGGGTCCAGTGGGCCCCGATGGCCTGGTCATTCGCACCCTGGGTGTCGATATCGGACTGATTCGTCGGCGCGTGGCGATCTGGCGGGAGCGTCTGTCGGCGCGCTTTCTGACCATGAGTGAAATGGCACTGGAGGACGTCGTGGCGTTCACCGGCCTGGATGAACAGGAGGCACGCCTGGCGCGCCTGCGCGAAGGCAGCGAGCCGCTGCTGTGGGAGGACGACGATGCGCTGTTGCAACGCTTTCGCGAAGGTCTGGCAGGCGATGGCCTGCGCATGACCCGTGGCGGACGCTTCTGGCATGTGCTGGGGGACACAGACAAGGGCCAGGCGGTGCGTTGGCTGTGTGCGCGCTACGAAGCGTTGAAGGGCAAGCGACCGACCACCCTGTCCCTGGGCGACGGCCCCAATGACGTGGCCATGCTGGAGGCAACCGACGCCGCGGTGGTCATTCGCGGCCAGCATGGTCTGGATGTCCGGCCGGATCAGCCAAACCTCTACCGCAGTGAAGCGATGGGGCCACGGGGCTGGGCCGAAGGGGTAGCCCATTGCTGGGGAGCGAACCCTCAGGCCCTCGAGGCAGCGGCCAGGGGAGACCAGGGCGCGCAGACAGACGATCAGCATCACCATCTTGGCGGAAAAGAGGACGACGCATGAGCGATTTCCATCAGAACGGCATCATTACCGATTTTCACAACCTGACGCGTCGTTCTGCCGAAGAGCTTGAGGCGGACCTTGAGCAGTTCGCCAGACAGCGTCCGCTGGGGCTGATCCTGCCGTCGCTCTATTCTGAACTGGAAGGGCCGGCACTGGATGCGATCGTCGAGACCTTGTCGAGTGCAGACTACTTGTCCGAGATTGTCATCGGCCTGGATCGTGCCGACCGCGATCAGTTTCTGCGTGCTCGGGAATTCTTCTCCCGCCTGCCCCAGCACCACCGCATCCTGTGGAATGATGGACCTCGCCTGCGCGAGCTCGACGCCGACCTGTCTGCCGAGGGGCTTGCCCCACAGCAGCCGGGCAAGGGGCGCAACGTCTGGTTTTGTGCGGGCTATGTCCAGGCATCGGGGCGCACAGCAGCGGTGGGACTGCACGATTGCGATATTCTGACCTACGACCGCTCGCTGCTGGCCAGACTGATGTACCCCGTGGCGCATCCACGCTTCAACTACGCGTTCTGCAAGGGCTACTACTCGCGCATCGCCGAAGGCAAGCTGAACGGACGGGTGTCCCGGCTACTGGTCACGCCGCTGCTGCGGGCGCTGAAGATCATGCACGGGCCGCTGCCTTATCTGGACTATCTCGATAGCTATCGCTACCCGCTGTCAGGCGAGTTTTCCATGCGCACGGAGGTGCTCGACAACCTGCGCATACCCGCCGACTGGGGACTGGAGATCGGGGTGCTGTCCGAGGTGCACCGTGACCATTCGACCAACCGTCTGTGTCAGGTCGACATTGCCGATGTCTACGATCACAAGCATCAGCCGGTCTCTGCCGATGATGCCAGTGCGGGGCTCAACCGCATGAGCCTGGATATTGCCAAGGCGCTGTATCGCAAGCTGGCAACGCAGGGGGTGGGATTCTCCTCCGAGGGTTTTCGCACGCTGAAGGCGACCTACTATCGACTCGCTCTGGATTTGATCGAGTCCTACGACCACGATGCCACCATGAATGGCCTGAGCCTCGATCGCCACGCCGAAGAGCAGGCCGTAGAGCTGTTTGCGGCGAATCTGATCGAGGCGGGAAATGCTTTCCTCGACAACCCCCGGGAGAAGCCCTTCATTCCCAGTTGGAACAGGGTAAGAGCGGCGCTGCCGGATCTTCCACAGCGCCTTTATCAGGCGGTGGAAGCCGACAACGCCGGAGATGTCTAGGAGGGAGAGTGCCTGTCACGGGGCCTCGCCATGGCAAGGCCCCTGTGATGACAGAGCTGGTCCGCTCTGGTGCCAGCCCCTCAGGGGCTGGCGCTTCCCATGATGGTCTCGAACAGGGCCTGTCCCGGCAGTCCCTGAGTCATTTCGACCTTGCCATCATGGCGATAGACCATGCCTGGGGTGGCCACCATGCCGAAGCCTCGGAACAGCTCATGATTGCTCTGTAGACGCTGTTCCAGGTCGCGGGGTAGCTGGCGCATCGGCGTAATCGGATCACCCCCTTCGTGAGCGGCCAGGGCGGCAGAGGGGTCGTCCGCGGCCAGCATGGTGACCGCCTGGCGTGGGCTCGCTGGATCCAGTATGCCCACCATGACGTGGCGTAGCTGGACCTCTCCGCTCTCCACGAAGGGGCGGGTCATCTGCCACAGGCGGGTGCAGTATGGGCAGTTGGGATCGGTGAAGACGTACACCGTGCGCGGCGCGTCCGGGTCGCCATCAGCGATCCAGGCGCTGTCAGCCAGGTCCTGCCACACCGCTTCATCCTGAGGTCCTTGCACCAGTCGCTCCAGCGGCTCTTCTGACAGGTTGTTGGCCTCACCGTCAATCAGGTTGCCGACAATGGCGTGCTCGCCATCGGCAGTCACGAAGATTGTCATGGGCTGGCCTCGGTGGCTGGCAGCGTAGCCCTCCAGGCCTCCAGGGGCATCAAATTCTCCATGCACTTCCAGGCCTTCTTTCTCGAGGGCCTCGATAGGCGCGGGGTAATCCTTGGCTTCGACGCTGGATAGCGGCAGCAGACCGAAGGCCACCGCAGCAAGGGTCATGAAGGATCGCGGGTAACGCGGGCGCGATGGGGCATCGGGGCGGCGGGGGGTGTCCTGACTCATCGGTGTTCGGGCTCGCATGTCGTTGTCGGAGGGGCGCGCAGAGGTGACCTGATCATCCCGGTGGTAGGGCGGCCAGTGCTGTGACAACAGCTGGGACAACAGGATGAGAGGTCAGTTCGGTGGCCGGCCCGGTTGGTGGGGTTACAGATAAAGGAAACGCTGCAGTCATCAGCCGAGCAGCGCCAGGCGCCTGCAGCGCAGACGCCGGAGCCTTTGCGCTACAGGTGAGGCGTTCGAGGGGCGCGCAACGCAGCGAATCGTTGGTGCAGGCAGTGATGCAGTGTTTCCTGAACGCTCAATCATGACGCACCAGCCATAGTGAGCGATAGGGCGCCAGGGTATCGCAATGGCGCCATTCGCCGCCCTCCAGCAGGTCCTCCCAGCCAGGACGTTCGAGTTCCGCCATGACCAGAGGTTGCGGGCGGTCGGTAACATTATGGATCGCCAGCAGGCGACGGCCGCTGGCAATCGGCCCACGCTGAATGGCCAGCAATTGTGGCGCGGTTGGCACCACCGTCTGAGCGGCGTCGGGGTGGAAGCAAGGCTCTCGACGACGCAGTTCAAGGCGACGCGTGAGGGCGACGAATACCTCACGGGTCGGCGTGTGCCGGCTGTCTAGCAGCATCCCCAGTTCCTGGCGCTGCCAGCGTTTACGGTTGATGGAGCGCAGGCGCCCGCTGCGCTCGACGCCATCATGGTCATTCTGGGTAGCCGTCAGACAGTGAATGTAGACCCCGGGTATGCCCTTCAGGACCAGCATCAGGTGCTGACTCAACAAGAAGCGCTCGACCTGCCAGGGGTCGGGGCCTCGGCGGGTGCCGCTCATGGCATCGAACCAGGTGATGTTCAGTTCGTAGGGACTGTCACTGCCGTCGCTCTGGCGGCGCATGCTGACAAAGCCGCCGAAGCGCTGCATCAAGCCAACCAGAGCATCGATTTCGTGTTGCTCGAGCCAGCCTTCCAGCGGTCGTACCCCGATGCCGTCGTGGCTGGCCGTGAAGTTGAGATAGCTGCAGCCCTCTGGAAGCTCGGGCAGCGTGTTCAGCCAGCGGGCGATGGTGCCGGCCTCACCGCTGGTCAGGGTATGCAGCAGCAGTGGGGGCAGCGGGAACTGATAGACCAGATGGGCTTCATCCGGTGGTGTGTGCTCACGCTCCAGGCCAAAGTAGCTGATGTTCTCGGCGTGAGGCACGTTGGTCTCGGTGATGATCAAGGTGCCGGGAGCCACATGATCGACGATGGCGCGAAGCAGACGCACCACAGCGTGGGTTTCGGGAAGGTGAATGCAACGGGTGCCGGGCCGTTTCCACAGGAAGGCGACGGCGTCCAGGCGCACGATCCGCGCGCCCTGCTGAAGATAGAACAGCAGTATGCCGATGAATTCGATCAGCACGTCGGGGTTGGCAAAGTTCAGGTCGATCTGGTCCTCCGAGAAGGTGGCCCACAGATGGCGTACCCCCCGACGGGTACTGACCGGCACCAACAGTGGAGAACTGCGTGGCCGGACGACGTCGCTGAGATCCGTTTCCGGGTCCATCTCGATGAAGTAGTCACGACCGGGCAGGTTGCCGCCCAGGTAGTCGGCAAACCACAGCGACTCCCTTGAGACATGATTCAAGACCAGATCCACCATCAGGTCGTGGCGGCTGGCCAGCCGCCTGATGTCTCGCCACTCGCCCAGGGCCGGGTCGACCTCGCGGTAGTGAATGACCGAGAAGCCATCGTCGCTGCTCCAGGGAAAGAAGGGCAGCACGTGCACCCCGCTGAACACGCCAGCCAGTCGGCTGTGAAGAAAGTCATCGAGCACGGCCAGGGGAGGTTTGGGCGACGTCTCCTGACCGCTGTCCGAGCGAGATTCGTGCTCATCGATCAGCGAATCACCGTACAGAATCAGCCATTGATCCTTTTCACTCCACAGTTCGGTTCTTGCACCATGACGGTGCGAAAGACGGGCGCCCTGCGCTTCGATCAGGCGCAGCAGGCGGCGCAGCACTTCCTCGCTACGTTCTCCATAAAGAGGTGTCAGCAAGGCTTTGGCATGCTGCTGGAAGCGGTCTGCGTCCATCGCTGTGAGTGGTGGGGCCATGGCGTCCTCCTTGGGCGGGCGAGGCGGGAGGTTGCGCCTGTGCCCGACGTCTTATTGGCAGGATAATGCACAACATCAAGCACAGGGCGTGCCAACTGGCATCGCGCAAAGGGCTTGGCGGACGGTTGCGCTGGGCGAAAAAGGCCGCAACCGTTACACTATGGCGACATTTTCTCCTGCCGGACTGCCCGCTATGCATTGCCCTTTCTGTGGCGCTCAAGAGACTCGTGTGACCGATTCCCGGCTGGTTGCCGAAGGCGACCAGGTGCGTCGACGTCGGCAGTGCGCGGGATGCGGGGAGCGCTTCACTACCTATGAGACCGCCGAACTGGTGATGCCGCGGATCGTCAAGGCCGATGGCTCCCGTGAGGTGTTTGACGAGAGCAAGCTGCGAGCGGGCATGCTGAGGGCTCTGGAAAAACGCCCGGTCAGTGCGGAATCCATCGAAGCGGCGGTGGAGCGCATACGCCAGAACCTGAGGGCCCGAGGGGAGCGTGAGGTCCAGGCGCGGGTCGTGGGTGAGGAAGTGATGAACGCGCTCAAGCGCCTGGACCAGGTGGCTTACATTCGCTTCGCCTCGGTGTACCGCAGATTTCAGGACATCGACGAGTTTCGTGCCGAGATTGACCGGTTGGCTCAGGAGCCGAACTTCACCCCCGACAATGAGGAGCCGTCATGAGCCGCGACGATGCACCTCCGGCGTCAGCCCCTGGCCATGATGCCCACTGGATGGCGAGAGCGCTTCGCCTGGCTGAGCATGGCCGCTACACCAGCATGCCGAATCCGCGTGTCGGTTGCGTGCTGGTCAAGGACGGCGAGTGGCTGGCCGAGGGCTTTCATGAGCGTGCCGGTGAGCCCCATGCGGAAATCCATGCGCTGAACGGCGCCGGTGAGCGCTCCCGTGGTGCAACCGCCTATGTGACGCTGGAGCCATGCTCTCATCATGGTCGCACCGGCCCCTGCTGCGATGCCTTGATCCAGGCGGGCGTCGCCCGGGTCGTGGTGGCCATGCAGGACCCCAACCCTCAGGTCGCAGGGCGTGGCATCCAGAGGCTGCGTGAGGCAGGTATCGAGGTGCTGGTCGGTTGTCTTGAGGACGATGCGCTGACCTTGAATGCGGGCTTCGTATCGCGCATGACCAAGGGGCGCCCGCGGGTGCGCCTGAAGCTGGCCATGAGCCTCGATGGGCGTACCGCCATGGCCTCCGGCGAGTCCCAGTGGATCACCGGCCCTGCGGCACGCCGCGATGTGCAGCGCCTGCGCGCCCAGAGCTGCGCGATTCTGACTGGCGTCGACTCCATCATCTTCGATAACTCGCGACTGACGGTGCGAGCCGAGCAACTGGGGCTCGATCAGGCTGACACCATTGCCCGTCGCCAGCCGCTGCGCGTGGTGGTCGATTCGCGTCTGCGCATGCCGTTGGCGGCTGCCTGTCTGAGCGAGCCCGGTCAGACCCTGGTGGTCTGCGTCGAAGGCGTCGAGTCTCCTCGCCGGGAAGCGCTGGAGCGCAGCGGGGCCCGAGTACTGGAAATGCCGGCCGGCGAGGACGGTCGCGTAGATCTGCCGACGCTGCTCGACTGGCTGGGGCGTGAAGAAGGATGCAACGAGCTGCTGGTCGAAACCGGTGCGACCCTTGCCGGTGCCATGATGGATGCCTGTCTGGTGGATGAGCTGCGCCTCTACATGGCGCCGACGCTGCTTGGACCCGAGGCCCGTGGACTGATGTCATTGAGCGGGATTGACCAGATGGCTCATCAGCGACCGCTCGAGATCATCGATATTCGCGCCTTGGGCCAGGACTGGCGAATTTTGGCTCGCCCCGCGCTGCCTGCCTGCACAGGGCGCTGAGCTAACGCCCTGAAAATGACAGAGCCCTGATAACCTAGAGCCCTGATGACCTAGTGCCCTGATTATTCTAGCGCCCCGATACGGGGCGGGTGCAGGTGCCCGCGTGGATACGTGGTTATCCGCATACCCTCTCATTCGCCGCCACTGGCGCCCAGGCGCGTCCCACGGTACCCTGACGGCCGTTTCTGGCCGCCGTCGCCGTGTGGCCACTTCAGATCCAGGGAGCACACATGTCGCAGTCTTCCAGCGGGGGCCTGGCCCCTATTGCCGAACTCGTCGAGGATATCCGTCAAGGCCGCATGGTCATCTTGATGGATGATGAGGACCGGGAAAACGAAGGTGACATCATCATGGCGGCCGAGAAGGTAGAGGCCAGCCATATCAATTTCATGGCGGTTCACGCCCGCGGCCTGATTTGCATGCCGATGACCCGCGAGCGTTGCGAGCAGCTCAAGCTTCCGCTGATGGTGCAGGATAACGGTTCTGGTTACGGCACCAAGTTCACCCTGTCCATCGAGGCCGCCGAGGGCGTCAGCACCGGCATCTCTGCAGCGGATCGCGCACGCACCGTGCAGGCGGCCAGCGCTCGCAATGCGCGCCCCGAGGACATCGTTCAGCCGGGCCACATCTTTCCGCTGATGGCGGAGCCGGGTGGGGTGCTGCGGCGTGCCGGCCACACCGAGGCGGCCTGTGATCTGGCGGCGCTTGCCGGGTGTGACCCCAGCGGTGTGATCTGTGAAATCATGAACGAAGATGGCACCATGGCCCGCCGGCCGGAGCTCGAGCGCTTCGCCGAGACCCATGGCATCAAGATGGGCACCATCGCCGACCTGATCCACTACCGCATCCATAACGAGCAGACGGTGGAAGAGGTAGAGCGGTTGCCGGTCAGCACTGCCTTTGGCGAGCTGACGGCCCACGTCTTTGCCGACCGTATCCACAAGGTGCACCATCTGGCGCTGGTCAAGGGACACCCGACACCGGATGGCGTAACCACGGTGCGCGTCCATCTGGCCAACGAGATGCGTGACCTGATGTGCCTGGTCAAGGGTGAAGAAGCATCCTGGCGTGCGCATCAGGCGCTGGAAGAGGTGGCGCGAGCCGAGCACGGCGTGTTTGTGCTACTCGATGACATGCGCTCCCGCCAGGACCTCAACGACCTGCTACAGGTCTTTCTCGAGCGCCGCCGCACTGCCCGCGGCAGTGAGTCGGACGGGTCGGGCAACTACCTGACCATCGGCACCGGCTCCCAGGTCCTGCGCGAGCTTGGAGTAGGCAAGATGCGCCTGCTTAGCTCCCCCTGGAAGTTTTCGGCGCTGTCAGGCTTTGACCTGGAAGTGGTGGACATCGTGTCGCCCACTGATCTAGACGCATGATGATTCCCAGGCGATGCCCCAAGGCATCACCTGGGGATTCGGCTATCCATTAGGGGATTATCCCCGACTGCCGGCCAGGTGCCGGCGAATTCAGGAAATTTCAAGATGCAACCTATCTCCCAAGTCGAAGGCAGCTTTGTCGAGGTTCAGGGCCGCTACGTGATCGTCGTGGGCCGCTTCAACCACCATGTGGTGGACTCTCTGGTGGAAGGCGCTGTGGACAGCCTGGTGCGCCATGGCGTGGACATGGAGATGATCGATATCGTTCATGTTCCTGGCGCCTGGGAACTGCCTCTGGCCGTCAAGCGGGTGTTGCAGGTGGCCAAGCCCGACGCGGTGATCGCCCTGGGCGCCGTCATCCGCGGTGGCACGCCTCACTTCGAGCACGTGGCCGGCGAGTGCAACTCGGCCCTGTCGCGTCTTCAGCTCGACTTTGACACGCCGGTGGCGAATGGCGTGCTGACCGTGAACTCCATCGAGCAGGCGATCGAGCGTGCCGGTACCAAGGCAGGCAACAAGGGAACCGAAGCGGCCATGGCCGCCATGGAAATGGTCTCCCTGTTGCGCCACTTTGGTGACGATGGCGAGGAGACCTCCGCATGAGCCGTGAACAGCGTGCGCCGACCAAGGCTCAGCAATCCCGTCGTGCCGCCCGCGAGCTGGCGGTGCAGGGACTCTACCAGTGGCAGATGACCGAGAAATCGATCAGCGCGGTGGAAGCCGAGTTCCGCAGCCAGGTGCCGGATGATGACCTGGAAACCCATGAGAACTGGCTCAAGGTGATGGAAATCGCCGACCTGGCGCTGTTCCATGAGCTGCTGCACAACGTCGCTCGCTATCGCAAGGAGCTCGACGCGGACATCGCTCCCTTGCTCGACCGTCGTCTCGAGGACATCGATCCGATCGAGCTGGCCATCTTGCGCCTCGGTGCCTACGAGCTGTCGCGGCGCCTCGAAGTGCCGTACCGTGCGGTCATCAACGAAGGGGTCGAGCTGGCCAAGTCGTTCGGTGCGACGGATGGGCACAAGTACATCAACAGCATTCTCGACAAGCTGGCGATCAAGCTGAGAAGTGCCGAGGTCAGTGCCCGTCGCCGCTGAAGGTCGCTGCTGATGTACGGAGAATTCGAACTCATCCAGCGCTGGCTGGCACCGGCGAGACGCGGGTCTGCTGACGCGTCCGGCGTAAGCCTGGGCGTCGGTGACGATGCCAGCCTGATGCAGCCCACCCCGGGCCATGAGCTGGTGGTCAGCGTCGACACGTCGGTCGAGGGGCAGCACTTTCCGCCAGGTGCGCCCGCCGCTGCGCTGGGGCATCGAGCCGTGGCTGTCAGTCTCAGTGATCTGGCGGCCATGGGCGCCAGACCACGCTGGTGTCTGATGGCATTGACCCTGCCTGACGCCAACGACGACTGGGTGGCAGAATTCGCTCGTGGCTTCCATGCTGTGTGCGATAGCGCCGGTATGGTGCTGGTCGGCGGAGATGTGACCCGCGGTCAGCGCGCCATCAGTGTCACCGTCATGGGCGAGGTGCCGACCGGGCAGGCACTGCGCCGTGATGGGGCCAAGGCCGGTGACGTGCTGGCGGTGACCGGAGCCCTCGGCGGAGGCGCCGGCGGTCTTGCCGCATGGCAAGGCGGAGCGCGAGATATGGAGCAGCCTCTGCTGAAGCGTTACCTGCTGCCCGAAGCGCGCTGGCAGGCCGGTGAAGTCCTGCGCGGGTTGGCGAATGCGGCCATCGACGTGTCCGATGGCTTGCTGGCTGACCTGGATCACGTGCTCAGCGCCTCAGGCGTCGGTGCTGTCCTGGACAGCGCGTCGCTGCCTCTGGCCGACGGTCTGGCCGCGAGGCTGGGCCAGGATGCCGCCATTGAGGCGGCGCTATGCGGCGGGGATGACTATGAGTTGCTGGTCTCCTTGCCCCCGTCACGGGTCGCCCAGGCGAAGGCTTCGCTGCTGGCTCTGGGCATCGAGCTGACGCCGATCGGTCATTTGACCGAGACGCCGGGCATACAGGGCGTGAAGATCCCATCCAGGGCTGGCTGGCAACATTTCCACGGAGGGACATCGTGAACAAAGCACCGGCTAGCGTCTGGCACCGGCCGACCCACTTTCTTGCCTTCGGGCTTGGCAGTGGGGCGGCGCCCTTTGCTCCAGGTACCTTCGGCACCCTGGCGGCCATTCCGTTCTACTGGCTATTGTCAGAACTGACCCTCGGTTGGTACCTGGTGATGATCGCCATCACCTTCGTGTGGGGCGTCTGGTTATGCGACAAGACCTCCCGCGATCTGGGTGTCCACGACCACTCCGGCATCGTCTGGGATGAGTTCGTCGGCTACTGGTTGACCATGGCGGCGGTGCCCTTCTCATGGGAGGCGGCACTGTGGGGCTTTGTTGTCTTCCGGGTCTTCGACGTCATCAAGCCCTGGCCGATTCGCTGGGCGGATCGGCGTGTTGCCGGCGGCTTTGGCATCATGGTCGATGACGTCTTGGCGGGGGTCTACTCCTGGTGCACCATGCACCTGTGGTTCTGGTTGCACTGAGCGAGCGGTGCGTCAGAGGAAGACGTTCGCTGGCTGAGAGGAAGGAACATGCGCAAGGAACGATGGATCGTACCCGTAGTGGTGGTGCTGGCGGTGGCCTGGGCCGTGGCTCAGTACCTCGCCAGCCTGCTGTTCGAGCGTGAGCTTGCGCGTGCGCTGGCCGACCTGGAAGCCAGGGGCGACCTGCGCATCTCGCGCAGCGATGTCCGGCAAGGCTGGCTGAGCTCATCCGGCGTACTGCATATCGCCCCCCTCATCGGCCGAGCCTGGCACCTGTCGCTGCCCTACGATGCGCGCCACGGCGTCCTCGATACCAGTGTCATCGGTACTGTGGAGCTGCATGTTGGCGAGGCCGACGAGCGGCTGTTTGGCGATGCCATTCCCGCTGCCCCGCCGCGCTGGGAAGCCCACTATCGCACCCTGGGCGGTACCCTCCAGGGTGAGCTCGCGCTGGCGCCCTTCATTGTCAGCCAGTCGCCCCCTCGCAGCGGCCCCCGCTCGCTGCATTTCTCGGGTGCGCGGATCGCCTTCGATGGCATCTACGGTGACTGGCGAACCCGCATGACCGTTGATTCCGTACAGTTGCGTGATGGTGAGGCCCGACTCGAGGTCGGTCCGCTTCAGTATCAGAGCCGCTATGCCTACACCCCGGGGGCGCTTCACTTCAATCAGCAGGACAGTCTGACCATCGAGGCGCTGAGCCTGCGTCATCCGCAGGTCAATCTGGACGGCACCTCGATCGTGCTGCAGACCGACACCCAGTTGGATGACAGTGAACTCAGGCTGAAGAGCAATCTGACGCTTGGCGAAATTCGCTCCGGCAACGACATGCTGGTGGATGGCGAGCTGAGCATCGAGCTGTCCCGAATCAATGCCGACGCGCTGCGCTCTGTCGTTGAGCTGGCGCGCCACAAGACGGCATTGGGCACGGTATCGTTGGACGACGCCGCGGCGGATTCGGCCATGGATCGGGCGCTGGCTCAGCTGCTCAAGGACTCCCCGCGACTGGACCTGGTCGACGTCAACCTGGATAGCCCCATGCTCGGGCTGAGCCTGCATGGGGATGGCGTTGTCGTGTTTGATCCGCGTGAGCTGGATCAGTTGAGTCCCCTGGCGCTGGATGATCCCTCGATGCGCGCCAAGTTTCGGGAACGCCTGGACGGCGATTTCGAGTGGCGTGAACCTCCTGCCGTAGTGGCGCTGTGGCTGAGATTGCCGCTGGATACGTCGATGCTGGGCATCGACGTGGTCAAGGGCCAGCTGCGCATCAATGGACGCCCGCTGCCGCCGCTGCTGGGCCGCTGACGCCAGATGATGGCTCCCCGCGTTGTCGCACCGGCACGCACTAACGCGCTTGGTTGTCACCCCACGCCTTGAACTTGGCGTCGATCGCCCACATTCCTGAGTAGCATATGGGCAAGGCCCCAACTTCAGGATGAGGTGACCATGAGCGATGATCGTGATTCCCGGTCTGATGAGCTGGACTGGATTCCCCTTGGCGGTGCTGCTGACGACGGTCAGAACGATGACGATGACAGTCAGTCCCAGCTTGAAAGCCATGCGGTGATTCCTGCCAGTGCGAGTCTGCCGGAGCGGTTGTACCTGCTGCCGATCCATAATCGTCCCTTCTTTCCGGCCCAGGTTCAGCCGTTGGTGATCAACCGCGAGCGCTGGTCCGAGACCATCGAGAGGGTGGCCAATACCCCCCACGACACCGTAGGCCTTGCGTTTGTCGGGGAAGCGGGCGTGGAAGAGCTGTCCTACGAAGACTTCCCTACCATCGGCACGGCGGTGAAAGCGCACAAGCTGCAGGGTGAGGACCAGCAGATCCAGTTCATCGCCCAGGGCGTCCGGCGCTTCAAGATCGAGCGCTGGCTGTCCCGCAAGCCGCCATTTCTGGTCGAGGTGTCGTATCCCCGCGAGCCGGTGGATACCGAGGACGACGAGACCCGTGCCTACGCCATGGCATTGATCAATGGCATCAAGGAGCTGCTGCCGATCAATCCCCTCTACGGCGAAGAGCTCAAGCACTATCTCAATCGCTTCAGCCCCCACGAGCCTGGTCCGCTGACGGACTTTGCGGCGGCCATCACCTCGGCGCAGGGGGGGGAGCTGCAGGACGTGCTGGCGACGCTGCCAGTGGTTCCACGCATGCAAAAAGTGCTGCCGCTGTTGCGCAAGGAGATCGAAGTCGCGCAGCTGCAAAGCGAGATCAGTGAGCAGGTCAACGCCCAGATGCAGGAGCGTCAGCGTGAGTTCTTCCTGCGTGAGCAGTTGAAGGTGATCCAGCGCGAGCTGGGCATCTCCAAGGACGATCGCGAGAACGATGTGGATACCTTCCGGGCTCGCCTGGAAGGGCGCGAGGTGCCGGAGCGGGTTCAAGAGCGTATCGATGACGAACTGGGCAAGCTGTCGGTGCTGGAAACCGGCTCCCCCGAGTACGGCACCACGCGCAACTATCTGGACTGGCTGACCGCCATGCCCTGGGGCCAGCAGAGCCAGGACCAGCTTGATCTGGCCCATGCCCGCAAGGTCCTCGACCGCGATCATGACGGACTGACCGACGTGAAAGAGCGGATCGTGGAGTTTCTTGCCGAAGGTACGTTCAAGGGCGACGTCGGGGGCTCTATCGTGCTGCTGGTCGGCCCACCCGGGGTCGGCAAGACCTCTATCGGCCGCTCCATCGCCGAGGCACTCGGTCGCGAGTTCTACCGCTTCTCGGTCGGCGGGATGCGTGACGAGGCCGAGATCAAGGGCCATCGCCGGACCTACGTGGGGGCCATGCCGGGCAAGCTGGTACAGGCACTCAAGGAGGTCGAGGTCGAGAACCCGGTGATCATGCTCGACGAGATCGACAAGATGGGTCAGTCGTTCCAGGGTGACCCTGCCTCGGCACTGCTGGAGGTGCTGGACCCCGAGCAGAACGTCGACTTCCTCGATCACTATCTGGACGTGCGCCTCGACCTGTCCAAGGTGCTGTTCGTGTGCACCGCGAATACGCTGGATTCGATCCCGCCGGCGCTGCTGGACCGGATGGAGCAGATTCGGCTGTCTGGCTATATCGCTGAGGAAAAGCAGGCGATTGCCCGCCATCATCTGTGGCCCAAGCTGCTGAAGCGGGACAATATCCCGAAGAAGCGCATCAACCTGACGGCGGCGGCGCTGCGCCAGGTGGTCGAGGGCTATGCCCGTGAAGCGGGAGTACGCCAGCTGGAGAAGCAGCTTCACCGCATTGTGCGCAAGGCTGCGGTAAAGCTGCTCGAGAATGACCAGGAAACCGTCAAGGTATCGCTCAAGAACCTGGAGGAATTTCTCGGTGCGCCGCTATTCCGTAAGGAAAAGGTGATGAAGGGGCAGGGCGTCGTGACGGGACTGGCCTGGACGTCCATGGGCGGCGCCACTCTATCCATCGAAGCGGGCAAGGTGCATGGGCTGGATCGTGGCTTCAAGCTGACCGGTCAGCTGGGGGACGTAATGAAGGAGTCCGCCAACATTGCCTACAGCTACGTGCAGGGGCACCTGAGCGAATATGGTGCCGATGCCGGATTCTTTGACGCCAGCTTCGTGCACATGCACGTGCCCGAGGGGGCGACCCCGAAGGATGGTCCCTCGGCTGGGGTGACCATGACCACTGCGCTGCTGTCGCTGGCCCGCCAGCAGCCGATTGACCGCAATCTGGCGATGACCGGTGAACTGACCCTGACGGGGCAGGTGCTACCGGTGGGGGGTATTCGGGAGAAGGTCATCGCCGCTCGACGCAGCGAGATCTTCGAAGTCATTCTGCCCGAGGCCAATCGGCGTGATTATGACGAGCTGCCCGACTATCTGAAGGACGGCATGACCGTACACTTTGCCGGCCGCTATCAGGACGTGGCCAAGGTCGTGTTCGGTTGATGGACTGAGCGAGGACGCTGGGGCCCTGTTTGACAGGCCCCAGCGCCTGCGTCGCCAGCGCTTGTCCGGTGCCGAGGACGATCAACGGCACGTCAATCACTTTGCTGCTTCCAGCATGTCTGCTCGCCCCCGGTGTCTTGCCGGGGGCGACGCGTTGTATCCGCGCAAGGCTTTCCAGTGCTGCCCCGGCGTGACAGAATCGATGGTCTGGACACGAGACACCGCCTGGCGGCCAAGGGCCCCACAGGTGGACAAAAAATGACGAGGATTCCATGCCAGAGTATCGCTCCCGAACCACTACCGCCGGTCGCAACATGGCCGGCGCCCGCGCCCTGTGGCGCGCCACCGGCATGAAGGATGACGACTTTCACAAGCCGATCATCGCTGTGGCCAATTCGTTCACCCAGTTCGTCCCGGGCCACGTGCACCTCAAGGACATGGGGCAGCTGGTCGCCCGCGAGATCGAGAAAGCCGGCGGCGTGGCCAAGGAATTCAACACCATCGCCGTGGATGATGGCATCGCCATGGGCCACGACGGCATGCTGTATTCACTGCCCAGCCGTGACCTGATCGCGGACAGTGTCGAGTATATGGTCAATGCCCACTGCGCCGATGCGCTGGTGTGCATCTCCAACTGCGACAAGATCACCCCGGGAATGCTGATGGCCGCCATGCGGCTCAACATCCCGGTGATCTTTGTTTCCGGCGGTCCGATGGAAGCCGGCAAGACCAAGCTGCTGGATCACGGTCTCGACCTGGTCGATGCCATGGTCATGGCCGCCGACGACTCGGTGGACGAGGAAACCCTGAACGAGGTCGAGCGCAGCGCCTGCCCCACCTGTGGCAGCTGCTCCGGCATGTTCACCGCCAACTCCATGAATTGCCTGACAGAAGCGCTGGGTCTTGCGCTGCCCGGCAACGGTACGGTGCTGGCAACCCACGCGGATCGCCGTCGTCTGTTCGAGACCGCCGGCGAGCGCATCGTGGAATTGGCCAAGCGCTATTACGAAGGTGACGAGGCGCACCTGCTGCCCCGCGCCATCGGCTCCAAGGCGGCGTTCAAGAATGCCATGACCCTGGACATCGCCATGGGCGGCTCGACCAACACCATTCTGCACCTGCTGGCCGCGGCCCAGGAAGCAGGCGTCGACTTCAACATGCCGGATATCGATCGTCTGAGCCGTGAAGTGCCCCAGTTGTGCAAGGTGGCGCCCAACACCCAGAAGTACCACATCGAAGACGTCCATCGTGCCGGCGGTATCATGGCGATTCTCGGCGAGCTTGACCGGGCTGGCGTGCTCGATACGTCCGTGCCCACCGTGTATGGCGACAGCCTGCTCGAGGCACTGGACGAGTGGGACATCATGCGCAATCCCTCGGCGGAAGTGGTCAACTTCTTCAAGGCCGGGCCCGGCGGCATCCCGACCCAGACGGCATTCTCCCAGAGCGCGCGCTGGCCGAGTCTCGATGGCGACCGCGCTACTGGCTGTATTCGTGACTACGCCCATGCCTTCTCCAAGGAAGGCGGTCTGGCCGTGCTGCACGGAAACATCGCCGAAAGCGGCTGTGTGGTGAAGACTGCCGGTGTCGACGACAGCATTCTGGTCTTTGAAGGGCCGGCCCACGTCGTGGAGTCCCAGGATCAGGCGGTCGAGCACATCCTTGGCGGTGAAGTGAAGGAAGGCGACGTCGTGGTCATCCGCTACGAAGGACCCAAGGGCGGTCCCGGCATGCAGGAAATGCTGTATCCGACCTCGTACCTGAAGTCCAAGGGGTTGGGCAAGGCCTGTGCCTTGCTGACGGACGGCCGCTTCTCAGGGGGCACTTCGGGACTGTCGATCGGCCACGTATCGCCAGAAGCGGCGGCAGGTGGCGCGATCGGTCTGGTCGAAAATGGCGATTTGATCCGCATCGACATTCCCAGCCGTACCATCAACGTGCTGCTGGATGATGCGGAGCTTGCAGCCCGCCGCCAGCGTCAGGATGAGCGTGGCAAGGAGGCCTGGACGCCTCGTATCACGCGACTGCGCAAGGTGACACCGGCACTCAAGGCCTACGCGCTGCTGGCGACGTCGGCCGACAAGGGCGCGGTTCGCGACCTCGAGAAGCTGGACGCCTGATCCAGGCCGCTGGCAAGTATTCGAGGTGATCGAAGGCCGGCTGATGCCGGCCTTCAACGTTACTGAGCCTTCTACCCCAGTGGGCTGCCTTGGAGGGTGGCGACCGGCGTCTTGCGTTCGCCCGGGGCTAGCGTGAGTGCCGGAACTCGATTAATTCCGAGGATTTGGTCATGCTGGGAGCAATAGATATCGACGGATCAATAAAGCCCTCGACAAGACGGGCGCAACGCGGGCACAGGGGCCGAACATGAAGACACAGACGCTTAACGTGGGGCTGGTGGGGTACGGGATGGCGTCACGGACGTTCCATGCGCCCTTGATCCAGGCTGCGCCTGGACTTGAGTTGACGGCGGTGGTGAGCTCCGATGCGTCCAAGGTGTTGAACGACCTGCCGGATGTCACGGTGCATGGCAAGCTCAGCGAGTTGCTCGATGTGCGCCACGTGGACCTGGTGGTGATTGCGACGCCCAATGAACAGCATTACGCCATGGCCAAGGCGGCGCTGGCGGCTGGCAAGCACGTGGTAGTGGACAAGCCTGTAACCGTGTCAGCTTCTGAAGCGCGTCAGCTGCGGGCCCAGGCCGACCGGTCGGAACTTCTGCTCAGTGTTTTTCACAATCGTCGCTGGGACTGTGACTTTCTGACGGTGCGTCAGTTGCTGGAGGAAGGACGGCTTGGGCGGGTGACGTCGTTCACGTCCCGCTTTGATCGCTATCGCCCGGCGGTGTCCAACCGCTGGCGCGATCATCACAAGCCGGGAGGCGGCATCTGGTACGACCTTGGCCCCCACCTGCTGGACCAGGCCAGGGAGCTGTTCGGAATGCCTCGTGCGATCCTGCTGGAGCTGGCGACGGCGCGAGAGGGAGCAGAGGTCGATGATGACTTTCTTGCGCTGCTCGAGTACGACCGCTTGAGGGTGACGCTGCAGGCCAGCTCCCTGGTGGCCGAGGCGAGCCCGCGCTTCGTGGTGCACGGCACCGAGGGCAGCTATTCGGTCTACGGGCTGGATCCCCAGGAGGGCTGGCTGAAGCAGGGGATGGCGCCAAGCGACAACTGGGGTGTCGATGACTCTCCGGGTCAGCTGACGCTGAACCGCGGCAGCGCCGAGGAGCCTGAGTTGATCAGCGAATCCTGTCCGTCGGTGCCCGGCAACTATCCTGCTTTCTACGCTGGCATTGCTCAGACCCTGCTTCATGGCGACCCGCCCCCCGTCACCGGAGAGCAGGCGGTGGATGTCATGACGCTGCTTGAGGCGGGGCTCGACAGCTATCGTCAAGGACGCTGGGTACGTCTGAAAGAGGGCAACAGCAACTTGAGGCGTCTGCACGCCAGGCGCTGAGGTTGCCTCCAGTAGCGTTCACCAGAGCCGGTTGTCAGGCTGGTCGCCGCGCAGCCGGTCCCGTGCAATGTAGAGTGCGGCGATGGCACGCGCCTCATGAAAGTCTTCCCGGGCCAGCAGGGCGGGAAGACTGTCCAGGGCATGGGTTTCGACAACCAGCGGCTCCGGTTCGTCTCCCTCGAGGCGCTGGGGGTAGAGGTCGCTGGCCAGCATGACCTGGATGCGCTGTCGCATGTAGTTGGGTGACAGTGACAGTTCGATCAGCGGTTCGATGCGTCTCGCGCCGACGCCGCACTCCTCCATCAGCTCCCGATTGGCCGCGGTGACGATGTCCTCACCTGGATCGACGACGCCCTTGGGCAGGGTCAGCACGTAGTCCTCGAACCCTGCGGCGTACTCGCGAATCAGCAGGACATGTTCAGGGTCGGGCATGGCCACGATCATCACCGCGCCAATCCCCTGTCCATTACCCAGCAGTCGTTCGAAGCGTCGTTCGGCGCCATTGGAAAAGCGCAGGTCGAGCTCCTCCACGCGAAACAGGCGGCTTTCGGCGACGGTCTTGCGCGACAGAATGTGGGGTTTCTCCCGGGTACGGTCTTCCATGGCTTCTCCTGGCGTCAATGGGAAGGCGGGGGCTCTCGTGCTGGCCGAGTCGATCGTCCTGGCCTTGGCCACAGGGTCCGGCCAGCGCCGGAGCGCATGCGAGCCCGAATGCCTTTGAGGTACACTAACACGTTACGCTGACGGTCTTCCGGGAAGCCGTTTGCCTGGCGGTAGCGGCCGGGTCACGGCAACCGGGCGGCACACGAGCTGGAGAGACGTAATGATCGATTGGGACACCATCGATACCGTATTGCTGGATATGGACGGCACCCTGCTGGACCTGCATTTCGACAGCCATTTCTGGCTCGAGCACCTGCCGCGTCGTTATGTGGAACTGCACAAGCTGGACGAAGCGACTCAGGACGTCGTGCGCAAGCGCATTATCCGCGAGCAGGGCACGCTCAACTGGTACAGCCTGTCTTACTGGAGTCGCGAGCTTGATGTGGATATCGTCGCGCTCAAGCGAGAGGTACAGCATCTTATCGGCCTGCGTGGCGATGCGCTGGATTTTCTTGGCTGGCTCAAGAGTGCTCACCCGCGGGTGGTGCTGGCCACCAATGCAGACCGCGAGAGTCTGGCGCTCAAGCTGCCGCTGACTGGCCTCGACGAGTATCTTGATGCCATCGTGTCGTCGGCCGATATTGGCGAACCCAAGGAAGAGCAAGCCTTCTGGCATGCGCTGAACGAGATCGAACCCTTCGACCGTCAACGCACGCTGTTCATCGACGACAACGCTCACGTGTTGGAAAGTGCACGTGAGTACGGCATCCGTCATCTGCTGGGGATTCGTCAGCCGGACAGCCGCCGGCCCGAGAAGACGCTCAAGGATTTCGTGGCGCTTGGTCGTTTTGCCGAAATCATGCCTGAGGTCCCGGGAGGCGTTGCTCGTGGATAGCGTTCGACTCGACAAATGGCTGTGGGCGGCACGCTTCTTCAAGACCCGCGCGCTGGCCAAGAAGGCCATCGAGGGCGGCAAGGTGGAAGTCGATGGGGCCAAGGCCAAGACCAGCAAGCTGGTGAGCCCCGGGATGCGCATTCGTGCGCCCCAGGGCTGGGATGTCTGGGAGGTCGAGGTGGTTCAGGTCAGTGAGCAGCGTCGTGGTGCCCCCGAGGCCAGGCTGTTGTATCAGGAGACCGAGCAGAGCCGTGAGCGCAGAGAGCGCGAGGCCGAGCAGCGCCGCCAGGCCAACGAGGTCTTTCAGCATCCCCACAAGCGGCCGGACAAACGCGCCCGCAGAGACATCAAGCGCTTTCAGCGCGAAGGCGGGTCCTGAGCCTGCCCCGTCGAGCGTCAGCTCGAAATGTCCGAACGCACGGTCCATCCTTCTTTTTCTAAGCGCGTCCTGTGAGGCGCGCCTACCGAGACGCTTTACATGATTGATCAGATTCAGCGATTCATCATCGATAACACCAATGTGCGCGGCGAGGTGACTCGCCTGGAACAGGCTTACGCCGATGTACTGACACGGCACGAGTATCCCGCTGCCATCAATCGTCAGCTCGGCGAGCTGCTGGCTGCCGTCGCGCTGCTGACCGACACCGTCAAGCTCGACGGCACCATGACCATCGAAGTGCGTGGCAGCGGTGACGTTTCCCTGCTCATGGCCGAGTCCAACCCCGGTGGTGAGCTTCGGGCCATCGCTCGCCTGGCAGAGGGGGCGGCCCTGCCTGGAGACCAGGAGGGCTTTCGTTCGCTGGTAGGCGACGGCCAGATCGTGATCACCCTGGACCCCCGTGAGGGACGCCGCTATCAGGGCATCGTCGGCATTGAGCACGCCAGCCTGGCGGGATGCCTGGAAGCCTACTTCACCCAGTCGGAACAGCTGCCTACCCGTCTGTGGCTGGCAGCGGACGGGGTCAACGCCGGCGGTATGCTGCTGCAGCGGTTGCCCGATGAATCATTGAATCAGGATGATGACGCCTGGGATCGCGCCTGCCATCTGGGCGAAACGCTCAAGGACGAGGAACTGCTGTCCCTGGAGGCATCGACGCTGCTGACACGGCTGTTCCATGAGGAATCTCTGCGCGTCTTCGACGCCAAGGCGTTGCGCTTCGGCTGTACCTGCTCAAGGGCACGTATTGCCGGGGGGCTGCTGTCCCTAGGGGAAGACGAGTTGCGACACGTCGTCGCGGAGCAGGGCGACATCGAGACCCAATGTCACTTCTGTCACACCCGCTACGTGTTCACTGCCGCCGATGTGGAGTCGCTGCTGGAGAACCCCGACGCGGATACCGCCACGGTGCACTGAGGCTGTGGCCTTGGGGGGTGGCACCGGGCACGGCTGCTCGTAGCGGAATAGGGCGTGTAGTCAAATGACAGGAAATGCCCGAAAACCTTCATCATGTTGTAGTTAAACTACAATAACGTCTTGAAAAATGGGCATTTCCTGCGCTGAAGTTTTTTGTCATAATCGCCGCCGATCCTGCCCGTGTCGTTGCTCGGACGATGCCACGTCATCGCAGAAGACGGTTTAACCGCGTAGCCGACGCGCCGGATCCAACGCATCGCTCCTTTGACCAGGCGGTGCCAGTCCACGAGAGAGAAGCCGAAGGCCCAGGAATCCTATGACCACCACCCAGCAGTCTCCCGTCGTTCACGTCAACCTCAGTACTGCCGAGCTCATCGAGCGCGCGGTGGCCAATGGCGAGGGCCGTCTGGCCTCCCACGGAGCCCTCGTGGTCAAGACCGGCGAACGCACTGGTCGCTCGCCCAAGGACCGCTTTATCGTCGATGAGCCGTCCACCAGCGCCAAGATCGACTGGGGCAACGTCAACCGTCCCTTCGACGCCGAGCGCTTCGATGCCCTGTGGACGCGAGTGGAAGGCTATCTGGGTGAGCAGGACAGCTACGTCAGCGAGCTGCACGTGGGCAGCGACCCGACTCACTACCTGCCGGTTCGGGTGACCACGGAAACGGCATGGCACAACCTGTTCGGCCGTACCATGTTCGTGCGTCCCGAGGCCTATAACCCTTCGCGCAAGGACGAGTGGGCCATTCTCAACGCACCTCACTTTGTGTGTGACCCGAGCCGTGACGGCACCAATTCCGACGGCTGCGTGATCATCAACTTCGCCAAGCGCCGGGTGTTGATCGCCGGCATGCGTTACGCCGGTGAAATGAAGAAGGCCATGTTCTCGGTGCAGAACTTCCTGCTGCCCGAGCTCGACGTGCTGCCGATGCACTGCAGCGCCAACGTTGGCGAGGACGGTGAGACCACGTTGTTCTTCGGTCTGTCCGGCACCGGCAAGACCACCCTGTCGGCGGATCCAGGTCGTTTCCTGATTGGTGACGACGAGCATGGTTGGGGCGTAGGTACCGTGTTCAACTTTGAAGGCGGGTGCTACGCCAAGTGCATCGACCTGTCCGAGAAGAATGAGCCGGTCATCTGGAATGCCATCAAGTTCGGCACCGTGCTGGAAAACGTGGTGCTCAACGACCGTCGTGAGCCCAACTACGCCGACGACAGCCTGACCCAGAATTCCCGGGCGGCGTATCCGCTGGAGCACGTGGAAAAGCGTGTGGCGGAAAACCGTGCCGGCGAGCCAAGCGCCATCGTCTTCCTGACCTGCGACATGAGCGGCGTCCTGCCGCCGGTGTCCGTGCTGTCCAAGGAAGCTGCTGCCTATCACTTTCTGTCCGGCTATACCGCCAAGGTGGGTTCGACCGAAATGGGCTCTTCCAGCGGCCTTGAAGCAACGTTCTCCACCTGCTTCGGTGCGCCGTTCTTCCCGCGCCCTGCGCGCGAGTATGCCGACCTTCTGATCAAGCGCGTCGAAGAGAAGGATGCCCAGGTCTACCTGGTCAACACCGGCTGGACCGGTGGTGCCTATGGTGAAGGCGGTTCACGTTTCTCCATTCCCACGACACGCGCCATCATCCACGCCATTCAATCCGGCGTACTGCGCGACGTCGAAACTCGCCAGATCGACGGCCTCAACCTGTCCGTACCCACGGCGGTGCCCGGCGTCGAGTCGCGTCTGCTGGATCCCCGTCAGACCTGGGAAGACCTCGCGGCCTACGACCGCAAGCGCGACGAGCTGGCGGCCAAGTTTGTCGAGAACTTCAAGAAGTTCGACGGCGTCAGCGACGCCATCGTCAAGGCCGGGCCGAGCCTGGTCTAGACGCCGCACCGGCGCTGCCAGCGGGAACCTTGCCAGAGAGGAACCTTGGGTAAGCGGCGCGGTCGAGAGAGGAGAAGGCGAAAGCCTTCTCCTTTTTTTGTTAGTCGATAATGACAACGGCATGGCCGTGCGGCTGTAAGGTCGAGTGATATCGGTGCGACTGAGCAGCGACCCTGACGCAGGAGACAGCACAATGAAACGACGCAACTTCTTGGCGCTTATCGGGCTTGGCGGCCTGGCCAGTATGGTGCCAGCCGTGGCTAACGCTCGCCCTGAGCTGGATTTGACGCGTAGCCCGGATATCGAGCCGCTGGAGCTGAGCGAGGACGAATGGCGCGAGCGCCTGACGCCGGCACAATATGACGTGATGCGCGAGGAGGGCACTGAACCTGCAGGCTCAAGCCCTCTGGACAATGAGAAGCGTGAGGGAGAATTCCGCTGTGCCGGCTGCGACCTGCTGCTGTTCACCAGTGCGATGAAGTATGACTCCGGTACCGGCTGGCCAAGCTTCTTTGACCATGTGCCGGGGCATTTGCTGACCAGCGTGGACTACAAGATTCTCTGGCCGCGCACCGAATATCACTGTGCCCGCTGTGGTAGTCATCATGGTCACGTCTTTGAGGACGGCCCGGATCCCACCGGTCTGCGCTGGTGCAACAATGGCGTCGCGCTGAAGTTCGTGCCCGCCTGACCTCCCATCGAGGCGACTGGGCGCATGCCAGGGAGGCTGCCGGGGTGTACCGGATAGCCATTGGCGGCATGCCCCGGCGCCCGTTTCATCAGGGTTTCTGTCCTTGATCCTCGGCAGTGGGTAGCGGCGGCGTCGACAGTCGCTTTGTGATACCTTGGCGGGATCATTGACGTCGTATTGCCAAGGATTTCATGGACGCTAACGCCAAGATCATTGCCCGCCTGGCCGAAGAGCTCGCGGTCAAGGCATCTCAGATCTCTGCTACCGTCGAGCTGCTGGATGGCGGCGCGACGGTGCCTTTCATCGCACGTTACCGCAAGGAAGTCACCGGCGGACTGGACGACACTCAGCTGCGCACGCTGGAAGAACGGCTAGGTTACCTGCGTGAGCTCGAGGAGCGCCGGGAAGCGGTGCTCGCCGCCATCGACGAGCAGGGCAAGCTGACCGACGCGCTGGCCGCCAGCATTCGCTCGGCCGACACCAAGCAGCGCCTGGAAGATTTGTACCTTCCCTATCGCAAGAAGCGTCGGACCAAGGCCCAGATTGCCCGTGAGGCTGGCCTTGAGCCACTGGCTGACGCCCTGCTGGCGGATCCGACCCTGGACCCCGAGCACGAGGCTCAAGCCTACCTGCGTCCGGCGGAAGGCGAGACGCCCGCCATCGAGGATGCCAAGGCAGCCCTGGATGGCGCCAAGCAGATCCTGATGGAGCGCTTTGCCGAGGACCCGGAACTGGTGGGTCGCCTGCGTGAGCGCCTGTGGAGCGAAGGCGAGCTGTCCAGCAGGGTGATTGCCGGCAAGGAGCAGGAAGGCGCGAAGTTCTCCGATTACTTCGAGCATGATGAAGCTCTGGCCAAGGTGCCTTCTCACCGGGCCCTGGCCATGTTCCGCGGCCGCAACGAGGGCGTGCTGGCGCTGTCCTTGCGCCTGCCGGGAGAGGACGAGGCACCGGTGCATCCTGCGCAGGTGGCCATCGCCAAGCATGTCAGCATCACCGATGAGGGCCGCAAGGCGGATCGCTGGCTTGCCGAAGTCGTGCGCTGGACGTGGCGAGTGAAGCTGTATACCCACCTCGAGACAGAGCTGATGGGGCGCCTGCGCGAACGTGCCGAAGGCGAGGCCATCGATGTCTTTGCCGCCAACCTGAAGGACCTGCTGCTGGCCGCGCCGGCGGGGCCCAAGTCGACCCTGGCCATCGACCCGGGTCTGCGTACCGGCTGCAAGGTGGCGGTGGTCGATGCGACGGGGCAGTTCCTCGAGCAGGCCACCATCTTCCCCCATGCACCGCGCAATCAGTGGGACGCCTCTCTGGCCGAACTGGCAAAGCTGGTCAAGAAGCACGATGTGGCGTTGATTGCGGTAGGCAATGGCACCGCCAGCCGGGAGACCGACCGCCTGGCCGGCGACCTGCTGAAGTCGATGAAGGATCCTGGCCTGTCCAAGGTGATGGTGTCCGAGGCCGGGGCTTCGGTCTATTCCGCGTCTGAATATGCCGCCCGAGAGCTGCCGGATCTCGATGTGACCATTCGTGGTGCGGTGTCGATTGCCCGTCGTCTGCAGGATCCGCTGGCGGAACTGGTCAAGATTGAACCGAAATCCATCGGTGTCGGCCAGTACCAGCATGACGTGTCCCAGGTGCAGCTGTCCCGCAGTCTGGAAGCGGTTATTGAAGACTGTGTCAACGCGGTCGGGGTGGACCTCAATACCGCGTCGTCGGCGCTGCTGTCACGGGTGGCCGGCCTCAATCCGGGGCTGGCCGAGAACATCGTGCTGCAGCGAAATGCCAAGGGTGTCTTCCGCGATCGTCGCGACCTGCTGGACGTGTCCCGGCTGGGGCCCAAGACCTTCGAGCAGTGTGCCGGCTTTCTGCGCATCATGAACGGCAGCAACCCGCTGGATGCCAGCGCGGTTCACCCGGAAGCCTATCCGCTGGTCGAACGCATTGCCGCTGGCAGTGGTCGAGAGGTGGCTGGACTGATCGGTGACAGCGCGACGCTGAAGTCGCTGAAACCCGCCGACTACGCCGATGAGCGCTTCGGTGTGCCCACCGTCAGCGACATCATCTCGGAACTCGACAAGCCGGGTCGCGACCCGCGTCCGGAGTTTCGTGCGGCGCAGTTCCGTGAAGGCGTCGAAACGCTGAAGGATCTGGAGCCAGGCATGGTGCTGGAAGGCACCGTGACCAACGTCACCCACTTCGGGGCCTTTGTCGACATCGGCGTCCACCAGGACGGCCTTGTGCACATTTCGGCACTGTCCGACCGCTTCGTCGAAGATCCCCGCAGCGTGGTCAAGGCCGGGGATATCGTCAAGGTCAAGGTGATGAACGTCGACCTGCCGCGCGCTCGCATTGGACTGTCGATGCGCCTGGATGACACCCCGGACGCCGAGGCAGGCGACTCCAGGCAGGCACCTCGTCGTCGCGAAGGCGGTGGCAAGAGCCAGCCTGGACAGGGGCGCCGCCAGCGGGGCAACGGTGGCGGCAAGGAGGACGCTTCCGCTGCGCCGATGGGCGCACTGGGGGCCGCCTTGCTCAAGGCCAAGCAGGGGCGTTCTTGAATCCTGTCGACGGATCGCCATAATCTGGCGACCACAAGGGCGGGCGCAGTAGCGCCCGCTGCCGTCGCCGCCACACGAAGCAGGCCCCCGGGCCCTTCCATGACACGGGGTGTTCACCTTGTCCACTCAGCTTTCCTCGCTCCTCGAACGACTGCGCGGCCCCGCGGCTGCGCGACGCTTCGGCCGTCTGCGCCGAGGCATCGAAAAAGAGGGGCTAAGGGTCGATGACCGCGGTCGTATCGCGGCGACCTTTCACCCACGGGCGCTGGGTTCGAAACTGACCCATCCGCATATCACCACGGATTACTCCGAATCGCTGCTGGAGTACATCACGCCGGTCTATAGCCGTCCGGATGAGGCCCTGGAGTTTCTGGCCGACCTCCATCGCTATACCTATCGCCAGCTCGATGGGGAATGGATCTGGCCTGCCAGCATGCCGTCCCGGCTGGAAGGCAATGACAGCGTGCCGATCGCTGACTACGGCACGTCCAATGTCGGCACCATGAAGCACGTCTACCGGCGTGGCTTGGACGCCCGCTATGGACGCATCATGCAGTCGATCGCCGGGATTCACTACAATGTGTCCCTGCCGGATGACCTGTGGACTCTGCTCAAGACGCTGGACGAGCAGGAAGCCATGTCGATGGGCGAGTACCGTTCGGCGCGCTATTTCGGTCTGATTCGTAACTTCCGCCGCCATAGCTGGTTGCTGCTGTACCTGTTTGGGGCCTCGCCGGCGCTCGATACCAGTTTCCTGCCCGATGGCAGCGTGCCGAAAGGTCTGGAGCGACTGGGTGAGAACACCCTGGTATCGCGCTATGCCACCAGCCTGCGGATGTCGGATCTGGGCTATCAGAACAAGGTCCAGGATCAGCTGAAGATCTGCTTCAACTCGCTGTCGAACTACGTCAACACGCTGCGCCACGCGATCTCCACCGCCTGGCCAGACTACGCCGCCCTTGGTGTCCGTGACGGGGAACGCTGGAACCAGCTGAACGCCAATATCCTGCAGATCGAAAACGAGTATTACAGCGATATTCGGCCCAAGCGGGTGACGCGCCACGACGAAACCCCGAGCCAGGCGCTCGAGGCCAGGGGCGTCGAGTACATCGAGGTGCGCTGCCTGGATATCGATCCCTTCGCGACCCTGGGAATCGATGCACAACAGACGCGCTTCCTCGATACCTTCCTGGTCTGGTGCCTGCTGTCGGACAGCCCGTGGATTTCAGATGAGGAGTGCGATCATCTGGACGACAATCGTCGTCTGGTGGTGGAGCAGGGGCGCAAGCCGGGACTTGAACTCAATGACCGAGGGCAGGTCCGAGAAATGGCCGAGTGGAGCCATGGGATCATCGCCGACATGCGTGAGGTCGCCAGGCTGCTCGACCAGCTGGAGGAGGGCAGTCCTCACCTGGATGCCGTCGATGCCCTCGCGCCGCGCATTGACGACCCTTCGCTGACGCCGTCAGCGCGTCTGCTGGCGCGTCTGGAAGAGACCGGCGAGGAGTTCGTCGATGCCATGCTGGCGATCGCTCGAGAGCAGGCCGAGACGCTGGCGAGCACACCGCTCAATCGCTCGCGCCAGGGAATGCTGGACGAGCTGGTCGAGACCTCGCATCAGCAGCAGCGTGACATCGAGGCGGACGACAGCACGGCCTTTGCCGATTTTCTGGAAGATTACTTTGCACGGGCACGAGAAACCCGTGCCCTGACCCCGATGGACATGACGCCACCGACTGGAGAACGTCTTAAATGAGCGAATGGAGTCTGCGGCAGTGGAGCCTTGTGGGGCTGGGGTTCTGCGTGATGATGATGGCGGTAGCGCTGGTGCTGGAGCACGTGGTGGGACTCGAGCCGTGTCCGCTGTGTGTGTTCCAGCGAGTGGCGGTCATCGCGGCGGGGGTCGTGTTTGCCATTGCTGCGCTGCATGGGCCCGAGGGGCGTCTTGCTGGGGCTGTCTACAGCATCGTGGCGGCCATCGCGGTACTTGCGGGGGCGGGGCTGGCCATGCGCCATCTGTGGCTGCAATCGTTGCCCGCTGACCAGGTGCCCAGCTGTGGGCCTGGCCTCGATTACATGGTGGATATCCTGCCGCTTTCCCAGGTGGTGTCCATGGTCCTGACCGGTTCTGGTGAGTGCGCTGAAGTGGGTGGGCGGCTGCTGGGCTTGTCGCTGCCCGGTTGGACGCTGATCGGCTTTGTCGTATTGCTGGTGGTGCCGATTGCCATGCTGACGACCCTTCGCCGAAGCTCTACCGGCTATCGCTGGAACGGTTGACAGCGCTCGCCGCCCGGTCCCCTAGCGGACAAGTTGAGCGGCGCTGTTGTGCCGAGCAGGGGGAATCGGCAACGGCCAATCAGGTACTTGGCATGCATGCGTTGACAGGGCGGTCTTCTGGAGTGAGTCTGTTGATCCGCGCATTTTCGTGGTGAGGCAGCGCTAGGGAGGCCGCCATGTTGGAAGATTGCAAGTCTGCCAGCGAACGCTGGGGAGGAGTCCATCAGCTGATCGATCGCTGGCTTGAGCAGCGCGAGCATCTGCTGGAGGTGCTAAGCGAGCTCGAACAGTCCTGTGATGCAGATCTCGAGACCATCACCAAGGAGCGTATCGACAGTTTCAGCGAGACGTTGATGGACTACATCAGCGCGGGGCATTTCGAGGTCTATCCGCAGTTGCGGGAAGAGGCCCGTGCCTTCGATGACACCGCTGCCCTCAATCTCGCGGATCGTCTGCTGGAACGGCTCGAAATGTCCACCGAACTGGTGCTGTCGTTTGACGAGGATTACTCTACCCCGGTGCGCTGTCAGCGGTTCCTGCCGCGCCTGCCGGCCTGGCTCGAGCGCCTGAAGAAGGGCCTGTCCGAGCGCTTTGGCCTGGAAGATCAGTTGATATCGCGCCTGCACGACGCTCACGCGCCTGCCGAGGGTGTTTCCTGACCCCATGAAGCGTGGCCATGGCGTGGCCGCCGGTCACGCCCCGCTGCCATTGGCGGCGTCATGCTGCCGGTCAAGTCGGGGTGTTTGTGGTCCATTCGTACCGGGTCGATTGAGTTTTGTGCACTGCAGGCATAAGATTTTCCGCGTCCTGAACGCCGCCTGGGCAGTCAGGGCATCTATCGCAGTGACCGTCAGCAGCCTTTGCCGCCGGTGACGGCCGAGGATGTCCCTGCCGATCCCGGGCCTTCCACGGCGACAATCCCAAGGAGCCAAAATGAAAGACCCCGTCCGTATTGCCATCACCGGCGCCGCCGGTCAGATCAGCTACTCTCTCGCTTTCCGTATTGCCGCCGGCGACATGCTCGGCCCGGATCAGCCGGTCATCCTGCAGCTGCTCGAGATCACTCCGGCCATGGAAGCGCTGAATGGCGTCGTGATGGAGCTCAATGACTGTGCCTTCCCGCTGGTTCAGGACATCGTTGCCACCGACGATGCCAACGTGGCCTTCAAGGACGCTGATTTTGCTCTGCTGGTCGGCGCTCGTCCGCGCGGACCGGGCATGGAGCGCAAGGATCTGCTCGAAGCTAACGCGGCCATCTTCTCGGCCCAGGGCAAGGCCATCAATGACAGCGCCAGCCGTGACATCCGCGTGCTGGTGGTGGGCAACCCGGCCAACACCAACGCACTGATCGCATCCTGCAACGCACCGGACCTCGATCCGGGTCAGTTCACCGCGATGATGCGTCTTGACCACAACCGTGCCAAGACCCAGCTGGCCCAGAAAGCGGGCAAGCACGTCACCGACGTCGACAGCATGATCGTGTGGGGCAACCACAGCGCCACTCAGTATCCCGACCTGTCCCACTGCAAGGTGGACGGCAAGCCGGCGTTCGATCTGGTCGAGCGTGACTGGTACGAGAACGACTTCATTCCCACCGTACAGCAGCGCGGTGCGGCCATCATCAAGGCCCGTGGCGCGTCTTCTGCTGCCTCTGCAGCTTCTGCCGCCATCGACCACATGCGCGACTGGGCGCTGGGCAGCGACGGCATCGTCAGCATGGGTATCCCCGCTGACGGCAGCTACGGCGTCGAGCCGGGCATCATGTATTCCTACCCGGTGGTGTGCAAGGACGGCAAGTACGAGATCGTCCAGGGTCTGGAAGTCGACGAGTTCAGCCGTGGCAAGATGAAGGCTACCGAAGACGAGCTGCGCGAAGAGCGTGCTGCCGTCGAGCACCTGCTGGGCTGATCAGCCCTAGGCGGTGCCCGTCAGCCATGCACTGTCTTGGATGCACTGTCTGATACGCAAAAGCCCCATCGCATCGCGATGGGGCTTTTTTTGCCTGTAGGGCGTGCCTGTCGGCGGAAACCAGAAACCAGAGCGGCAGGGGGCGGAGACAGGGCCCCTGAGACAGCCCCCCTGAGACAGACCCCCTGAGACAGACCCCCTGAGACAGACCCCCTGAGACAGACCCCCTGAGACAGACCCCCTGAGATAAAGGCCCGGTCGGCTCAGTCTCTCAGGCTGATGATCTTCCAGCCGCGGGCCTCGGCGACTTCGCGCAGGGCCGGGTCCGGGTCCACCGCCACAGGATGGTCGATCATTTCCAGCAGCGGCAGGTCATTGTGGGAGTCGCTGTAGAACCAGGCACCGTCCAGGGTGTCGTCGCGGGTATCGAGCCACTGCTGCAACCGGGTGACCTTGCCTTGCTGAAAGCTGGGCGTGCCGCTGACCCGACCGGTGTAGCGGCCATCCTGGATTTCCGGTTCGACGGCGATCAGCTCGTCGATGCCAAGGCGCTCGGCGATGGGAGCCGTAATGAAGCGATTGGTGGCGGTGATGATCAACAGAGTGTCACCGCGGGTGCGATGACGGGCGATCAGCTCTTCCGCCAGGGGCAGGATGTTGGGCTCGATCTTGCTGACCATGAACTGCTGATGCCAGGCGGCCAGCTGCTCCATGGAATTGTCCGCCAGTGGCTTCAGGGCCACCTCGAGAAACGCCATCATGTCCAGGCGTCCGGCATCGTAGTCCGCCTTGAAGCGATCATTTGCCTCGCGGTAAGCCACCGGGTCCACGGCGCCCTGTTCGAGCAGAAACTCGCCCCAGGCATGATCGCTGTCGATCGACAGCAGGGTATTATCCAAATCGAAGATCGCCAGACTCACTCGGTGTCTCCCAGCGCATGCGTGACATGGCCTCCTGCCCCGGCATTGTGGGTGGATCCGCCCGCGACGATAGCGCTCAAGGGACCCATGGCCGTGTGGTTCGGGGAGGCCGCAAAAGGGGCGATTATGTCAGAAGGTCGCCAGGGGTTCGAGATGTCGTATTGATGCGCTTCAAGCCATTGTGGAAGAATGCAGTCAATACCGATTAAAAAGGTGAAGCCCGTGATCGACGCAGACGGCTTTCGCCCCAACGTTGGCATCATCATCGTCAACGACCTGGGGCAGCTGCTTTGGGCGCGTCGGGTAGGGCAGAACGCGTGGCAATTTCCCCAGGGAGGCATCAAGTCTGATGAGACGCCACAGCAGGCCTTGTTCAGAGAGCTTCATGAAGAGATCGGCCTGACCGCCGAGGACGTGGAGATTCTGGCCTGCACCAGGGGGTGGCTGCGCTACCGCCTGCCGCGACGCATGGTTCGCACACACTCGCGCCCAGTGTGCATTGGACAGAAGCAGAAGTGGTTCCTGTTGCGTATCCGCTGTCAGGAAAACCGCATCTGTGTAGATGGCACCGCCAAGCCGGAGTTCGACGGCTGGCGTTGGGTCAGCTACTGGTATCCGCTAGGACAGGTAGTGCCGTTCAAGAGGGAGGTCTACCGCAGGGCGTTACGGGAACTGTTACCCCGTGCCCAGAGCCTGGTGCTGGAGAAAGGATGATCCGGCGCGTGTGGCGATCTTGTCCGGCGAGCCCGCTGACCTGGCAAGATGGTCCCCAATCATTGTTCGGTCGCCCCTTGACCGGACCAGTACAAGAACAGGGGTGAGGCCTTTCATGCTCAAGGTCCTTCAACGCATCATTCAAGAGGTCAACAGCGCGCGCAGCCTGGACGCTGCGCTGGCGACCCTCGTTCGGCGCACGCGCAAGGCGATGCAGACCGACGTCTGCTCGTTCTATCTCTACGACAGCGAACGTGAAGCCCTGGTCCTGATGGAGACCATCGGCCTGCGTACCCAGGCCGTGGGCCAGGTGGCGCTTCCGGTGGGCGAGGGGCTGGTAGGTACCGTTGCACGCAGGGAAGAGCCTCTCAACCTGGAAGATGCCCAGGCGCATCCCAGCTTCCGCTATTTCGAGGCCACCGGCGAAGAGCGCTATTCCAGTTTCCTTGGCGTTCCCATCATTCACCAGCGGCGCATGCTCGGCGTACTGGTGGTGCAGCAGACCGAACGACGACGCTATGACGAATCCGATGAGGCCTTTCTGGTCACCATGGGCGCTCAGCTGGCGGGTGTGCTGGCCCATGCGCTGGCCACCGGTGGTCTGACCTGTCCGGCCTTTCCCGGTGTCCAGGCAACCTTTGTCGGGGTGGCGGCATCCCCGGGAATGGCCATCGGTGAAGCGGTGGTGCTGTCACCCCCGGCGGATCTGGATAGCGTGCCTGACCTGATTCCCACCGATGTGGAGTACGAGATCGCTCGCCTCAAGGAGGCCATCGCGCGGGTGCGTGACGAGATTCGCGCGGCAGGCGAGCGCCTCGCCAATCGTATCTCTACCCAGGAGCTGGCGCTGTTCGATGTGTACCAGCAGATGCTGGGAGAGGCGGCGCTATCCCAGGAAGTCGAAAAGCGCATCCGCGAAGGGCAATGGGCGCCCGGGGCGCTGGCCGACGTGGTCCGCCGTCACGTGCAGTACCTGGAGCGCGTGGATGACGACTACCTGCGGGAGCGCGCGGCGGACGTGCGTGACCTGGGGCGGCGCGTGCTGGCGCACCTCCAGGAGGAATCCCCACGCCTGCCGGAGCACTATCCCAAGGGCGCCATTCTTATCGGTGACGAGATCAGCGTTGCCCTGCTGGGCGAGGTCCCGCGGGAGCGCCTCGGTGGGTTGATTTCGGTGCGGGGTTCCAGCAACTCCCATGTGGCCATCATTGCCCGAGCAATGGGTATTCCGCTGGTGTCGGGGATGGTCGACCTGCCGCTGCCTCGCCTGGACGGTGCCCCCTTGGTCATGGACGGCCACCGCGGGCGTGTATTCGTGCGGCCCGGGCCAGAGCTGGTGGCCCATTACCAGAGCCTGATCAATGAGGAGAAGGCCCTGGCGGCCATGCTCGAGCACGAGCAGGACCTGCCCAGCGTGACGCCGGATGCCCACGCCATGACCCTGATGGTCAACACCGGCCTGACGGTCGATACCGTGGCGTCATTGAAGACGCGCATCGGCGGGGTGGGGCTGTATCGCACGGAAGTGCCTTTCATGATCACCGAGCGCTTCCCCGGCGAGCAGGAACAGACACGCCTCTACCGCGAGCAGTTGGAGAGCTTTTCCCCTCTGCCCGTGGTCATGCGTACGCTGGACATCGGTGGCGACAAGGATCTGCCCTATTTCCCGATCGAGGAGGCCAATCCGTTCCTGGGTTGGCGTGGTATCCGCGTGACCCTGGATCACCCCGAAGTGTTGATGGTGCAGCTGCGGGCCATGTTGAGAGCCTCACAAGGCCTCGACAACCTGGAGCTGCTGCTGCCGATGGTGACCAACGTCAACGAGGTGGACGACACCCTGAGGTTGATCGAGCGCGCCATCGTCGAGCTGGGCGAGGAAGGCGTCGATGTGCGTCGTCCGCGCCTGGGGGTGATGCTGGAAGTGCCGGCGACCCTGTATCAGCTCAAGGCACTGGCAGCTCGGGTCGACTTCTTCTCGGTGGGCAGCAACGACCTGACCCAGTACCTGCTGGCGGTGGATCGCAACAATCCACGCGTGGCGGATCTCTATGACTCCTGCCATCCGGCGGTGCTGTCGGCACTGTATCGTCTGGCAGCAGAAAGTGACGAGCTGGGTGTGCCAACGTCGGTGTGCGGCGAGTTGGCCGGTGATCCTGCGGGAGCACTGCTGCTGATGGGAATGGGCTTCAGAGTGCTGTCCATGAACGGCCCGAACCTGCCCAGGGTGCGTGCTGCCATCCGTCGCGTGACCCGTCAGGACGCGGCAGAGCTAGTCACGCAGACGCTGGCCTTGGATACCCCGGCCCAGGTGCGTGCCCACCTGACGCAGCGAATGGAAGATTGGCAGCTGGCCCATCTGCTGCCGCCACGGGATTGAGGCCGCCACGGGATCGAGATACTTAGGCGCAGTGCCAGGTACCTACTGGCTTGCGCTGGGTTAGCGACGGCTGATGGGCAATGTCAGCCGCGTTTCCCCGAGGAAGCTGCCACCAGGGCCAAAACGTTGTTCGTGAATGACAAAGTGCTCATCGACGCCGTTGTTCACATCGCCCCGCACGAGCACCACGCTGGTGGTCGCCCTGGTGCCGTAGTCATCGCCGACGATAAAGGCAGGTGACAGGAAGCGCTCAAGGTCGAGCCCGACGCCGGTGTCGGGCAGGCGCTCGTCCTCCGGGCGCCGCTGGTCACTGAACCCTCGACGGGCCTGAGGAAGTGTCTCGACCCGTTGGTGGATGACATCGTCAGTCAGGGCCTGCGTCACTTTCTCGAGTTTTGGCCATGGCGTATCCAGTGACGCATTGGACAGCCCGTGGGTACCTGGCGTGACCCGGTCAAGGGTAGCGCCATGACGATCCCGGCGCAGATGCCAGAGATGTTCCCCATCACCGACCAGCAGGTTGAAACCGGCATATGCCAGGGCATGGTCGCACTGTTGACGGTGCAGCCAGTGCTCTAGGTCGTCGGTTTCCAGTGCTTGTCGCACCAGTAGGCCGCGGCTCGCCACCGGAGGCTCGGGGATAAAGTCGGGGTCGCGGACGTTGGTGATGGCGGCAAAGCGCCCGCGGCGGTGGACGCCAAGCCAGGTGCCTCCGGCCTCGAGATCACGTCCTGCGACCAGGCCGGGAGCATCGTCCCAGGCCGCCAGCGGGGCGGTCGGGCGAGCGTGTAGCTCATCGCGATTGGCGATGAGAACAACAGCGTGCCGGCTATCGGGGACGCTGTCAGCTGGGGCGTGGTGCAGGGCGATAAGACACATCGATGCAGGGTAGCGGCATATGTCGCCGATGGGAATCCGCGAGGACAGCGTTTATGTCGTCGCCTGTGCCACCATGACAGTCGGCAGCTGGCGACGTAAACTCGTGGTTCCTTCACATAACGGTAGGGATGATGCTAGGCGACGACGGCAAGGAACGCTTGTGGCGCAGGCTGGTCATTCCCATCCTGTGGCCAGTGGCAGCTGCCCAGGGGGTACTGCTGGCGCTATGCCTGGTGCTGGCGCTATCGCTGCACTGGCTGATGCCGGCGGCATCCAGCTGGAGCACGACGCTGTGGATGATCACGGGGCTGCTGGTGGGCACCGCGCTCAATATCATGGTGTTCCTGGTGCTGCTCAAGCACCGACTAGCCGAAGTGGAGCGGGATCTTGGCGGGCTGCTCGACAGAGTCGAGGCATGCCTGCATCAGGTACTCAAGACGAGGACAGGAAAGCCCGCTGATGCTGCCGGCGCTCCCGTTGACCGAGTCGAAACGCTGCTGGACGCCTTCGAGTCCAGCGCTCCTCCCGTGGCGGAAGCTCCGCCCCCTATGGTTGGCCTGGGGCCGATCATTCATGCCGATCAAGTCAGCAATTGGCAGCAGGAAAGCCGCCGGCTGGAAGCTGCACTATCCCGTGCTCGCGAGGAATCGCGCTTGAAGTCGAGCTATCTGAGCCACCTGAGCAAGGCATTGGCGCCGCTGGTGGTCGAGCTGGAATCACTGATGCAAGCAGATGGCAGCCCTTCACCGCAGGCCGGCAGTCAGCAGGACAGCCGTCGGGCAGCCGACACTGAGACCGTCGATGGTGTGGCAAGGCCCTCCGGCGAGCTGCTGCGCCGCTTGGGCGATATACGCCTGCTGCTGGACAACCTGGAGGCGGGCGACGAGGAAGAGAGAAGCGCCGCTCGGGATTCATCCCCGCGACACCAGGCACCGAAAGTTCTGATCGTCGACGATGGCCCGGTCAATTTGATGCTGGCACGCGAAGTGCTGGAACGGCGTGGGGTGGAAGTGGTTACCGCAACCCGCGGCGAAGAGGCCCTGGAGTGGCTAGATGCCCATGTGGTGGACCTGGTGCTGATGGATATCGTGCTGCCTGATATCGACGGTATCGAGACTTCTCGTCGCTTGCGCGCTGTCGAGGCCGCTCACCCGGAACGCCCTCGTGCGGTAGTGATCGCGCTGACGGCCAATGCCAGCGATGAAGACCAACAGCGCTTCAAGGAGGTCGGCATGGATGCCTTCCTGGCCAAGCCGTATCGTCCCCAGGCATTGCTCGAATTGCTCGACACCTGGCTGCCTCAATCCGCGAGGCTGTCCTGATGCTCATGGCCATCATGTCCTATCTGGCGCTCGGGGCGGTCGCAGGGGCGCTTGCCGGCTTGTATGGCGTGGGCGGAGGACTGATCATCGTACCCAGCCTGATGGCCGTGTTTGCACTGCAGCAAGTGCCTGCGGAGATTTCCATGCACCTGGCCGTAGGCACCTCCCTGGCAAGTATCGTCATCACCGGTTCTTCCTCGGCCCTGGGACACTATCGGCGCGGCAGCATTCGCCGCGACTGGCTGGTAGCCCTGCTTCCAGGGCTGGTACTGGGGGCCATCGCCGGAGTCTTCGTGGCGGGAGCCCTGTCCGGCGGCATGCTGGGCACGCTGTTTGGGGTGTTCCTGCTGCTGGTTGCGCTGAAGCTCGTACTGGGGCGCTCACCCAAGGCCGGCAGCAGCGCTCCGGGGCGGCGCAGCATGATCGTCGCTGGCGGCGTCATCGGGGGGATTTCTGCACTGTTCGGTATCGGCGGGGGCACTCTGAGCGTACCCTGGCTGATTCGGTGTGGCGCCACCATGACCCAGGCGGTGGGCACCTCGGCTGCCTGTGGCCTGCCGATTGCGCTGGTCGGGGCTCTGACCTTTGTCGCGGTGGGCTGGGGCGATCCTCGGCTACCCCAGGGGGCGGTAGGCTTTCTCATGCTGCCTGCCCTGTTCGGCATTGCCCTGACCAGCGTCCCCTGCGCCAGGCTGGGTGTGCGCCTGGCCCACCGGCTGCCGGCACGGGTGCTCAAGCTGTCATTCGCGCTGCTGCTGACGGTAGTCGGACTCGGCTTCCTGCTGTAGCGAACCCGAGCAGGGTTTCGCGGTCACATGAGTCTTCCGCCATATCGATTTCACTCTCTTACTGATCAGGGACATAACCGAGCATGCTGTCATACCCTCAAATCGACCCGGTGGCCATCGCGCTGGGTCCCTTCAAGGTCCACTGGTATGGACTGATGTATGTCGTCGGCTTTGTCGCGGCATGGTGGCTGGGCTGTCGCCGAGCGCATCGGATCGGTTTGACCCGTGACGATGTGGGCGACCTGCTGTTCTACGCCGCCATCGGTGTCGTGGCAGGGGGACGACTGGGGTACGCGCTGTTTTACGGACTGGACCAGTGGCTGGCGGATCCACTGTGGATCGTCAAGGTGTGGGATGGCGGCATGAGCTTCCACGGCGGCCTGATCGGGGTGCTGCTGGCAGCCTTGCTGTTCGCCCGCCGCAAGCAGCTGGCGTTTTTCACGCTGACCGACTTCGTAGCGCCGCTGGTACCGATCGGCCTTGGGGCAGGACGTATCGGTAACTTCATCAATCACGAGCTGCCGGGGCGCGTCACTGACCTGCCCTGGGGCATGCCGTTTCCCGGCTATGGCCCTGAACCGCGCCATCCATCGTCGCTGTACGAAGCCTTGTTGGAAGGCGTGGTGCTGTTTGTGGTGCTGTGGTGGGTGTCGGCCACGCCCAGACGTCGGGGCCTGGTATCGGGTCTGTTCCTGCTGGGCTACGGCGCCTTCCGCTTCTCGGTGGAGTTCGTGCGCAGACCCGACCCTCAGCTAGGCTTCATTGCCTTCGACTGGGTCACCATGGGCATGCTGCTCAGTCTGCCGATGATCGTTTTTGGTGTGCTGCTGGTGGCCTGGTCCCGTCGGCAGCCAGTGGATGCCAGGCTTAGCCCGAGCGCCGGATGAGGGCGCGCCTGTTGCTCGACGATCCGCGCTGACAAATCGCTTTCAGGACGAGTGCTGCCGCTTCTGGTATCACGGCTGGCCGGTCAGTAGAATGACCGGCCAGCTTCGTCTTGAAACGTTCCAACGAGTGATTGCCCATGTCTGTCGTCGCCCCTGAAACCGCCTCTCTGCCCGCCTTGGAACAGCCGTACCTGGATCTGATGCGCGCCGTGCTGGACAACGGCGTCGAGCGGGAAGACCGCACCGGCGTGGGCACCCGCTCGATCTTTGGTCACCAGATGCGTTTTGACCTGTCCCGTGGTTTTCCGCTGGTGACGACCAAGAAACTTCACCTGCGCTCGATCATCCACGAGCTGCTGTGGTTTCTGAAGGGTGATACCAATATTGCCTACCTGAAGGAACACGGTGTCCGTATCTGGGATGAGTGGGCGGATGAGGATGGCGACCTCGGGCCTGTGTATGGCTATCAGTGGCGCAGCTGGCCCGACCCGCGGGGCGGCCATGTGGACCAGATCGAAACGCTGTTGGAACAGATCGCCACGAATCCCGGATCCCGTCGCCTGATTGTCTCTGCCTGGAACCCTGCCCTGGTGGATGAGATGGCGCTGCCCCCTTGCCACTGCCTGTTCCAGTTCTATGTGGCTGACGGCAAGCTGTCGTGCCAGCTCTACCAGCGCAGCGCCGATATCTTTCTGGGCGTGCCGTTCAATATCGCCAGCTATGCGCTACTGACGCAGATGATTGCCCAGGTGGTTGGGCTCAAGCCCGGCGACTTTGTGCATACCCTGGGAGATGCCCACCTTTACCTCAATCATCTGGAGCAGGCCGAGCTGCAGCTGAGTCGTCAGCCGACGTCCGCACCCAGGCTGGTGCTGGACCCGAGCGTCGACAACCTGTTCGATTTCCGCTTCGAACACATTGCCATCGAAGACTATGAACCACATCCCCATATCAAGGCAGAGGTGGCGGTATGACCCAGGCGCCGACGACGGAACAGTCTCATCCTGACCGTGATGCCCAGCGGATCGCGGAGCTCGACACCTTTGTGCCGGTGGCCATGATCGCCGCCATGTCGCGCAACCGAGTGATCGGTGTGGATAACCAGCTGCCCTGGTACCTGCCGGAGGATCTCAAGTTCTTCAAGCGCATGACTCAGGCCAAGCCCCTGGTGATGGGGCGCAAGACCTTCGAGTCCATTGGCCGTCCGCTGCCCAATCGCCTCAACATCGTGGTGACGCGGGACAAGACCTTCGCCCATGACGGCGTCAGGGTATGTCACGATCTGGTCAGCGCCATTGCCTTGGCAGACCAGCAGGCCACCATCGAAGCCGCCGAGGAAATCATGGTGATGGGGGGCGCTCAGATTTATGCCCAGGCCATGCCGCTGGCGTCACGACTGTATCTGACGGAGGTCGATATCGAGATCGAGGGAGATGCCTTCTTCCCGGCCCTCGATGACGATTGGACCGAACAGGCAAGCGACGCCGGTACGCCCGCCGAAGGCCAGCCCCACTATCGTTTTGTGCGCTACGAGCGGTCCCGCTCGCAAGACGGCATGTCAGCCTGAACGCCCGGTAAATAGAGTGGGTGCCGATCGTCGCAGACAGGCGACAATTGCCACATCGCCGGGCCTGGCACAGACTGTGTCGATAATCCCGACAATAGCGGGCGCTGACATCAGCGGCCCCGTCATCGCAGTAACCTGGTGAGCCTGGAGGAGTCGACGTGAGCGAGACACGCGCAGAACACCCGTTGGAGGCGCTTGAGCAACGAACGGCGTCGCTGTTGGACGGACTGCGTGAAGGTCGCCTGCGCGAGCGGCAGCTGTCCAGCGACCAGCGCCAGCTGCTGGATGACAAGCAGCGCCTGGCCAGCGAATTGAACGCTGCACGGGAGCGCCTGGGTGATCTGGAAGCACAGCTCGACGCCCTACGGCAAGCGCAGCAGACCCTGGAAACCGAGCATCGTCCCCTGGCGTCCCAGCGTGAGTCGCTGCTTGAGGAGCGCACGTCGTTGATCGAGGAACGCGCGTCGCTGATTGAGGAACGCACGTCGTTGATCCAAGAGCGCACCGCGCTGTTCGAGGAAAATAGCGAGCTCAAGGAAGAAAACCGCGAACTCGATGAGCAGAATCGCGAGCTTGAGGCGCACAATGCCCGACTGCGTGACCGCGTCGAGCACCCGGATCACGAACCTGACATCACTGCCTTCCGTCCCCCCCAGCGCCGAGCCCAGGGGTTGGCTGCCCTGATGCAGCATCGTCCACGTCCTGTCAGCGATAGCCCTGTTATCGATAGCCCTGCACGCGATGAACGAGAGCAGGGCGCTTCGTCCAGCGCGCCGACGATCGCGTCCCAGCCCGGCCAGGAGAGCCCGGCCTCTTTGGGCCATGGCAGCGAGCCGGTGAAAGATGAAAGGGCACAGGAGTCGACTGCTGCCGAGGTGACTGCTACCGAGAACCCCCCAACGGCGACGGCCGACACGGCTGCGCTGTCCAGTCACAGCGATGACCAGGTCGCAGAAAAGCCTGATACAGAGGTGGGAGTGCAGGGCGACCTCGCTTTTGACAAGGCGCCGTCTCCCCAGGCGCTGCTGGGGGATTGGTATCGTCGTTATGACCAGACCTTCTTCAAGGGCCACACCCGGCCGCTTAAGGTGGGCATCCACGAGGAGCTTGCTGCCCGGGAACCCTGGCCGGAAAAGCTCGTCCGCCGCGCCTTGGCCTGCTATGTGAACCTGCCTCGCTACCTCAAGTCCGTGCGTGAAGGGGCGGAGCGGATTGGCCTGGATGGCGAACTGGTCGGCCAGGTCGATGCCCAGGCGGCGGAGCATGCCAAACGCAAGCTGGACCGACTGCAGGCGGAGCAGCGTGGGCGCGGCACAATGTCGCGCCGTCGGCGCAACAAGGGGCACGGCAATGACAAACCCTCAGGCTCCGACAACCACTCAGACTCCGATAAGCGTTCCGATTCCGGCAAGCCTTCAGGCACCGGCAACAGCGACACCTCCGCATCCGCCAAGGCTTTGACTCACGCTGGCCACCGGGACACTGGCAGTGTGAGCGCGAAGCCCGCTCGCCCCACGGAAAGCGTGACCTCCGCCGTCACCTCGGACCCTCAGGGTGATGGCGAGGAAACGCGCCTTCAGCGAAAGCTGGATGAACTGCTGGCGCGTCACAACAGCAGCCGCTAAAGAAGCGCTGACGGCAGCCGTCGAGCAATGCCTGACCCCTGCCGCCCAGCACCAGCCTATCCGTGAAGCACTAACACAGCACAACGCAGTGACGCGCCGGTGCTGGCGTCGCTGCGATGGTAGCCCAATGCCGTTGATAGCAGGAGCGGCTGTTCAACCCGTTTGCTCTCTCATTGACTTGAAAGCGTCACATCAGCGGGGCATGATGTTAGCGCTACGCCCGATGCAGCTTTCTATGCAGAATCGGTAAACAGTTGGCGAACATTGTTCGTTAACTGCCTTTTGCAGTTTCTGCTCGGGTAGCATTTTCGCAGGGATCGGTGTCGAAGCGATGGGCAGCTGGAACGAAAACAGTGTTTTTTTCTTGTTGCGCTCCTGAGAAACCCGGTATATGGTTGCCCTTGCGAGCATTGGACTATAACAAGGCTTCGCCGCTGTCAGGCTCGCTGTTCAGGTTCCCTGCCAGGAACCCGTCAGGACAGAAATACGAGCCGGCAATGACCGGCAAGCCAAGGCTGCCAAGCGCAGCAACGATCGAAACAGCAAGCTAGTCAAAAGGAACTCAGCAATGAAAAAGACACTGTTAGCGACTGCCATCGCTGGTGCTGCTGCCTTCACCGCCGTTGGCGCCCAGGCTGCTACCGTCTACAACCAAGACGGCACCAAGCTCGACATCTACGGTAACGTTCAGCTGGTTTACGTCAGTCAGAAGGACGATGAAGGTGAGCGTCGCGACGAAATCGCCGACAACGGCTCTACCTTCGGTTTCGCCGCTGAGCACGTCATCTACAACGGTCTGATCGGTTACGCCAAGATCGAAATCGACGACTTCAAGGCCGACGAGATGAAGGTTGCTGGCCGTGATGCAGGCGACACCGCCTACATCGGTATGAAAGGCAACTTCGGTGACGCGCGCATCGGTTCCTACGACTCCCTGCTGGACGACTGGATCCAGGATCCGATCTCCAACAACGAATACTTCGACGTCTCTGACTCCAACACCTTCAAGGGTGCACCGGGCCAGGAAGCGAATGACGAGGACGTTGTTGCCGGCGATCCCGAAGGCGACAAGATCACCTACACCTCTCCGGTCTGGGGCGGCTTCCAGTTCGCCGTGGGTACCCAGTACAAGGGTGATGCTGAGTCCGAGTTGCTGCAAGATGGCGGTGAGGCTTCCATCTTTGGTGGTCTGAAGTACACCTACGGCGGCTTCTCTGTCGCCGGTGTCTATGATGACCTGGGCATCTATGACCTCGAGCGTGGCACCTATCCGCGAGGCGCCACGGGCGACGACATCAAGTTTGACATCGCTGACGATGAAGATCTGGGCGACCAGTACGGTGTCACCATGCAGTACCAGTGGGACAGCCTGCGCGTTGCCCTCAAGTACGAGCGTTTCGAGTCTGACAACAGCTTCCTCGAAGATGCCGACTACTACGCCATCGGTGCCCGCTATGGCTACCTGGACGGCATGGGTGATGTCTACGGTTCCTACCAGTACATCGACGTGGGTGGCGATGGCTTCGACGTCGACGCTGCTGATGACGACGACGAGAACGACGATAGCTACAACGAATTCGTTGCCGGCGTGACCTACAACATCTCCGACGCCATGTACACCTACATTGAAGGTGCTTGGTACGATCGCGAAGCCAACGAAGGTGATGGCTACGCCGTGGGTCTGACCTACCTGTTCTAATCCAACAGGTTTGACCCCTTAGCGTTGTGACGCTATAAACGAAAGCCGATCCTCAGGGATCGGCTTTTTTTCTGCACTCGACCGCAAGCATGTGAGGATCCATGAAAGACGTCACCCTACCCGCGGCGCTGTTGGCGCTTGGCGTTGCTCTGGCCAGCTCCACTGTCCAGGCCTACGATAGCGCCGTGACCGAGCGCTTCCGCGAGGAAAATCGCCAGCTCGACCTGACCGGCTTCTTCAAGCCGGAAAGCGACGCGCGCAGTCAGACCTTTCTGTTCGGGTCCCCGCAGGCACACGACTTTGAGGTAGAGGAAGAGGGGGTCTACCGTTTCGAAAGCAGCGTCAGCGCCGGCTACGAGGATACCTACCAGATTGACGCGGTGCTGATGGACGATGCCGGGAATGTGATCGCTCGTGGTAAGGGATACGGCCAGGATGGTGGGCTGCAGCTCGAAAGCCGCCTGACCCCAGGCAAGTATGAGCTGCAGGTCAAGGGCACCCGCTTTGGCCGTCGCGGCCGCGCCGGTGATGGCTACAGCATTGCCGTGGTGGGCCTGGATAGCCAGGGCAACCGGATCGAGGTCGATGATGGCATGGGGCTGCAGTTCACCGGGGCTGATCGAGAAGGCAATCAGAGCGCCTTTGTCACCAGCCGTGACGCCGTGGTGACCTTGGGTGGCGAATCTGCCGCTGCGACTTCTGCCTCCGCGACGGCTAGCGGTGCGGCGGCTGCATCGTCAAGCGCGACGGCTTCCAGTGCGGCTGCCTCCAGTGCTGGAGCCACCAGTGCAGCGGCCGGCGGTGCCGCGGTGGCCGGTACGGCGGCGGTTGCCGGGGCCTCCGATAGCGTCAGTGGCAGTGAAGCACGCAGTGATGACCCGGGCGAGCGCCAGGTACAGAGCGTCAAGACCGACGTCAAGATTCGTGCTCGTGGTGAGGTGCTGTCCTTCAACGTGGCCGAGCCAAGCCAGGTGCGCATCACGACCTCCACCTTCCCGCCGGGGGACGAAGATACCTATCGTCTGACCATGGAAGTGGCGGATGGCTCCGGTCGCATTGTTGCCGAAGGCGCTGGTGAAGGCTTTAACGGTAACGTGGACCTGTCCACCCAGCTGGATCCGGGCACCTACCACATCCGCGTCACTGGACAGAAGTTCGGCAGTTCGATGGACGGCCCCAATAACTACGAGCTGAAGGTTGTGCTCGACAACTAAGCCCCGATGGGCCGGTTGTGGCAAAGAGTAATAAAAGGACGGGCCCCGCGGGGCCCGTTTTTTTAGTGGTGAAGGCGTCGTCAGGACTGGTGATCAATCCCCGACTCGGGCGATGGCCTCTCGTACGCCAGCAGCGTACTCCGGGTGACACTTCTCGAAGTGGCCCAGCTGGCGCTCCTTGATCTCGCTTGGAACCCCCTGCATATGACGGGCGATGTTGCCAAACAGACGCTGCTTCTGGTCGTCGCTCATCAGCTCGAACAGGGCCCGCGGCTGGCTGTAGTCGTCGTTGCCGTCACGATGGTTGTGGCGCCAGGCGTCACCCTCCAGCGGCAGCGGCGGCTCGACCACGCTGGGGTCTTCCTGCGGGCCTCCGAAAGAGTTGGGCTCGTAGTAGGCGTCCGGGTTTTCCTCGCCATTGGCGAAGAAGCGCATCGGGCCATCCTTGTGGTAGTGGTGGACCGGGCATTTCGGCTGGTTCACCGGCAGCGCCTCGTAGTGGGTGCCGAGACGATAGCGGTGGGCGTCTGCATAGGAGAAGACCCTGGCCTGCAGCATCTTGTCCGGTGAGAAGCCGATGCCCGGCACCTTGTTGGACGGTGAGAAGGCGGCCTGCTCGATTTCGGCGAAGTAGTTATCGGCGTTGCGGTTGAGCTCGAAGTGACCCACCTCGATCAGCGGATAGTCGCCGTGGGGCCATACCTTGGTCAGGTCGAACGGGTTGAAGGGGCAGCGCTTGGCCTCGTCTTCTGTCATCACCTGAATGAAGACGTTCCAGCGCGGGTAATCACCGTTCTCGAGTGCGTTGTAGAGATCTTCCTGAGTCGTTTCACGGCTCTTGCCGACCACTTCCTCCGCCTCGGCATCGGTAAAGTGCTGGTGTCCCTGGGCGGTGCGGAAATGGAACTTGCACCACACGCGCTCGCCGTCAGCATTAATCAATGAATAGGTGTGCGAGCCGTAACCATTGATATGACGCACATCGGTGGGCAGACCGCGGTCCGACATCAGCATGGTGACTTGATGAAGTGACTCAGGCGACAGTGACCAGAAGTCCCAGGCTGCCGTGGCGGAGCGCATGTTGGTGCGGGGATGGCGCTTTTGGGTGTGGATGAAGTCCGGGAACTTGTACGGGTCGCGGATAAAGAAGACCGGCGTATTGTTGCCGACCAGGTCCCAGTTGCCTTCCTCGGTGTAGAACTTGAGCGCAAAGCCGCGAACGTCGCGTTCGGCATCGGCTGCGCCTTGCTCACCGGCAACGGTCGAGAAACGCGCCAGCATCGGCGTCTGGCTGCCCGGAGTGAAGACCTTGGCCTTGGAATAGCGAGTGATGTCACCGGTAACGGTCAGGGTGCCGTGGGCGCCCCAGCCCTTGGCGTGGACGGTACGCTCGGGGATGCGCTCGCGGTTCTGGTGGGCGAGCTTCTCCAGCAGTTGGTAGTCCTCAAGCAGCAAGGGCCCGCGCGGACCGGCCGTCAGGCTGTTCTGGTTGTCGCCGATGGGGGCTCCGGCGCTGGTGGTCATGGTCTTGCGGGTCATGAGGCGTCTCCATTGTTCACTGATCACGGTCTACGTCTTAAAGATAGAGACTGATGTCTCATGGGAACAATGATTCCTTTCTATTTCGGTTATAGGAAATGAGTGTTTAGGAGTAGTATTTATGTTATTCACGACGGATGTGATAACTCGCTGACATATCCTGAGGACCAACCTTCGTGGCCAACCTGTTCAGTGTCGTGGCAACGCTGTCACTACAAGTGAGAATGTTGATCGGTCTAGCAGCCACCTGGCTGGTAGTGATCACGATTCTGCTGGTCTGGGGCTGGTACACCGGGAAGGATCTGGTTCGCGAGGTCAACTTTTCCCACCTGCGTTACGAAACCCGACTGATCGCCGATGAGGTGACCGAGGAAATCGATACCCGGCTCGATATGCTCGGTCGACTGGCAGCGCTGCGTGATAACCGGGCTCTGCTGGACGCCTCCAGTGAGGCCCTTCGCGATAGTGGGGCCCTGCTCGAGCTGTTCGATGCTCTGGTCGTGATGGACGCAACCGGCAAGGTAGCCGCCGACTGGCCGCCTACGCCGGGGCGCCAGGGCCTTGATATCAGTGACCGGGAGTACTTCAGCTTTATGCGCGAGGTGCGCCGCCCCTACGTCAGTGAGCCCATCTATGGACGCGTCATCGGGCTGCCGCTGGTTCTGCTCATGGTACCGCTGGTGTCCGACGATGGGCGTTTCGAGGGCGCTCTGGCGGGGGTGGTGGAAGTCAACGCTGGAGGCATCTTTCGCCGCCTGAGTCGAGTCAGAATCGGCAATGACGGCTACGCTGCGGTATTCTCCGCCGCCGGTCAGGTGCTCTACCACCCGGACCAACGCCAGGTAATGGGGGAATTGGGGCGCGAGGGTGATCTCAATCATAATCCGGCCCTCGACCTTGCTTTGTATGGTTGGCAGGGAGAGCGCTACGGTCCCGCTTTCAGTGGTGAGATGACCTTCCAGTCCTATCGTCAGGTGTGGCCTGCCAACTGGGTGGTGGGAGTCTTCCTGCCGGAAAACCAGGTACTCGCGCCGCTAAGAGGATTACTCGAGCGCTTGGGAGCGGTGGGCATCGGGATTGCCTTGCTACTGCTGCCGTTGCTGGGATGGATGGTCTGGCTGCTGCTGCGACCGCTGTACCAGTTGCAGTCGCAGATCGCCCAGGTGGGCAAGGGCACCCGCGGTCGCGTGGTGCTGGATACCCAGATGAAGGAACTGGTCCAGCTGGCCTCGGCCTTCAATGCCGTCGAGGTGGAACGCGAAAAGGCGCTGGCCGACCTGCGCGGTCGTGAAGCCTTTCTGGACGGGGTATTGGCGTCTTCCCCCATCGGCATGTTCGTGACGGATACCCAGGGCCGTATCACCTATGTGAACGATGCCCTGGTGCAGCTGACCGGGCGTTCGCCGGATGACATGGACCGTTCGGCCTGGGTTCAGGCCATCCATGCAGAAGATCGCGAGTCCGCCATCGAGCTGTGGCGCTACAGCCTGATGTCTGGTCAGACCTTCCTGCGTCAGTATCGCTACTGGCGTGAAGACGGAGAACTGCTGTGGCTTGAGGTGCATGCCAGCCAGGTGGCGATTGACGACGATATCTTCGGTTTCGTGGGTACCGTCAAGGACATCACGGCTCGCCGCCAGCAGGAGGCCATGAGTCAATGGGAGGCCGAGCATGACCCGCTGACCGGGCTACTCAATCGGCGTGGCTTCGAGCGGCGTCTGGAGGAGGCCATGGTGGACTGGCGCAAGACGTCGACGCCCTCTGCGCTGATCCTGTTCGACCTGGATCGCTTCAAGCCGATCAACGATGAAGGCGGCCACCCCCTGGGCGACGAGATGCTCAAGCGTATCGCCAGGGAAGTGTCGGGCTGTGTGCGCAGCAGTGATCATGTCGCCCGTCAGGGGGGAGACGAGTTCGCGGTGCTTCTGCCAAGCTGTTCCCTGGCTCAGGCCAGACGCATCGGCGAGGCTATCCTCTCTGCCATTCACGGGACCTGTGTGGTGCATGAAGGCCACGAGTATCGGGTGACGTCCAGTCTCGGTATCACCGAGTTTCGCCCCGGTGATGTCGACGTCACGGCGCTGGTCGAGCGAGCCGATGCGGCCAGCTATACCGCCAAGCGGGAAGGCCGCAACCGACTGGTGGTCGATGCCAGCAGCGCCTGAGGCGCGTGCCAAGGCGGCGGAGTATGTCGTCTCCGCTCGCCTTTTTCGCTCACCCTGTTCGCTCGCTTTGTTCGCTCATGAGGTCTGTCGACGCCTGACCGTCAGTTGGCCCTTAGCTGGCGCTCCAGCTGGCCAAGCCGGGGATCGTCCGGGCGCAGCCGACGCAACTCCGCCAGTGCGGCCAAGGCCTCGGGGATTCGGCCGCTGGTAGCGTTGACGTAGACCAGCGCGTACAGCAGGTCGGCATCGCCAGGAGCCTGGCGAAGCCCTTGCATAAGCGCAGCCCGGGCCTCGTCCTTCCTGCCCAGACGGTCCAGCATAAGGCCGCGGTTGTAGTGGGTTCTGGCGTGTCCCGGGCGCCATTCGGCGGCTTTCTCCAGCCACTCCACCGCCTCTTCCATATTGCCGCTCTCCGACAACGACAGGGCCAGCAGGTAGGCCAGATGACCGCGGTCCGGCGCGGGCATGGCGTCCCTATCGATGCCATCGCGCAGCACCGCCTGGGCGTCCTCTCGCCGGCCCTCAGCGCTGAGCTGAGTCACCAGATTGGCACGGGCCGGCAGGAAGTAGGGGTCCATCTCCAGCGCCGCCCGATACTGCGCTTCGGCCTCGTCTTCACGGGCGGTACGTGCCAGCAGCACCGCCAGGTTGAGGCGATTGCCGGGCAGGTCTGCGTTCTCGCGCAGGCGTCGCTCATAGTCCCGTCGCGCCTCGAGGAAGGCGTCGCGCCGGTCTTCGGGCATGACCATCAACGAGGTCCCCGCCAGGGCCTTGACGGCTTCATCGCGAACCGCCAGGCGGGGGTCGTCGACCAGCGGTAGCAGCAGTTCGACCCGAGCATGTTCTGGCGCCTGGGCGAAGACCGGGATGGCGGCAGCCCGGACCTGAGCACTGTCATCGCTGAGTGCTTGTTCAAGGGTGGGCAGCGCTTCGCTGGCAAATGGCGCCAGTTCGTCGACGGCGGTGGCCCTGACAATGTCAGGGGTATCGCTGTCATCTATCAGTGCCTTGAGGTAGTCCGGGGCTTCGGGTCGCCCCTGGCGGGCCGATTGCAGCGCCACGCCATAGTGGGAGTCGCTGGCGGCCCGACGCTGGTCACCGAACCAGTCGCGAATCTGGTCGGCTGCCTGTTCCGGCGAAAGGTCCTCATGGCAGCGGGTACAGGCATCGGGACTGTCCGTGGCGGCGGCCAGGTCCGGGCGCGGTACGCGGAAGCTGTGATCGCGCCTGGGGTCCACCACCATGTAGGTGGTTTCCGGCATGTGGCAGCTGACGCACTGAGCGCCGGGGCTGCCGGGTTCGTGATGGTGATGCTCCGGCGTATCGTAGTGAGCGGCCTTCATCGTCGGAAAGCGCGGCGGGGGTGACGGGTTGTGGCACTGCATGCACAGACCGTTGCCCTCGACCCTGACCTTGTTGGTGTGTGGGTCATGGCAGTCGACGCAGCTGACCCCTTCCTGATACATACGGCTTTGGGTGAAGGAGCCGTAGACATAGACCTCTCCCTCGATCTGGCCATCGGCGTGGTACATGCCGTCGCTCAGCAGGCTGGGCAGAGCGGCATCGGTCAGCGGAGCCCCGTGAACCGGCCCGGCGCCGAGCATCTGGCGACGGCTGTGGCAGCGTGCGCATTGCTCGACCAGCTCAGGCCCAGGCATCTCACTCAGTGATCGCGGCAGGCCCTTGTCGCCGTCATTCGCCGATGCTTGAGGTGCATTCAGTGCGTTGCCCTCCGCGCTCCACTGCTCGGCCCAATCCAGGTGTGACTGGGCGGGCCCATGGCAGCTCTGGCAGCCCACACTCTGCTCGTGCCAGGTCGTGGCGAAGCTGTCGCTCTCCAGATCGTAGTGCTTTTCCAGGTTGGTGGAATGGCAGTCGGCGCACATAGCATTCCAGTTCTGATAGCGCCCGCGCCAGTGCAATGGGTCGTCCGGGGTGAAGGCCTGGCCAGGGTAGAGGGAGAACCAGCGCTGCCCGCCTTCGCTCTCGGGACGAGAGTCCCAGGCGATGGTCAGCCCCTGCAAGCGTCCACCTGGTTGAGCCACCAGGTACTGTTGCAGTGGGGAGAAGCCAAAGGTGTAGAGAATCTCGAAGGTCTCGGCGGGATCACCGGGACCTTCCAGGGTCGCCAGAAAGGTCTCGCCGTCACGTGTAAAGCGCGCTTTTACCTCGCCATCCTCGAATACCGCATCATCAAAGTCGCCAAGCACATTGGCCGGAGTGGCCTCGCGCATGGCCCAACCGTGGTCCGAGTCCTGCCACGCCTGGGTCTCTGCCTCGTGACAGGAAGCGCAGCTGCCTTCCGGGGCATAGCCCTGGGTGGCACTGGCGAGGGTGGGCAAGGTCCCCTGGGGTTGACTGGCCGCAGCCGTGGGGGGAAATCCCAGTCCTGACATTGCCACCAGTACCGTCAGCCCCACCAGCAGGCCGATAGAGCGCTGTTTCCAGCCGAGCAGAGCGACAATGAGGGGCTGGCGCGTCGAGAAATAGCCACGGGGTCTATGCATTACGTCGAGTCACTTCTGCCATCGGGTTCAAGGGCTTCATGGAAGCAGGGGAAAAGGGGGAGGCTCCCTGCGTGTGCCGTGCCAGCTCGCGCACGGGAGGGAGCGCCTGCTCAAGACGTTGCCAGTCCTCAGCCACGCCTGGGTCAGGGTCTGACGACGCCGTGGTATCCGGGCCCAGCTTTCGTCTGCACAGGCGATCCAGCGCATCATTCACCTGCTGGTGGGCGCGACTGTCGACCGGCAACTTGCTGCCAAGGGCTTGCCAGTGGCGCCGGCAGGCGACCAGGTCGCGGCCAGCGATGGCCTGCTTGAGTCGTTCATGGTCGGCATGACCGTTGGCTTCCCTGTGTGCCTGCTGACGGCGACGGCGCTGCTCCAGCAACAGGCGTCCGCGGGGTCCCAGACGGCGATAGAGCCAGACGGCAAGTCCAAGCAGCACCGCTGCCAGCAGGCTCAGGCCGATCAGGAGGGGGGCACGGTTTTTGAGCTGGCTGCCGATCGCGGCGGAACCTGAAACGCTCACCGGGACCGATGCCAGGCTGGTGCTATCGAGCTCTTGCTCTATCGGGTTATACCAGCGAAGCGTGACGCCCGGCAGCTCTGTCTTTCCCCCGGCTTCGGCGACATAGGTCAGGGTGTCGGTGCGGCGACCGCCGCCTCGGCTTTCTTCCAGGCGCGGCGCCTGGGGATAGACGCCCAGGTTAGCGAAGCTGGCTGAATCATTGCTGTCTGGTGCCTCCAGCAGAGAGGGCAACAACAGGGCGCTGCCCCCTTCCAGGGTGGCGCTTACCGTGCGGCGGATGCTGTCCCCGGGGGCAAGCTCGAGGGGGGTGTCCGAGTCAATCTCATCCAGCGTCTCACTATCGCCATCGGCACGGGTGATCTCGAGGGATTGCTTCAGGTCGATGCGCGTCGCCGCCAGGTAGGGCTCCAGCCCACGGGCGGCCTCGGGCAGGCTCGCGGTGAGGCTGATAGGCGGCAGGACCATCTGCTGAACCTTGGCCTGCTGGCTGCCTGGGGTGGCAACGCTGACATCCAGCGTGCCACCGCCGAGCTCAAAGCGTCCCGCACTCAGCGGCGTCAGCTGATAGCGGCGCGATACGCCAGACCAGGTCTTGCCGTTGACCTGTTGGCTGACGGGCGTGGTCGAGCGCTCGCCCAGGGTCACCCGCAGGCCAGGCTGGTCGAGGGTGGGGAATTCGACCGGTGTTGGCATCCAGGTGGGCACCAGCACGGTAATGCGCAGCTCGCTGCTTTCCCCGGGGGCGAGGCTGTCCTCGGACAGGCTCGCCTCAACGCGGGGCTGCGTAGCGGCAGTCTGGTCGGCGTCCGCGCTGTCCGCTGCGGCGTCAGGGCTTGCTGATGCCGCCGCTGGGTCTGCAGAAGGCTCAGGCGCCGCCAGGGCGGTCGTGGCCAGGCTGCCGGCGGTGAGCAGTAGCGTCAGCAGCAGGGCGGAGGACACGCTTGAGCGTTGCGTGGCAGTCATGGCGTCGTCCTTGCCAGGTCCAGAAAGGGAGTATCGCTCGACATCATCGCCTGGCCATCCTGCAACGCCTCAATAGCGAAGCGCTGGCGCAGGTAGTCGCTGGTGTCGCTGTCGAGGGTCTCGATCCACTGCTCGGCACTGATCTGGCCACTGGGCTCATCGACGGGCGTCTGGGTTTCTTCACCGCGGGCTTCCTTGTTGTCGAAGACCACGTCGTCAGCGCCGATTCCCTGATCCTCGCCGGTGTCGGACTGTTCCCGGGTCTTTTCGACGTACTCGAGAATTTCCCGGGCGAGGGCCAGGTTGCGCTCACCCTCTGGGTAGTCGGGATCTCGTTCGAGCACGGTCTCGAAGGCGGTGATGGCGGGGCGATACTGACGATTCTTGATCAGCGCAAGACCCTGGGTAAAGGCGGCGTCGGCGCTGTCCTGGCGTCCCAGCCACTCGGCAGCAGCGTCGTACTGGCCGTCGCGATAGAGCGCATAGCCCTTCCATGCGGGATCCCGGAAGTGTTCGGCGGCGCGCCCATAGTCGCCACGATCTGCCCACCAGCGGCCCTGCTGGTCCGGCGTCAGAAACGCATTGGCGACAGATTGCGCCGCGCGCTCCAGCGGCGTCGCCACATGCTGGTCCACCGCGCGGGAGGCCTCCTGGGCGAAGACCTGCGGGACGGGACCCAGCCACAGGCTCGGCAGTAGCACCAGGCCGGCCAGCGTCAGGTGCCAGCCACGCCGGAACCCGAGCAAGGCCAGCAGTGCCGCCGGCCAGGCCAGCCACACGCCGCGATCTTCCCAGGACAGTCGCTCGTCATTGTTGAGCGCCTGCTGGTAGGTCGCATCCAGGCTGGCCACGATCTGGTCCAGGTCGCTGTCGTCGGTGCTCAGGTTGACGCTTTGCACATCGGCGAACAGCGGGCCCGGCGCCATGTCGCCAAGGGACGGCGCACCGCTAGGCTGAACGGCCAGGGTGATCAGCTGGTTCAGCGAGTCTGGCGAAGGCGTGGACCTGTCCGCGCTGGGCGCGTCAGGCAGCGCATCGGTCACCAGCAACACCGAACCCGCCACGCTGCCGTCGCCCTGCTGTGCCTTGGCGAGGATATCACTGGCAAGGGCCAATGCATCAGCGCCCGCATCGCCGCCACCGCTCGGCATGACATCTGTCGATAACCCTTCCAGGTAGGGCGCCATCAAGGTGGGGTCGTCGGTCAAGGGCACGACCTGATGGACGCTGCCTGCGTAGGCCACCAGGGCAGTGCGGGCACCATCCCTGCGCTTCAGCAGGTCCTGAATCTTGTGCTTGGCGCGCTCCAGACGGCTGGGTGGCACATCGGTGGCCTCCATGCTCGACGTCACCTTCAGCACCACCACCAGGGGAGCGCTATGGGCCACCAGCGGATTTGGCAGGCGGGTCCAGGAAGGACCCGCGGCCGCCAGGATCAGCAGGCAGGCCAGCAGTGCCAGGGTATCTACCGGTGACAGGCGCTTGCGGCGATTACCGTCGGTGCGCAGCGCGTCGGCCAGGTGTGGTGCAACATGGCCGCCACCCAGCTGGTCGGCCGGTATGCGACGGCGCCACCACCACAGCGCGGCGACCACCGGCAACAGCAGACACCACAGCGGGCGCAGCAGGTGGAAGTCAGCGAGACCCGCCATCCAATCGCTCATGCGGCGTCCTCCTCTGGTCTTGCCGACGCGGGTTGCGCGGTCGTAGCAGGCGCGTGCGAACGACGATCCAGGGTCAGCATCAGCAGCGCCAGCAGGCCGGCAAGCGCCAGCGGCCAGTGGCTGAGCGAGCGGTGTTCGCGGTAGCTATGGGTCGCCACCTTGCGCGGCGCCAGTTCATCGATGCGCTGGTACACCGCGGCCAGGGCCTGCTGGTCCGCGGCGGTGAAGAAGGCACCATCGGTGGTGTCGGCGATGGCCTTGAGGGTGTCGGTATCGACCCGATTCTCGCCGCTGCCGTCAGGGTCACCGATCGCAATGGTGACCACCCGAACGTCACGCTGGGCGGCGATATTGGCGGCATTGATCGGGCTCATCCTGCTGCCGGTGTCGGCACCATCGGAGAGCAATACCAACAGTCGCTGTTCCACCTCACTGGCCTCGAATTGCCGAATCGCCAGACCCATGGCATCGCCCAATGCGGTGTGGGGGCCGGCCATGCCCACCTCGGTCTGGTCGAGCAGCGCCGTGAGGGTGTCAAGATCCTCGGTCAGCGGGGCCTGAACGTAGGCGCGGGTGCCGAACACGATCAGCGCCAGACGCTCGCCCTCGCGGTCAGCAACAAAGTCGCGGATGACGTCCTTGACCGCCGCCAGGCGCTGGCGCGGCTGGTCTTCACTGTCGACCAGGTCACGTTCGTCCATGCTGCCGGAGATATCCACCGCCAGAATCAGGTCGCGGGCGGCACTCTGCCAGACAATGGGCTCGCTGAGTTTTTCCGGGCGCGCCAGCGCCACCACGATCAGCACCCAGATCGTGAGCTGCAGAAGACGGCTCAAGGGAGAGCGACGCTGTTCTCCCGCCTTCGTGCTGCCTGCCGCCTCCACCAGCTGATCAAAGAAGGGCAGACGCAGGGCGGCCAAGGGGCGGCGATAGGCGGGTAACCAGCGGACCAGCCATAGCAGGGGCAGCAGTGCGAAGGCCCAGGGATTGGCCAGCTCCATCATTGGTCGGCTCCCTGGTCGTCATGCGGCGTCGGGGCATCCGTGCGGTGCTTGCGTATCCATTGACGGGCAAGCTGAGTCAGTGCCGCGGACGGCGAAGCAGCGCTGTCGCGATAGGTTCCTGCCGACAGCTCCTGCCCCAGCGGACCATCAAAACGCCGAGAGGCGGGCGAGGGCGTCGTCGGCAGCGTCTGGTCAAGGAACTGCCACCAGCGGGCCCCGCTGAGCCCGGCGACCCGCTGCCGGGGATAGGCGCTCAAGGCGGTTCGCTTGAGCACCTCCGCCAAGGCGGGGGTGCCTTCCTGGGAGAGGCGAAGATCCAGCTCCCGCAGTGCGTCTCGGCGATAGGCATTGGCCTGCCAGTGACGCCACCGGCGCACTCCGATAAACAGCAGCAGGGCCAGCAGCAGCGCGGCCAGCACGGCCCAGCCCCAGGTCTGAGGGATCCAGGCAATCGGCGCCGGTTCCGGCGCCGGTGACAGCTGATCGATCAAATCCGACAGCAAGGTAATGTCGTTTACGTCGGCGCTCGGCGTCATGTCCGCCTCTCCTTGCCCGAGGTCAGGCCGTCGTCCTGGGTCGGAGCGAGCCCCAACAGGCGGCGTAGTTGGGGCAGCGTCGGCGCACCGGCGGACAGTGACACCAGGCTGATGGCGAACTTGCGCGACCAGGCGTCCAGTGCGGCTCGGCGCCTCTGGGCGACACCTTCCAGCGCCTCACGCTGGGCCGCTTCTGCGGTGTCCAGGCGCGCGTGCTGGCGCCCGTCGGTGGCCAGACAGCTCATGTCGTCTGGCAGGGCATCGGCCAGCGGGTCGCTGACCGCGACCAGAATGACATCGTTATGGCGGCGCAGCGCGCTGAGCATGGCCTCGGTGCGCGGCCCTGGCACGTCAAAATCGCTCAATACAATGACCAGGTGATCGCGACTCGCCAGGCGTGACGCCGAGACCAGCACCTGATCGAGAGAAGTGGGCGAGGGGGCCGGACGACGGGCTTCCAGGCGCTGGTTGGCACTCGCCAAAGAGGTCAAGAATCGCATGACCTGAGCACGCGAGCGGCGCGGCCTGAACTCCTCGACACCGTCATCGGTCACCACGATGCCTCCCAGTCGATCTCCCTGATGCAGCACCGCGAAGCTGAGCAGAGCGGCGGCTTCGGCGGCGACCACCGACTTCATCGCATGGCGGCTGCCGAAGAACATCGACATGCGCTGATCCACCACCAGTAGGGCGGGACGGTCTCGCTCCTCGGTAAACACCCGCACGTAGGGGGAACCGGTGCGAGCGGTGACGCGCCAGTCGATGCTGCGCACGTCGTCTGACGGCTGGTAGTCACGCAGCTCGAGGAAGTCCAGGCCGCGACCGCGCAGGCGTGAGCCGTGGCGGCCATTGAGCACACTGCGCGCGGGTTGCCGCGGCAGCAGTGCCAGGCGGTTGCCGTGGGGCTCCAGGCCTGCCAGATGCTGCAGGTCGACGTGCACGCGCCGGTCAGAGCCGGGGCGAGGGTCAGCCTTCCTGGCGGTGTGTGGGTTGCGCATGGTGACCTTCCTTGGACGGTTCAGGGCAGCGCGACGCAGCCCAGCAGGGTGGCGATGGCGTCATCGCTGGTCATGCCCTGTCCTTGCGCCTCGAAGCTCAGTGCAATTCGATGGCGCAGCACATCGGGAGCCACCTGCTGCACGTCCTGGGGATCCACATAGTCGCGCCCCTCGAGCCAGGCGTGGGTGCGCGCGCAGCGATCGAGGGCAAGTGACGCGCGGGGACTCGCACCCAGTTCAATGGCGCGGCCCAACTCCTCACTGAAATCGGCGGGATGGCGGGTGGCATCTACCAGCGTCGCCATGTACTGCTCCATGGCCTCGGCCACATGCAGCATGGCGATCTCGCGGCGCGCGGCGAAGATGGCTGACTGGGCCAGCGGCGCCGGAGTCGCCGCCACGGGGCGATCACCTTCCGCTGCGGCATCCCTGGCGGCCTTGGCCTGCTCTTCCTGGCGCACCAGCCGGATGACGTCGACTTCCTCCTCGCGGCTCGGGTAGTCCACCCGCACGTGCATCATGAAGCGATCCATCTGCGCTTCGGGCAGCGGGTAGGTGCCTTCCTGTTCGATGGGGTTCTGGGTCGCCAGCACCATGAACAGCTCCGGCATCAGGTGCGTCTTGCCCGCCACCGTCACCTGCCGCTCTTCCATGGCTTCCAGCAGGGCGGACTGCACCTTGGCTGGGGCCCGGTTGATCTCATCTGCCAGCACCAGGTTGGCGAACAGTGGCCCCGGCTGGAAGCGGAACACCGAGCCTTGCTCGCTCTGGTGATAGATCTCGCTGCCGGTCACGTCGGAGGGCAACAGGTCTGGCGTGAACTGAATACGGCTGAAGTCAGCCTCCAGGTTGCGCGCCATGGCCTTGACCGCGCGGGTCTTGGCCAGGCCTGGCAGTCCCTCGATCAGCAGGTTGCCCCCCGCCAGCAGGCCGATCAGCAGGCGTCGGATCACCTCGCGCTGGCCAACGATGGACTCTCCAACGGCGGCTTCGAGCCCCCGAATATCCTCAAGCAGACTCATGGAACCTCCGGGTAGATGGTTTGCCAGTCCGTGGCCATGTCGACCACTTGCCAATGGCGTGCAGCGGCCTCGTCGAGACCATGTTGTAGCGATGCCCGAACAGGCTTTGCCGAGCGCAGGCGATATCACCGTCTGCGCTTGTATGAAGAGGGTCCTGCCGCAGGTAACTGGCTGCGCCCATGTGCTCGTATCCTTGAGACATTGGTCACGTTCCGCGACCACTTCGATATGGCCACCGTGGATGCCGACACCGCTTGGCCTCGCGTGGCGATGATTACCGCACGTCAGAAAGTGCGATATCAGCGAGCTTGAGGCTACTGTACAGGTGTGTCGCTAACATCTCGTTTTATCGTCGTTATTGATCCCGGTGAGCGAAGCATCGCGACCTGAAGAATGATTCAGTATGCCTCGTGTCGGGACTATTGTCGGGACTATATTTACCCTGGTAACTACTATGACGCGTCATATCCTGTCGACTGCCTGTCGCAGTATAAGAGGGTCCGAGCTGACGTCATTACGTCAGAGGGGAGAGTTATCCGTGGCTCTTGCTGAGGGAGTTTTCGACATGTCGCACGTTGTCGCATGTTTATCGACACGTTCGCCGTGGTTATCTTCGATAGCGGTAAATAATGGGAATGTCTTTTTTGGTAGCAAAATGTAAGTTTTCTTGCTGCCACGGGTCGAGCTAGAGGCTCAAATGACGTACATCAATATTGGCGCGACGTTTCCGAGTTTTCTCAGCTTTCTCTCGGTGTTGTCTCGGTTCCCGTTGGGGCATGAGGCAGAAGCAGGATAACGGTTAAGAGAAAGGTGCAGGAGAACGGTTCGGGAAAAGGTGCAGGAGAAAAGACGCCGGGGTCGGAGCAGATGGCAGGAGGGATAAGGGGGCAGTAAACAAGGGAGAAGTAAAAAAGTGGCGCGCCCGGGAGGATTCGAACCTCCGACCACCTGATTCGTAGTCAGGTACTCTATCCAGCTGAGCTACGGGCGCACAGTCGTCACACGAGTGGTGACGTCAAGAGGGGGCGCATGTTAGAGCAAAGTGGTCGACGGCGCAAGACATAGGGACTGTGCATCACGTCATCCGTCGTTTGGTTGAACCGACGGATGACGTGTTTAATCGTGGAGCTGGCGCTCAGGGCGCTTGCGGATAGACCCGCTGCCAGTCGCTGGCCATATCGATGAGCTGCCAGCCGCGGTCTTCTGCCTGGTCCAGGCCGTCGGCCAGGCGACCGATATGGCTGTCCCTGTCGTAGGCCACTTCGCGCTCGGCGTCGGTGTGGTGGACCAGCACGCCCATACGCGGACCATCTCCCTGGGTCGTCCAGATCAGCATCGGCACGTCGCCGTCGGAGTTGCCCACCGCCATGATCGGACGCTGGCCGATATGACGCTCGATCGACACGATTTTCAGAGGACCATCGTTGATCCAGGTATCACCCTCTTGCTTGTACAGGCTGGGGTCGCTGTCCAGATCCTTGACCTCCAGGCCCCCTGTGCTGCCGATGACATTCTGCGGGGGAACGCCGTAGACGTCCTCGGCGAAGGTGCGGATGAAGTGGAGTCCGCCGCCGGAGACGATATAGGTGGAGAAGCCGCTGTCACGCAGGTAGCTCAACAGTTCCAGCATGGGCTGGTAGATCATGTCGGCGTAGAAGCGACCGGTGTCCGGGTGGGTGGCGTTGGCCAGCCAGTCGGACACATCTTCCTCGAACTCGTCGAGGGAGACGTCTTGGTGGGACAAGGACAGCAGCGCTTGAATGCCTTCTTCGCCGGCTTCCAGAACGGTCTCGATATCGCCCTCGGCGGCGGCCTGGTGCAGCTCGCTGGTCAGCTGCTCCGGCTCTGCCTCGCTGGCGCGATCCAGCGCGTACATCAGCTGAAAGTAGGCGGGCTGTTCGCCCCACAGGGTGCCGTCGTTGTCGAATACCGCGATGCGCTGCTGTTGTGGCACGAAGTCGTCGCTGGTGGGATCGCTGACGGCCTCGACAAAGTCGACGATAGCGCTCTTGTTGTGACCCGCATTCCAGGACGGCAGCGGATCCGCCTGAGCGAGGGAAGGAAGGACGGCCACCAGCAAGGCTGGCAGCATGCGGGGGGTAATGAAGGTTTTCATGGCGAAGCATCCTCGATGAAGGGCAGGTCGCTGGAGCGATCGGTCGTCATGACGCAACAGGCCGCTCCCTGGGGAGCGGCCTGTATCCTGGCAATGCAGCGTTACTGAACGCTGGCGGGTTGCTCGAGGGCCTCCATGACCTGGTCGAGACTGAAGCTTGCCGCCTTCATGCGGGGCGGGAAGTCCTTGAAGGTCTCGAGGAAGGTACCCACGTAGGCCTGGGCCGGCACCAGCAGGAAGGAGTGCTCCAGCAGCCAGTCATAGTAGGTGTTGGACGTCAGCTGTGAACGCTCATAGGGATCGCGGCGCAGGTTGAACATCAGCGGCACGCGCAGCGGTGTGAAGGGGTTGGCCCAGACTTCGAAGGTGCCCTCAACACGCTGCTCCATGAACACCAGCTTCCAGTCGTCGTAGCGCAGGGCGGTCAGGTCACCGTCGTCCGAGAAGTAGAACACCTCGTTGCGTGGACCTTCTTCTGTCTCGCCGGTCAGCAGCGGCAGGAAGTTGTAGCCGTCCAGGTGAACGTTGTACTCCCGGCCGATGGCTTCTACGCCACCTTCCATCAGGTCTTCCTTGACGGTGTCGTTGCCGACCGCCGCCAGCAGGGTGGGCATCCAGTCCATGTGGTGCATGATTTCATTGGAAATCGCGCCCTCCTCGATGTGGCCCGGCCAGCGCACCATGGCCGGAACACGCCAGCCGCCTTCCCAGTTGGTGTTCTTCTCACCACGGAACGGGGTCATGCCCGCATCAGGCCAGGTGTTCATGTGCGGCCCGTTGTCGGTGGAGTAGAACACGATGGTGTTGTCGGCGATGTCCAGTTCGTCCAGTTTTTCGAGGAACTGGCCGATATGCATGTCGTGCTCGACCATGCCGTCGGCGTATTCGTTCTGGCCGGAGACGCCGCGCAGCTCGTCCTTGACGTGGGTACGGAAGTGCATGCGCGTGGCATTCCACCATACAAACCACGGGGTGCCTTCAGCGGTCTTGCGCTCGATGAAGTCCAGTGCCGCAGCGGAGGTCTCGTCGTCGACGGTTTCCATACGCTGTTTGGTCAGCGGACCAGTGTCTTCGATCTGACCATCGGCGGTGGACTTGATCACGCCGCGGGGACCATAGGTCTCACGGAAGGTGCGACCGTCTGCCATTTCCAGATCGCCAGGATAGTCGGGGTGTTCCGGCTCTTCCTCGGCATTCAGGTGGTAGAGGTTGCCGAAGAACTCATCAAAGCCGTGGTTGGTGGGCAGGTGCTCGTCGCGATCACCCAGGTGGTTCTTGCCGAACTGACCGGTGGCATAGCCTTCTGCCTTAAGCATGGCAGCGATGGTCGGATCTTCTTCGCTGATACCCTGTTCGGCACCCGGCAGGCCCACCTTGGACAGACCCGTGCGGAACACACTTTGCCCGGTGATGAACGAGGAGCGGCCGGCGGTACAGGACTGCTCACCGTAGTAGTCGGTGAACATCATGCCTTCGTCGGCAATGCGGTCGATGTTGGGGGTCTGGTAGCCCACCAGTCCGTGGGTAAAGGCAGAAATGTTGGATTGGCCAATGTCGTCACCCCACAGCACCAGAATGTTCGGCTTGCCCGAACTCTCGGAGTCCTGTTCCTGTGACGCACTGTCGTCCTGGGCGAGGGCAGAGGCCGACATGGACAGCGCCAGACTGGCCGTCAGCCAGTGGCACCAGTGGGCCGAGCCTGTTGGCAACTTAGGATTTTTGAACACCTTGACGTCTCCCTGACGATAGCGCTTGCTCTGAATCACGAAATCTAGCGATGGGTTCTTATTTGTTCCCAGGCCGAGTATAGATAACGTTCGCTGAGTTTATGTGCTGAAAACCTCGGCTGAGCCAGATCTCCGCTACGGCAACAGGTGAGAATGACTCCGATTCGTTGATTAACCCTATTATTTCCCGGTATTTACTGACGAGATCGACGGCATTGTTACTTTGTAGGTTTATTGTAAATGCCGCTAATGCTCCTAATGCTCCTAATGCTCCTAAGGACACCTGCGGTTGGGTGCATCTTGCAGTGAGTGGTTGACCAGATGTCGCAGCGCATTCTGAACGAGCGCCCGGAGAAGCGAGGCACTGTAAGAGGCGCCACGGGAGAGGAAAGAGGGGAGAGAGAAAGAGGGGGCAACAGCGCAAGAAAAAACGAGAGAGATGAAAAGCGTGAAGATCTGGCAAGACCAGGCAAAAGAAAAAGTCAGTCTCGGCATCTTGAGGTGACAATTGTCACATATGGCCTGACCGCTCTGTTGATAGCCACCTGTCGATAGCCGTCTATCAATTCGCCAGATTATTGCTGGTGCCTAGAGAAGCGCTGAATGAGAGACGTGCTGAATAAGAGAAGCGCTGAAGTCGTCGGGCGACGCCAGCGCAAACCCTTAAGTCTTTTCAGCTACAGCTGCATCGTTCGCGTAACGTGCGGTGGAGCAAATCGTCGGTATAGTGACTATTGCACTTACTCATTGAGACCGCCCTGTCCTGCTACTGCTTGGAATTAGAAACCAATATATAACATAGGGTTAAGTGATCAATTGATCTGCCAGTTGTGACAGGTTATCGGTGATATAGTCAGGCATCGGGACGTTCTGCGCCGGTAGCAGAGCGTTGTAGGGACGCAGGACCAGTGCCCCTTGCCAGCCGCATGCCTGGGCGCCAATGGTGTCCCACAAATGGCACGCTATCAGGCACAGTTCATGCCCTTCGGCCTGCATCTCCTGGGCGACTTGAGCATAGGTGGATGCGGCGGGCTTGAATTGCCTGACCGGCTCGACACTGAAGCTGCGCTCGAAATAGTCGCTCAGCCCGGCCCTTTCCAGTGGCGACGGTGAGGCGCCCGGGGCAGAGTTGGTCAGGGTCACCAGGCGGAAGCCTGCTGCCTTCAGCCGTTCAAGCGCTGGGGCCACATCCGGATGTGCGGGCATGGAGCCGATGCGAGATGCCAGCTCATCGATATCGCTTTGCTCAAGGGCGATGTCATGGATATCGGCTGTCATCCGCAGCGCGCCAGCGCCGAGCTGTCCAAACGGGGTGTAGAGCCCCGACAGGGTCATGGTCTGTGAGTAAAGGATCAACTGGGCAAACCACTCCCTCAGCATTCCAGGGTCGCCGAACAGCCGCTCGAACAGTGGCTCCAGGTGGGTCAGGTCGAGCAGCGTCTCGTTGACGTCGAAGACCAGCACCTTGGGAATTGCGTGATCACTCATATCACCTCCTTGCAATGGACGAGCTTGCCTTGACTCGCTATTCCTTAGCTGCCTCGCACCTACGCTATCGGTTTCAGGCGCGATCTGCATTATGGAGGATCGGTCCTTGAGAGCAGCACAGATGGCGAGGAGGGCAGTGTGATGGGTAACGGGCCAAGGTAGCATTGCAGGGTGGTCCGTTGCCCAGTCACGACTTACTTTGCCTTGTGCCAGTCAAACTTGGCGAAGGGTTCGTCTACCGGAGTGTCGGCCAGGTGGTTGGTGTAGTTGCTCATCACCTTCTGTGACAGTGCCAGCACGACCTCGAGTACCTGGCGCTTAGTGTAGCCGGCATCCAGGAAGGCCTGGACCGCATCGGCATCCACGAATCCGCGCTCGCGTACCATGCTCAGGGTGAAGGTGCGAAGGGCTTCGAGGCGCTCGTTGGGCAGCGGGGTTTCGTTGCGCAGGGCATCGCTGACCGCATCGTCCACGCCCATTTGCTTGGCGATGGCGGTGTGCGCCGGCACACAGTAGTGGCAGTTGTGCTCCACGTTGATGGTTTGCCACACCACGGTGGTTTCGTCCGCATCGAAACTGGAGTCCAGGAACAGCTGGTGCAGCTGCTGGTAGCCTTCCAGCAGGCCCGGCGCCTCGGCCATGACCGCATGCAGGTTGGGGACCATGCCGAACGCCTTGACGGAGTTGTCGAGCAGTGCCTGGCTGTCGGCTGGGGCACTTTGCTTGTCATGGAGAGTGAAGCGAGTCATGTTGCCTCCTGTGTGATGGCGTCTGTGGTCAGGGCGCAGGCCGTGGCAGCCTAAAGCGTTGCACCCGCCATTGAGTCCGTTTTGTTGAGCGATTGCTCAAAATTGGCCGCCAGCAGACCGTGCTGAAAGCCGTTCCGGCATACTCTAGCTATACCTGAGCGATCACTCAAGATAAAATTTGAGCGAACACTCAATTTTCTGAAGGTCAGCCACTGACCGGGAACATCGGATTCACCATGCCGCGAGCCACACTGCATAATCGCCAGGACTCACTGGAACGAGCGCTGCACCTGTTCTGGCAGAAAGGCTTTCATGCGACTTCGCTCAAGGATCTGGAACGGGTGCTCGACATGCGTCCTGGCAGCATCTACGCCACCTTTGGCAGCAAGGATGCGCTGTTTCAGGAAGCCCTTGAACGCTATGCCCGTCTGGCCCTGGTAGAGCTGGAACGCATCATGGCCGAGCACCCGTCACCGCTATCCGGGCTTGCCGCCTATTTGCGCAAGCTGGGAGGCCTGCGTGACAGCGAAGTGCCCAGCCGCGCCTGCATGTTGATGAAGAGCCTGCTGGAGCTGGGCGAGCGTGAACAGGTGGCGTTGTCCAAGGCGGAGACCCTGCTGGTGGCGATGGAGCAGCGCTTTGTCGAACGTTTTGAAGCAGCGCGTGATGCCCAGGAGCTTCCCGCTGGGGCAGATCCGGTGCGCCTCGGCCGCCGGATGCAGGCCGAAGTGATGGGACTGCGGGCCTTTGCTCAGCGTGATGTCGACAGCGCTGCGGTGCACGCCCTCGCCGAGGATATGGCCGATGCCATCGAAGCCCTGCGCCAGGATCGTCCGCACTGATCTATCCTTCCTGATTCAGTCTTCCTGAGCCGGTCTTCCTCATACATCCTTGCTGATTCATCCTTTGTGGGCCGCCTCGCCGAGGTGGCCGGCATGGGCTTTCGTGGGCGCGCCGCCAGTTCTGTGTTCCCCTTGTCCCAAGCCTTACCTGTTTACCGTTGTCGGCGATGGACCAAAAAAGCCCCGGCTGGGGTAGGCCGGGGCAAGAGGGCTGTCATCGAAACAGCATTGGAACTCGTTGCAGTGCTCGCGCACTGCGCGCGGTCAATGATGAGGGGCATCGCCCTCCAGTGCGGGAGCGCTGGGGCTAGAGTTGGCGCGCTTGCGTTCCACCATGCGGCGCACGCCAACGTAGAACAGCGGAGTCAGCAGCAGGCCGAAGACGGTGACGCCAATCATCCCGTAGAACACCGCCACGCCCATGGCCTGACGCATCTCGCTGCCGGCGCCGCTAGCCAGCATCAGCGGGATAACACCCGCGGTGAAGGCCACCGAGGTCATCAGGATCGGACGAAGGCGCAGGCGGCAAGCGGTCAGCACGGCGTCGAGGCGCGACTGCCCCTGGTCCTGCTGTTCCCTGGCAAACTCCACCAGCAAAATCGCGTTCTTGCAGGCCAGCGCCACCAGCACGATGAGTCCGATACGGGTGAAGATGTTGTTGTCTCCCCCGGTCAGCCACACCCCGGCCATGGCAGACAGCAGTGTCATCGGCACGATCAGGATGATCGAGAAGGGCAGTGACCAGCTCTCGTACTGGGCCGCCAGCACCAGGAACACCAGCAGCACCACCAGCGGGAAGACGTAGATCATGGTGTTACCTGCCAGCACCTGCTGATAGGTCACCTCGGTCCACTCGTAGTCCACACCGGAAGGCAAGGTGTCGGCCAGCACTTCCTCGATGGCCTGCTTGGCCTGATCGCTGGACATGCCGGGCGCGGGTGAGCCGTTGATATCAGCGCTGACGAAGGTGTTGTAGTGCATTACCCGGTCAGGTCCCGTGGTGGGGCTGACGTCGACGAAGCTGCCCAGCGGGATCATCCGACCGTCGTTGCTGCGCACCTTGAGCTGACGAATGGCCTCGGCATCCAGGCGATATTCGGCATCGGCCTGGGCGCGTACCTGATAGGTGCGGCCAAAGCGGTTGATGTCATTGACGTAGAGCGAGCCCAGATAGATCTGCAGGGTGTCGAATACCGCATCCAGCGAGACATTCATCACCAACGCCTGCTCGCGGTCCACCTCCACGTCAAATTGCGGCACCTGTATCCGATAGCTGGAGTACACGCCGGCCAAGCGCGGATCCTGGTTGGCCGCTGCCACGACCGCCTGGGTCGCGTCGAACAGGCCGGTGAACCCCACGTTGCCGCGGTCCTGCAGCTGCAACTTGAAGCCTCCTGTGGTGCCAAGTCCCAGAATCGGCGGCGGCGGGAAGACCGCCACATAGGCCTCGTCGATCTGGCTGAACTGGGCGTTCAAGCGAGCCGCAATGGCGCTGGCAGACAGCTCCGGCGACTGGCGATCCTCGAACGCATCCAGCGGGGTGAACACGATGCCCGAATTCGAGGCATTGACGAAGCCGTTCACCGATAGCCCAGGGAAGGCCACGGTATGGGCGACACCCGGGGTCGACAGCGCAATCTCCTGCATTTCGCTGATGACCTCACTGGTGCGCTCAAGGCTTGCCGCGTCGGGCAGCTGGGCCATCGCCACCAGATACTGCTTGTCCTGGGAGGGGATAAAACCGCCCGGCACTTCCTGGAACAGCTTGCCGGTCAGACCGAGCAGCGCCAGATAACCGAGGCCGACGATCAGACCGAAGCGCAGCAGGCGGCGAATCAGACCTGTATAGCCCCGCGACATGGCGGCAAAGGCACGGTTGAACGGGGCGAACAGCCAGCGTCCAAACAGGCCATCGATCACCCGGGTCAGCCAGTCCGGCTTCGCCCCATGCGGCTTGAGCAACAGGGCCGACAGCGCCGGTGACAGGGTCAACGAGTTGAAGGCCGAGATCAGCGTCGAGATGGTGATGGTCAGGGCGAACTGCTGGTAGAACTGACCCGTCAGACCGCTGATGAAAGCGGTCGGCACGAACACGGCGGTCAGTACCAGGGCGATGGCAATGATCGGACCGGTCACTTCACGCATGGCGATCTGGGTCGCCTCGTAGGGGGAGTGGCCGAGCTCGATGTTACGCTCCACGTTCTCCACCACGACGATGGCGTCATCCACCACGATGCCGATGGCAAGCACCAGCCCGAACAGCGACAGGGTGTTGATCGATACCCCGATCAACTGCATCACCGCAAAGGTGCCGATCAGCGAGACCGGTACCGCGATCAACGGGATCAGGGAGGCGCGCCAGGTCTGCAGGAACAGCACGACCACGACCACCACCAGCAGCACCGCCTCGAGCAGGGTGTGGACCACCGCCTCGATGGAGCCGCGCACGAAGACGGTGGGGTCATAGACGATGTCGTAGCCCACGCCATCGGGGAAGGCCTTGGCCGCCTCGGACATGTAGTCGCGCACGCCATCGGACAGCGCAATGGCATTGGAGCCGGGGCGCTGGAAGACCGGCATGGCGACCGCGTCCTTGCCATCGAGCTGAGCGCGCAGGGCATACTGGTCAGCCCCCAGCTCGACCCGCGCCACGTCACCCAGGCGCGTAATACGGCCATCGTCGTCCACGCGGATCACGATGTCGCGAAATTCCTCGGGCGACGACAGCCGTCCCTTGACGTTGAGCAGGCGCTGGAACTGGCTCTCGCTGGGCGCCGGTTGTGCGCCCAGGCTACCCGCCGCGACCTGCTGGTTCTGCTCGCGCAGGGCGGCCACCACATCGCTGGCGCTGAGGCCACGGGAAGCCACCGCGTCAGGATCCAGCCACACCCGCATGGCATATTCGCCGGCGCCGAACAGCTGCACATCACCGACACCATCGAGGCGAGCGATATCGTCTTGCAGGTTCAGCCGCGCGAAGTTCGATAGCCACAGCTGATCGTAACGACCGTCGGGTGAGGTCAGGTGGACCACCATCGTCAGGTTGGGAGACGACTTCTCGGTCGTCACGCCCAGGGCCTGAACCTCCTGGGGCAGGCGGGGAGTGGCGCGGGCAACACGGTTCTGGACGTTGACCTGGGCCTGGTCCAGGTCGGTGCCGAGGGCGAAGGTCACGGTCAGCGTCAGGTTGCCATCGGCGGTGGACTGGGAATCCATGTACAGCATTCCCTCCACCCCGGTGATCTCCTGCTCCAGGGGCGTCGCCACGGTCTTGGCGATGACTTCAGGGTTGGCGCCTGGGTAGTTGGCCTTGACCACGACCGTGGGCGGCACCACCTCGGGATACTCCGAGATCGGCAGCTTGACCAGCGCCAGGCTTCCGGCCACCACGATCAGTATCGACAGGACCGCCGCGAACACCGGACGGCGAATGAAGAAACTCGACAGATTCATGAACGCTCCTGTGCTTCGTCGCCGCCCGCGGCACTGTCCGCGGCAAGCGCGTCAGCAGGGCCCTTGGCGCTCGGCGCTGGCTGTGTGTCCGCAATCTCGCCGGACGAACCGCCCAGCCGCTGGGCCAGGCGTTCGGTGCGCTGGCGCAGCTGTTCCAGCGTGGAGCGGTCCGGCCCGTCGATGACCTGGGGAGACACCGCCATGCCGGGGCCAAACTTCGACGGTCCTGCCGCGACCACCGGCTCGCCACCCTCCAGGCCTTCGGTGATCTCGCGCCAGGCGCCGAAACGGGCACCGGTGGTCACCTTGCGGTAGGCAAGGGTGCCGTCATCGCCAGCCACCAGCACAAAGTTGGCGTCCAGGTCGGTGCCGATGGCACGGTCGGGCACCAGCACACCCTCGCGGTCACGTGCAGCGGCGAGTCTCACCCTGGCAAAGGCGCCGGGACGCAGGGACGGATGCGCCGCATCGAAGCGGGCACGCACTCGCAGGGTGCCGGTGGCTTCATCCACCTGGTTGTCGATGAAGTCGAGCTGGCCCTCGAAGGCAAACTCATCCTGGCCAGCGAGCTGCAGCTCCACCGGCCAGCCCTGGTCGGCTGTCACCGCCGCGAAGTCGCGATTCCAGGTGCGTTCATCGATATCGAAGTAGGCGTCGACCTGGTCGGTGCTGACAATCGTGGTCAACACGCTTTGCCCGGCGCTGACCACGTTGCCCACGGTCAGGTCGGCACGCGAGACGCGCCCACTGATCGGCGCGGTGACCTCGGCGTGTGCCAGGTCCAGGCGCGCGCTGTCGAGCTGGGCCTGCAGGGACGCGACCTGTGCACCCTGGGCCTGGGCGCCTGCCCGGCGTGCTTCGGCTTCCTCGCGGGCCATCAGGTTGCGGCCAACCAGCTGATTGGCGCGATTGGCCTCGCCGTTGGCCCGGGCCTGCTCTGCCTTGCCTCGGGCGAGCTGGGCTTCCAGCTCACGTACACGTGCCTCGAAGGGGGCCAGGTCCAGGCGCACCAAGGGCTGTCCCTGTTCGACCAGGCTGCCTTCCTCGAACAGAATGTCGGCGACCTGGCCGGTCACCCGGGGACGCAGGGTGACCCGCTCCGGTGCCTCGAGGCGCGTGGTGTAGCGATACCAGTTCGAGACCGGCTGGCGCACGGCCTCGACGACCTCGACGGCGGGGGCCTCGCTGGCCGCGCCTGAGGCATTCTGGTTCGACTGGCCCTCGCTGGGCTGGCAAGCCGCCAGCAACAGGCCAAGGCTGGCCATCCCCAGCACCCCGAGAAGCAGACGGCCAGCAGAGGGAATGCTGGCACTGGGCAGGGTGCGAGAGGGAGATTGCGACGCCACCTGGGGGTCGCGCGGGGGGCTGAGATGTGACATCTGGCGACTCCTCGAAAAAAGGTTGGCCAGTGTAATCGTTGATTGGGGGTTGTATTAGACCGGTTGGTCGCACATTATTGTTGCCACATATGCACGGTTTTATGCTGAATCAATCGCCCCCACAGTCTCAGGCCGAGATCCCAGCCCCGAGATCCCAGCGCCGGGACCTCAGCCCCGGGCCCCCTGCTCCCAACCCCCACACGAGGAAAGACACGATGGACCAACCCAGCCGACTGCTGCTGCTGGTAGACGTAGCGGAACTTGGCAGTTTCTCTGAGGCGGCAAAGCGGCGTGAGCTGGATCGGTCCGTCGTGTCCAAGCATATCGCGAGGCTCGAGCAGGAGCTGGGCGTCCGCCTGCTCAATCGTTCTACCCGCTCGCTGTCGTTGACCCAGGCAGGCTTTGCCATGGTGCAGCAGGGCCGCGAGCTGCGGGAATGGATGTATAACACTCAGGCGCTGGCAGAGAACCTGCAGCAGGCACCCAGCGGCAGGTTGAAGATCAGTGCTCCCGGCATTCTTGGTCGCTGCCTGGGCTTCGAGGCCATGCGTCGCTTTCGCGAACACTATCCTGACGTCGAAGTGGATCTGCAGCTGGAGGAGCGTCGGGTCGACGTGATCGGGGAGGGCTACGACCTGGTCCTGCGGGTGGGGGATATTCAGGACTCGACGCTGGTATCCTCGCCGCTGGCACCGAACCATCTGCTGATTGGTGCAAGCCCGGAATTTATCGAGCGCCATGGAGAGCCCCGCGATCTCGCCACACTGTCGCGGCTGCCCGCGTTGACCTTCAGCTCCCTCGAGTTTCAGGTGGACTACCTGCCCTATCTGGACGAACAGGGACGAGAGCAGAAGCTGCCGCTCAACAGCCAGATGCGTACCAGTGAGGCGGAAGTGGTGAAACGGGGCGTGATGGCTGGGATGGGCATTGGCGTGCTGCCAGCCTTTGCCATGAGTGATGAGGTCAAGGAGGGCAAGATCGTGCCGCTGATGACCGACCTGCCGCTACCGGCCTTTGGCATCATCACCTTGTTGTATCCCCATCGCGAGATGCCGCTGCGGACCCGGCGGTTTATCGAGATTCTGCGCGAGATGGTCGGCACGCCCCCCAAGTGGGAGGCGTATATCCCAGGCTTTGCCGAGATGTACGGCAAGGCGGCCGGCCCCCTTGGCCCAGTGGCGGACCGCTCCGCCTGACCGCTCCGCCTGACCGCTCCGCCTGACCGCTCTGTCTGACCGCACCATCTGACAGCGGCGGGCGACGCTCTGTCGCCAGCCCTTGCGCCGCTAAGCCGTCTACCGCCTAGCCGTCTACGCGGATGACCAGCTTGCCTGCCTGCCGCGGGCCGTGCTTGAGCTCGCTCAGGCGGGTCGGCAGCGCATCAAACTCATCCACCGCCACATCGGACAGCGACAGGGCACCTTCGGCCACCTGATTCAGCAGTGTCTCTCCAGCGTTGACCAGCGCCTGCCAGTCCTGGTCGGTGCCGGTCATGTGTAATGCGCCCAACGCCACCTCATGCTGGGACAGGGCACGCTCGAACGGCGGCGCCACTGGGCCGTCCAAGCGGTCCTGTACACATACGACATGGCCATTGGCGCCCAGATGCTGTGACAGTTGGCGGGCGTGCTCGCCGTTCACGGTATCGATGACGGCGAAGAGCGGTGCCGTCAGCTGATGGGGTGAGCTGATGGCCTCGTCGGCCCCCAGGGCGTACAGCAGTTCATGGCGTTCGGGAGAGGACATGGCGATCACGTGGAAGCCACGCGCCTTGGCCAGCTGCACGATGATACGCCCCACACTGCCTGAGCCGCCGGACACCAGCAGCTGCGCACCGGTCGTGTCGGGCAGCTTTTCGATGGCCTGCCAGGCGGTCAACACCGGGCACGGGAACGCCGCCGCGGTGATGAAGTCGATACCATCCGGAAGCCGCATGACCGCACGGGCGGGCAGCCTGAGTCGGGTGGCAAAGGTGCCGGGCCCGGCCAGTGAGGTGTGTACCGCAATACGGTCGCCGGGTGCCAGGTGGTCGACGCCAGGGCCGGCGTCAATCACCACGCCGGCCGCATCGACACCGGGAATCTGACCGGGCTGCCACAGGCGACTTTCCATGGCGATGAATTTCCAGTCGACCGGGTTCAGGCCGATGGCCCTGGTATCGACGATGACCTCACCGGCCTCGGCGGGGCGCATCTCGTGATCTTCCAGGGTGAGGGACAGCGGCTCCCCCGGCTCGTGCCAAGTCCAGGCCTTGAAGGTGTCATGCTGGGGCATGGGTAACATCCTGTTGCGTTGTAGAAGACGACGACGCCTCAGCGTCGTGGTGAAAGGTGGGCAGTACCTCGGCAGCCAGGCGCTGCAGGGTATCCTCGATCGGGGCCTGGGTGCGCCGCAGGTTAAGCCCGATGTGGTTGACACCTGCAGCCTGCATGGCCGTCAGCTCTTGAATCAGGCCCTGGCTGCCGACCCGCAGGCCGAAGCGATGTCGGCGTGGCGGTTCCTCAGGGTTCTCGGCCAGGTCCAGGTGGATGAAGCTGACGTAGGGCTTGTCGCCGGCCACCCTGCGCCACAGGTCGACTCTTCGAACGTGGTCGTCGGGGGTGCCTGGGTAGGCCAGCCAGCCGTCCATGTGCTGCCCGACCCAGTCGGGGCGCTGCTGAGCCAGACCGGCGACCAGCAATGGTGGCTGCTCTGCCTCCGGCAGCAGGGCCTGTCCCGCGTCAAGGCGCTGGTCGGCATCGCCCTTGAGCACCGCTACCGCATCGCGAAAGGCCTCACCTCGCTGCTCGAACGGCACACCGAACAAGGGGTATTCCACCGGGCGGTCTCCGCTGGCGACGCCCAGCAGCAGGCGGTTGTGGCTGAGGTGTTGCACGCTGGCGGCGGCCTTCCTTACCAGCCACGGCATGCGCAGCGGCAACACGGCTGCCGCGGTACCCAGCAGGGTCTGCCGGGTAGATGCCGCGAGATACCCCAGGTACGTGAACAGCTCGAACACCTGGCCGGCGTCACCGAAGCTGGGGTCGTAGAGGGGAACATCGCGCAGCCACAGCGCGCGAAAGCCAAGTTGGTCCGCCAGCTGGGCGCGCTCCAGGTGAGCGCTCAGATCCGGTACGCCGAAGGGGCGATCGTCCCGTCGTCTCGACGCCTCGCCCGGCTGGCTCCAGTCGTTATCCAGGGGGAGCTCAAGACCAATGGTGAGAGGCCCCTGGGTCAAACGTTGCAAGCTCATTGTGGCTCCTGCCTTATGTAAGGCATCAACAGAAGGGTCATGGCACGAGTGTGCTGTCGCAAGCTGACGGGAAAAAGGCACCTGGGGCCGAAACACTTTTTCGTTTGCGACAACAATCTATCCGGGGTTAAGGAAGATCGCGCTATGCTGGCGTCATACTGGACCCCAGGTAATGGATGAGCCCTGGGCGGACGCAGATCGATGCCAGTGCCCGCCCAGCAGACCCATTGAAGTCGCCGCGGCAGTCCTGCTTCACTAAGCAAGGGCTGCATACCTCAGCCGAGCGGTGCCCGGCGTCCGCGGTGCAGATCCCGCAGCCCATGCGGTGCAGGTAAGGCATTCAATGGCGCGCTATCCAGCGACTCGTCCAGGCAGGCATTGACGCAGTGCTGGCTTGGCTCACGGAATGAGGCCAGGCTGCCGGTAGCTGATCAGGAGGTTGATGAGATGAATGACAACACCAGGCAAGAAGTGATCCTGGCCGATGAACCAGATCACGCGGAACACTATTCGGACGAACGCTTCTGGGCCAAGGTCAGCCGTTATGCCAAGGCCGCTGGCGAGGTCACCCTGTCACGGGCGCTGACGCTGTACTACGCCGCTCGCGACAAGGACACCCCGGTGTGGGCCAAGACCACCATCTATGGGGCGCTGGGCTACTTTATTTCTCCCATCGACGCGCTGCCGGATCTGACCCCGCTGATTGGCTACACCGACGACATGGGTATGCTGGCGGTGGCACTGATCACCGTGGCCTCCTACGTCAAGGAAGAGCATCGACAACTGGCGCGGGTCAAGCTGGCGCGGTGGTTTTCCTAGAGCAAGAGAGTGGAGCGGTGACAGGACAGGAGCCGGGGTTGGCCCCTGCGTATGCTGCGCAGGTCGCCACTCGCGTTTGCCATAGACAAAGGGCTCGCCTGATGGCGAGCCCTTTGTCTTTCAGGACGCAATAATCGCGCCGTGGCCAGGCATGGTTGGCCGGGCCGCCTGGCGGGGCGATCAGGCGTCGCTTTCGGCGTCCAGCTCTACCACCACCTTGCCCACGGCCTTGCCGGAGGTGAGATGAGCATACGCCTGGCCGACATCGCCAAGGCCAAAGCGGTGGTCGTCGACCAATGGGGTCAGTGCACCGGCATCGATGATCTCTGCCAGGCGCGCCAGGATCGTGCCATGAACCTCGCGGCCGACATTGTGAATCATCGGAATCAGCATGAAGATCACGTGCAGCGATGCGCCCTTGAAGTGTGCCGCCGACATGTCCAGTTCTGCCAGAGACAGGGTAGTGGTCACCTGACCATTCAGCGCTACGGCATTGAAGGAGTTGAGCAGGTTGCTCCCCCCGACGCTGTCGAAGATGACATCGAAACCGGCGCCGTCGGTGTAACGCTGCACGTAGTCCTCGACGGACTGTTCCTTGAAGTCGATGGCGGTCGCGCCGAAGGCCTCGATCTGGGCCAGCTGGGCGGCGCCAGACCCGGTGGCGAAGACCTCGCAGCCGAAGTGCTTGGCCAGTTGCACTGCCACATGCCCAACGCCACCGGCGCCGCCATGGACCAGCACCTTGTGGCCGTTACCTGCGCCTGACCGCGTCAGACCCTCGTAGGCAGTGATCGCCACCAACGGCAGTGCTGCTGCCTGGCGCATGGACAGGCGATCAGGCTTGCGGGCAATCAGCCGAGCATCTGCCAGCATGTAGTCCGCCAGGGTGCCTTGCAGATCACCCAGGCCGCCAGCGCAGCCGTAGACCTCATCCCCCGGTGCAACGTCGGTGACGCCTTCGCCGACCTCGACCACGGTACCGGCGAAGTCCATGCCGAGCACGGCGGGAAGGGCCGGCGCGATGGGCAGCTCTTCCTGGCCGAGCTGCCGGATCATGGTGTCGATGGTGTTGACGCTGGTGGCGCTGACGCGCACCAGCACGTGACCCGGTGTCACCGTGGGGCGCGGCAGGGTCGCCGGCTCAAAGGGTGCGTCGGGGCCGTAGGCGTTGAGGACCATGGCGTGCATGGTGCTGGTGGAGAGGGTGCTGGCGGACTTGGTGGTTGCGGACATGGTGCGACTCCTGAGTCAGGGGTTGAGTTGCTGCTCAGGATGTCCGAATCGCCACGGCAGAAAAACGCCATGAGGCCGGAATCAGTTTCTTCCATTTCGCGAAGCTGGCCCGTGACGACATAGCCCGCGCCGTTTTTAGCGCTCCCAGACTGGCGGGTCGCCGATCTTTTCCAGCAGAAAATCGATAAACACCCGGACCTTGGCCGTGACCACGCTGGACTTTGGGTAGACCAGCCAGATTGCCGATCGATCGTCCACTTCGTAGTCCGGCAGCACGCGAATGAGATTGCCCTGGTCGAGGTTGTGGCGAACGCTCCAGAGCGCATGCATGGTGATGCCGACTCCCGCCACCGCGGCGTATCTCATGCTGGCGCCGTCATCGCAGTACACCCGCGGCTTGATCCCGGCGGGGGGAAAGGTGTGGGGGGTTCTGACGCCATGCTTGGCCAGCGCGCGGGGCGCCCCGTCCTGGAACACCAACAGGCTATGTTCGGCCAGTTGCTGGGGGGATGTGGGCACCCCGTAGCGTTCCAGATAACCGGGGGAGGCGCACAGGATACGGCGATCGTCGGCCAGCTTGCGCGCCTTGAGACTGCTGTCCTCGATGGGATAGTTGCGCAGGGCCAGGTCATAACCGCCCTCGATCAGGTTCATCTGGGTATCGGAGAGCCGGAGATCGACGCTGATGCCCGGATAACGTTCTAGAAACTCCGGGAGGATAGGAGCAATGTACTGCTGGGCGAAGGTGCTGGATGCGGCGAAACGCAGTCGGCCGACCACGTCTTCGCTGTCCTTGCCAAGCACCGCAAGCCCGGCATCTGCCTGGGCCAGCATTTCCCTGGCAAAAGGCAGAAAGGCGGCGCCTTCCGGTGAGAGCGAGACCTTGCGGGTCGAACGGTGCAGCAGGTCGGCCCCCACCTGGGTTTCCAGCTTCGACAGTCGAGCACTGGCTACGGCGGGGGCGATTCCCAGCTGACGTCCGGCTGCGCTGATATTCAGTGTTTCCGCCGCCAGGACAAACAGGCGCAAGCCGTCGGTATCCATGCGCTGACTCCTGAAAGATGAGGGGAGGGTATTATCTCGCGGCTTCAAGCGTTTACATCAAGTGCTCTGGCATTATATAGAAAACCTAAATTCTGAAAGCGGAAAGTAGCTATTCTGCTTGGTCCAACGGCACGCTAAGTTGGCTTAGACAACGACGACAACAGAACAGTGTCGCTAAGCCAACATCACCAAGCGACCATGCCAGCGGAGACACCCCATGCGCTACCAGAAGCTTGCCACCCTAGATGTTCAGATCGACGACGCTATCGCCCGGATCAGCTTTAGCGACGCGCCCACCGAACACTCCAGTGAGCTGGCACTGGAAGAGTTGACCACAGTGGTACAGCAGCTGGAGCTGGACGTCACTATCAGCGTCGTGGTCTTTCAGTCGCGTCATCCCGATATCTTCAACGCCCAGATTGGTGGCAGCAGCTGCCAGCAGCTGGATGGAAAGTTCAACGTCCGCAATGAATACGCCTATCAGGACTTCAAGGCACTGTTGACCCGTATTGGTCAACTGCCCCAGGTGACCATCGCCCGGGTAGAAGGGATTGCCCGTTACGGTGGTCACGAGCTGGCCATGGCCTGTGACAGTTGTATCGCCGCCCGAGGCAAGGCCCGCTTCATGCCGATGGAAACCGCCATGGCGGGTCTCCAACAGAGTGACGCGCGCGATTCATTGGCATCGATCTATTTCGGCGCCTTCGGCCGTGACTATGGCGTCGGCCAGGTAGCCCTGGGCAACCGTGACTATGGTGCCGATCAGGCCGAGTACCTGGGAATGGTGCAGCGTGCGCTGGACCCGCACGAGATGGGACCCTACGTCGAGGAAACCGCGACACGCATGGCGCAGTCCCACTCCGCCAAGGTGGCCTCCATGCTGAGCCACGTCATCGCTCCAGCAGGTGCCGCCGCCGTCAGCCTGGCATAAGCAGGCCCTGAGCAGCCCCCTGAGAAGGCCCTGAGAAGGCGCGGTCGAGCTAGCCGTGTGATCTGCCGGGCACGGTGTTCACCGAGTATTAGGGAAACGCTGAATACATGTTTCGAGCGATGACAGGTCGGTCGCTGCCGGAGCGGAAAGACCGGAGTTTACATGCGGTAAAATAAGGATCGTGAGCACCGCCAGTAGTCGAGATGTCGAGCGCCGTAATTTATGCAGTGTGTCCTTGGCGTTGATAGGATACTGAGCTTCACTTATCGACAGGATGGATCCATGTCACGTCACCTTCTGCTTGCGACACTGCTCGTTGCCGTATCATCCACCGCCCTGGCTGCAGATCTCAAGCCGGGCCAGTGGGAGATCACCCAGAGCATGGAAGGCGCACAGCTGCCCGCCGAGATGACCGAAGAAAGAACCACTACCCAGTGCATGACTGCAGAAGAGTCCGATGACCTGGCCGCCACTATGCGCAAGGACTGGACCGAATCTGGCTGTGAGGGCATCACCATCGACCGTGATGGCAACGCCATCGACGCCCAGGCCTCATGCACCGCCGGTGCACGCAGCACCAGCTTCGATGCGGACATCACCCTCCACAGCGACGAGCACTTCGCCAGCGTGATCGACATGGATAACGGCCAGCAGGTCACCATCCATCAGGAAGGCCGCTGGTTGGGCGAAAGCTGCGAAGGCTGATTTGCGCTAAGCGTTGATCACCTGAATTCGTAGAAGAATCGCAGTGAAAGGCGTGCCGAGGGGCGCGCCTTTATCGTTTGCTTGGACGTAGTGCGGGAGTTATCTCGACGGTAGTCCCGCTCGATTGACTGCCAGGTGTCCATCACATCCTTGGACCCGGGCTCTCCCCATATCGAAGAGATAGCCCAGGGGAGGGGATTGTCCGCCTTAGTGTTGGGTGTCTGATTCCCTAATGCTCTTTGGATGCCCTCCTGCGAACCACCGCCGCATTGATTTCTTCCACTTCCTGGTCAATGCGCTGGTGATACTCATCGCCGGGATGCAACCAGTCCTTTATGCGCCGAAGTATGATGGGGTCCTTTGATGCGAAGTCTCTTGCGCGCTCAAATGCCCGTTCTTGCAGCTCTTCAGGCGGTGATAGCTCTGCGACGAGCCCCCACTGATACGCCTCTTCACCTGTGAAGGCCTCTCCACCGAAGATCAAGCGCTTGGCACGCGGAAGCCCTATGGCGCGCTGAAGCAGCATAGAGCTTGCCGCCTCGGGAGCGATGCCCAGGGCGACAAAGGGTAGCTTGAACGTCGTTTCAGCGCTTGTGACGACCCAGTCAGCATGCAGAAGCCAGGTGACGCCTATTCCCGCAGCAGAGCCATGCGCAGCGATGACTAGCGGCTTGCGCACGTTGGCGATGGCATGCAAAAAGCATGGCACCGGGTCCTCGGGCTGTTGAGGCCACTCCTCGAAGGCTTTCAGGTCATGTCCTGCGCAGAAGCTCTCACCATTGCCTGTTACCACAATGCAGAGCACATCATCCCGTTGTTCGGCGTCGTTCAGGGCTGCGGTAAGTGAAGTGAACATCGGCATGGTGATCGCATTGCGTTTTTCAGGCCGGTCAATACGTATGTGCATGATGCTGTCGTGGACACTGCACTGAATGGCTTCGCTTCGCTCCATGAGGAAGGGTCCTGTTCCGGTAGATGGGAGACGACGGTGGTCATCGACATTGGACAGGCCTATGGCATCCACATACAGTGTGTAAAATGACATAAAGTATGCGATTTACGACATCCTATGCCCCATGCAGCCATTCTCACTCTTGATCAGTGCTATGCATCGACTGCGGCGGGCTTTGCCGACATCCTGAATGTGGCAAATTCCCATCTGCGTCTCGCTCAGGCGCCGGTGTCGGCTTACTTTCACTGGGACTTTGTCTCAGCCGCGGGAGGCCCCATCACCGCGAGCAATGGCCTTCCTTTGCAAACGCATCCGCTGGACACACGGCAGCATTATGATCTGGTGTTCGTTCCTAGCGTTTTTTACGGCGGTTCGCGTGAGTTCGATCACTTCCTCGCACAGCAAGCGGGGGCAAGTGAGTGGCTGTTGCAGCAATGGAAGGCAGGGGCCTGGGTGGCGGCCAATTGCACCGGTACGTTTGTTCTTGCACAAACAGGCCTGCTGAATGAGCGAGTGGCCACTACCACATGGTGGCTTGAGCGCCAGTTTCGCGAGAGGTTCCCAGAGGTGGACCTTCGGCTTCAGTCCGTAGTGACGGAAGATGATCGCCTGATGTGCGCAGGCGCCTCAGCGTCGTACTTGATTCAGACGATACGTGTTATCGAGCGCTGTGCCGGACCTGTTATCGCATCGCAATGTGCGAAGACCATGCTGATAGATGTGAGTCAGGTGAGCCAGATTCCCTACCTCCCCTTGCTGGCGAGGAAGCAGCACTCAGATGCTCTGGTAAGCCGGGCTCAGCAGTGGCTGCAACGCCATATGTCGAAACGTGTGCGGATGACGGATCTTGCCAAAGCACTTGCTGTCAGCGATAGAACGCTGATCAGGCGCTTTCGCGCCGTCATGAACCAGACACCGCTGGTCTACCTGCAGGAGTTGCGGCTGGAAACAGCCCGTGCGCTCCTCGACAGCAGCTCCCATAGTGTTGAAGAAATTGTGGTTCAAGTTGGCTATAGCGACGTGAGCTCATTTACGAGGCTGTTTCGTCAACGCGTAGGACTTAGCCCTGGGGTCTATCGAGAGCGCTTTCATATGAAAACAGAGGGTTGAAGGAGGGCAATGCTCCCCGTAGCAGGAAGTGACTCAAGACGATTCAATACACCTCCGCACAATGTTGCGCCATGAACGCGGTAAGACGTCAAGCTCGCTGCCTCTGACATGGCACAGATCACTCGAATGCCGTATGACAGCTTAGAGCACAACTGTCTGAGCAGTGTGGTTGGCGAAACATCAGCACGTGATAGGAGTATCACGAGTGAGCGTAGGCCGTTAAGTGATGCTGGGTGTTCAAGAGTTTTGTAGTGGCGTGAGATACGTTGATGGCGGCCTCTTCAGAATTCGATATGGTTAATTAACTATCTGTTTTAAATGTTTTTCTTGGTTTTTTGGGTTTTTGTTATACCATTCGCTATACCATCTTCCCTCACCACAAGGCTGTGCATCCATTCCTTCGCAGCGAAGGGCACGCCCCATGCCCACTTTCGGCCAAGAGCAGTCGTTCGGAAAAGCATGATTAACACCGCTGTAAATTGCGTACAGGAGCAACGCGTAGGCATGTCGTTTTCACACCTTTGTTATGCTTTCGGTTGATGTCACTATGTCTCGCCTTTCCAAAAGTCGTGCCAGAGCTTCTTCTAAAGTCTGGCTATTATGTCTTTCTTCGGCTGTTGTGAGGCTGACTATGGTGTTTGCGCACATCGTTCCACCAGGCACCTCTCCTTCCCCGTGGCTGGAACAGTCTCGGATATGTTCGAACGTGACTTCCCTTATTTGATCATCACAAACAGATTTAAGCTGAGAGATTTTTGGGCGTATAATAGCCAATACTGTGTTTCCGTACTCCAGTGACTCTTCTTTTGTCGGGATTTTTCCTTTATGAATCACATTGTTTCTAAATCCTGCATTTTTACTTGATAACAGATCTGGCACTTCCCCAAATTCGCTCGCCCAAAGAAATAAAAAGGCTCCAAGTTGCCTTTCAGACTGATTAGATACTTTCTTCCACGCCATTGAGAAGACATCGGATTTGATACCTCTTTTTCTACAGAGGACTTTTATGCAGAACTCGTAAAAACGCTCCAAGCTTGATGTAAATGAGGATACTGCCTCCCGATAATACCCATCCAGAATCGCATTTGCCCCTATATCAAAGAGAATTTCGAATTTCTGTTGTTGCAAGACGGTTACTGATCTATGCCCACGGGAGCAGCATATTTCATATCGTCCGTCATCTCGAAACTCGAGCAATGCAAATTCGCTTGTAGGGTAGCCTAGCTCTCGAAAGCATTCCATGCATGGCATTAATAGGTTCATTTTTTCGGCCTCATCTGACATAACGCCTTGCTCATCGAAAAATTGCGAGCGCAGCGAGTAATTTTTCCGAGTGCAGAAACTTTTTAAGCGGCATCCGCACTGTGGTTACTCTGATAAAAAAGCACGAGTTTATCCGGTTGCCAATTTGGATGTCCGAATCCATCTGTATAACTAATAATGTTGCGAATAATTTCAAAAGGATTTTTATGGTTGTCATAATCTATAACATGAAGTGAGATGGTGGCTGCGGGTAAAGCCAAAGAATATTACCATACATTAATTCCGGTAATAACACCATCATCTTTCGTGGCGATAATCAACGACTATCCTGCCGTTTTTTCTTAATGAAAATTAAACAAGAGCGCCCTGCCCTTGGTTAGCTGATAGCTACACGTTGAATTTGGATTATTGGTAAATGCGTTCCACTAACTTTGCATTGAGCATGCGGCGAAGCAGAGTTTAGGTGTGAGTTAATGGAATAAGCAGAAATCCGGCAGTTCAATAAATCTCGTTTGCAATATAGGATTATCGTGTGTTACAAAAAACCTACTGATAGGCCAAAAGTAAGCACCAATTTCTATTAGCTAAAAAAGTGTTCGAGTACATTTAGCTGAACTACAAACGGCAGCGCCGGCACAGTGCGATTGGAATGATCAGCCCGGAGGTTTTCGAGGCCCGAATCATCGCTTAGATCGGTGTCCACCAATGCTGGGTGAGATCACCCCATCTTTTCTCAGTGAAGTACCTAGTACCACTAGTCAAACCAGGGGATTCTCCCAAACTGGTAAGCGTAATCGCTTTGCTTTCTCGTCCGGCACGATGAATCCCAGGCTGTACCTAGCCCGCGTGATAGCAACATACAACTTATTCTGCGCCATCTCGGAATTTGCAGGGAAAGGAGTCGCGCCATCTAAGACGAAATGCATCTGGCTGTCCACCGGCAAAATCAGTACACGATCAAACCCCAACCCTTTACTAGCACCAAAATTGTAGCAGCGAGCCCAAGCAGGAAGAACCTTTTTCCCAGAAGCCATGTTCCAGCGCAGGACTATAGGATGATATGTCTTGACGTAATCGGTAACGTCAGATTGTTTAACGATGAAAACGCCAAGGTGATGTGTAAACTCATTCGGGATATCGTGAACAGCTGATATAGTCGCCTTGTAAGCGCCTTTATGCACCTCATCAGAAATAGTACAGATCGTTTGGATACTCCGAAAATTTTGCATGAGCGTGTCTTCCTTGAAGTTCATGGACTTAAACGCTGCAATCTTTTCTGAGGCCGTTTTAGGCGCCTTTTGGCCAAACGTTGTCTCGTACACAGTCTGTCGGAAATCTCCCACGCAAGTGATGGGTGACTTCATTGCTCTGCTTAGAACCTTGAGTACCTCGTAATCCCATCCAACCAGATCTTGCACTTCATCAAAATATACTTGGCTGTAGATATCGCCAAGCCGAGTCGCTGCAGCATTCTTCTTGGCCTTTCCAATCCGAGCCGCCAGCTTAGCTAGAAAGCCTGTATGGGCCTTCGTATTGCACTGAGTCAGGAAGTGATTTGGGTTATAGCTCTTGTCTTCTAGCTGTTCCTTGCGTCCGGGCAACATGTATTTTGATCCCGGCTTCAGGTGAGGGTTTTGTTCATTGAAAAATATACCGTCGATCCGTTGCGCAAATAGAGCTTGCTGATACGGCCTCACCATATCTTCTAGATAGAACGAGAATAGGCCTTTCACTACGAACTGATCACTGTGTTTACCAAAAGCAGCTAAAAATCGACGCCGCAGTTCCTGCTGGTTGCTAATTGTGTAGGTTACTATTAAAACCTTTCCTCCGCGTTCAATCTCCGCGATCGACTCGGTGATTATCTTGTGGGTTTTACCTGATCCTGCTCCAGCTATACATAATATGTTAGTCAAAACTCAGTACCTCACAGAGGAAGTCGGGATACTTGAACTGCTCTGTGGTCTCAAACAACTTAATGGCAGAGTCGACCTTTCTCTTTCCCTTTCCATCGCCATCCTTGCTCTTGAACCACTCAACGATGAAAGTACGCTTGTCATCGAATGTTGGTTTCGCGGATAGAAGGTTATATGTCCTTTTTGAGAGTATGATTTCTGCAAACGCCATCAGTTCTCTTTCCGATGTGGCATTTGCTGAGATCATTGCAGGCTCCAGTGAAAATTCGTTGTTATCCTCAGATGAGATAAGCTTGATATTCGGATACGCCTCGTAATCCTCTTGCGCTTCAACCACGTTGTTTACGTAGTCCCCATCATTGTCCCTCAAGACATTTATAGCAGTACCTATTTCTTTTCCGATCTCGATGAACGTTTTGAAGCCCACGCCGCGCACTACGATGATATCGATCCCATCCTGCTCAGGCAGACGGCCATTAATATCTTTGTATATCTTCTTGAGCACCAACTCATCAGATGGTCCCTCTACTAACACCACCTTTTTAGACAACGCGACACGCAGAGTATCGTAGCCTGGTAACCGCTTCAGCATCTTCACTACGTCTTTATCTAAGCGGTGCAATCGTTTATATGAGTCATGGAGCAAGCATATCTTGTCAATGCTCAACTTGTTTAAAACATATGAGCTATGGGTGCTGATAAATAGCTGCTTCTCGTCTCGCTGATCTTCGATATCTTGTACAAGCCTGCTCAGCTCGACGTGGGATAGGTGATTTTCTGGCTCTTCCATCATCACAAGATCAATGTCCTTCGACTTGTTATGGAGGGCCAGCTTGATCTGTACCTTGCTCTGCTCACCCTTACCTATCATGTGAAAAGGCACGGCTTCCACTTCCAACTGCAAACCATTCTGGAGTGCACCCGCCGGCATCGTGTTAGCAGCAATAGTTAGCTTTTTATCGGTAATCCTATTATCTATATCCAAATCTTTGTTGACTGATTTCACCTCTTTAGTATCGTTAAAAGATTGTAGGGTCTCGCGGTAGTTAAGGCTTAAGCGGTACGCTTCATCCTTCTTGAGTGCGGTATTCAGAACATTCAAGATATACTGATTCTTGCCGAACGTGGGATGAATACGAGCCGGATCGATGTATAATGCGCGGAACTTCTTGGTCATCGGCTTTATGACGTTCCATGCAAAGTCCATCCACTCGACTTTGTAAAATTCCACTGGGATACTAGTTATTGGCGCTCCGGTGGCTAGGTAGTCTTGGTAGGCGCCTAAGAAGTCTGGATCAAAGCTCGCTTTAACCTGAACCCCTATTGCATCTTTCAACAAACTGTTGTTCGTGCCTCGATAGTCGGGCACGTTTTTCATATATGCCTCAATCACAAGGACTGGCAAGTCCGAAGGTGTTTTATCAGATTTTAGGAATGCAGCGACTGCGTCGCGGTTAAATAAATCAGGAGAGAATTCATTGTTGAGAGGACGACCACGATGCTGGAAGTTTAGCACGATTTCCAATGCTTCTAGAACCGTGCTTTTTCCAGCGTTATTATCACCAACGAATATATTTACATCCGGGTTGAATTCAAATGTTTGATCTTTGAATTTTTTGAAATTAACCAAGCGAAGCGATTCTACGAGCACTTTTCAACTCCCTTTGATGTAGACAGTCCTATTGCGGAGTGATCGCTTTGTGTCGTAAGCAGTCTCCGGACCAGTCAGGCCTTTGTGAGAACATATTGTTGCGAACTTGGCATAGATTTGCGCTTTCCGCTACTGACGCTACTCCAACGCGTCACATCCTCAGCATAAATTCGCATGATTCCGCATGAGGTCTGGTGAACCTCTAACACTGGCAGAGCTCAGCAGTGGTGCGTGATGGCGGCTAGCGCATGAGTGCATAAAAACTGGCAGGTTTAGCGCGCGGGCGGGGCGGGGTGTCGACAGCGCGCCAGGGTGGCGGGCGGGGAGTGGGGTATGGTGGCAACTGGGTGCTGGTGAGCCAGGAGAGCTTGTTACTCAAGGACGCCCAGGGCAGCGCTTTTGATAGGGCCCGAAACGGATCAACCCCGCTGTATGGCGGGGTTGATGGGTAGGAAGCCGATCTTATGTGCGGCGTAAATCTAGTATTTTCGGCATGGTCATGTCACATCAATGTGAACGTATGTAGGCACCGATACTGGGTGGTGCTGCTGGGCCCTAGCCTGAAATGGGGCAGCACTACCGTTTGGGAAAAATGTCCTCGCCGCACTCGTCAATCACACTCTGCGGCCACGTTGGCAGGCGGCAATAGCGGCAGAAAAAGTAATGGCCAACGACTTGCACGCTGAAGGGAACCAGAAATACGACCCGCACTAGCGAATAGATGACGTGAGCCACCTTGCCGTCGGAGGGTGTGGACCTGGGCTGGAACCGATGCGCGGCTTCGGAGAGTGTAGGTGTCAAATCCAGTCCCCCTCTAACCGGCTCTTTCGCTTCGGCTCCCTCTTCCATGAAGCGGCGTACGTATTCGAATCTGGCCGTCAGGTCATCAATCATTGCCTGGCGAGAAGTGGCTGAGTTTGATGGCATATAGTAGTAGTCATCGAATGAGAAGCTATCTCTGACACTACCCTCTTGATCAAGCAGATAACCCTTCAGTTCATAGTAGTTGCCTTCGATGCCTCCTGCCGAATAGGCAAGGCAGAAGGTGCATTCATCCCAGCGACACGTTCTGGTGTTAAAATCTACGTCACTGACATAATGAATATTTTTAGTACGCTGATTGAATACGGCGTACTGGAGACCTTGATTCTTTAACTCGCCTTTTGCTGCAAATACCAGAGGAAAGGAAAATAAGAAGCCCAAACATCCCATCAGGGGAAAAATCAGAGCGTCCATGATGCCCAGGTCTCTCTCCACCGTCCAAGGTAATACGAGTGCGATATATAAGAAGAAGCCTAAAATAAAAGTGCCTCCTATGGTTCCCCATGAGAGGTATAGCCCTCTCTCTCGGAACCAGGATTCGGCTAGCACCAGGCATTCTTTGTCTCTTGTGCATATAAAGCTTGGAACTTTTATTATGTCCAGCCCTTCTGTTACGTCAAATATATGATTCTGAGAAAAGGTGGATAGGCGCAGTCGATTTCTGCTTAACACGCCGACGGCTTCTAGTATCTTCTTCTGAATATTTGTCATGGCCCGTCTCGGTACCTTCCCTAGTGCTCAGTGGCTTTTCCTGACGCCGGATCAGCGATCCTTGCTGCCGTGAAGATCTGCTGCAGACAGTATTTCGCCTGACGATCTCGATAATCGCTTTGGTTGTGACGGTGGCAATGGTCAAGGTGGTGTTTCGTCGCTTTGCCCGCAGCACCACCGATCAAAATGTATGGATCTTCCTTTCATTCCACCATAATTCGGCGCGTGGCGAGCGTCGTATAGTGGACAAGCCTATCATCGAGTAAATACCGCGGGCCAATGCGCTATATTCCGCGCTTCAAGGGTTTCCGCAATGAATTGGCGGGAAGAGTGAACTCCCGGAAGGCATGGGGAATTGGACTGGAAAGAGATGCCTCAGCCGATAGGCGAAAAAACGGGCGTCAAAAGGACGCTTGCCTGGCTGGTGAAGGGGGAATGCGACTCGTCAAGCGCCAGAGAGGGCGGAAATCCCAGGGAGGGATGAGGACCCTGAAATGGCGCCCTCTGCAGGATTCGAACCTGCGACCTGCCGCTTAGGAGGCGGCTGCTCTATCCTGCTGAGCTAAGAGGGCGTTGGGGCGGCATTATAAGCGGCTGACTCCACAAGATAAACCCGCAGTTGCCCGGTGAAGGGCGTGGGTGGGTGCCAGCGCCTGCCATGCTCGGTAGAATGCGCCTTTTGTGCGATCTCACTGGTTTCTGTCGATGTCCCAACCGTCACACGGCCCCGCTGCTTCGCTTTCCGAGGCGACCTGCTCGTCGCCAGCGGTCGATACGCCCGCAGCGTCCTCTTCGCTGTCGCCCCGCGGCGACCGCCATTTCGATGGTCTGGCCGACAAGTTCTCGGCCTCACTTTACGGCCACCTGCGCGGTGAGCTTCGCCTGTCCCTGCTGGATCGTCTGCTGCCAGAGATGCTCGATTTGGCGCAGCAGCCGGTGCTGGACGTCGGGGCTGGCCTTGGCCAGCAGGCGCAGTGGTTTCTGCAACGGGGCCATCAGGTAACGCTGGCTGAGCCCTCTGCCGAGATGTTGGAGCGGGCCCAGGCGGGAATCGAGCAGGCCGCAGCCGGTCGCGAGCTGGTGGCCGCCAAGGCCAGCTATCTGCCGCTGCCGCTGCAGGAGCTGGCAAGCGAAGCGCCGGGACCCTGGCCCCTGGTGGTATGTCACGCGGTGCTGGAATGGTTGGGCGATCCTCGCGAGGCGATCTCTCACCTGGCCTCGTTGTTAGCCCCAGGCGGCCAGCTGTCACTGATGGTGTTCAATCGCGACGCGCTGAGGCTGTCCAATGTGGTCAAGGGTAACCTGGACAAGGCGCTGGAAGATCGCCTGGAAGGCAAGGGCCAACGCCAGCGGCTGACGCCGATTTCTCCCCTGACCCATGCTCAGGTCACCGACTGGGCCGAGCAGGAAGGGCTTGTCTGTCAGGACGTGGCCGGTATCCGGGTGTTCCACGACTATCTACGTCGCCCCCCGCAGGATGATAGTGAGCTGGAACAGCTGGTGGCGCTGGAACACCGCTATTGCCAGATGGATCCGCACTGGCGCCTGGGGCGCTATCTGCTTTACACCTTTCGCCGCCCCTTGCCGGCAGACGCCAAGCGTCAGGAGATAACACCATGAGTGCCGACACCGCCGTATGCCAGCTGCTTGAGCGTCAAGACGCGGACTATCGTGGCTGGTGGTGGGTCGCGCCGCCGCGAGATAGCTGGCTGGAGGCCGGGGAGGGTTGTCTGGTCAGCGCGGACGTCTCGGTACGGGCTGCCTGGGAAGCGCGCCAGCGTTCGGCGCTGTCGCCCTTCAGTACGGAGCCTGCGTCACCCCCGGGGGCGGTACTGTTCTGGCCGAAGGCGCACGCCTTGGGGGAATGGTGGCTGCTGTGGTTGTGCCAGACCCTGCCCGAGGGCACGCCGCTGCAGCTGGTGGGGGAGCACCAGGGGGGCATCAAGCGAGTGCTCAAGGTCCTGGCGGCGCTGGGCATGGGCTGTCGCAAGCTCGACAGCGCACGCCGCTGTTCGCTGTTCGAGACGCGCACCAGCGCACTGGCGCTGGACCCTGAAGCAGTCTGGACCTCGTTCGAGGCGGCGGGCCTGCAGCTGTCGAGTCATCCGGGGGTGTTTGGCCACGGCAAGTTCGATGAGGGCACGCAACTGCTGATCGAACAGCTGGAGCAGCAGCTACCCCAGGGCAAGGTGCTGGATATGGGCTGCGGTGACGGCATTCTGGCGGCCTGGATGGCGCAGCTGGGGCGTGATGTCACGGCGGTGGATGTCAGCGCCTTTGCGGCAGAAGCCACGCGGCGCACGCTCAAGGCCAACGGGCTGACGGGGGAGGTGCTGGAAAGCGATGTCTATTCGGCGCTGGACGGCCAGCGCTTCACAGCGATTGTTAGTAACCCGCCCTTTCACCAGGAGCGGTCCATCGACTACGGCCCGGCGGCCCGGTTGATTCAGCAGGCGCCGGACCATCTCGATGCTGGCGGCCAGCTGATCCTCGTGGCCAACGCCTTCTTGCCTTATGCAGACCCTCTTGAGCGGGCCTTCGGTAGCTTCGAGATCCTGGCCGACAACGGACGCTTTCGCGTGTACCGCGCGGTGCGTCGCTGAAGCGCCTGTGAGCTTCGGTTAGCGGCCGGCGGTCTTGCCTGGCGTGCGGTAGTGAATCTCGGTGATCAACCAGGTGGTCTCGCCGCCCGGCGCGGCCACCGTCACCTCGTCATCCAGTGACTTGCCCAGCAGGGCCTTGGCCAAGGGCGCATCTACGCTGATCCAGCGCTTGCTGGTATCGGTCTCGTCGTGGCCGACGATGCGCAGCGACATCTCTTCGCCGTCTTCGTCCTCCAGGGTGACGAAGGCACCGAAGAACACCCGGTCGGTGTCGGCGGGAAGTCGGTCGATGACCTGCAGCTCGTCCAGGCGCTTGGTCAGGTAGCGAATGCGCCCGATGACGCGGTTCAACTCCTTCTTGTTATAGGTGTAGTCGGCGTTTTCGCTGCGGTCCCCCAGCGCTGCCGCTTCCCCCACCTTGGCCGACAGCTGTGGTCGCTTGACCCGGCTGAGGTGGTCAAGGATTCCCCTGAGGCGATCAGCGCCTTCCTGAGTGATCAGGTTGCTCTTGGGTTCCTGGCGCGGGTCCTTGGCCGGGTCACGCCAACGTGTCATGTTGCGGCCTTTCATGGCGATCCTCGGTGAGTCGTTGAAACAGACAAGGTCCACGAGGGTGCCGCGACTTGGGCCGCCGCGCAAGCGCCTTGGGTGGTGGGGAAAGGCCGGGAGAGCGATGCAGTGAGCGTTCAGCCAGAATGCGACTGGCGAATAAATCAAACGTTCGTTACATTTCGAGGAGGGCGCCAGAACGCGATGTGGTTTCTCGTATCGGGCTACACCCCAGCCGGTCAGTGCTCGGCCTGATTGCTGGGTCTGAATGCTGGGCCTGATCGCTCAGTTCGGCCGCCCACCATGACCACCCAGCATCAGGGTGCATCACAATAACAGTATCCGGAGCCGCCAAATGTCACGAACTCTGTTTTCCACCTCGCCTGATGTTCCATCCGTGTCCTTGCGCCAACGTCCGCGTCGGCTGCTGGCCACAACGGCGCTGACGCTTGTCACCCTGTCCGCTTGCCTCGCCAGTGGTGTGGCGCTGGCCTGGCAGGGTGAGCTCGACCAGATTAAGAATCGCTGGGAGAGCGTTACCACCTCGAGCGCCCTGTCGGCCCAGGAAGCCCCGTTGACGGCGCTGGCTGCCGAGGCCCGGGAGCTTACCGCGTCCAATCCCAACGTCAGCGAACTGCTGGTGTGGGAGGGCATCATTGAGGCGTCGCTGGCCAAGGCCAAGGGCGGGCTCGGCGCGCTGGACAACGCCAAGGCAGCGCGCCGCGCGCTGGAGCGGGCCATCGCACTGGATGCCAACGGCCTCGAAGGCTCGGCCTACGTGACCCTGGGAGCACTGTACGACCGCGCGCCGGGCTGGCCGGTCGCCTTTGGCGATGACGACAAGGCCGAGGAGATGTTCAAGCGCGCGCTGGCGATTCGCCCGGGTGGGGTGGACGTCAACTACTACTATGCCGCCTACCTGGCCGATGAAGGCCGCGACGCCGAGGCCCGCCAGCACGCGGAGAAGGCCATCAATGGCGCGGTTCGCGCCGGTCGCGAGGCCTCGGACCAGGCGCTCAAGGCCGAGGCGCGCGCACTGCTCAACGAGCTCTGAACCCCGCCGACTTTCCTGTTGTTTTCCGCCTTGACAGGAGGCCCCACCTGGACTCGCCTTGTGGGGCCCATGACCGATCCGGATAATGGGCCGATCTGTCAGCGGAGGCCCCCATGCCGGAAACGAGCCACATTGATGCCCCCTTCACCGTTCAGGATGTCGAGCTGGTGTCACGGGACTGCCTGTACCAGGGATTCTTTCGCCTGGACAAGCTGACCTACCGCCATCGCAAGTTCGAAGGCGGCTGGAGCGAGCCCGTGGTGAGGGAAGTCCACAGTCGTCACGATGCGGTGGGCGTCATGCTTTATGACCCCGAGCGCGACAGCGTCGTGCTGGTGGAGCAGATTCGTGCGGGAGCGCTGCAAGACCCCCACACCCCGTGGAAGCTGGAATGCGTGGCCGGACTGGTCGACAAGGATGAGTCGCTGGAAGATGTGGCTCGTCGCGAAGCGTTGGAAGAGGCGGGCTGCGAGGTCGGTGACCTCATCCTGCTGCATAGCTACTATCCTAGTCCTGGTGCCTGCGACGAACGCGTGACGCTGTTCTGCGGGCTGGTCGACACCCGTGGGCTGGGCGGGGTGCATGGCCTTGATGAAGAGCATGAAGATATTCGCGTGCATGTGTTGCCCTTCCAGCGGGCCTGGGAACTTCTCGGCCAGGGACGACTCGATAACGCCATGTGCCTGATCGGTTTCCATTGGTTGGCTGCCGAACGCGCATCGTTGAGAGCAAGGAGGTAACGTGACCCATCGCAGCGCTTATGTAACGGACTTGCGCACCCTGCAAAGCGAGTGCACCGCCAATTACATCCGTCTGTCTCGGCTTCTGGGTGACCTGGAGGAGGGCGAGATTCGCGACGTCGAGCTGCGTAATGGTGAGCGGCGCTTGGGCGCGCTGCGTCTGCACGTCGAAGAGTTGGCTCCTTACACCACCATTGTTCGCGTGACCCAGGAAGGCGTTCTCGACAGCGTCATCGACAGCCCGCGCATGCGGGTGCACCTGTACCACGACGTGCGCATGGCAGAAGTCACCGACTTTCAGCGTCGGCGGCATTTCGATGGGCGCTATCGCTATCCCAACGCGCACATGCATCAGCCGGATGAAAAGCTGCAGATCAATCGCTTCCTCGGCGAATGGCTGGATCACGGCTTGGCCCATGGCCACTCCCTGGACCTTCCTCAGCTGCCCTGACCACAGCTCCGGGCCCAACCTCTGATCTCGATCGCTTGCGCTCGACGCTGTCTGCGATACCCTGACCCTGCGCTGGCCCTCCTGGCGGAGGGCTTTCCTTGGTTTGGGCTGTCGAGACACTGCCATGCGTTTGATCCAGCTTAGCGATTGCCACCTGTATGCCGATCCCATGGCTCGCTCCCGACGGGGCCTGCCCGCTCGCCAGCTCGAGGCGGTCATCGCCGCGGTGGATCTGGACCGGCCAGACCTGGTGATGGTGACCGGTGACATCGCCCAGGATGAATCCGAAGGCGCGTACCGCCTGGCCACAGAGCGTCTGGCAGCGCTGGACTGTCCGTGGTTCTGGCTGCCCGGCAATCATGATGACCTGGCGCTGATGAGTGCAGAGCGAGAGGTGCTGGCAGAGGTCGACGCGGGAGCCTGGCGAGTGCTCAAGCTCAATACCCAGATACCGGGCGAGGCCAGCGGCCGGGTGGGCGAGGATGCCCTGGCTGCGCTCGACCAGCGGCTAGGCCAGGAGCTTCGTCCCACCGTGATCGTCATGCACCATCCCCCCATGGTCGTGGGCAGTGCCTGGATCGACGCCCTGGGGCTTGAGGATGCCGATGACTTCTGGGACGTGGTGGGACGATATCCGCAGGTAAAGATGGTCCTGTGCGGTCATGTGCACCAGGCCTTCCATGGCACCAGGGCACTGCCTGATGGTCAGGTAGAGGTGTATGCCTGTCCGGCTACCTCGGATCAGTTTCTGCCTGGCAGCGATGAGTTCGCCGTGGATGAGGCGTCCCGGCCAGGCTATCGCGTGGTGGACCTGAAGCGAGGGGGGGAGTGGCTGACCTGGGTGGAACGGGTCGAGCTGTAGCCAAGCGCTGCTGACATACCTGCGCCCACGTCCGGTGCCCCTTGCTTGGGCACTGATGGTCGTTGGGCGCGGAGGGTCGTTGGACGTAGTTGGTCGTTGTGTGCGCTTGGGCAAAAGTTCTTATGGTTCTAAAAAGATAGTTATTAATTCTTTTACGTTATTATTCCCTTCGCAGTATCCTCGCTGGCATCTTCCTTATTTCCGTCATGCGAGGTGTCCCGGTCATGACCAGCCTTTCCGCACCAGCCCGCGAGAGAGCCGCTCAGGCTTCTCTTACGCCGAAGCGACTGACTCACCTCAAGCAGCTTGAGGCCGAGTCCATCCACATTATCCGTGAGGTGGCCGCCGAGTTTTCCAACCCGGTGATGCTGTACTCGATCGGCAAGGATTCTTCGGTGATGCTGCACCTGGCGCGCAAGGCCTTCTATCCGGGGCCGCCGCCGTTCCCGTTGATGCACGTGGACACCACCTGGAAGTTCCGCGAGATGATCGCCTTCCGCGACCGTATGGCCGAAGAGGCGGGCATGGAGCTGATCGTCCATACCAACCAGGAAGGCAAGGCTGCCGGGATCAACCCGTTCGACCATGGGTCCAGCGGTTACACCGACGTGATGAAGACCCAGGCGCTGAAGCAGGCGCTGGACAAGTACGGGTTCGACGCTGCCTTCGGTGGTGCCCGCCGTGATGAAGAGGCCAGCCGGGCCAAGGAGCGCGTGTTCTCGTTCCGTGACAAGCATCACCGCTGGGACCCTAAGAATCAGCGCCCCGAGCTCTGGAACCTGTACAACGCTCGCATCAACAAGGGCGAGTCGATTCGCGCTTTCCCGCTGTCCAACTGGACCGAGCTGGACATCTGGCAGTACATCTATCTCGAAAACATCGACATCGTGCCGCTGTACTTTTCGGCCCCGCGTCCGGTGGTCGAGCGTGACGGCATGCAGATCATGGTCGACGACGAGCGCATGCCCCTGGCCGAGGGCGAGCAGCCCGAGGAAAAGTGGGTGCGCTTCAGGACCCTGGGCTGCTACCCGCTGACCGGTGCGGTGGAGTCGAAGGCCCAGACCCTGCCTGAGATCATCCAGGAGATGCTGCTGACCCGTACCAGCGAGCGCTCCGGCCGCGCCATCGACCACGATCAGGCCGGCTCCATGGAGAAGAAGAAGCGCGAAGGCTACTTCTGACGACGGCACCGACCGCACTCAGCCACGCGCCTTGCCCCGGCCGACAGTGACCGGGGACAAGGACGCAGATGACAGATCAAGGGCCGGACGTCCAGCGCGACGTCGGGTCACCCATAGGGGTACAGCATGTCTCACCAGTCCAGTCTGATTGCTGACAACATCGAGCAGTATCTGCACGAGCACGAAAACAAGGACCTGCTCAGGTTCATCACCTGCGGGAGCGTCGATGACGGCAAGTCGACCCTGATCGGTCGCCTGCTGCACGATTCCAAGATGATCTTCGATGACCAGTTGGCGGCCATCACCCAGGCCTCCAAGACCAAGGGCACCACCGGTGAGGAGGTGGATCTGGCGCTGCTGGTCGACGGTCTGCAGTCGGAGCGCGAACAGGGCATCACCATCGATGTGGCCTATCGCTTCTTCTCCACCGACAAGCGCAAGTTCATCATTGCCGACACGCCGGGGCACGAGCAGTACACCCGCAACATGGCCACCGGCGCCTCCACCGCGGGCCTCGCGGTGATCCTGATCGACGCCCGTTACGGCGTGCAGACCCAGACCCGTCGCCACAGCTTTATCGCTGACCTGCTGGGCATCCAGCACCTGGTCATCGCGGTCAACAAGATGGACCTGGTCGACTACGCCGAGGAGCGCTTCGACGAGATCGTCGCCGAGTATCGGGCCTTTGCCGAGCAGCTGTCGGCGTCGGACATTCGTTTCGTACCGCTGTCTGCCCTCAAGGGCGACAATGTGGTCGAGCGCGGCGACAACCTGAACTGGTACCAGGGCCCGGCCCTGCTCGAGCTGCTGGAAACGGTGGAAGTCAGCCGCGACCAGAACCTCAGTGACTTGCGTTTCCCGGTGCAGTACGTCAATCGTCCGAACCTCGATTTCCGGGGGTATGCGGGCACCCTGGAGGCGGGCATCCTGCGCCCTGGCCAGTCGGTCAAGGTGTTGCCGTCCAACAAGCTCAGCAAGGTCGAGCGCATCGTGACCTTCGACGGCGACCTGGATGATGCCTATCCGGGACAGGCGATCACCGTGACCCTGGAAGACGAGATCGACATCTCTCGCGGCGACTGGCTGGTGGCAGCCGATGCCGACATTACCCTGTCGAGTGCCTTCGACGCCGATATCGTGTGGATGCATGACGACGCGCTGGTGCCTGGTCGCCAATACGATATCCGCATGGCCGGGCGTGCCGTGTCCGGACAGGTCGAGGCGATTCACTACCAGGTCGACGTCAACACCCTGGAGCGTCACCAGGCGCAGCAGCTTGAGCTCAATGCCATCGCTCGCTGCCGGGTAGCGCTGACAGCCGAAGTGCCGATCGACGACTATGCGAAGATTGCCGGCACCGGCAGCTTTATCGTCATCGATCGTCTGACCAACGTCACCGTTGGCGCCGGCATGATTCGGGGTGCCGCCAGTGCCGAGGGCGCGTCTGTCGGGGAAGTCGACTGGGCAGGTTTCGAGCTGGAGCTTAACGCCCTGGTTCGCAAGTACTTCCCCCACTGGGAAGCCAAGGATGTACGTGACCTGCTGAACCGCTGACGCTGTCAAGGCAGTGCGAACAAGGCTCCTGCGTGCTGACGCAGGAGCCTTTGTTATGTGGGGGGATGGCCGTTCTGGATGCCCGTTCTGGATAACCGATGGAAGCATCCGCTGGATCAGGAATGGTAGCTCGAATTGGCGCAATACCAGCGCTCTGTCTGAGCGGCAAGGCTCGTGCTTTTCGGTGAAACTAACGCGGTTTGTGCAGCCAAATGGTGCCGCGCTGGTATCTGGGCTAGACCAAAGGCAGGATGCCTCGCATATGAGATATGTCACATGTCACGGCATCGACAGGGCGACGCATATCGGCAATCTCAACGTGATCCACAGATCTCGACACGAGTAAGTTAATACATAGGTGAGTTAATACTTGGGTGAGTTGATACCCAGGTGAGTTGATCAACAGGGGAGGGCATGAGCATGGTGGCTTGCCATCTCTACGATAATATTGAACTTGCTTGCTTGTACCATTTTCCGGTCAAGCTTTCCTTGAAGGGTGGGGTCGAAAAACAGGGCGAAGCGGTAGACACCTCGTTCAACGAGGACCATGAGGAGTGCTTGTCGCTGCGCACTGAAGGAGGTGACCGGCTGGTGGTGCTCGATGACATCACCCGCATGGAGGTGCTGGTCGACAACCCTCATTTCATGGTGCTGGACTTCGTCTGACACCTTTAGTCGCGATGGCGTGCCGAATGACGACGCCCTGCCGATAGACTCGGCAGGGCGTCTTGCCGTCGGTCATGCTGGCCGGGTGGCGATGATCACCGCACGCCGTGGTGCCGGATGTCCCTCTCGGGTGAGTTGGGGGTTCTCTGGATCAAGAAAATCATTCAGTGATTGAAAGGTCATCCAGTCCGTCGCGCGCTGTTCGTCCAGGCTGGTGGGGCCTTCATCGACAACGCGCACGTCACAGAATCCGACCTTTTCAAGCCAGCCAACCAAGGCCTTGGACGACGGCAGGAAGTAGACGTTGGGCATCGCGGCGTAGCGGTCTCCCGGCACCAGCACGCGGGTTTCATCGCCCTCGACCACCAGGGTTTCCAGCACCAGCTCGCCACCGCGACGCAGGGCGTCCCGTAGCTGTATCAAGTGCTCCAGCGGTGATGGACGGTGGTAGAGCACGCCCATGGAAAACACCGTGTCGAAGAAGCCGAGCCGATCAGGGACGTCTTCGATACCGACCGGCAGGAAATGGGTGCGTCCGCCATCGGCCTCGCCGACGAAGTGCTTGACGGCCTGGAACTGCCAGTAGAAGCGCGGCGATGGATCAATGACCAGCACGAAGTCGGCCCCGGCCCCGGCCATGCGCCAGGCGTGGTAGCCATTGCCTCCACCGACGTCGAGCACCTTGCGGCCCCGCAGCGGCGCCAGGTACGGCGCCAGGCGCTGCCATTTCCAGTCCGAGCGCCATTCGGTATCGATGGTGATTCCAGCCAGCCGGTAGGGCCCCTTGCGCCAAGGGATCAGCGCCCGAAGCAGGTTCTCGCTTTGACGCTGACGGCTCTCATCCAGCTCTAGCGATACCTCGACGGTGTCCTGGTCCAGGTGGACCTGGCGCTTGTCCGGTAGCGTCGGGAGCTTGGCCACGGCCTTTTCCCAGGCGGGAAGGTCACCATGACGCTGACGGTCCAGACCGCTGGCAAACTGTTCGGGCAGTCTGGCAAGCCAGGTGCCCATGCCGGCGTGGCGAAAGGAGTGTTCAAGGAAGGCGCGATACAGATCACGCTGATGCTTGGGGATCACTCAAGCCTCCTTGAAGGCAATCATGGAGGCGAAGTTCAGGTACTGAAACCAGGTCAGCGAGCGGCCGAAGCCGGCATCCGCCAGGCGCTGATGATGCTGCTCAAGGGTATCGGGAATCAGCACGTTTTCGAGGGCGTTGCGTTTCTGGCTGATTTCCATGTCGCTGTAGCCGTTGGCCCGCTTGAAATCATGGTAGCGCTCCACCAGCCAGGCGTTGTCCTGCTCGTCGCCGGACTTGATCTTCTCCGACAGCACCAGCACGCCGCCGGGCTCCAGCGCCTGATACAGCCGTGCCAGCAGGTCGTTGCGATCTTCCGGTGCCAGGAACTGCAGCGTGAAATTGAGCACGATCATGCCGCTGGGGCGGTAATCGATGTGACGGATGTCCCCTTCGATGACCTCGATGGCGTGCTCGGGACACTCCTCTGCCAGGGTCTGACGTGCCCGTTCCACCATGGCCGGGGACAGGTCGATGCCGGTCAGGGTGAAGGCGTCCCGCGGAAGCTGGCCGGCCAGCGCCAGGCCTACGGCGCCCAGCGAGCAGCCAAGGTCGTAGACGTGGGCGCCGTGGCGCAGATGGCGCTCGGCCAGCACGCCCAGCATGCCAAGGATCTGGCCGTAGCCGGGAACGGACCTGCGGATCATGTCGGGGAAGCAGGCGACGACACGCTCGTCGAACGAAAAGCGCGCTACCTTGTCCAGGGGTGTGGAAAAGATGGCGTCACGGTAAGATGCGTCACTCATGGATTGCCAGTGTTGTCGGGCTCGGGGGCTGTGATTGTACGCGTCCTGGGCCCGCGCTGCACGATGAGGCAGCTGCCGTCGCTGACCCGTTACACCTTTGACCTGGGGAACCGTCGCAGACGTGACATGGATGCAGCCCAGGCTGCCGCTCCCCAGACTATGCCCAAGGAGAGGATAGATGCCGACGATCGACCAAACCCAGGCCTGGCGGTCCCTGCAGGACAAGGCCCAACAGGTAGGACAGCGCCACCTGTGCGACATGTTCCGTCAGGACCAGGGGCGTTTCGCCACCTTCAGCCGGGAAGCGGCTGGCCTCAAGCTGGACCTGTCAAAGCAGCGTTGGGATCAGGATACCCTCGCGGATTTGCTGCACCTGGCCGAGGAGGCAGGGGTGCCGGCAGCCACTCAGCGTCTGCTGGCCGGCGAGAAGGTCAATATCAGCGAGGATCGGCCTGCCTTGCATACCGCCTTGCGCCTGCCCGCCGATGCGTCGCTGGTGGTCGAGGGGGAAGACCTGGTGCCGGCGGTGCATGCCACCCTGGACAAGATGGCCACCATGGTCGAGCGCTTCCACTCGGGACAGTGGCGCGGCGCCACCGGCAAGCCGATTCGTGATGTGGTCAACCTGGGGGTGGGCGGCTCCGACCTCGGGCCGCTGATGGTGACCCACGCCCTGGCCGACTATCGTCCTCAGGGGACTCATCCGGTGGAGGTCCATTTCGCCTCGACCATGGACGGCTCGCAGCTGGTCGACTACCTGACCCGCTTCGATCCTGAAACCACGCTATTCGTGCTGTCGTCAAAATCGTTCACCACGATCGACACCCTGTCCAACGCCAATACGGCGCGGGACTGGCTGCTGTCCCGGCTGGTAGGCTCGCGCCAGGAAGGCGTCGACCATGAGCTGGTACTGCGTCAGCACTTCATCGGCGTATCCGCCAGTCCCGAGAAGATGGCCGAGTGGGGCATCGCCTGTGACCACCAGCTCGAATTCTGGGAGTGGGTCGGCGGGCGCTACTCGCTGTGGGGGGGTATTGGCCTGCCCATCGCACTGGTGATCGGGATGGAGGGCTTCCGTGCGCTGTTGGCCGGTGCCCATACCATGGACGTGCATTTCCAGAAGGCGCCCTTGGCCGACAATCTGCCGGTGCTGCTGGCCCTGGCCGGTATCTGGAATAACAACTTCCTGGACATCCGCGCCCACTCGATCTTGCCCTACGACGGCCGACTGGAGTACTTCGCCGCCTATCTCGAACAGCTTGAGATGGAGTCCAACGGCAAGTCGGTCACCAATGACGGTGACACGGTGGACTATTCCACCTGCCCGGTGCTGTGGGGACAGCTCGGTCCCAACGCCCAGCATGCGTTCTACCAGTTGCTGCACCAGGGCACCCAGGCGGTGGAGTGTGACTTCATTGCGCCCCTGGCGCGCTACGAGGATGTCGAGGATCCGGCCACCCGTGAGCACCTGATGGGTCAGCACCGCCTGACTCTGGCCAACTGCTTTGCCCAGTCGCGCGTGTTGATGCTGGGTGATGACGCCATTGCCGAGGACGGCCCACGGCCCGAGCACAAGCGTTATCGTGGCAATCAGCCCTCTACCACCTTGCTGCTGGAGCGGTTGACGCCGGAAACCCTGGGCGCCTTGATTGCGCTGTACGAGCACAAGGTGTTTGTGCAGGCGACCATCTGGGGCATCAATCCCTTCGACCAGTGGGGCGTTGAACTGGGTAAGAAGATCGCCAACGAGACCCGTGACATCATTGAATGGCGTCAGGGTCTTGATGATATGGACGATTCCACCCGAGGCCTGATCGAGGCAACCTGGCAGGCCTCGCGGGAGCGCTGAAGCGATGACAGTTCCCGCTGGCTCCCTGCATCCCGCAGTGGGTCAGCGGGGCGGCCCTGTCAGTAAACTGGCCATTTATACAGGTTTTCCGTTATGCTGAGCCCCATGACGCCTCAGACGTCGCCAGTCGCCACCGGCATCTTGTACCTGCACGGGTTCAATAGCGCCGGGGCGTCGCCAAAGGCACGCCTGGTCAAGGCCGCCTGCGACGCACTGGACCTGCCCTGCGAGACCCCGGATCTGCCGTCACGCGCCGTCGATGCGCTGGCGCTGGGTGAGTCTTTGATGTCGCGTCTCGGGCCGCAGCCGCTGGTCATGGGCAGTTCCATGGGTGGCTTTCTGGCCACGGTATTGGCCGAGCGACACGGGCTCAAGGCGGTATTGGTCAATCCGGCGGTGCGCCCGGCGCGGCTGGTCGATACTATGCTGGGCCAGAGCTTTGTGAACGCCTACACCGGAGAACGCTTCGTGGTCGAGCAGGGGCATCGTGACCAGGTGGCCCAGCTGACGCCCGAGAGCGTGACCCCGTGGCGTTACCTGCTGCTGCTGGTGACCCAGGACGAGACATTGAACAGTCACGATGCGTTCGAGGCCTATCGCGGCGCCAGAGCGGTGCTGCATCCCGGAGGGGAGCACGGCTTCAATGCCCTGGCCGATTACCTGCCAGCGGTGTTCGCCCACGCCGGGCATCGCCTTGAACCAGGCGTGATGGCGCCGGTGATGGACTAGGCGCAGACCCTCGCGACTGGCGCCAAGGCAGAAAAGAGACGATTCCAGTCATCCTGATGATGGACCACGCATGACCCAATACAGTGCCAGTTCGATCGAGGTGCTTTCCGGGCTGGAGCCCGTTCGCAAGCGCCCCGGCATGTACACCGACACCTCCCGCCCGAATCACCTGGTGCAGGAGGTCATCGACAACAGTGTCGACGAGGCCCTCGCCGAGCACGCCAACGAGATTCGCGTGGTGGTGCGCGATGATGGCGGCATCGAGGTGTCGGACAACGGTCGTGGCATGCCCATCGACGTGCACCCCGAGCACGGAGTGTCGGGGATCGAGCTGATCATGACGCGCCTGCACGCAGGCGGTAAGTTCTCCTCATCGAGCTATCGCTTTTCCGGCGGTCTTCACGGTGTCGGGGTATCCGTGGTCAACGCCCTGTCCAGGCGCCTGGAAGTGGAAGTGCTGCGCGATGGCGAGCGCCACGCCATGGCCTTCGAGCACGGCGACAAGGTCGAGGATCTGCACGTCATCGGTACTGCGGCCAAGCGGGCCAAGGGCACGGTGGTGCGATTCTGGCCGGACGTCAGCTATTTCGATAGTCCCAATCTGGCCGTGGGCCGCCTCAAGCACCTGCTGCGCGCCAAGGCAGTGCTGTGCCCCGGGCTCAAGGTGGAGCTGGTCGAGGCCGATGGCACCGCCACCACCTGGCAATTCGAGGACGGTCTGCGCGACTACCTGGCCCAGACCACGGACGGCTACGAGGTCCTGCCAAGCTCGCCCTTCGTCGGTCACTTTGCCGACGACGAGCAGGCGGTGGACTGGGCGATCCAGTGGCTTCCCGAGGGCGGCGACTCGTTGATGGAAAGCTACGTCAACCTGATCCCCACCGCCCAGGGGGGCACCCATGTGAATGGGTTGCGCTCCGGCCTGCTCGACGCGCTCAAGGAATTCTGCGAGTACCGCAGCCTGCTGCCCCGTGGCGTCAAGCTGACCGCCGAAGATCTGTGGGAGCGCGTCGCCTACGTGCTGTCGGTGAAGATGCTGGATCCGCAGTTCGCCGGACAGACCAAGGAGCGGCTGTCGTCGCGCACCGTGGCGGGCTTCGTGTCCGGGGTGGTCAAGGACGCCTTCTCGCTGTGGCTCAACCACCATGTGGATCAGGCAGAGGCCTTGGCCGAGCTGGTCATCAGCGCGGCTCAGCGGCGCCAGAAGAGCTCCAAGAAGGTGGCCCGCAAGAAGGTAACCTCTGGTCCTGCACTGCCCGGCAAGCTGGCCGACTGCAGCGGTCAGGACCCTGCCATGAGCGAGCTATTCCTGGTCGAGGGCGACAGCGCCGGCGGCAGCGCCAAGCAGGCACGCAACCGCGAGACCCAGGCGATCCTGCCGTTGCGCGGCAAGATCCTCAATACCTGGGAGGTCGACTCCCATGATATCTACGGCTCCCAGGAGGTCCACGACATTGCCGTGGCCATCGGTGCCGACCCGGCCAGCGCCGACCTGTCCAAGCTGCGCTATCACAAGATCTGCATCCTCGCCGACGCTGACTCTGACGGGCTGCACATCGCCACGCTGCTGTGCGCGCTGTTCGTGCGCCACTTCCCCTCGCTGGTCGACGCCGGCCATGTGTTTGTCGCCATGCCGCCGCTGTACCGCATCGATCTGGGCAAGGAGGTCTTCTACGCCCTTGACGAGAGCGAGAAGGCCGCCATTCTGCGTTCTCTGGAAGGCAAGCGCGGGACACCCAATGTTCAGCGCTTCAAGGGCCTGGGTGAGATGAGTCCGCTGCAGCTGCGCGAGACGACCATGGCGCCAGAGACGCGCCGCCTGGTGCAGCTGACCCGGGAAGATGGCGACGGCACGCTGGAGATGATGGACATGCTGCTGGCCAAGAAGCGCGCCTCGGACCGCAAGAGCTGGCTTGAAGACTACGGCAACCTGGCCGATATCGACGTCTGATCCGGCCGAGGCAGAGCGGGCGGCGCCGGTTGCGCCTGGGAATACCATGTCGTCGCTTGCGGCGACCAGGATGAGAACGAGGGAACATGACTCTGGACATTGAGGTGGCGGAGGGCGACGTCGAGCGACTGTCCCTGCGCGAATACACCGAGAAGGCCTACCTCGACTATTCGATGTACGTCATTCTCGACCGGGCATTGCCCCATATTGGCGACGGCATGAAGCCGGTACAGCGGCGCATCGTCTACGCCATGCGTGAACTGTCGCTGAACGCCAATGCCAAGTACAAGAAGTCCGCGCGTACCGTCGGTGACGTGCTGGGTAAGTTTCACCCCCATGGCGATAGCGCCTGCTATGAAGCCATGGTGCTGATGGCGCAGCCGTTCAGCTATCGCTATCCGCTGGTCGATGGCCAGGGCAACTGGGGTAGCCCAGACGATCCCAAGTCCTTCGCGGCGATGCGCTACACCGAAGCCAGGCTGTCGAAGTTTGCCGAGGTGCTGCTCAGTGAGCTGGGTCAGGGCACCGTGGACTGGGCGCCCAACTTCGATGGCACCATGAACGAGCCGGTGGTGCTACCGGCACGGCTGCCCCACGTGCTGCTCAATGGCGGCACCGGGATTGCCGTGGGTATGGCCACGGATATTCCGCCCCATAACGTGCGCGAGGTGGTCGAGGCCACCTGCCAGGTGCTGCGTAACCCCTCGGTGACGACGGCGGATCTGATGGCGCACCTGCCGGGACCGGACTTTCCCACCCAGGCGGAGATCATCACTCCCCGCGCCGACCTCAGAAAGATCTATGAAAGTGGCCGTGGCAGCGTCAAGATGCGCGCCCGCTACGAGTTCGACAAGGAAGAAAGCCAGGTCATCATCACCGCGCTGCCGTATCAGGTCAGCGGGGCCAAGGTGCTCGAGCAGATCGCTGCCCAGATGCAGGCCAAGAAGCTGCCGATGGTGGCCGACCTGCGCGATGAGTCCACCCATGAGGAGCCGACCCGTCTGGTGATCGAGCCCCGCTCCAATCGGGTCGACATCGAGGCGATGATGGCGCACCTGTTTGCCACCACCGACCTCGAGAAGAACGTCAGGGTCAACCTCAACGTGATCGGTCTCGACGGCCGTCCGCGGGTGATGCCACTGCCGGAGCTTTTGGGCGAATGGCTCGATTTCCGGCGTACCACGGTACGCCGGCGGTTGGAGCATCGGCTGGGCAAGGTCAACGATCGCCTGCACCTGCTGGAAGGTCTGTTGATCGCCTACCTCAATATCGATGAGGTGATCCGGATCATCCGTGAAGAGGATGAGCCCAAGAGCGCCCTGATCGAGGCCTTCGGTCTCAGCGATCGTCAGGCCGAGGCCATCCTGGAGCTGCGCCTGCGTCATCTGGCCAAGCTGGAGGAAATGAAGATCCGCACCGAGCAGAGTGAGCTCGAGGCGGAGCGCAAGCGGCTCGAGGAGCTGCTGGGCAGCGACGAGGCCATGACCGATCTGATCGAGCAGGAGCTCAGACAGGCGGCAGAAGAACACGGCGATGAGCGTCGCTCGCCCATCGTCGAGCGTGGCGAGGCCAAGGCGCTGTCCGAAGTCGAGCTGGTCGGTGCCGACCCGGTCACCGTGGTGCTGTCCGAGAAGGGCTGGATTCGCGCGGCCAAGGGTCACGATATCGATCCGGCTGGCTTGTCCTACAAGGCGGGAGATGCCTTCCATCTGGCCGCCCGGGGCAAGACCAACCAGCCGCTGGTGCTGCTGGACGATACCGGCCGCGCCTACACCTTGCCGGCCCATCAGTTGCCCAGCGCCCGTGGCCAGGGCGAACCGGTGACCGGCAAGGTCAACGTGGTGGCCGGTGCGCATATGGCGGGGGTCATGCTGGCTCCCGGCGACTCCCGCTACCTGCTGGCCTCCGACGGCGGCTATGGCTTTGTTGCGCGACTCGAGGACCTGACCGGCAAGAATCGCTCCGGCAAGGCGGTGCTGTCACTGCCCAAGGGCTGCAACGTGTTGCCCCCGGTGGAGCTGCCGGCGGCCGAAGAGCTGACCGTGGCCACGGTATCCAACGAGGGGCGGCTGCTGCTGTTCCCGCTGGAGCAGTTGCCGGAGATGTCCAAGGGCAAGGGCAACAAGATGCTCGATATTCCTGGCGCCCGGGCCGCCCGGCGTGAAGAATTCGTGCGTGGACTGGTCGTGTTGGCCCCAGGAGACACCCTGGTGGTCCATGCTGGCAAACGTAAGCTATCGCTCAAGAATGGCGAACTCGACTACTATCGCGGCGAACGCGGGCGTCGGGGCAGCAAGCTGCCGCGCGGTCTGCAGAAGGTTGATCGGCTGGAGCGCGTCGAGGCCTGATCCTCGGTGGGGGTTCACGTTGTCGCCACCCCATACAAGGCGGTGAGGTTACAGGACAGACTACATGACCAGAAGAATCTTGATGCGTGCCACCGGCCAGGCTCGTCCTGGCCAGCTGGCTGGACTTGGCAAGGCGCTGGCCCGCAGCGGGGCAAGACTTCTCGATATCAACCAGAGCGTGACCTTCGGCATCGTCTCGCTGGAGGCCCTGGTGGCGTTGGATCACGAGGCGGACCTGGAAGGTGCGCTGGCCCACACCGGCGACGAGCTCGGGCTCGATGTGCAGGCGATCCAGATCAGCGCCGAGGAGTACCATCGCTGGAGCCAGACCGCGGGTCAGCCGCGGTGGATCATGACCTTGCTGGCGCCGCGACTGCCTGCCGGCATCCTGGCCGAAGTGGGGGCGCTGACGGCAGAGCACGGGCTGACGGTGGAGTTGATGCATCGCCTGTCCGGACGCGAGCCGCTGGACGGCGAGGCGCCGGCTCAGGGCAGCTGCGTCGAATGCTGGCTGCGCGGCGAACAGATCGATCTCGAGTCGCTGCGCGAGAAGGCCCTGGCCCTGGGCGCGGCCCACGGGGTGGATATCGCGCTGCAGGAGGACTCGATCTGGCGTACTCATCGTCGTCTGGTGTGTTTCGACATGGATTCGACCCTGATCAAGGCCGAGGTCATCGATGAGCTGGCCAGGCGTCACGGTGTCTACGACGAAGTGGCGGAGGTCACCGAGCGGGCCATGCGCGGTGAGCTGGACTTCCAGGAGAGCTTCCGCGAGCGCATGTCCAAGCTCAAGGGGCTGGATGAATCCGTGCTGGCCGAGATCGCCGCTGAGCTGCCGTTAATGGACGGCGTCGAGACACTGATGGCTCAGCTCAAGCGCTTGGGCTATCGCACCGCTATCCTGTCCGGTGGCTTTACCTACTTCGCGCGCTATCTCCAGCAACGCCTAGGCTTCGATGAAATCCACGCCAATGAGCTGGTCATCGAGAACGGCAAGGTCACCGGTGAGGTGCGTGAGCCGATTGTGGACGCCGATCGCAAGGCGCTGCTGCTGCGCGAGATCGCCCAGCGCGAGGGCATCTCCATGGAGCAGACCATCGCCGTGGGAGATGGTGCCAACGATCTCAAGATGCTGGCGGCAGCCGGCCTGGGAATTGCCTTCCGGGCCAAGCCCATGGTCAGAGCCCAGGCGAGACAGAGTATCTCGACCCTTGGTCTTGATGCCGTGCTGTACCTGATCGGCTATCGCCAGGCGGATTTGGCGCAAGAGTGACCGGCCAAGACTGACCGGCCAAGACTGATCGGCCAAGACTGACCGGAAAGGACATCACGCTGGATGGGGCACCATGCCAGCACACTCGAAAGGGGAGTCTTCGGACTCCTCTTTTTCGTTTGTCCTGTGCTTTCTCCCTGCGTGTTCGTCGTGTCTCGGCGCGTTCTCGTATTCTCGGCGCGTTCTCGTATTCTCTGCGCGTTCTCTCATGCTGTGTGTTGTTCTGTTCACGACGTCCTTTGGGCGGCTTTCTGGTGCAGGTGTCTCTGTTTATGGCGTCCTGAAGCAGGGGAGTGGACGTTCGTGAAAGTGCTCAATACTTGACCCAAGTGGTGGTCACATTAGGTGGCTATCGTTGCCGTCCAGGCATGCAGATCAATGATGTGTTGTGGAGCCGCATTTCATGATCGATGTCGAATAAATTCGTCTTGCTTCACGCTGTTGATACGAGTCACCGAAGAAGGGAATACCTCGGTTTGGGGCGTTATCGCGGAGAAAAAAGAGCGTAGGCTGAATCGGCAAACTTTTTTTCCTGCGAGGAAGCCTCCATGGAAACACCCAGACATAAGCTCGGGCTTTGTGCACTGCTTGCGCTAGTCGTTGGTTCGATGATTGGTGGAGGAATCTTTTCACTGCCGCAGAACATGGCGGCAAGTGCATCTCCTGGAGCGATGCTGATTGGATGGAGTATTACGGCGGTCGGCATGTTGTCGCTGGTGTTCGTCTTTCAGACGCTGGCCAATCGCAAACCGGAACTGGATGCCGGTATCTATGCCTACGCCAAGGCGGGGTTCGGCGACTACCTTGGTTTCTCTTCTGCCTGGGGCTACTGGATCAGCGCCTGGCTCGGAAATGTCAGTTATTTCGTTCTTCTCTTCAGTACCCTCGGTTTCTTCTTTCCCGCTTTCGGTGATGGCAATACGCCGCTCGCGGTGCTGTGCGCCTCAATGCTGCTATGGAGCGTTCACTGGCTTGTCTCGAGGGGCATTCAGCAGGCGGCATATATCAATATCGTGACCACCGTCGCCAAGGTGGTTCCGCTGGTGATGTTCATCGTGCTGGCGTCGATTGGGTTTCGGCTGGACGTCTTTACTCTGGATATCTGGGGGCAGGCCAACCCTGATCTTGGCAACGTGATGGATCAGGTGCGCAACATGATGCTGGTGACGGTGTGGGTGTTCATCGGCGTCGAGGGCGCGAGCATCTATTCCTCGAAGGCTCGGGAACGTCGCGATGTGGGGCGGGCCACTGTGCTCGGCTTTCTCGGTGTACTGCTGCTGTTGGTCATGGTCAACGTCCTGTCCATGGGCATCATGTCCCAGCCTGAACTCGCGGGTCTTAAAAACCCTTCCATGGCGCTGGTACTCAGCCATGTGGTGGGTCCCTGGGGGGGATACCTGATCAGCGCAGGCTTGGCGATCTCGCTATTGGGAGCCTTGCTGTCGTGGACGCTACTGTGCGCCGAGATACTTCGTGCCGCTTCCAGTGACGGCACCATGCCCGCGGCCTTGAGCAGGGAAAACGTCAACAAGGTGCCGGTCAAGGCGCTATGGCTATCCAATGGCCTGATCCAGGTGTTTCTTCTGCTCACGCTGCTCAGTGAGTCGACCTATCTCAGTCTCTTGTATCTCGCGAGCTCGATGATTCTGGTGCCTTACCTCTGGTCCGCTGCCTATGCCCTCATGCTGACGTTGAAGGGCGAGGGGTACGAGAGATCCCCGGAAGATCGCCTGAAGGATGCTTGCATCAGTGGCTTGGCCACGCTGTATGCCCTTTGGCTTCTGTATGCGGGAGGCATCCAGTATCTGCTGCTCTCGGCGCTTCTCTACGCGCCAGGCGCGATCCTGTTTATCTGGGCTAAGCGTGAGCGCGGTGAGGCCGTCTTCAAGCGCTACGAGATGATCATTTTTATGGCGACTGTCGGTGCTTTTTCCTTGGCAGTAGCAGGTCTTTATCAAGGGTGGTTAAGCCTCTAGGGGGAGTCGAATAGAGTAGGTGAAAGAGGTTCTGGAGAGTGACTTTCTGATACGAATTCCCTTGTTCATAGGGGAAGGAGAAAAGCGATGAAGACAGGCGGTTCTCGATTGGGTGTGTACTCGGAAGTGGGTAAGCTTCGCAAGGTCATGGTGTGTTCACCGGGGCTTGCTCACCTCAGGCTGACGCCCAGTAATTGCGACGAGCTGTTATTCGATGATGTGCTCTGGACCAATCAGGCGAAGCGTGATCACTTCGACTTCGTGACCAAGATGCGTGAGCGTGATGTCGAAGTGCTCGAGATGCACAATCTGCTGACCGAAACACTGGAAAATCGTGACGCGGTGCGCTGGATTCTGGACCGCAAGATCACCTCCAACCTGGTCGGCCATGGTCTCGCGGATGAAGTTCGCGCCTGGCTTACCGACCTTGAGCCTCGGCGTCTAGCCGACTTTCTGATCGGCGGGGTGTCCTGGGCCGATATCACCGAGAGTCATGGTGGCGAGACCCTCAAGACCTTCCGTGACTATCTGGGGCGCTCGAGCTTTGTGTTGCCGCCGTTGCCCAACACCCTGTTCACTCGCGATACCACCTGCTGGATTTACGGTGGCGTCACCCTCAACCCCATGTACTGGCCGGCCAGGCGCCAGGAAACCTTGCTGACGTCAGCCATCTATCGCTTCAACCCGAGGTTTGTCGGCGCCGACTTCAAGGTGTGGTATGGCAACCCTGATCAGGACCACGGTGCTGCAACGCTGGAAGGTGGCGATGTCATGCCGGTGGGCAACGGCGTCGTGTTGATCGGTATGGGGGAGCGTACCTCGCATCAGGCCATCGGCCAGGTGGCCAGCGCCTTGTTCCGGGCGGGTGAAGCCGAACGGGTCATCGTGGCGGGCTTGCCGCGTTCTCGTGCCGCGATGCATCTGGATACGGTGTTCAGCTTCTGTGATCGCGATCTGGTCACGGTCTTCCCGGAGGTGGTCAAGGATATCGTGCCGTTCAGCCTGCGCCCGGACGAGAGCAAGCCCAGTGGCATCGACGTGCGACGCGAGAATCAAGGCTTCATCGAGGTCGTGGCTGAGGCCCTTGGTCTGCCCAGGCTGCGTGTGGTGGAGACCGGCGGCGACAGCTACGAGGCCGAACGCGAGCAGTGGGATGACGGCAACAATGTGGTCGCCCTCGAGCCCGGTGTGGTGGTCGGCTATGACCGTAATACCTACACCAACACCTTGCTGCGCAAGGCAGGCGTCGAGGTCATCACCATCAGTGCCAGCGAACTGGGGCGCGGACGTGGTGGCGGTCACTGCATGACCTGCCCCATTTCCCGCGATGCCGTCGACTACTGATACCGGCTTGTGACGTCGATCGCTGACGTCAGCGGAACCGTCTTTTTCTCTTTTGGCTTCCCATCGACGGCTGCCAGGCAGCCGTCAAGGAGACACTCATGGCGTTCAACATCCACCATCGTCACCTGCTGTCACTGATGCATCACTCCGAGCGCGAGCTGCGCTACCTGCTGGACCTGTCTCGTGACCTCAAGCGCGCCAAGTACAGCGGCTGCGAGACCCAGCGGCTGAAGGGCAAGAACATTGCGCTGATCTTCGAGAAGACCTCTACGCGGACCCGCTGTGCGTTTGAAGTGGCCGCCTATGACCAGGGCGCCAATGTGACCTACATCGACCCGACCTCGTCCCAGATCGGTCACAAGGAGTCCATGCGTGATACCGCTCGGGTCCTGGGACGCATGTATGACGCCATCGAGTATCGCGGCTTCAGCCAGGAGGTGGTGGAGGAGCTGGCGGCCTTCTCTGGGGTGCCGGTGTACAACGGGCTGACCGATGAGTACCACCCGACCCAGATGATCGCTGACGTGTTGACCATGCGTGAGCACGCGGAGAAGCCACTGCACGAGATCTCCTTCGCCTATCTGGGGGATGCGCGCAACAACATGGGCAACTCGCTGCTGCTGATCGGCGCCAAGCTGGGCATGGACGTGCGTATCGCCGCGCCAAGGGCGCTCTGGCCGGATGAAGAGCACCTGGCCAACTGTCGTCGCTTTGCCGAGCAGAGTGGGGCACGACTCTGCCTGACCGAAGATCCCCAGGAAGCGGTCAAGGGCGTCGACTTCATTCACACCGATGTGTGGGTCTCCATGGGTGAGCCGGTGGAGGCATGGGCCGAGCGCATCGACCAGCTGCTGCCCTATCAGGTCAACCAGGCCTTGCTGGCGGCGTCGGGCAACCCACGGGTCAAGTTCATGCACTGTCTGCCCGCCTTTCACAACTGCGACACCAAGGTGGGGCGTCAGGTCGCCGAGCAGTATCCGGTCCTCAAGAACGGTATTGAAGTCACCGAGGAGGTGTTCGAATCCCCGGCCTGCATTGCCTTCGAGCAGGCGGAAAACCGCATGCACACGATCAAGGCGGTAATGGTGTCGACGCTGGGAGATGTGTGAGTCGCTGGCGTCGATGTTGGCCTGAACCTGGCGAGTGGCCTGGTGCCGCTCGCCAACCTGAACCGGGAGAGTAGCGTATGCGTATCACCATAGCGCTTGGCGGTAATGCACTGCTGCGACGAGGCGAAGTCATGAATGGGGACGCCCAGCGCGCCAACATTCGTATCGCCTGTGAGCAGATCGCGCGAATCGCATCGGGCAATGAGCTGGTGATTGCCCACGGCAACGGGCCCCAGGTAGGCCTGCTGGCGCTGCAGGGGGCGGCCTATGACGAGGACAATGCCTTCCCGCTGGATGTGCTGGGGGCCGAGACCGAGGGCATGATCGGCTACATGATCGAGCAGGAGCTGGGCAATCTGTTGCCTGGCGAGGTGCCGTTCGCCTCGCTGTTGACCCAGGTGGAAGTCGATGCCGCTGACCCGGCCTTTGCTCATCCTACCAAGCCGATCGGTCCCATCTACTCGAAGGAAGAGGCCAGCCGTCTGGCGGAGCTCAAGGGCTGGGCCATGGCCAAGGACGGTGATCATTATCGCCGGGTGGTGCCGAGTCCCAGGCCCAAAAGGATCTTCGAGATTCGCCCACTGCGCTGGCTTCTTGAGCGGGGCACTGTGGTGATCTGTGCCGGCGGCGGTGGGATCCCCACGGTGTACGCTGAGGACGGCAAGCTTCAGGGCATCGAGGCCGTCATCGACAAGGACATGTGCTCGTCGCTGCTGTCTCGAGAGCTCGCCAGTGATCTGCTGATCATCGCCACGGATGTTGACGGTGTCTACCTGGAGTGGGGAACGCCCCAGAGCCGGCGGGTGGCGGAGGCCGATCCTGACAGCCTGGAAGCGCTCGACTTCGCTAGCGGGTCCATGGGCCCCAAGGTGCAGGCGGCCTGTGAGTTTGTGCGAGCCAGCGGCAAGACGGCGGTGATCGGAGCACTCGCTGATATCGAAGCCATCGTGGCGGGACGTGCCGGCACCCGCATTACTGCTGAGGCGCAGGGCTTGTCCTTCGCCTGAATGGCTGGCAGCAAGGGAGTGCCCCTGGCTGGTGACGGACTTGGCGAGATGGCAGTGCCGCTGGTGGTCCCCTCGTCTGAGGGGGGCTGGGTACCGCCGATGGGGGAGCGCCGCAGCCAGGCAGGGTCGTTAGGATGGAACCCTCGGAATGGCGTTAGGGGCGCCAACGCCACGGAAGGCGTTCTGGCCGGGTGGCTTGCCACCCGGCCGTTTTTACGTGGTGGGCGCTAATCTTCTTGCCGGGAGCCTATCGCGCCAGCTCGTCCGCCATGCAGTTGGCGTACAGGGTGACCGCCGCGGGCCAGTCCGAGAACACTGCCTTGACGCCGATATCCCTGGCCATGACGTCCAGCGCGACCATCTTGTCGCCATCGTTGTCTACCACGTCATCAATGGTCTGGTGGTACCAGGCGCCATCCCGGGTCAAGGGTGCCGAGCGCTCAAAGGACCAGGCGACCAGTTCAAGTCCCGCCTGCTTGGCCTCTTCGGCGTAGACCGATGGCACGATGGGCTTGTCAGGGTCGTCGCCGGCGGCCAGCAGCATCCACATCGGCGGGGCCAGAATCTTGACGCCCATATCCGCCAGCTCCTGCATGGACGGTTGCCACGTGCTGGGGTCGGTCACGTCAAAGCCTTCCACGTCATAGCGGTCGTCCAGATAGACGGCGGTATCTCTAAACTCGGTGTTGTCGACCCAGTAGCGCACGTCGTCCAGCAGGAATGACTGCGGAAAGACGTCGGCTGGCGCCACGCCTGCCTCGGCGTACTCATCGAGCAGCTTCTGCGCGTAGTCCTGCTGGCTCATGCCGTCGAAGGGCATCTCCACGCTAGGCGTCTTCAGCTCCGGCGTCATCTTGACCCCGAGCTGCTGGAACAGCGCGATGCTTTCGGCATGGCTCATCAGGGTGCCGCGATCGGCGTAGAGCTCTGTGCGCCAGCGGGGGTTGCCAGCCAGATAGGCTTCCAGGGTGTCGGCACTGGTGTCGACGCCATCCATGCGTCCTTCCAGGGTCTTGAACTCGGCCAGGGTGATATCGCTGGTACAACACTGGATATCGCTGGCGTTGCTCAGGGTGCCATCGGCATTGAAGGCTGGCGGCACGCTGCACTGGCTGGCCAGTTCGGTTTCCAGAATGTTGGTGGTGCCATGCAGGTCACACTGGGAGTGGCGGCACACCAGCTCCTTGTCTTCGGTGAAGGCCACGTCACACTCGAGCACCCCTGCACCCATTCTTGCCGCCGCCAGGTAGGACTCTTTCGTGTGCTCCGGGAACATGAGAGGCGCACCGCGATGGCCAATCGAAAAGTCGCTGGGCTCAAGCTGGTCCAGGGACGACGCACACTGCTGAAGTGTGGCCTTGAGCTCGGCGGACTGAGCGTTGTCCTCATCCATGTCGTCGATCAGGAAGTAGGGCCGCGGGCCGACGCTGACCGGTAGAGAGTTCGATGCGCTGGTGGGATCGGATGCTGCCACCGCCGAGGAAGACAGGGACATCGTCAGCAGGCTGATGCCAACGCTCAAGCACAGGGCTGTGCCCAGAACGGCGTGACGGGGCCTGTGGGGACTGCGGTCCTGGGGGGCGATTGGTGTGCGATATCGCGTAATAGCAAGTGGGGTGCTGTGGTTCAGCGCAACCATCTTGTGTCTCCAGCAGTGTAGGAATGACGTGGGGGATTGAATGGCCTTGGGTGCGAGGCGTGGCGTCCCGAAATCGTCCAGATAGGGTGTAGGGACCGTAAAGCCGCGGCCGGGAGACAACCGGTGGCGTGCCGCCTTGTCCGTGGCTTGCGGGCCTATCGGGACCTGTGACCTAACACCTACTCTAGACGCCGTAGAGGACAAATGCGTGACAGTGAGATAGGGCAGCAAATCAGCAGAAAAGCGTCGTTCGCGCGTACCGCTGGCGCCGCTTCTGCGAGGGATGGCAGGGGGCTTGGCCGCTGCGTTGCAGGCAGGGTCATTCAGGCGAATGGTTGACAAGGGCAGCCAAGACTGATTTTCTAGGTGCATGAACATGACACTTCGACTCCTCGACCTACGACTACTACTACTACGCGTGTAAATGCGCGTGGCGATGGCGCCTGCCCTGGCTCTTCCCGAGCCGCCTTCATCGCCTGGAGCTTGTTGCCAAGAGTTAGTCGAATCGAGGTTGAACCATGTTAGTCAGTGTCTCTTACCCCTCCACGAATCGCCCCGGCACCGACCGCCCAGCCCTCGATAGCGTTGGTATGGATCGTCCTGTGATGGATCAGCATGCCCCTGCTCGCTCAGGTGCCTGTGCTCGTCATGAGCCGAGGATCGTCACGGTATGTGTGGGTGCCGATATTGATGTCACTGCGCTACGACTTATGACGCCCCGCTCTCCTTTGGTGAGCGGGGCGTCGCCGTTTATGCCTGGCCACAGCCCATAAGGCGCACGTCAGGCCTGCCAACAATAGCTCGACAATACCGCGAGCAAGATCGTACCAACGATCGCTAGACACAGCCCGTATCCGGAGAATTCGCCATGATGCTCAACGATCCTTCCAGCAAGTACCGTCCCTTCGTCGCCGTGGACCTGCCTGATCGGCAGTGGCCCAACCAGCGTATCGAGGCCGCGCCGAAGTGGTGCAGCGTCGACCTGCGCGACGGTAATCAGGCCTTGATCGATCCGATGGACCAGGAACGCAAGCAGCGTTTCTTTGACCTGCTGCTGAAGATTGGCTTCAAGGAAATCGAAGTGGGTTTCCCGTCAGCGTCCCAGACTGACTTCGACTTCGTGCGCAGCCTGATCGAAGACAACAAGGTGCCGGACGATGTGACCATTCAGGTGCTGACTCAGGCACGTCCGCACTTGATCGAGCGCACCTTCGAGGCCCTGAAGGGCGCCAAGAAGGCTATCGTGCACGTGTACAACGCCACGGATCCGGTATTCCGTCGTGTGGTGTTCAACGTCAACAAGGCCGAGTGCATCCAGATTGCGGTTGACGCCACCACCCAGATTCGCGACCTGATGAAGGCGGCGCCCGACACCCAGTGGACCTTCCAGTATTCACCGGAGCTGTTCACCACCACCGAGATGGACTTTGCTGTCGACGTCGTCAATGCGGTGCGCGAGACCTACGGTGCAAGCGCTGACAACAAGATGATCGTCAACCTGCCGGCGACGGTGGAGTGCGCGACCCCCAATAACTATGCCGACCAGATCGAGTGGTTCTGCCGCAATGTCGAGCACCGTGATCACCTGATCGTCAGTGTGCATCCCCACAATGACCGGGGTACCGGCGTGGCCGCCGCTGAACTGACGGTGATGGCCGGCGCCGACCGGGTCGAAGGCACCCTGTTCGGCAACGGCGAGCGTACCGGTAACGTCGACATCGTCACCCTGGCGATGAACCTCTACACCCAGGGTGTGCATCCGGGGCTCGATTTCTCGAACATCACCCCGATCATGCGCGAGGTCGAGCACTGCAACCAGCTGCCGGTGCATCCGCGCCACCCCTACGTGGGTGATCTGGTGTTCACGGCCTTCTCCGGCTCTCACCAGGACGCCATCAAGAAGGGCATGGCGCTGCGCAAGGAAGATCCGGACAGCGTCTGGGCGGTACCTTACCTGCCCATCGATCCGCTCGACGTGGGCCGCAGCTACGAGGCGGTGATCCGCGTCAACAGCCAGTCCGGCAAGGGCGGCGTCAGCTACCTGCTCGAGCAGGAGCACGGCATCGAACTGCCGCGCCGGCTGTCCATGGAGTTCAGCCTGGTGGTGCAGGAGGTGGCCGATCGGGTCGGCAAGGAGATTACCTCGGCGATGATCTACCAGACCTTCGTCGACGAGTACCTGGCCAAGACCGAGCCCTACAGCCTGGTCAGCCACCGTCTGTCGTCCGAGCCGGACAGTCCGACGGTCATGCTTGAGGCCTGCATCGCCAAGGACGGTCAGCGCCACACCATCAGCGGTGAGGGCAATGGTCCCCTGGCGGCCTTCGTCAAGGCATTGCGCGGTGAGGGCCATGACATCGAAATCATCGATTATCACGAGCACTCCCGTGGCCAGGGCGCCGACGCAGAAGCCATCGCCTACGTTGAAGTGCGGGTGAAGGGAGAAGCCGTGTTTGGGGTTGGTACCGACGAGAGCATCACCAGTGCCTCGATCAAGGGGGTGATGAGCGCGGTGAACCGCTGCCTGTCTACCGAGGAGGTGGCACCCAACGTCACCGCCGATAGCGTGGCCTAAGCCTAAGCGCCGCCAGGCGCGATGACGAGGCCCCCGCCGCAGCTTCCCTGTGGCAGGGGCCTTTTCCTTGGCCCGGGCACTGGCGCCCGGGTGTCATCGATCCCTGTTCCTTGCTCTTCTCCCTTCTCGCTTTCCTCGCTTTCCTCGCTTTCCTTTCCGTTCGCTTTTTCTGTTGTTGTTACAGCGGTGTCTTGCTGGCCTCGCCGGGTATCTCACGCACCAGCGTCGGCATGAGGAAGCCGGGGAGTCGAGTGCGTAGCTCATCGACCAGGGCATCGGCCCGCGGGTCACTGACATCGAAATGGGCGGCGCCGACCACGGGATCGAAGGCATGCAGGTAGTAGGGCAGGATACCCGCCTCGAACAGCCGTTCTGACAAGGCCTCCAGGGCATCGACCGAGTCGTTCACGCCCTTCAGGATCACGCTCTGGTTGAGCAGGGTGACGCCGCTTCGAGCCAGTCGCTGGCAGGCGCGAATCACCGCGTCGTCGATCTCGTTGGCGTGGTTGATATGCAGCACCATCACCTTCTGCAGGCGCGTCTTGCCAAGCCAGTCGAGCAGCGGTCCGTCGACCCGATCGGGGATCACTACCGGCAGGCGGGTGTGCATCCGGAGGCGCTTGAGATGGCTGATGGCGTCCAGCCGTTCGACCAGCCAGGACAGTTGGCGGTCACTGGCGGCCAGGGGATCGCCGCCGGAAAGGATGGCCTCTCGCAGGCTGACATCGTCGCGCAGGTAGTCGAGGGTATCGTCCCACTGAGAGCGTGAAGGCGCATTGTCCTGATAGGGAAAATGGCGACGGAAGCAGTAGCGGCAGTTGACCGCGCAGGCGGGACTGGTGATCAGCAGTACCCGGCCAGCGTACTTGTGGATCAGCCCGCGTCTGGCGGTGTGCTGCGCCTCCTGCAGCGGGTCCGTGACGTAGCCTGATGGCGTCGACTGTTCGTCGGACAGGGGCAGTACCTGGCGCAACAGGGGGTCCTGTGGGTCAGCGTGACGCATTCTGGCGGCAAAGGCCTCGGGCACGCGCACCTCGAACAGGGCGTGGCCGGCCTCGGCGCCAGGCACCAGGCTGGCATCCAGGCCAAGGCGGCGGCATAGCTCGGCAGGGTCGCGAATGGCTCCGGCCAGCTGGCGCTGCCAGCCACCGGGGGCGGGAAGCTCCGGCTCATCCGGGGCAGAGCAATGCAAAAGCGACGGGCTTCGGGTTATCATGCGGGCCATCCATCGATAGGCGCGAGGGGCTGGCCCTCGTGGAATGTCAGTCGTGTGCCGACCGGGGCCGATGGCCGGGACGGGCACCAAAAGGGAACAGATTTCATGGCGAACTATTCTACCAACGAATTCAAGGGCGGTCTGAAGGTGATGCTCGACGGCGACCCCTGCGCCATCGTCGAGAACGAATATGTGAAGCCCGGCAAGGGCCAGGCCTTCAACCGCGTCAAGCTGCGCAACCTGATGACTGGCCGCGTGTGGGAGCGTACCTTCAAGTCCGGCGACTCCCTGGAAAGCGCCGATGTCATGGATCTGGACATGGAGTACCTGTACACCGACGGTGACATGTGGCACTTCATGAAGACCGATGGTTCCTTCGAGCAGTATGCGGTGGAGAAGAAGGCACTGGGTGACAGCGACAAGTGGCTCAAAGAGCAGGTGGTTTACACCATCACCCTGTGGAATGACAACGCCATCTCCGTTACCCCGCCCAACTTCATCGAGCTGGAAGTGGTCGAGACCGATCCGGGCCTGAAGGGCGATACGGCCCAGGGCGGTTCCAAGCCGGCGACGCTGTCCTCTGGTGCGGTGGTCCGCGTGCCGCTGTTCATCAACCAGGGCGAAGTGCTGAAGATCGATACCCGCAAGGGCGAGTACGTCTCCCGCGCCTGAGGCGGGGCGAACGCCGTCGATCGACAGCAGCGATCGATTGCAGTGATCGATTGCAGTGATCGATAGCTAAACGAGGGCCACGCGATCGCGTGGCCCTTCGTCTTTTACCCAAGGTAGGCAAGCATGAACGATTGGCAACCTTCCGCCACGCTAGACACGCTGCGGCGCCGTGCGGCTCTTCTGGCAAGGGTGCGTGCGTTCTTTACCGAGCGTGATGTGCTGGAAGTGGAGACGCCTATCCTGGGGCATGCCGGCAGTACCGATGTGCACCTGGCCTCGTTGTCCTGCCAGGCCCGCACTCCCGCGGGTGCTGAAACGCTGTGGCTGCAGACATCACCAGAATTCCATATGAAGCGTTTGCTGGCGGCAGGGGCAGGCCCTGTCTTCCAGATTGCCCGCAGCTTCCGTGATGGTGAAGTCGGGCGGCGTCATAACATCGAATTCAGCATGCTGGAGTGGTATCGCCCTGGCTGGTCACTGGATCAACTGATCGAGGAGACCCAGCAGCTGATTCGCACCCTGCTGCCTGGCGATCCTGGCCCTACCCGTCGTCACCGCTACCGGGCGCTGTTTGCACGTGAGCTGTCGATTGATCCCTTCGTGGTCGAGCTGGATGCACTGCGCAGGCTGGCCTCCGCGACCGGCGGACTGGACATGAGCACGGCGGAGCGCGATGACTGCCTGGACCTGCTGATGAGCCTGGTCATCGAGCCGACGCTTGGCCGCAACGGCATCGATGTGGTGCTGGACTATCCGGCGAGCCAGGCAGCCCTGGCCAGGCGCCATCGGGATCCCGAGGATGGCGCCTGGGTCGCCTCACGCTTCGAGGTGTACCTGCAGGGACTCGAACTGGCCAACGGCTACGATGAGCTGACTGATGCTCAGGAGCAGCGAGCGCGCTTTGCCGAAGACAATCGCGCTCGAGCCCAGGCGGGCTTGCCGGAGGTGGATGTCGACCAGCGCCTGTTGGCGGCCCTGGAGGCCGGTATGCCCGAGGGCAGCGGTGTAGCCCTGGGCCTCGACCGGCTGATTCAGCTGGCGCTCGGCAAGTCACGTATTGATGAGGTCATGGCCTTTGCCACGCCCCGGTGCTGACCGGGGCCACTGCCACTTCCCCTGGTGTCATTCAGCGTCGTCTGTTGCCGCGCCGGGCTGGTCCTCTGCCTTCGCCTCGCTGGCATCTTCCGGTGCTGGAGTTGCCTGCTGGCCGGGGTGTGCCCCCAGGCGCTGACCCATGCGAACCGCTACGGCGTTGCCCCCTTTGCCGTGCAGGGCGTCGAAGTCGACCTTTTCGGCAAAGGCCATCACCACCGTGGAGCCCAGCTTGAAACGCCCCATTTCCGCACCTTTTTCCAGATGTACCGGGCGGTCGAAGCGTATGCGTTCGACTCGGCCGGACTGAGGCGTAACCTGGCCTGCCCAAACGGTCTCGATGGCGGCGACGATCATCGCTCCGACCAGGACCATCACCATCGGCCCCTGCTCGGTATCGAAATGACAAACCAGGCGCTCGTTGCGTGCAAACAGGCCAGGCACGTGGCGGGTGGTAGCGTCATTGACCGAGAACAGCCGTCCGGGGACGTAGACCATCTCGGTCAGGGTGCCCGCCAGCGGCATGTGCACGCGATGGTAGTCCTTGGGAGACAGATACACGGTGGCGAAGCTACCGTCCTGATAGCGCGCTGCGGACAGCGGATCGCCCCCCAGCAGCTCGGAGACGCTGAAGCGATGCCCCTTGGCCTGCACCAGGCGACCACGATCAATGGCGCCCCACTGTGACAGCGTGCCGTCGGCGGGACACAGCAGACCATCTTCCAGCGGGCGAGCGTCGGCGGTCAGCGCTCGGGTGAAGAAGGCATTGAAGCTTGGGTAGACACCAGGATCGCTCTCGACGGCCTGGCTCATGTCGACGTTGAAGCGCTTGATGAAGGCACGGATCAACAGGTTCTTGAGCCAGCCGATACGGCAGTCGGCGAGACGACCCACCAGCCTGGACAGCAGGTGTTGGGGGATCGGGTACTGGATCAGGGCAAACAGCTTGGCGAGGGTCACGAAATGACGGCTCCGGATAAACGGGTTGGAACAGGCTCAGGCCACCGTGGCGGTGAGCCTGAGCGTGTGAGACGTGCGGGTGGCTCTGGCGCAATGAGGCGGCGGCGTCAGCCCTCGATCGGCGTATCGTCGCGGTTGCCCCATTCCTTCCATGAGCCGGGATAGGCGCGGATGCGCTCGAAGCCCAGTGCCTTGGCCACCAGCCAGGTAAAGCCGCTGCGGTGATGGCTCTGACAGTGAGTGACCACTTCCATGTCTGGCGTGATGCCCATGGCGTCCAACTCGGTGATCAGCTCCGCATAGTCGCGCAGACGAAGTGAACGCTCACGATCCATGGCATCCGTCCACTCCATGTTGACCGCACCGGGCAGGTGACCACGGCGCTTGTTGTCGCCTTTGGTGCCCTCGAACTCGCCCACGGAGCGGGCATCCCAGATAGCGAAGTGGTCGCTGCCCAGTCGCTCCTGTAGCTCGAGCCGGTCAATGGCGACCTCGGGGTTAAGGATCTCGGCCTGGTAGTCGGAGGCGGTGGCGGCGTGCTCCTCGGTGGACTGGGGCAGCCCCTCGGCTCGCCAGGCATGAATCCCACCATTGAGATAGGAGTAGCGGCGATGGCCGATCAGCTCAAGCGTCCACAGCAGGCGCCCGGCCCAGCCACCCCCTTCGTCGTCGTAGGCCACCACGTGGGTGTCGCGGGTCAGCCCGAGCGACGAGAACAGGGCTGACAAGGCCTCAACGTCGGGTACGTCGTTGGGCACGTCGCCACTGCCTTTCAGCAGTCGGCGGTGGTCCAGGAAGATCGCCCCTGGGACATGGCCCTGGGCGTAGCTGTCGGCCTTGAGCGGTACGTCGATCACCAGGATATCCTCGTGATCCAGCACGCCCGCCAGGTCCTCTGGCTCGGCGATCAGGGGCAGCAGATTGTCTTCTGAGCTCATGGGGGTCTCCTTCTGGATCATCCTGACGATAGCGGCGGCGGATTTAGGTCGGGCTATCCAGACTATCGACGATGCGACGATAACTGGCAAAGCGATCGGGGTGAATAGCGCCAGCATCGACAGCATCGAGCAGCGCACAGCCCGGTTCCTGCCGGTGGCGACAATCGCGGAAGCGACACAGGCCGAGGTAGGGGGCGAACTCGATAAAGCCCTCGGTCACCTGGCGCTCGTCCAGGTGCGTCAAGCCAAACTCGCGAATACCGGGGGAGTCGATCAGCTCTCCCGCGGCAAGGCTGTCGCTGGGTGGCGGAAGGCGATAGAGCTGGGCCGTTGTGGTGGTGTGCCGGCCCTTGCGAGAGTCCTCGGAGAGGGCGCCGATACGCAGCTCCTCATCCGGTAGCAGCCGATCGATCAGCGAGGACTTGCCAACCCCGCTTTGCCCGACAAATACGGAGGTGCGGTCGGCGAGCTGAGCATACAGGTCGTCCAGTCCACCCGCATGAGCGGTGGTCGTGGCGACCACCTGATAGCCAATATGGCGGTAGCGGTCGAGCAGCGCGCGCAGCTCACCGCCTTGCTCGGGCAGCAGATCGGTCTTGTTGAGAACCAGCACCGGCGTAATGCCGGTGGCTTCGGCGGCGACCAGGTAGCGGTCGATGAGACCGGCGTGGGGCTCGGGCTCTACCGCGAAGACGATCAGGATCTGGTCGATGTTGGCGGCCACCGGCTTCAGCAGCCCGCGCATGTCCGGGCGCTCAAGCACATTGTCGCGCTCGCCCCTGGCGACCACCACACCGCTACCGTCCTCGCCGGCGCGCCAGATGACACGGTCTCCGGTGACCAACCCCTCGAGGTTGGCTCGCAGATGGCAGCGAGTCGTGGTATCACCGGCCCGCTCAGCGACATCCAGCGTGCGTCCGAAGTGAGCAATCACTCGGCCGTCGCGTTCCGCGCCGTATTCGCCAGCCGCCAACTTCTCGTCGTCCCGCCCAGCCTTCTTGGCGGCTCGCTCGGCACGTTCGGCCTGGATCTTCTCGATGCGCCAGCGTTGCTGACGGCTCAACTTGCGTTTGCTCATGAGCACCTGATGGTCGGTACAATGGGCGGCATTGTACCTACCCGGACGCCCCCTGTCCCGACAGCGGGCGCCCTACGACGCAAGGAAACGATCATGGCTGATGCATCTGCCGCACAGGCTCCCACCACACCGCGAAGCGATCTGCTGATCTGGATTGACCTGGAAATGACCGGATTGGATCCGCAGCGAGAGCGGATCATCGAGGTGGCGACGCTGATCACCGATGGCGATCTCAATGTCATCGCTGAGGGGCCTGTCATCGCGGTCAACCAGAGTGAGGCGCTGCTGGCCGGCATGGACGAGTGGAATACCCGCACCCACGGTGAGTCCGGGCTGGTGGAGCGCGTGCGCAAGAGCACCGTCGACACCGCCGGGGCCGAACGCCAGACGCTGGCCTTTCTGGCGGCCCATGTCGCCCCGGGCAGCTCGCCAATGTGCGGCAATTCGATCCACCAGGATCGGCGATTTCTGGAGCGTGAAATGCCCGAACTCTGGGCCTTTTTCCACTACCGCAACCTGGATGTCTCGACCCTCAAGGAACTGGCCAAGCGCTGGAACCCCGAGGCCCTTGAAGGATTCTCCAAGCGCAACGTGCACCTGGCCATGGATGACATCAAGGAATCCATCGCGGAGCTTGCGCACTATCGCAAGACCTTCCTCAAGGCGGACGTCAACAACTGAACCGCTCAGGGGGCTTTGACGACGCCGGCGTGATTCGCTGGTGTGCTCGGCCAACCACAAGGGCGTGCCAGCGGCACGGGTTACTGGGTCGGAATCAGCGCTGGGCGTTGACGGCGCTGACGATCCAGCGCCCAGCGCACATGCTCGCGCACCAGCTCGGAGGGGTAGGCTAGGCGCACCAGTAGCGCACTTTCGATGGCGGAACTCCATGGCGCATTGCCAAGCCCCACGGCCAGGTTGCGCAGCCAGCGTTCGTAGCCGATGCGGCGAATCGGGCTGCCGGCGGTACGCTCGAGAAACTCCTCCTCGCTCCAGCCGAACAGGCTCAGTAGCGAGACCCTGTCGAGGTCATGGCGCGGGGCGAAGTCCGTTTCGTGGCTGACTCGGGTGAAGCGGGTGAACGGACAGACCAGCTGGCAGTCATCGCAGCCAAACACCCGGTTGCCCATATTGGCCCGAAAGCGTTCAGGAATGGCACCGTGGAGCTCGATGGTCAGGTAGGAAATACAGGCCCGGGCGTCGACCACCTTGTCGTCGACGATGGCGCCAGTGGGACAGGCGCTGCGGCAGGCGCTGCAGCTGCCACAGTGCTCCTGCTCGAAGGGCGCGTCCAGCGGTAGCGGCAGGTCGGTATACAGCTCGCCCAGAAAGAACATCGACCCCGCCTTGGGGTTGAGCAGCATGGCGTTCTTGCCGAACCAGCCCAGACCTGCCTTGCGGGCCAGGGCACGCTCCATCACCGGGGCTGAGTCGACAAAGGCGCGATAACCGAAGGTGCCGACTTCTGCTTCGATCATCTTCGCCAGGCGCTGCAGGCGCTTGCGCATCAGCTTGTGGTAGTCGCGCCCGGTCGCATAGCGTGACACGTAGGCTCGGTCAGGCTGGCCAAGCACCTTGGTGGTCTCGACCTCCGGCGGCAGGTAGTCCAGGCGTACACTGATAACGCGGATGGTTCCCGGCTCCAGTTCCGCAGGCCGGGTACGCTTGGTACCGTGCTTGGCCATGAAGCCCATTTCGCCGTGGTAGCCAGCCGCCAGCCAGCGCTCCAGATAGGCCTCGTCTTCGCTGAGGTCCACATCGGTGATACCGAGCTGCTGAAATCCCAGCTCGCGCCCCCAGGTGCGGATGCGGGCTGCCAGCTCGTGAAAATCGACGTCGGCGCGCGGAGACGATGCGGACATGAATGAGGACAACCCTGGCAAGATGGCGTAGCGGCGGGCCACCGAGCTTTGCTCAGCACGGGAACCGCTTAGACTGGAAGAAGGGTCGCCATGGTAAAGCATCCGGATCGTAGGGAGAACCGCATGGATAACGTCGACGTCGGCACGCCTGAGCCAGGTCAGACGCCGCTGTACACCGCCGAACAGGTACGTGAGCTCGACCGGCGTGCGATTGCCGGAGAAACGGACGGCTTTGCCTTGATGCATCGCGCCTCCGGTGTCGCCTGGCGCTGGTTGAAGGCGCGCTGGCCAGCCACCAAGTCGCTGAGCGTGCTGTGTGGCGGCGGTAACAACGGTGGCGATGGTCATGTACTGGCAGCCTTGGCGGCCACCGAGGGGCGCCAGGTGCAGCGGGTGTCGATGTGTCCACGTGGGCAGCTGAAAGGAGACGCCTTGCGTGCGGCGCAAATGGCAGATGATGCCGGCGTGGCCTTTGTTGAATGGAGTGACGAGCTCTTTGTGGACGGTGAGGTAGTGGTCGATGCGCTGTTGGGCACCGGCTTTACCGGACAGCTCAGGGCCGACTACGCCGCTTGCATTGCCGCGATCAATGCCAGTGGGCGGCCGGTGCTGGCGGTGGATATTCCGTCGGGAATTACCGCCGATGGTGGTGCCGAGCCGAGTCTCGCCGTCAAGGCAGTGATGACCGTCACCTTTATCGGCGACAAGCTGGGCCTGCACACTGGCCGCGGCGCGGCGTTGGCCGGCGAGGTGATCGTGGAGCCCCTTGGTGTCGATGCGCTAGCTCATGACGACATAGAGCCGACCGCCTGGCGCCTGCAGTCCGGCCTGATCGAGTCGGCGCTGCCGCCGAGAGAGCGTGACATGCACAAGGGCGCTGCGGGCTTCGCCGGCATCTTCGGCGGTGCGCCTGGCCTGGGCGGTGCTGCGCTACTGGCGGCACAGTGCTGTGCCCGTGTCGGAGCGGGCAGAGTGCTGCTGGCGACAGCTCCCGAGCATGTCGGTGCCAGTCTGGTGCGCTGTCCTGAGGTGATGGCGCGGGGTGTGACCCATGCCAGTGAACTGGACGAACTGTTGGAGCGCTTGACGGTGCTGGCGGTAGGCCCTGGGCTTGGCCAGGGCAGCTGGGGCCAGTCGGTGCTGCAGACCGCGCTGGGGCGCTCCATTCCGCTGATCCTGGATGCCGATGCGCTTAATCTGCTGGTCTCGCGCTTCTCCGGTCAGCGCCGCGATGACTGGATATTGACGCCGCATCCGGGGGAGGCAGCACGCCTGCTCGGGTGCAGCGTGGCCGAGATTGAAGCGGATCGCCCGGGTGCCGCACGGGCCCTGCGTGAACGCTGGGGCGGGGTGGTCGTGCTCAAGGGGGCCGGCACCCTGATCGCTGGTCCCCAGGGACTCGCGCTGTGTCCCTTCGGCAACCCCGGCATGGCCAGTGGCGGCATGGGCGACACGCTGACCGGCATCATCGCTGGCCTGGTTGCCCAGGGTCCCTCGCTCGATTGGTCACTCGAGCGTGCCGCGAGAGTGGGAGTGCTGGTGCATGCCCTGGCCGGGGATATGGCAGCGCGAGAGGGCGGCGAGCGTGGTCTGTTGGCCAGCGATCTGGCATCCTGTGCACGAAAATTAGTCAATCCGACGATGGGCGAGGAAGATGCAGCTGCGACTCGATGATGAAGACCGCCAGGTCGCACTGGGGGAATGCCTGGGACGGGCCCTGGATGGGCGTGGGCGAGTCCACCTGTCGGGAGAGCTTGGTGCCGGCAAGACCACGCTGGCACGTGGTGTGCTGCGCGCCTACGGCCATCAAGGCGCGGTGAAGAGTCCGACTTACACGCTGGTAGAACCCTACGAGCTGGCGCTGCGTGAGGAGCCTCTTACCCTCTATCACTTCGATCTGTATCGCCTTGGCGATCCTGAAGAGCTGGAATTTATTGGTGGCAGGGACCTGTTCGCCGAGGGCAACCTGTGCCTGGTCGAATGGGCCGAGCGCGGTGAAGGCTGGCTGACCCCGCCGGACCTGGAGGTGGCGTTGAGCCACGCGGAGCCCCGGGGGCGCCGGGCCCACATCAGCGCGCTGACCGCCTATGGCAGCGAGGTGCTCGAACGCCTGGCGCAGCAGATCAGCGGTGACGTGCGGTTGGCAGGGGGCATGGCATGATGCGTCAGCTGTTGACTCTGGTTGGGGGGCTGGGGCTTGCCGTGGTCTGCGCGGCGACCCATGCCGCCAGCGTCGATAACATGCGTCTATGGGCGGCGCCGGACCATTCGCGTCTGGTGTTTGACCTGTCTGCCGCGGCCACCGCCAATGTATTCGAGCTCGACAACCCGCGCCGGCTGGTCATCGACCTGGGGGATACCAGCCTGGCGGCCGATCCCAACAGCATGGACCTGTCGAACAGCGCGATCAGCGCTGTGCGCACCGGCGTGCGCGAAGGCAACGATCTGCGCGTGGTGCTTGAATTGAGCCGCGCCATCGAGCCACGTCACTTCTCGCTGGCGCCGAACAATCAGTATGGCCACCGCCTGGTGGTGGATCTCGAATATCCGGGCGAAAGTGCGGTGGAAGACCCCATCGACCCGATCGAGTCGATGATCCGTGAGCAGGAAATCGCCGCGGAACGTGCCAAGACCGTAGCGGTGGCGGAAGGGCGCGATCCGGTGGCCGCTGCGCCGGTGGTGGATGCCGCCCAGCCGCACCCCAAGCGTGACATTATCATCGCGGTGGACGCAGGCCACGGCGGCGAGGATCCTGGCGCGATGGGCCCCAGTGGCACCCGCGAGAAAGATGTCGTGCTGCAGATGGCGGATCGCCTGGCCCGCCAGTTCAACGACACTCCCGGCTTCAAGGCGGTGATGATTCGTGACGGCGATTACTACGTCGGACTGCGCCAGCGCACCTTGATCGCCCGGGAGCAGAAAGCGGACTTCTTTGTGTCGATTCATGCCGATGCCTTCAATAGCCCCAGGCCCCATGGCAGCTCGGTGTTTGCGCTGTCCCAGAGTGGCGCGACGTCGGAGACGGCGAAGTGGCTGGCCGCTGCCGAGAACCGTTCAGACCTCATCGGCGGTGTCGATGGCAGCCTGTCGCTGGATGACAAGGACCAGGTGCTGCGTGGGGTACTGCTGGACCTGACCATGACAGCGACGCTGAATGATTCGCTGACGATCGGCGATGAGGTGCTGAGCCGTATTGGTCGCATCAACGACCTTCACAAGCCTCGCGTCGAGCAGGCTGGCTTCGTGGTGCTGAAGTCGCCGGACATCCCCTCGCTGCTGGTGGAGACAGGCTTCATCTCCAACCCGGAAGAAGAGCGGCGACTGCGGGATGGCGCCTACCAGCAGCGCATGATGAGCGCTGTCTTTGGCGGGATCCGCGCGCACTTCGAGCGTAACCCGCCGCCGGCCAGCCTGCTGGCCTGGCAGCGTGACCAGGGGCGCTCGACGGCGTCCAACGAGTACCGTATTCAGCCCGGCGACACTCTGTCGGCCATCGCCTCGCGTCATGGCGTGGCGTTGAATGCGCTCAAGCAGGTCAATGAGCTGTCTGGCGACGTGATTCGTGTGGGGCAGGTATTGAGGATTCCCAGTTCATGAATGATCCCCAGCACGTATCCAGCAACGATGTCGGCCGCCGTGGTGTTCAGGACGAGACCCCGGGCGCTGGGCATCGCTTGAGCAACCCGGAGGCACAGCAGGATGCTCGCCGGCGTATTCAGATCCTCGATCCGCGACTGGCGAACCAGATTGCCGCCGGTGAGGTGGTCGAGCGGCCAGCGTCCGTGGTCAAGGAACTGATCGAGAACGCCATCGATGCGGGAAGCTCGCGTATCGAAGTGGATATCGAGTCGGGCGGTGCGCGGCTGATCCGCATTCGCGACAATGGTTCCGGCATCGGGGAAGACGATCTGCCGCTGGCGCTGTCGCGGCATGCCACCAGCAAGATTCTTTCGCTGGAAGAGCTGGAAGGCGTGGCCAGCCTGGGATTCCGGGGGGAGGCGCTGGCATCGATCAGCTCGGTGTCACGGCTCGAGCTGACCTCGAATGTACAGGACGACCCCCAGGGTGGCTGGCGTGTGGTGGCTGAGGGCCGCCGCATGGAACCCCGCGTGACACCGGCGCCGCACCCCAGGGGGACATCGGTCGCGGTGCGGGATCTGTTCTTCAATACGCCGGCCCGGCGCAAGTTCCTGCGCACCGAGAAAACCGAATTCAATCATGTGGAAGAGGCGTTTCGGCGTCAGGCGTTATCGCGCTTTGATATCGGCTGGACGCTTCGCCACAACCAGAAGACGATCCACCAGTTGCCGGTGGCACGGGACGATCACTCGGTGGAGCGACGCCTGTCCTCGCTATTGGGCAAGAACTTTCTGGACAACGCCCTGACCCTTGATATTGCCACCGGCAGTCTCAGGCTGTGGGGCTGGGTTGGCTTGCCGACCCACTCGCGGGCCCAGGCGGATCAGCAGTACTTCTTCGTCAATGGACGTGTGGTGCGAGACCGTCTGGTGGCTCACGCCATTCGCCAGGCCTACCGCGACGTCCTGTTCAACGGCCGTCATCCGGTGTTCGTGCTGTATCTCGACGTCGACCCGACCGTGGTGGACGTCAATGTTCACCCGACCAAGCACGAAGTGCGTTTTCGCGACGGTCGCATGGTGCACGATTTTCTGTTCTCGAGCTTGCATCGCGCGCTGGGAGAAGCTCGTGCTGGCCAGCGCGAAGGAGGCGTCGAGGGACACGACCAGGGCTACGCCAAGCGCGATGATGGCCTGGACGTTGACCCGGAGACCGGCGAGATTCGCGAACCAGCTGCGGCATCCTCCCAGGCCAGGTCAGCCGAGGCGTCGTCGCCCTCCTGGCAGCAGCAGCCCATGGCGCTGCACCCGCGCAGGGAAGAGGGAGAGTCGAACGTGACCCCGGATCGGGTGCGGGCGTTCATGGACGGTTATCGCAAGCTCCATCCCGAGCATGAAGAGAGCCTGTTGAACCCGCAGCCTGGTGCCCCAGGCGCAGGGGGGATGGCCGCCGAGACAGCGCTGGCCGAAAGGCGCAGGCCTGAACCGATCAGCATGCCTCGCGACGGCCAGGTCGCCGGACAGCATGGGATGAACGCCCCGCAGATGCCCGAGGAAGACGCCACCCAGGCGCCGCCGCTGGGCTATGCCATGGCGCAGCTGCACGGTATCTACATTCTGGCGCAGAACGCCCAGGGGCTGGTGCTGGTGGACATGCACGCCGCCCATGAGCGGATTGTCTACGAACGCATGAAGACCCAGGTGCACGGTGGGGCGCTGGATGCCCAGCCACTGCTGGTGCCGGTATCACTGGCGGTCAGCGGGGCCGAGGCGGAGACCGCGGAGCGAGAGCGTGACGCCTTTGTACGACTGGGGGTGGAGCTGGATGCCGCCGGTCCTGAGACCCTGCTGGTACGCCAGGTGCCGGCGCTGCTGGCCGATGCGGATGTCGAGCCGCTGGTGCGTGAAATGCTGTCTGACCTGGAGCGCTATGGCCGCTCGGACAGGATCGAGGCGCATATCAACGAAATGCTGTCGACCATGGCCTGCCACGGTAGCGTGCGCGCCAATCGTCAGCTCACCGTCGCCGAGATGAATGCGCTGCTGCGGGACATGGAGCGCACTGAGCGCAGCGGTCAGTGCAATCACGGCCGTCCCACCTGGACCCAGATGAGCCTCAAGGATCTGGACAAGCTGTTCCTGCGAGGCCAATGATGAGCAAGGACATGGCCGCAGAAGCGGCCGCGACAGTGGATCAGCGGCCGCTGGCAGTGCTGCTGATGGGCCCCACCGCGGCGGGCAAGACCGACCTGGCCATCGACATTCGCGAGCGTCTCGACGGAGAGATCATCAGCGTCGATTCGGCCATGATCTACCGCGACATGGATATCGGGTCGGCCAAGCCGTCTGCGCAGGAGCTGGCGCGGGCGCCGCACCGCCTGATCGACATCTGTGACCCTGCCGAGTCTTACTCCGCGGCGCAGTTTCGCGACGATGCCCTGGCCGAAATGCACGATATCGCGGCCCACGGCAAGCTGCCGCTGCTGGTGGGTGGCACCATGATGTACTACAAGCGCCTGGTCGAGGGCGTGGCCAACTTGCCGGCGGCGGACGACGAGGTGCGACGCCAGCTGCAGCAAGACGCTGAGCGTGAGGGGCTGGAGGCGTTGCATCGGCGTCTGGCTGAGGTGGACCCGGCCTCGGCGGCGCGGATCCATCCCAACGACCCTCAGCGTTTGATGCGTGCCCTGGAGGTCTACGCGTTGGCGGGTCGGCCAATGAGTGAGCTGTGGCGTGAACAGCGCCGTGAAACCTTTCCTTTTCGGCTGTTGTCCATAGGTCTCGCTCCTGCCGACCGTTCGGTGCTGCACCAGCGAATCGAGCGCCGTTTTTCGCTCATGCTGGATGCGGGCTTCCTCGACGAAGTCGCCGCCTTGAAGGCACGAGGAGACCTGTCGCTGTCGATGCCTTCGATGAAGAGCGTCGGCTACCGTCAGGCCTGGCAGTACCTGGACGGCGAATTTGATCGTGACACCTTCGTCCACCGGGGCGTCGTCGCAACCCGTCAATTGGCCAAGCGTCAATTGACCTGGCTGCGGAGTTGGCCTGAACTGACATGGGTGGATCCGCTGGCGGGCAAGCCCGCCGAGCGGCTCCTGAAACTCGTGCGCAGCGCTGGGACTTAGCGTAAGATAACGATTTCGTGTGGCCGCTTTCAGGGTCCCGCAGAATACTGTGATGTCCGTCGCCTTGAAGGCAGGAGCGGGCGCCACCATAACCTAAAACCCTAAGACACCTTCAGGGAGAGCAACATGTCCAAAGGGCAGTCCCTTCAAGACCCGTACCTGAACATTCTGCGCAAGGAGCGCATTCCGGTATCGATTTTCCTGGTCAACGGCATCAAGCTCCAGGGCCAGATCGAATCCTTTGACCAATTTGTCATCCTGCTGCGCAACACCGTCAGCCAGATGGTGTACAAGCACGCTATCTCCACGGTGGTGCCGTCACGCAACGTGCGTCTGCCGGCCCAGGATCCTGCGGCGCAGCCGGAGAGCTGATATTTCGTGAGGTATTGATTGTTTTTTGAACGTCCCGACGCCGGTGAAACGGCGGTACTCGTCCACATTGATTTTCAGGACGAGAAGGAGCGCGAAGATCCCGGTGAGTTCCACGAGCTGGTGAGGTCTGCGGGTGCCGAGCCCGCGACGCTCGTCACCGGCTCGCGGAAGCGTCCTGACCCCAAGAGTTTCGTGGGGTCGGGCAAGCTGGAGGAGATCGGCGAGGCCTTGGCAGTGCACAAGGCGGAACTGGTGATCTTCAATCACGCGCTCAGCCCCTCTCAGGAGCGTAACGTCGAGCAGGCACTCAAGTGCCGGGTGCTCGATCGTACGGGCCTGATCCTTGATATCTTCGCTCAGCGCGCGCGTACCCATGAAGGCAAGCTGCAGGTGGAGCTGGCCCAGCTGGAGTACATGTCCACGCGCCTGGTGCGAGGCTGGACGCACCTTGAGCGTCAGAAAGGGGGTATCGGCCTGCGTGGCCCGGGTGAGACCCAGCTCGAGACTGACCGTCGCCTGTTGCGGGCACGGATCAAGTCGATTCACAAGCGGCTGGACAAGGTGCGCAGTCAGCGCACGCAAAATCGGCGGGCACGTTCTCGTGCGGAAATCCCGAGCGTCTCGCTTGTGGGTTATACCAACGCCGGTAAATCAACGCTTTTCAACAGCTTGACGGCGTCCGAGGTCTATGCGGCGGACCAGCTGTTCGCTACTCTCGACCCTACGCTGCGGCGCTTGAACGTCGAGGACGTGGGGCCGGTGGTACTGGCGGACACGGTCGGCTTTATCCGGCACCTGCCGCACAAGCTGGTTGAAGCCTTCCAGGCCACCCTGCAGGAGGCCGCCGAGGCCAGCCTGCTGGTGCATGTCATCGACTCGGCGGACCCGGATCGCGAGCTCAACGTCACCCAGGTGGACGCCGTGCTCGACGAGATTGGTGCGCTGGATGTGCCGTCACTGAAGGTGATGAACAAGATTGACCTGTTCGACAGCTCGCCGCGCATCGAGCGTGATGAGCATGGTGTGCCTCAGACCGTATGGCTGTCTGCCCAGAAGGGGTTGGGGCTGGACCTGTTGACGCAGGCCCTGACCGAGCGATTGGCTGAGGACATCATCGACTTTTCCCTGACCCTGACGCCGGAGCAGGGCAAGCTGCGCGCCGCCTTGCACGAGGTGAACGCGGTGCGGGAAGAGTCCTTCGATGAACAGGGCAGGACTCAGCTGGAGATTCGCTTGCCGCGGCGCGATTTCAATCAGTTGATGGCTCGCCTGGGTGAGCGTGTTAATGATTACCTTCCCGACGCACTCAAGGAGCGTGACGTCTGGGAAGCGTGAACCGATCCGTCAGACGGGTCGGCTAGAGCGTCGCCCGGATGGCGACGCCACAAGGGAAACGCTGGATGGACGTCGAGCGCAGAGGTCTGTGCAGCGTGACCCAAGGATCGCAATCGATGCGCCTCGTGACGCGGGGGCACAGAGTGGAGACGACGTATGGCCTGGAATGAGCCTGGTGGCGGCAACGGCAACCAGCACGATCCCTGGAGTGGCGGGGGGCGTCGAGGCGGCAATGGTGGCGGTAACCGCGGCGGTGACAACCGTGGCGGCGATAACCAGGGACCACCTGATCTGGATGAAGCCCTGAAGAAGTTTCAGGACAAGCTCAATGGCATGCTGGGTGGCCGAGGCGGCAAGCGTGGCGGTGGCAGCGGTGGCAAGGGCGGCGGCAATCGTCCGCGCAACACCTTTGCGCTGCCGGGCCTGCTGATCGTTATCGGTCTGGCTGTCTGGGCGGCCAGTGGCTTCTATCTGGTAGACCAGTCCGAGCGTGGCGTGGTTCTGCGCTTCGGCAAGTTCCAGGAAGTCGTGACGCCGGGTCTGCAGTGGAATCCGCCGTTGATCGACGATGTGCGCATGGTCAACGTGACCCGCGTGCGCTCTGTCAGCCAGACCCAGTCCATGCTGACACAAGACGAAAATATCGTGTCCGTGGAAATGTCGGCCCAGTACCAGGTCGCAGATCCCCGCGATTACGTGCTGAACGTGCGTGATCCGGAGCTGTCGCTGGAAAATGCCCTCGACTCGGCCCTGCGCCATGTGGTCGGCGGCACCGACATGATCGACATCCTGACCTCCGGTCGTGAGATTCTCGGCAGCGCCGTGGCCAGTCGTCTGCAGACCTACCTGGACAACTATGGCACGGGTATTCGTCTGGTGACCTTGAACGTCGAGTCCACCTCGCCCCCCGATGCGGTGCAGGATGCCTTCGATGACGTTATCCGGGCGCGTGAGGATCGTCAGCGTACGATCAACCAGGCCATGGCCTACGCCAATGCCATCATCCCGGAAGCACAGGGTCAGGCGCAGCGTATCGTGGAGCAGGGCCAGGGCTATCGTGAGTCGGTGGTTGCCGAGGCCCGCGGTCAGGCGAACCGTTTCACGGCATTGCTGACCCAATATCGTGATGCGCCAGAGATCATGCGTGAGCGCCTGTATCTCGACACCATCTCCGAGGTGCTCGGCCAGACCAGCAAGGTACTAGTGGACGTCGATCAGAACAGTCCGTTGATGGTACTGCCGATGGACCGCCTTGGTCGTGGCGGCAGCAGCCAGTCCTCATCCGAAAGCGCCAGCTCGCTCGATCCGCAGGTGCTGGAGCGCCTTCGCGCCGAGAGCGGCTCTTCGAGCGCCAATTCAAGTTCCAGTCGCAGCGGCCGCGACAGTGGTATTCAGCGGGAGGGTCGCTAAATGATCAATAACCGATCCCTGCTCATCGTCGGTGGCCTGGCCGCCGTGGCCTGGCTAGCCAGCAACAGCCTGTACGTGGTCGACGAGACCGAACGTGCGGTCAAGCTGCGCTTCGGTGAAGTCATCGAGGAAAACATTCAGCCGGGTCTGCACTTCAAGGTGCCGATCACCCAGACCATCCGCAAGTTCGATACCCGGGTGCTGACGCTGGATACTGATGCCAGCCGCTATCTGACCCAGGAACAGAAGGCGGTGATCGTGGATTCCTACGTGAAGTGGCAGGTGGTCAACCCCACCCGCTACTACGAGGCGACGGCAGGGGATGAGCTGATGGCGGTGCGCCTGATTCAGCCCCGTGTCGACGAGAGCCTGCGTAACGAATTCGGTCAGCTGAATCTGCAGCAGATCATCTCTGAAAAGCGTGATGAGCTGATGTCTGGCCCCACCGAAGAGCTCGATACCCTGATGCAGGACGAGCTGGGTGTTGCCATTCTCGACGTTCGCGTGAAGCGTATCGATCTGCCGGAGGATGTGTCTTCCGCGGTGTACGATCGCATGCGCTCCGAGCGTGAGCGCGAGGCGCGGGAATGGCGCGCTCAGGGTCAGGAAGAGTCCGAGCGTATTCGCGCCAACGCCGATCGTCGCCGTCAGGTGCTGCTGGCCCAGGCCAACGAGCGTGCCGAGACACTGCGCGGTGAAGGTGACGCTGAAGCCGCCGCGATCTACTCCCAGGCATATCAGGGCGACACCGAGTTCTACCGCTTCTGGCGCAGCCTCAATGCCTACCGTGATTCCTTCGCGGAAGGCGAGGGCAACATGATGGTGCTGGACCCGTCCAGTGACTTCTTCCGTTACCTGAAAAGCGCCAATCCCGATGCTGGCAGTACGCCTCGGGTGGTGAACTAGATCAGATGGCTGCGACTCGCAGGGGCGAAAGACGCCCCTGTGGGGTTCAACTGGCGGCCAAACGTGATAGAATCCGTCAACCGGGCGTGGCCCGGTTTTTTTGTGGCCGACATTCCCCGACATCGCTGAGTTCAACGCGTTCGCCTGCACGCCGAAGTCCTTGATTCTTGTCCCAAGACGAATCACCGGAATTCACCTGTGCGCGAGGTTTGGCGTGCGTGCGGGACAAGCAAAACGTCACAGCAAGATATCGACCAGGCAGGATATCGACATGACCATCGCTGACCGCTGGCTTCTGCCCGACGGCATGGACGAGGTGCTTCCTCCTCAGGCCAGCCGGATGGAGGAGCTGCGCCGGGCGCTGCTCGACCTCTTTCATCTCTGGGGCTACGACCAGGTGATGCCGCCTCCCGTGGAGTTTCTCGACTCCCTGTTGACGGGTACCGGCACGGACCTGGATCTCCAGACCTTCAAGCTTACCGACCAGCTCACCGGCCGCATGATGGGGGTGACGGCGGACGTCACGCCACAGGTCGCGCGGATCGACGCGCACTCGCTGAAACGCGAGGGGCCGGTACGCCTTTGCTATTGCACCAATGTGCTGCGCGCCAAGGCCGACAAGCATCAGGGCGGACGTAGCCCGGTGCAGGTCGGTGTCGAGCTGTTCGGCAGTGCCAGCCTGGCCGCTGACCTCGAGATTCTGCGCCTGGCGCTGGAAAGCCTGGAGGCCTCGGGTGCCGGTGAAGTTCACCTGGCGCTGGGCCATGTGGGTATCTACCGTAATCTAGTGGAAGTGGCTGGCTTGGATGCGGAGGCGGAGTATGCGATTTCCGCGGCCTTGGCGCTCAAGTCACCCGGTCAGCTGGAGGCCGAGGTCGCGCGCACCGTCAGCGATCCGGCGCTGGCCACCATGTTTCGTACCCTCGGCGAATTGCACGGCGGCCCCGAGGTCCTCGACCAGGCCCGCGAAGCCTTTGCCGAGGCGCCACAGGCCGTCAATGATGCCCTCGACAAGCTCTATGACCTATACCAGGGCGTGCAGCGCGAGCATCCCGAGGTAGACTGCTACTTTGATCTGGCTGAGCTGCGTGGCTATCAGTACCACACGGGCATGATGTTTGCCGCGTATGTGCCGGGATATGGTCAGGCACTGGCCAAGGGCGGTCGCTATGACGATACCGGTCGTGCCTTTGGCCGCGCCCGTCCGGCGACAGGCTTCTCCATGGACCTCAAGCTGCTGGCTACCCTGGCCACCAAGGATCCGGCCGGAGATAGCGTGTGGGCGCCTGCTGATGAGGGCGCTCCAGGGCTCGACGAGGCGGTACAGAAGCTTAGGCGACAGGGCCGCCGCGTGATCCAGGGCCTGCCGGGACAGCGTGCTCCAGGGCACGACTGCAGCGAGCAGCTGGTCGCTAGAGGACAGGAGTGGGTGCTAGAACCCCTCACCACGTAACGCCAGAGTAAGGTGATGCCTTCTCACGAAGGCCGAATCGGGGCGCCGGGGTCTGGCGCTGACACCGACAGTGGCGCCACGCAAACGCTGTCTCCAGTCGCGATTCGCGAACTGTGCAGTGTTTCCCCAAGGCGCAACCAAGAGAGACGAGAAGAGCAATGGGCAAGAACGTAGTCGTACTGGGTACCCAATGGGGCGATGAGGGCAAGGGCAAGGTCGTTGACCTGCTGACCGAATCTGCCTCCGCCGTGGTGCGTTTTCAAGGCGGTCACAATGCCGGCCATACGCTGGTGATCGACGGTGAGAAAACGGTCCTCCACCTGATTCCGTCCGGCGTTCTGCGCGAAGACAAGACCTGCGTCATCGGCAACGGCGTGGTGCTGTCTCCTGAAGCGCTGATCAAGGAAATCCGTGAGCTCGAGAGCAAGGGCGTGCCCGTGCGCGAGCGTCTGCGCCTGTCGCCAGCCTGTCCGCTGATCCTCGACTACCATGTGCGTCTTGACCAGGCCCGCGAGAAAGCGCGCGGCATCGCCAAGATCGGCACCACCGGTCGCGGCATTGGTCCGGCCTACGAAGACAAGGTTGCCCGTCGCGGTCTGCGCCTGGGTGATATGCTGCACCGCGAGCGGTTTGCCTCCAAGCTGGGCGAAGTGCTGGACTATCACAACTTCGTGCTGACCAAGTATCACGGTGAAGAGCCGGTGGACTTCCAGGCGACGCTCGAGAGCGCCATGCAGATGGCTGAAGAGCTGCGTCCGATGGTGGCCGACACCGTCAGCCTGGTGCACGACCTGCGCAAGGATGGCGAAAACATCCTGTTCGAGGGCGCCCAGGGCTCGCTGCTGGACATCGACCACGGCACCTACCCCTACGTCACCAGCTCCAACACCACCGCGGGTGGAACGGCCACCGGCTCCGGCGTTGGTCCGCTGTACCTGGACTACGTGCTGGGTATCACCAAGGCCTACACGACTCGCGTGGGTTCCGGTCCCTTCCCGACCGAGCTGTTCGATGAGCATGGCCGTCACCTGGCCGAGAAGGGCCACGAGTTTGGTGCGACCACCGGTCGTGCCCGTCGTTGCGGCTGGTTTGACGCCGTGGCCCTGCGCCATGCGGTACAGATCAACTCCGTCTCCGGCATCTGCCTGACCAAGCTGGACGTGCTCGATGGCCTCGAGAACATCCGTGTCTGCGTCGGCTACCGCAGCAAGGACGGCGACGTGCTCGACAACCCGGTGGACTCCGAGGGCTACGAGGCCGTCGAACCGGTCTACCAGGACCTGCCCGGCTGGAGCGAGTCCACCCTCGGCGTCAAACGCGTCGAAGACCTGCCCAGTGCTGCTCGTGCTTACATCAGCTTCCTCGAGGAGCAGGTCGGTACCTCTATCGACATCATCTCCACCGGCCCGGATCGCAACGAGACCATCGTCCTGCGTAATCCTTTCGGGGCATAAGCAGCAAGACCGTAAAAGGCCGGCAATGATGCCGGCCTTTTTTTGTTTTTGGGTATCCGAGTGGGCTGGTTGAGAGCATTCCAGCAAGCGGTCGAATCTATCTCATACTTCCCAGTTGGCTCGATTAATAGCGCTTGGTATCGTTATCAAAGGCCGCCGTAAGGCGCATACCTTGAAATCTCGGATATGCGGCATAGCCGGTTGTCCTCTTTGCGGTTCAACCCGCTATCATGAAAGTGTTTAGCGGGTGTAGTGGTTGTCACCTTCTATACATTGGTTATCCAGTTGGAGGGGGAGTGAACGCTCAGTCAAAGCATGGAACTATTCCGTCACTCTGGTAAGTGAGTGGCCTTCTGCTTCCCCAGCCTTTCAATCAAAAAATCCATAAAACAACGAGTCTTAGCTGGCAGTAGTCGAGTCTCTGTGAGGCCATACACGGGAATAGAGTCTCCTTGCCACGATGGAAGTATTCGTTTGAGTCGTCCTGCCGAGACATCCTCAGCCACTAGCTGCTCTGGCATTAGAATGATACCCATACCCAAAACGGCAAGCTGTCGTATCATCCCCATATTATTGATAGAAAACCGACTATTGCCGAGTTGAACAACCCTGCTTTCTGACTGGCTGTACAAGGTCCAAGTATTGGCCTTAAGTATTCCTAAGCACGCATGATCCCCAAGGTCATTTGGGGATGTTGGCACTTCACATCGTTCTAAATAGTGAGGTGATGCATAGAGATGGGTGGCTAGTTGTGCGATGAGACGCGCTACTAATTGCGAATCTTTTAATTGACCAGTTCGTATCGCTATGTCGAAAGGATCACTAATTAAATCAACTGCTCTCGGACTAATATCAAAATCAAAAGTAATACTAGGGTAAAGGTTTGCGAATTCCGCGATCAAAGGTGAAAGGTAGGAGATGGCGAAGTCTACCGGCAATGATGCCCGCAACACTCCGCTAGGCTGCTCAAGCATTCCCCCTAGTTGTTCATGTGCCAGTCGAGCTTCATCGATGATCCGCCGGCAGCGTTCATAATAACTCATTCCGGCTTCTGTCAGTTCTACTTTCCGTGTTGTTCTGTGTAGCAAGCGCAAGCCTATGGCTTTCTCTAACTCGCTTACCCGGCGAGAAATTGTTGGATTGGGTACTCCAGTGGCTTCGGATGCACGGCGAAAGCTCTTTGCCTTGGCGACTTCCACGAAAAGCGCCATATCGTTGAGGTTTGGAATCATTGCTTCACCGGTGGAGCAGAGTTCTTTAAAAATAGTTATTTATTTCATACATGGGATTGTTCAGGATTGCAACACTGGGCGGGCAAGGAGGCTGAAATCGACCGTCTGCGCAGGAGTGATCGAGCCAGGCCCTCGGCGTTCAGGGCGGAACCAGCACTCTCGAGTGCCGAGTTGTCAGTAGTAGATATCGCTGAAGGGGTAAGCCGCATCGTCTTGGTGTGGTCTATGCCAAATGCAATAGCGAAGCCTACTGATTAAGGAATTACGAGCATCCACGTACCTAAAGGAGGTTTCTATGCGGTGGGGTACTTTTACTTCGTCTAATTCAGTTCTTCTGTTGATCGATCACCAGGTCGGCACGATGAAACTGATCCAAAACATCCCCTTTGAGACAGCCAAGCGCAACACCTTGGCCCTGACCAAGGCGGCCAAGATCTTGGGGATGCCGATCATCCTGACTACGGGCACGGAAAACGGGTTCCAAGGCCCTCTGCTACCTGAGTTCAAAGAGCTCGTGCCGGAAGCCTACGACGCCAGAATTGCTCGTAGCGGTGTCGTGAATACTTGGGAGGACCCTGAGTTTAGAGCCGCTGTTGAAAAGACACAGCGTAGCCACCTGATCATGGCCGGAGTCACGACGGATGTCTGCCTCTATTCCCCCGCCCTTAGTGCGGTTGAGGACGGATACCCGGTGCAGGCCGTACTTGATGCTTCAGGTTCGCCGACGGAGCTCTCGGAGCAACTAGCCCGGCAACGGATGGAGCGTGGAGGCGTAACCCTTACCGCCACCAACACGCTTATCGCCGAGCTTGCTCGGGACTGGAGCCGTCCTGAAGGGAGCGAGCTGCTCAAGCTCATGGTAGATGATGTGCTTCCACCCGTTTTCTGAGGCAGCTCACGTCTCTGTTGCCGTCCCGGCTATCCGCAGGAGGAGATTGTTCTGCGGACAGCCGCAAGCATCACATGTCTACACCATCTTGAGAGGCCAATCTGATGAATAGCGAGATAACACATCATACGGCCGTAGTGAACGGCGTACGCCTCCACTACGTCATCGCTGGCACGGGCGACCCACTGGTTCTGTTACACGGATGGCCACAAAGCTGGTACGAATGGCGTGAGTTGATCCCTATCCTGGCGGACCGCTACACGGTAATCGCCCCTGATCTTAGAGGATTTGGTGACTCCGAGAAACCGGCTGGTGGATACGATAAGCGGACGGTTGCCGAAGATATTCGCCAACTAGTGGATTATCTCGGTTTCCAGACGATCGATCTAGTTGGCCATGATATCGGGATGATGGTGGCCTATGAGTATGCAGCAGCTCACCCTGAGTCCGTTCGACGGCTCGTAGTTGCCGAAGCTGGACTACCTGGCCTTGGGCTTGAAGTGCTACAGGATACTGCCAAGTTCCCGGAATACTGGCACTTTGGCTTCTTTGCAGCACCTGGTGTGCCAGAGGCTTTGATCGTCGGCCGAGAGCATTCTTTCCTGTCTTACTTTGTGCGGCAAATGGCATACGATCCATATGCCATTACCAACGACGATCTTGACGAATATGCCCGTCGTATGGCGGCCCCGGGAGCGCTGAGGAGTGGCTTCGAGCACTACCGTGCATTTCCTTTGGATGCTTGCAATAACCAGGAGAACGCCCGCAAGAAGCTGCCAATGCCAGTCCTCGCAATTGGCGGTGACCATAGCATGGCGGAGCAGGTCGCCCAACTGATGCAGCCCTTGGCTGACAACGTCCAAGCCTGCGTGATCGAAGGTTGTGGACACTGGGTTCCGGAAGAGCAGCCTCAACGCTTGGCAGACTCGCTGATTCAGTTCTTTTCAACGACAGTGGAAGAGAGTGTTTCTCTAACAACCCGAGGAGAAAGTTGATGAGCAGCCGCGTCCTCAAGCCCGGTGAAGGGCCAGTCGCCTATGTGGTAGGCGACGAATACACGATTAAGACCAGTGGTGCCGAATCCGGCGGGGCATATTCCCTCATGGAGGCTGTGGTGCCGCCCCAGGGGGGACCTCCTCCGCACAGGCACTCACGTGAGGATGAAGCATTCTACGTCCTCGAAGGCGAGGTGGAATTTAGCGCTGACGGGCAACGGACTGTGGCCGGCCCTGGGAGTTGGATCAGTCTTGCCAAGGGTTCCCTCCATTACTTCAAGAATATCGGCCAATCACCGGCTCGGATGCTTATTCTCATGGTCCCAGCTGGGCTGGAGCAGTTCTTTCTGGAGGTCAGCCAAGAGCCGGGGCCATCATCCCCAGAAAATCCTTTTGGAATCGACGCCGCGCAGATCGAGAAAATGTTGGCCGCTGCCCCGCGGTATGGTCTCGAGATCGTGAAGCCGTAGAGCACGCGATATTCGATGAGGGATGATAATGCAACCGTCAAACGTCTTCATCGGTCGCGTGAGGCCTCGGTAAGTGGGTGATGATAGGGGCACTGGAGCACGGCCTGCTGGTCGCCGTCTGGTTCTTCCATAGCAGGGACTGCACCGACGGGCGTGACTCCGTGCAAGCGCTGGATCAATGGGTCGATAATATCCCGCAGAGACAGAAAGTGGCCTGGCAGGAGCTCGTTAAAGCTGTCAGCAAGTGGAGCGAGGAGATGTTGCCCTACTTCGAGACTGACACCCGATCACCAATGCTCTCGCTGAGTCGATCAACCGCTTGGCCAATGACGAGAACCGCGATGGCCGAGAGTACTCATTCGAAGTGATATGGCTCGGATGCTCTACACCACCAAGCACAAGAAGTCGTCGCCGCGGACGAAGGAACCCCCGTGTTGGGGCAAGGTAGCCATGACAGACAGCAAGAGCTTCGCCGCGGTCGAAAAGAGCTACGGCGTCGCTCTATCAACTTTCTGGAATGATGAAGGATTCGAAGGGGCTTGAAGCCCCTTCCACTCACTAATCCTGATACCTGTTGTTTCTGACCCGCCCATTAGCTGCCGTTAGCCACTTTACAACTCATTGAAGTAACAATGATGGCGTGTCTCGCAACGGGATACGCGGTATTCCAGTGCCTGGTCCTGAATATCCTTGGCAATGCGCCGAATCTCCAGAATAGGTCTTCCTTCCGCAATGCCCAGATGGGTCTGCTCATCCTTGCTTGCCGCCACCGCAAACAGGCGCTCCTCGGCGTGGCTTACGTTGCTGCCAAAGCGCTGCTGATACAGCTGGTACAGCGTGTTGGGCAGGGTTTCTGGATGGCTGTCCAGCGTGGCAAATCGCTCGGCACATACCACCACATCCTCAAGCAGTGCGGGGGTGCCTTCGAGCTCTCGTACCCGTTGAATGTGAATGACCTCAGCGCCATGGGCGAGTGCCAGTGCCTCACGTTCTTGTTCGCTTGCCTGGCGCTTCGTTCTGACCAGGATTCGCGACGTCGGTAGGGATCGCGTGCCGTCCAGTCGTGTGAGGTGGAAGAAGCGAAATAGCGAGCTGTCCTGATCGTGGGTGGCGACCACGGTTCCCTTGCCCTGATAGCGAATGACCACATTGTCGCTGGCCAGGGAGTCCAGTGCCTTGCGTAGTGTGCCCACGCTGACCTTGTACTCGTTGGCGAGCGCGGATTCGCTGGGAATAAACGTGCCGGGCGCCCATTCGCCGGACACGATGCGTTGCAGCAGGACGTCCTTGATCTGCTGATATAGCGGGCGATAGCTGAGGTTGGGTTGTTCCATCGGATGTCCTTTCTTCGTTCCGCGAGGTCCGGTGCTTGCTGGACAGTATAGCGGTGGCCACCTGTAGATGATACTTGACTGTACTATATCCTATGTCCTATACATGAGTTGCGAGGGCGGCAAGCGTCGCCCGAGACCACCCGGCCATGATCAGGCCGTCCGGTCAGCTGGCGATATCACAACGTCAATAACATTCGTTCAGGAGAGCACAGCATGAGCATCGATTTTGTGGTTCACGATGCCGACGACAGCGTCGGGGTCGTGGTGGTGGAGGGAATCAAGGCAGGGCAAACCCTGACCGGCTGGGTGATGCACCAGGACCAGACCGTGACCTTTGCCGTCAGCAATGACATTCCAATTGGCCACAAGCTGGCCACGCGAGATCTGGCCGAGGGCGACACCGTGATCAAGTACGGGGTGGACATCGGTCGGGTGGTCAAGCCGATCAAGCAGGGTGAGCACCTTCACGTCCACAACGTCAAAACCAAGAGGTGGTAAGCATGGAAATCAAGGGACGCAAGTTTCAGGGATATCGTCGCGAGAATGGCCGGGTGGGCGTACGTAACCACGTGATCGTGCTGCCGGTGGATGATATTTCCAACGCTGCCGCCGAGGCCGTGGCCAATAACATCAAGGGCGCGCTGGCGCTGCCGCACCCTTATGGCCGACTGCAGTTCGGTGCTGACCTGGATCTCCACTTTCGCACGCTGATTGGTACAGGCTGTAACCCCAACGTGGCAGCGGTGATCGTCATCGGCATTGAGCCGGGCTGGACCAACAAGGTGGTGGATGGCATCAAGACTACCGGCAAGCCGGTCGAGGGCTTCTGGATCGAACAGAATGGCGATCACAACACCATCTGCGCCGCCTCCAAGAAGGCCAAGGAATTCGTCCAGTACGCCAGCGAGATCCAGCGCGAAGAGTGCGACATCAGCGAGCTGTGGGTGTCCACCAAGTGCGGCGAATCGGACACCACCTCCGGCTGCGGTGCCAACCCTACCGTCGGTGATGCGTTCGACAAGCTGTATGACGCGGGCTGCACCTTGGTGTTCGGTGAAACGTCAGAGCTGACCGGTGGTGAACACCTGGTGGCCGAGCGCTGCGCAACGCCGGAAGTACGCCAGCAGTTCCAGGCCATGTTCGATCGCTACAGCGCCATGATTGATCGTCACAAGACCAGTGACCTGTCCGAGTCCCAGCCGACCAAGGGCAACATCGAGGGCGGCCTGACCACTATCGAAGAGAAGGCGCTGGGCAACATTCAGAAGATCGGTCGTCGCTGCAAGGTCGATGGTGTGCTCGACAAGGCCGAGACCCCGGACAAGCCAGGGCTATGGTTCATGGATTCTTCGTCCGCGGCCGCCGAAATGGTCACGCTGTGCGCGGCTGCTGGTTACGTTGTTCACTTCTTCCCGACCGGCCAGGGCAACGTGATCGGCAATCCCATCCTGCCGGTCGTCAAGATCTGCGCCAACCCGCGCACGGTGCGCACTATGAGCGAGCATATCGACGTGGATGTGTCCTCCATCCTCAAGCGCGAGATCAACATGGAAGAAGCGGGTGATCAGCTGCTCGAGATGATGGTGCGCACGGCCAACGGCCGACATACCGCCGCCGAAGCGCTGGGTCATCGGGAGTTCGTGTTGACGCGTCTCTACGAAAGCGCCTGAGACCGCGACACTGCTAGTGCAAGGTCCTCCCGGCAGTAGTCGGGAGGTTCGACGCGTTTGGAAAAGAAAGTTGTGCAAGAACGGCGAGCGATGTGGGCTCGCCACTCAGATCCTGACCACCCCATAACGACAATATCAGGAGTCACGTCATGCGCCTTTCCACTACCTTCACACTGACTGCGATGCTGGCAGCATCCTCCCTTGTCGCTCCGCTGGCGATGGCGGAAGCCGAGGACTTTCCGTCGAAGGATATCCAGTATGTCATTCCCTTTGGTCCCGGGGGCGAGTCCGATATCAGCGCCCGCCTGCAGCAAAAGTACTTTCAGGAGCTGACCGGCGAGCAACTGGTCATCCAGTACATGCCCGGAGGCGGCGGAGCGGTCGGCTGGTCGCAGCTCAATGACATGTCTGCCGATGGCTATACCATCATGGGGACCAACCTGCCCCATATTGTGCTCAAACCCATGGGCAAGGATGCTGGATTCGCTACCCAGGACATCCATAACTTCACCTTCTTCCACTATTCGCCGGATGCCATTCTGGTCAATGCCGACAGCCCTTATCAGACCCTTGAAGAGCTGGTCGAAGCGGCGCGCCAGGCCCCTGGCGCCGTGACCTTTTCGGGCAGCGGCACCTACAGCGCCAATGACGTGGCCAATACGCGTTTTCAGCAGCTGGCGGACGTGACCACCACCTATATTCCCTTCAAGGGCACCGGCGCTGCCGTCACCGCGCTGCTCGGTGGCCAGGTTCAGGCGGAGTGGGGCTACACCACGGTCGCCGCCAATCATCAGGACAAGGTGCGCATGCTGGCGGTCGCGGCCGACGAGCGGCACCCGCTGTTCCCCGATGTTCCGACCTTTCAGGAACTGGGCTACGACATGGTAGGCGGTGCCTATCGTGGCATGGCGGTGCCTGCTGGCACCCCCGACGCGGTCACGGCCAAGCTGTCGCAGATCTTCGGCGAGATCAATCAGAACCCGCAGTTCCGCCAGGAAATGGAGGATCTGGGGTTCGTCCTGCTGGATGTCGGCAATGATGAGGTAGCGGATTTTCTGGTGGAACAGAGCGCCCAGTACGAGACCAGTGCACGAGAACTCGGCTTGATCGATTGAGGTTACGATCATGGAGCTCATCACTCATGCTCTCGGCGCGCTGTCGCCGCTGAATCTTGCGCTGGCCTTGCTGGGCGTCACCGCCGGCATCGTGATCGGCGCGCTGCCAGGGCTATCTGCCACCATGGCGGTGGCCGTGCTGGTCCCTGTCACCTTCGGCATGGCGCCTGAGTCTGCGCTGATCATGCTGGGTGCCATCTATACCGGCGCCATCTACGGCGGCTCCTATTCCGCCATTCTGGTGAACACGCCTGGGACACCCTCGGCGATTGCCACCACTTTCGACGGCTATCCCATGGCGCAGCGGGGTGATGGCGATCTGGCCGTCACCCTGTCGACCATTGCCTCGGTGGTGGGGGGGCTGGTGGGGGTGCTGGCGCTATTGCTGCTGGCCCCCTTGCTGGCCCAGGTGGCTCTCAGCTTTGGCCCGGTCGAGTACTTCTGGCTGGCGATCTTCGGGCTCACCCTGATCTCTGCGCTGTCCGAGGACTCGACCCTGAAGGGCTTCATGGGGGCGGGCCTGGGGCTGTTGCTGTCCACGGTCGGCGTCGCGGTGATTGGTGGCGATATCCGCTACACCTACGGGATGCCGGTGTTGCTCGGCGGCATCGAGACCGTGTCGGCGCTGATCGGACTCTACTGTATTCCGGTACTGATCGACCTGGTGGCGACCCCAGCGGCTCATCTTAAAGTCGACGACGCATCCCGCGGCGTACGCTTCCGCGAGGGCCTGGGCGAGGCGATCAGGGGCAAGTGGAACCTGCTGCGCTCTGCGACCATCGGCACCGGCGTGGCGATCCTGCCTGGTGCCGGCGGCTCCATCGCCAGTCTGGTGTCCTACTCCGAGGCGCGTCGCGTGGCCAAGGACCCAGGCTCCTTCGGCAAGGGCAACCCACAGGGCGTGCTGGCGACCGAGTCTGCCAACAATGCCACCGTGGGCGGAGGGTTCATTCCTACGCTGGTCCTGGGCATTCCCGGCACGCCGCCGGATGCGGTGATCCTGGGGGCCTTGCTGGTGCAGGGATTTCGCACCGGGCCGGAGCTGTTCACCACCAACGCCGGCATCACCTACACCTTTGTGGCGGGGCTGTTCCTGGCGACCTGTCTGTTGCTGCCATTGGGCCTGTTGATCGGGCGCTACGCCTTCAAGTCGATCATCGCCATTCCCAAGGCGCTGCTGGTACCTACCATTGCCTTCATGACGGTGATCGGGACCTACGCCATACGCAACAGCGCCAGCGACGTCATGATCATGCTTTGCCTGGGCGTGGTGGGGTGGGTGCTGAACCGCTATGGCTTTCGGCCCTCACCCATTGTGCTGGGACTGATTCTGGGCCCCATCGCCGAGCAGGGATTTGTCCAGGGGTTCTTGATGGGGCGTGCCAGCGGCTCCGTGGTCGGCACCTTCTTCGGAGGGCCGATCAGCCTGACCATCATCGCGCTATCGCTGTTGAGCGTCTTCTACCCGTTGGTCAAGGCGCGCCGCGTCGCCAAGCGGCAGGGCAACAACAGCCTTAACGAGGAGGTGTCGTCATGACGGCTGACAAGTCGATGCGTGCCGTACCGGCCGCCCGCTCTCGCGCCAGTGAGGTGCTGTTGCCCGTGCTGTTTATGGTGGGCGCTGGCCTTTGCCTGTGGGAAACCCGCCAGATGAGCCAGTTGGGCGCAGTGTTTCCTGCGGTCATCTCCGCAGGGGTGATGGTAGCCGCAGCACTGCGGCTGGCGCAGCTACTGCTGCGCGGGGTGATCGCGGGAAGCCCGGCGGGGGGAGGTTCCAGGCCTCGACGCCTGGCGCTGGTCGGGGTCATGTCGGTGTGGGCCCTGGCTCTGCCATGGCTCGGGTTTGTGCTGACCGGCCTTGGCAGCTTCGTGGCCTTGATGGCGGTAGCGCAGTATCAGCAATGGACGCGCAAGCGCTTGGCCGGACACCTGTTGGCCGGCTGTCTGCTGGTGGCGTTCTTCTACGTGCTCTTCGCCGTGGTACTCAACGTGCCGCTACCTACGGGACGCTGGCTTGCGGCATGACCCCACCCACACCCTGTCGTCCCCTGTGGCGGGCGAAATGTCCGCAGCAGGGGTGGGCAGGCAACAAGGAGAAGATCGTCATGGCCAGGATCGTGATTTCGGAGTTCATGGACGAGCGGGCGGTGGCCTGGCTCGCTCAACAGCATGACGTGGTGATGGACCCTCAGCTGGTCGATCAGCCCGAGCGACTGCGGGAAGCCGTCAGCCAGTGCGAGGCGCTGATCGTTCGCAACCGCACCCAGGTGGATAGTGCGCTGCTGGCGGCAGCCCCCCATCTCAAGGTGGTGGGACGCCTCGGGGTGGGACTCGACAACATCGCCCTGGACGAGTGCGCAAGGCGCGGGATCGAGGTCAAGCCCGCCCAGGGCGGAAACGCCGATTCGGTGGCCGAGTACGTGGTGACCGGCGCCTTGATGTTGAGACGCCGGGCGTACGCGTCCACTGAGGCGATGCTGCAAGGACAGTGGCCCCGTCAGGCACTGATGGGCTGCGAGGTGAAGGGCGCGGTACTGGGGTTGGTCGGGCTTGGAGTGATTGCCCGGGCGACCGCTCGACTCGCCATGGGATTGGGCATGCAGGTACAGGCTTACGATCCGCATGTGCCGGCCAGTGACCCCGTGTGGCAGACGATAGATCGGTGCGACACGCTGAACGATCTGCTCGGGCGTGCCGATGTGCTCAGTCTGCATGTACCGCTGGTGGATCAGACGCGCCACCTGCTGGATCGCGAGCGGCTTTTCTGCATGAAACCCCAGTCCGTGCTGATCAATGCGGCGCGGGGTGGCGTGGTCGACGAAGCGGCCCTGGCGGAAGCGCTGACGAGCGGTCATCTGGCGGGCGCCATGCTGGACGTCTTCGAACAGGAACCTCTGGCGGCGGGATCGGTGCTGGAGGGGGCGCCCAACCTGATCCTGACACCGCACATTGCCGGAGTGACGGAGGAATCCAATCAGCGTATCAGTCAGATGACGGCAGAGAACGTGGCCATCATGCTGACGTCTGAGGAGGTGTCATGAAGCAAGCTGAACAACCCAGCGAGGGCGCGCTGCCGCAGACCACAGCGCTGAGCCGGGAGCAGGCCGGCCACCTCGCCATGCAGGCAATGCTGGCCAGGGGCTTCGCCGAGCGCGAGGCGACGCTGACGGTAACAGCATTGCTGGACGCTGAGCGCGACGGCTTGCCGTCTCACGGCCTGTCGCGACTGCCGTTCTATCTCGATCAAGCCGCCACCGGCAAGGTCAATGCCAGGGCGGTGCCCCGGGTGACGCGAGACGGGGCCGTCGTGCGGGTAGATGCTGATCAGGGGCTCGCCTTTCCTGCGGTGGCTCGCGGCCTTGAAGAAGGCCAGAAGGTGGCTGCCGAGTTGGGTGTCTGCGCTGTCTCCGTTGGACGCTCACACCATTTCGGCGTCGCTGGCGCTCCGGTGGAGAGCGCTGCCATGGACGGCTTCATGGCACTGGCCTTCAGCAACGCACCTTCGGCCATGGCGCCCTGGGGCGGTCACAAGCCACTGTTTGGCACCAACCCGATTGCCTTCGCCTGTCCGCGATGCTCTGGCCCACCGATGGTGCTCGACCTGTCCCTGTCCAAGGTGGCCAGAGGCAAGGTCATGCTGGCCCGCAAGGCCGGGCAACCTATCCCCGAGGGCTGGGCGGTCGGGCCCGATGGCCTGCCGACCACGGACCCGGACCTGGCCATTCAGGGCAGCATGGTGCCCGCCGGAGATGCCAAGGGTGCAGCCCTGGCGATGATGGTCGAACTGCTCTGCGCGGGCCTATCCGGCAGTCGCTTCGGGTTTGAGGCGGGGTCGTTCTTTGAAGCCGAAGGTGAGCCCCCCGAAGTGGGCCACCTGATCCTGCTGTTCGATGCGGCTCGCTTTGCGCCCAACGTGCTGTCGCGTTGTGAAACCCTGTTTGCGGCGATGCTCGACCAGCCGGGGGTGCGCTTGCCAGGTGACCGCCGCCGCCAGCTTCGGCAGCAGGGTGGAGACCGCATTTCCTTGCCCGCCGGGTTGGTGGCAGAGCTTTCAGACATCGCCAGGAGCTTCTCCGGGGGCTAGGGATGTACTAGTCAGGAACAGGCCCCGTGGATTGGCGCAGCTTCACCTGCGCCTCCAGGGTGATATTCGCTGGTCGATGTCCGTGGCGTATCCACCCCATCAGCGCATCGGCCGCCTGGATGCCGATGTCCTTGGCGGGAACCGAGACGGTGGTCAAGGCGGGCGTCATGAACGCCGCCTGGGGCAGGTCATCAAAGCCGGTGACGGAGAAGGCATTGGGCACCCTGACACCACGGCGCTGTGCTTCCAGCAAGGCCCCTAACGCCAGGGTGTCGTTGCCACACAGCAGGGCGCTGGGTGGGCGGTCGGACGTCAGCAAACGCGCGCAGGCCGCCGCGCCCTCAGCAATGCCATAGTCCACGACCTCTATCTGAGGTGCCGGGCATCCCGCGGCGGTCAGGGTGTCGGTAAACCCCTGAAGACGTGCCCTGGCGCGGTCGTTCTGGCCGAAGGGGGCCGTGATAATGCCAAAGCGTCGGTGGCCCAGGCCAAGCAGATGCTGGACCAGCTGGCGGGCGGCTGCGGCATTGTCAAAGCCGATACACGGCCCCTGGGCCGTGCTTGAGGTCTGCCAGGAGGTCACGAAGGGCAGCTGTCGTTGCTGTAGCAGTGCATATGTCTGATCGTGATGCTCGTGACCAATCAGCACAATGCCGTCGACCCCATGCTGGACCAGCGTGCGCAGTGCCTGCAGCTCGTCATCCAGGTCGTAACGATAGGTCGCCAGCAGCAGGCGACAGTCATGTCCCTTGAGCTGGCGCTCGAGGTTATCCGCCATGGTGCCGAAGATCGGGTTGTCGAGAGTGGGCACCAGCGCGCCGATTGCCCCTATGCGCCGCGATGCCAGCGCCCGGGCCGAGCCATCCGGCACGTACCCCAGCCGAGCCACTGCAGATTCGACCTTGGCCTTGAGTCGCTCGCTGACGTGGGGGGCCTGGTTGAGCACGCGCGATACCGACGCGGTGGACACGCCGGCTTCCCGGGCGACGTCTTCCAATAGGGTTCTTCGCTGGCGCTCACTCATCTGGTGTCCTCGCTCGATGGTATAGCCGGTTTGGCCTTTAGTCCTATAGAGGACTTTTTTCTGGACAGGTCCTATAGAGGAATCTACCTTGAGTAGTACGCTTTGTAAGCGCTTACAAAAATAATCTGACCAAAGTGTAGCACCGAGTGTCCATGCCTGCTGACGTCGTTTGGAGCGCTGGCCAACACTCGACACAATGCCAACGAAAGACCGGAGCCGCCTCTTATGTCCAGGTCGTCATCTGCTGCCAAGCCACTGCTTTGGCTAGCCATTCTTTTATTCGCCGCGTTCTTCCTTAACGTTGCCATCCAACGCTATCTGCCGGGCCTATGGACCATGGGGGCGGCGGAGGAGGGCATTCTGCTCGCTGCTGCCACCGCCACCTTCGTATCGGCCTGCCTCAAGTTCGAGGCTGGCATGAAGGCGGAGGCGGAGGCGACGTCTACCGCACAACAACAAGGACAATAATCATGCTTGCACGCCACTTCGACACCACGGCCGACGGAGCGCCCAGCCAGCCGGAACGACGCCACTTCCTGGGCAGCGTTGCGCGTTTCGGCTTCACTGCTGCCATTATCGGCGCGGTGGGAGGAACGCTGTTCTCCGAGCGCGCCATGGCGGCCACCGCCAAGGAAGAGTCCGAGCGGGAATCTGCCGCGGAGATGACCCTGGTCATGGCCACCGGCTACACGCTGGGGGCATCCCGGGCGTATCCCATCATGCAACTCAACCTCAAGGAGAACCTGCAGAACTTCTCCGGCGGTCGCCTGTACGTGAAGTTGGCGCCCGGTGGTCAGCTGGGCGCCGGGGGAGGTCTGATCACCAAGGTCCAGAATGGCACCATCGCCATGGCCCAGCATTCGCTGTCCAACCTCTCCGCCTTTGCCCCCGAGGTCGACCTGATCAATATCCCCTACTGGTGCGGTGACAACCAGCGGCTGGTAAACCTGGTCACTTCTGATGCATGGCGTGAGGTGGTCCATCACAAGGTGGAGGAGCGCGGTTTCAAGGTGCTGTCGTATATCTGTATCGACCCGCGCACCGTTGCCGTGCGTGAGGGCTTGCTCGACGGCCCCGTGCGCGTACCCGACGACATTGCCGGTATCAAGTTCCGCGTGCCGTCTTCCCAGATTCTTCAGCAGGTCTATCGTCTGGCCGGTGCCAACCCCACGCCAGTGGCCTGGGGCGAAACTTCCTCTGCCATCAAGCAGGGCGTGGCCGATGCCCTGGATCCCAGTGTGCAGGCATTGCTGGTGTTCGGCTTTACCGATGTGCTGTCGAGCATCTCCACTATTCAGTCGGTACCCGACGCCCAGGTCTACACCTGCAACAAGGCCTGGTTCGATGGGCTGGATGCGGCACTGCAGGAAAGCGTGCTGGCAGCAGCCGATGTGACCTTCCGCGAGAATCTGGCCAAGGTGCCGGCGGCGCGAGCCTATGCCTACGACCAGATGCGCCAGGCGGGAGTGGAGGTCTATATCCCGGACGAGGATGAGCGCAGCCAGTGGAAGGAGAAGTGTGGCCACCAGCTGGCGGCCTGGGATGCGACCAAGCGCGAGCTGGCCGGTTCACTGGAGGCCTTTGATTCATTGCTGGAAGCTGCGGAGGTGTCAAATGGCTATTACGTCGACAGTAACGCCTAAGGACAACCGCTGGCACGCGCTCAGACTGCGCTGGGATGCTGTCGATCGGCGCACTGAGCGCTGGCTGCTGCTGACCTTTTATGCGCTGATCATCCTGACCATCGCGGTGGAAGTCATCCGCCGCTTCGTCCTCAACTACTCCTCGGTGTGGGGCGAAGAGCTGGCCCGCTATGCCTTCATCTATCTTGCTTGGCTGGCCGCAGCGGCGGCGGTGCGTGACCGTGCCCATATTCGCATCGACGTCTTGATCAACCTGGGCGGCCCAAGGATGAAGCGATTGGGATGGTGGATCACCGACGTGTGCACGCTGGTACTGGCCGTATGGGCGCTCTACCTGTCTGTCGCACCGGTCCTGACGTCCATCCATTTCGGATCGGTGACGCCGGGCCTGCGGGTGTCCCAGGCGCTGTTTCTCGCCGCCATTCCCATGGGCTTTCTGCTGATCGCCTGGCGGGTGATCCAGTGCATGCTGGCCGATGTCCGTCGGATGCAGCGCGGTGATCCCGTGTTCGATGGCCAGAAGCTCTTCGACTGAGGTGATGCGTCATGGAATTCATGGAACTTCAGCAGGCTGCGGCCTCGCTTGACTGGACCTTCTACGCGCCGCTGACCGCCCTGGTCGTGATGATTCTGGTGGGCGTGCCCATCTGGGTGGCCATAGGGCTCGGGACGCTTGGCATGTTGACCTTCACCGAGGCATTGCCACTGTCCGTCTTCGGTGAGTCACTGTTCGAGGGGATCAATGCCTTCGCGCTGATTGCGGTGCCGCTGTTTATCCTCACCGGTGACGCCTTGGTGCGCTCAGGGCTGTCCGGCAAACTGCTCGATGTGGCGGAGGCCAGTGTCGGAGGGCTCAAGACGGGCCTTGGCAACTCCACCACCCTGGGCTGCGGCTTTTTCGCCTGTATCTCAGGCTCCGATGCGGCAGGCGCGGCGGCGGTTGGCCGCATGACCATTCCTCGCCTGGTGGAGCGGGGCTACCCGCTCCCGGCGGCCTGTGCGCTGGTCGCCTCGGGAGCCTGTACCGGCATTTTGATTCCTCCCTCGATTGCCTACATCGTCATGGGGCTGGTACTTGGCATGTCGGCGTCGACGCTGTTTCTGGCTGCGGCCATTCCCGGGGTCATGGTCATGATCTCGGTCATGGCGACCAATATGGTGCTCAATCGGCGCTATGGCTTCGAAGGCGATCGAGAGCGATTTTCCTGGAAGCGCTGGCTCGACACCGTATGGGATGCCCGTTGGGCACTGTTTGTGCCGGTGGTGATCCTGGGCGGCATCTATACCGGTATCTTCACCCCTACCGAAGCGGCCGCGGTGGCCGTGGTGGTAGTGGTCATCATCGGTCTGCGCCAGGGACGGCTGACGCTGGGAGATATCCCGCGCATGCTGGAAAGCTCGGCCAGGGTGTGCGGCGTCATCGTGCCCATCATCGCGGTATCGCTGCCGCTGGCGCAGAGCCTGGCCAGTCTCGATATTCCCCAGACGCTGGTAAGCGGCATCAGCGTACTCACCAATGCACCATGGCTGATGATCCTGCTGATGATCGGCATTTTGGTACTGGCGGGATGCGTCATGGAGACCACTCCCAACATCGTCATCCTGGCGCCGCTGCTGTTGCCGGTCGCTCAGGAGGCCGGCATGAACGACTTCCACTTTGCCATCTTGATGGTCACCACCCTGGGGCTTGGCTTTATCACGCCACCCCTGGGGCTCAACCTGTTCGTGGTGTCAGGACTGACCCGCTGCTCGGTGCTGGCGATTGCCCGTTACGCGGTGCCCTTCGTGCTCGGCATGTTGATCGTCGTGTTGATGATTGCCTATCTGCCGTGGCTGTCCACCTGGGCGCTGGGATAACGGTACAGCGACATGGACGAGGGAGGACGCCTGTGCCTCCCTCTTTTAAGGCGTCATTTGTAAGCGCTTACATTGGATGCGACGTAGCGCAGCGCAACGACTTGATGCGTCACAACGTGAGCAACGCCACTGGCTTAGACGGCCGAGCCGGTGGCACCTACTTGGAGCTGCGCATGCCCAGGCAGGCGCGGTGATCCACATTGGCCGATCACCTCTAGGAGAAACATCATGGCAATTCATTACTACAAGCAAGCCGACAAGAATGCCTCCAGCAACGACGACCAGACCCGTGAGGTGGTGTCGCGCATGCTCGCCGAGATTGAAGCGGGAGGAGAGGACAAGGCGCGGGAGTACTGTCGCGAACTGGATGGTTGGAGCGGTGATGTGATCGTTGGCCGTGACCAGATCGAAGCGGCCAAGGAAAAGGTGCCAGAACAGCTCAAGCAGGATATTCACTTCGCCTACGAGCGAGTCAGCCGCTTCGCCGCTGCCCAGCGTGACAGCATTCAAGGGTTCGAGACCGAGTTGTCGCCCGGCTTGTTTGCCGGCCAGAAGCTGATTCCCATGGAAACGGCCGGCTGCTACGTACCAGGGGGACGTTACGCCCATATCGCCTCGGCGATCATGAGCGTGGCGACGGCCAAGGTGGCTGGCGTCAAGAATGTGGTGGCCTGTTCGGTGCCCCGTGACGAGAACGGCATTCATCCGGCGATCCTGTATGCCATGGACCTGGCCGGAGCGGACGTCATTCTACAGATGGGCGGCGTTCAAGGCATTGCGTCCATGGCCTTTGGTCTGTTCACCGGCAAGCCTGCCGACATCCTTGTCGGTCCCGGCAATCGCTTTGTGGCAGAGTCCAAGCGCCAGCTGTTTGGCCGCTGTGGCATCGACATGTTTGCCGGGCCTACCGAGATCGGCATCATCGCCGATGACAGCGCCGACCCCGACATCGTGGTGGAGGACCTGGTGGGCCAGGCAGAGCATGGCCCGGATTCCCCCGCCTGGCTGTTCACGACGTCCCGACGTCTGGCCGAAGCGGTGGATGCGCGGATCCAGACACGTATCGATGCGTTGCCTGACACCCAGCGCAAGGCCGCGGATGCCGCCTGGCGCGACTACGGCGAAATCATCATTTGCGACAGCCGTGAAGAGGCGGTTGAGGTCAGCGATCGCTATGCCTCCGAGCACTTGGAGCTACAGGTCGAGGACCTGGACTGGTGGATGGCGAGGTTGAACAGCTACGGGTCGCTGTTCGTGGGGGAGGAAGCGTCGGTGGCCTTTGGTGACAAGTGTTCTGGCACCAACCACATCCTGCCGACCAAGGGTGCTGCGCGCTACACCGGCGGGCTGTGCGCCCAGAAGTTCCTCAAGATCGTGACCTACCAGCGTCAGAGCCGTGAGGCCACGCGTACCGTTGCCGCTACCGCCGCGCGACTTTCCCGCTGTGAGGGCATGGAGGGTCACGCGCGTACCGGCGACATCCGTCTGGCCAAGTACTATCCCGACGAGACCTTCCAGCTGGCGGTAGAAGACGAGGTATGAGCATGCGTCCTGACTTCCATCTAGCCGGTCGGGTGGCGCTGGTCACTGGGGGCAGTAGTGGTCTGGGGCGCGCCATCGGTGAAGCACTGGCGGCGAGTGGTGCTCGGGTCGTGTTGACGGCCAGGCGAGCAGAGGCGCTGGCCGACGGCGTTGATGTGATCTGTCGGGAGGGCGGCCAGGCGGCCGCTCTTGCTGCCGATCTGGCCGACCCGCATGGGCTTGACGAGGTGGCGCGGCGTGCCGCTGAACCCTTCGGCGAGCCCACCATTCTGGTCAATGCGGCAGGGGTCAATCTGCGCCAGCCGATGGGCGAGGTCGATCTTGCCGCCTGGGAACTGACGCTGCAGTTGCACCTGGGAACCCCGTTCTTCCTGTCCCGAGCCCTGGTGCCTGGCATGCGCCGGGCAGGCTACGGCCGCATCATCAATCTGGCCTCGTTGCAGTCGAGTCGCGCCTTTCCCGACAGCGCCCCCTATGGCGCGGCCAAGGGGGGAATTGCCCAGCTGACGCGCGCCATGGCGGAGGCCTGGTCGCGGCATGGGGTCAACGCCAACGCGCTGGCGCCTGGCTTCTTCCCCACCGAACTCACCTCGCCGGTATTCGGCGACGCTGAACGATCCGAGGCGTTGGCACGCCAGACCGCCATTGGACGCAACGGGCGGCTCGAGGACATCGCGGGGCCGGCAGTCTTTCTGGCATCACCGGCATCGGCCTATGTCACCGGGCAGATCTTGCATGTCGATGGCGGTTTCACCGCCAAGTAAACCAGGAGAAACAGGATGCAAGCCTTGTTCTATACCGGGCATGAGCGCATGGCGCTGCAGCAGGCGGAACCTCAGCCCCTGGCGCCGGGTGAGTCACGGGTGCAGGTTGAAGCAACCGGTATCTGCGGGTCGGACCTGCATGCTTACCATGGCCATGATCCGCGCCGTGTTCCGCCGATGATTCTGGGCCATGAGGCGGCCGGAAGGGTGGTCGAAGGTGCCTGGAAGGGGCGACGAGTCACCATGAACCCGCTGATTGTGTGCGGACATTGTCGCTACTGTCGCTCTGGGCGCCAGAATCTGTGCGAGAACCGCAGCATGATTGGCATGAACCGGCCGGGAAGCTTTGCCGAGTCGGTCACTATCGCCGACAGCAGCCTGATCGAGCTGCCTGCCACCTTGAGTGCCGAGGTAGCGGCCATGACCGAGCCCGTGGCAACGGCATTGCACGGCATTCACCGTCTTGAGCGAGTGCTCGATCGGCCGTTGGCCGAGTCCAGCGTACTGGTCATCGGTGCCGGAGCCATCGGGCTGATCACCGCACTGGTACTGCGCGGACGTGGGGTGCGCTCCCTGCGCATCGCTGACCTCAACCCACTGCGGCGCGAGACGGCGGAAAGAGCGGGACTCGAGGCGCTGGATCCATTCTCAGCCGCGCCAGGCGAAAACTCCGTGGAGGCCGTCTTCGACTGCGTGGGGGCGGGGCCGACTCGCCAGATGGCGGTGGCCTGTACCCGTCCTGGCGGAGCGATCATGCACCTGGGGCTTCAGGATAACGCAGGCGTCACCGACACCCGTGCCATCACCCTGAAGGAGCTCAGCTTTCTGGGCGCCTACACCTACAGCCTCGAGGATCTGCATGCTGCGGTAGCGCTGTTGGACGCGTCGGCGCTGGGAGAGCTGAGCTGGGTGGAGCATCGGTCCCTCAGCGAGGGGGGCGACGCCTTCCATGCACTGGCCAATGGACGCACCGGTGCCGCCAAGATCATCCTGCATCCCTGAGCCGCTCCGACTCGGTGCGGGGTATGCGACGAAAGTCGCATCGTGGTGATGAGGGTACCTCCCGCGGGGTAGCAGGCACTGTCGCAACAGGTGGTGTGATCACGCCACGCCGCCGAACAGGGCGGGCTTCGACGCTCGGCAGGGCATAAGCTTACACCCCGCATGTCGCCGGTTCTCTTAATGGATTCAGGTGCTTGCTTTAACGCTGCACTGCACAATTTACTGTCGTTGCCCTCTTGTGCAGACCGGCCAGTAGAGGTAACACTGGTGCAAACGACAATAACAAGAACCCATAACAAGCAATCGCTATAACGTTGGCCACATGGGAGATCCATTGTGAAGATTGGAGCACCGAGGGAACGGCACAAGGGCGAGGCGCGGGTAGCGCTGACGCCCGAAAGCGCCGGACACATTCAGAAGCTGGGGCACGAATGCCTGATCGAGACAGGCGCGGGTGAGCTGGCCGGATTCAATGATGCGGCCTATGAAGCGGCTGGCGTCACCATCGTCGACAGCATGGAGGCGGTGTTCGAGCAGGCCGATGTGGTCGTCAAGGTGAGGGAGCCTCAGCAGCAGGAATCCGATCTGCTGCGCTCTGGCCAGACGCTGATCAGCTTCTTCTGGCCGGCCCAGAATGAAGACATGCTGAACACCTGCAAGGACAAGGGCGCCAGCGTCATTGCCATGGACATGGTGCCGCGGATTTCCCGCGCCCAGAAGATGGATGCCCTGTCTTCCACGGCCAACATCGCGGGTTATCGCGCAGTGATCGAGGCGGGCAATCAGTTTGGCCGCTTCTTTACCGGCCAGGTGACCGCCGCCGGCAAGGTGCCGCCGGCCAAGGTGCTGATCATCGGTGCCGGTGTCGCGGGTCTTGCTGCCATCGGTACCGCCACCAGCCTGGGTGCCGTGGTGCGCGCGTTCGACGTCCGTCCGGAAGTGTCCGAGCAGATCGAGTCCATGGGCGCGGAATTCCTGTTTCTCGACTTCGAGGACTCCCAGGATGGCTCCGAAAGCGGTGGCTACGCTGCCCCCTCGAGCCCCGAGTTCCGCGAGAAGCAGCTGGAGCTGTTCCGGGCGCAGGCACCCGAGGTGGACATCGTCATCACCACCGCCCTGATTCCTGGACGCCCAGCGCCCAAGCTGTGGCTCGAGGATATGGTCAAGGCCATGAAGCCCGGCTCGGTGGTGGTCGATCTGGCCGCCGAGAAGGGGGGCAACTGTGACCTGACCGTGGCCGACGAGCGCGTTGTCACCGATAACGGCGTTATCGTGGTCGGTTATACCGACTTCCCGTCGCGCATGGCCACCCAGTCGTCGCTGCTGTATGCCACCAACATCCGCCACATGCTGACCGACCTGACCCCGGAGAAGGACGGGCAGATCGTTCATGACATGGAAGATGATGTCATCCGTGGGGCCACCGTGACCCACCAGGGCGAGGTCACCTTTCCGCCGCCGCCGCCCAAGGTCAAGGCGATTGCTGCGGCCAAGCCCAAGCCGAAGGAAAAGGAGCCGACTCCGGAAGAGCGCAAGGCTGCTGAGCACGCTGCCTTCATGAAGCAGACCAAGAGCCAGGTCACCATGCTGGTGGTCGGCGGCGTCATTATGGGCTTGCTGGGCCTGGTGGCACCGGCCTCTTTCATGCAGCACTTCATCGTCTTCGCGCTGTCGTGTTTCGTCGGTTTCCAGGTGATCTGGAACGTCAGTCATTCTCTGCACACGCCGCTGATGGCGGTGACCAACGCGATCTCCGGGATCATCATTCTCGGCGCCGTGCTTCAGGTGGGATCCGGCAGCTGGCTGGTCGCCCTGCTGGCAGCCATCTCGGTATTGATCGCTTCCATCAACGTCGTGGGTGGCTTTCTGGTGACACGCCGGATGCTGGCCATGTTCCAGAAGTCCTGAACCGCGGAGAGACGAAATGCTAGGACAACAATTCGTAACCGCCGCGGCGATCGCGGCGAGTGTGCTGTTTATCCTTTCGCTGGGGGGACTCAGCAACCAGGAGAAGGCCAAACGCGCGGTGTGGTATGGCATCGTCGGCATGGCGCTGGCCGTGTTTTCGGTCATGCTGGGCCCGAACATCGGCAACTATTGGCTGATGATTCCGATGATGATCATCGGTGCCGTCGTCGGCACGCTGGTGGCCAAGCGGGTCGAGATGACACAGATGCCGCAGCTGGTGGCGGCTCTTCACTCCTTCGTCGGTCTGGCGGCGGTGTTCGTCGGCTGGAACGCCGAAATGGAGCGTGCCCGAGTGCTGGATCTCAAGGCCGCAGGCGAGTCCCTCGACGGTCTGTCCGCCTTTGCTGCCACCCTGGCCCACAAGACCGCGGCGGAGCTGACCTTCCTCCAGGTCGAGGTGGTGCTGGGGGTGTTTATCGGTGCGGTAACCTTTACCGGCTCGGTGATCGCCTTTGGCAAGCTGTCCGGCAAGATCGACGGCAAGCCCAAGAAGTATCCCGGCGGCCATGCGCTTAACGCCGGTGCTGCCGCACTCTCGCTGGTACTGGCCATTGCCTACCTCAATGGTGCGGGCTTCTGGACGCTTCTGCTGATCGCTGCCCTGGCGTTCTTTATCGGCTGGCACCTGATCCTCGGGATTGGCGGTGCGGACATGCCGGTGGTGGTGTCGATGCTCAACAGCTACTCGGGCTGGGCCGCGGCCGCCATCGGCTTCACCCTGTCCAATGATCTGCTGATCGTCACCGGTGCCCTGGTCGGCTCTTCCGGTGCCATCCTCTCGTACATCATGTGCAAGGCGATGAACCGCAACTTCGTCAGCGTCATCCTGGGGGGCTTCGGTGGCACTCAGGGGCCGGCTCAGGAGATCGAGGGCGAGCAGATCGCCATTGATGCGGGCGGCGTGGGTAGTGCCCTCAATGATGCCGACAGCGTCATCATCGTGCCGGGCTACGGCATGGCGGTGGCCCAGGCGCAGAATGCTGTCAGCGAGCTGGTGCGCAAGCTGCGTGCTGCCGGCAAGGAAGTGCGCTTTGGCATCCACCCGGTAGCGGGACGCCTGCCTGGCCACATGAACGTGCTGCTGGCCGAGGCCAAGGTGCCTTACGACATCGTGCTGGAGATGGACGAAATCAATGATGACTTCGCTTCTACCGATGTGGTGATCATCATTGGCTCCAACGACATCGTGAACCCGGCGGCTCAGGAAGATCCCAACAGCCCCATTGCCGGCATGCCGGTACTCAGGGTGTGGGAAGCCAAGCAGGTGTTCGTGTGCAAGCGTGGCCAGGGTACCGGCTATTCCGGTATCGAGAATCCGCTGTTCTACAAGGAAAACACGCGGATGTTCTACGGCGATGCACGAGCCAGCATTGATTCGCTGGTACCGTTGATCGATTGATCTGAGAGGCCCCTGCTGCTTAAGGGGCCCGCCGACGCCCCTGCTGCTTAAGGGGCCCGCCGCCGCCCCTGTTTGTTTGAGGGGCCCGATGCCGCCCCTCTTTGTTTGAGGGGCCCGCCGACGCCCCTGCTGAAGGGGCGTTGTCGTTTTTCGGTATGGGGTAGGCAAGGTCTGGATGATGCGTCTCGCTGCGGGTCTATTATTCGGTACAATCCTTGTGGACTCATCGACTGCGGAGCGAGCATGACCGACAAGGACACCCGGGTAGCGGTGCTGGGAGGGGGCAGTTTTGGCACGGCGCTGGCCAGTATCGCGGCCGATAACGGCTGTCAGGTGCGCCAGTGGCTTAGGGATGCCTCGCTGGTAGACAGCATCAACCGCGATCATCGCAATCCCCGCTACTTGCCCGACTATGCCATCAATCCTCGGGTAGAGGCGTCCACGCAGCTTGAGTGGGTGCTGGAGGGGGCCTCCCTGGTGCTGGTAGCGATTCCTTCCAAGGCGTTTGCCGACGTCGTGAGACAAGCTCGCACCTTTCTGACGCCGGAGCAGATCCTGGTCAGCACCACCAAGGGCATCCAGGAAGAAGGCTTCAAGCTGATGAGCCAGATTCTCGAGGATGAGACCGGCTTTACCCACGTAGGCGTCCTGTCTGGACCCAATCTGGCATCGGAGGTGGCTCAGAAACAGCTGACCGCCACCGTGATTGCCAGCCACGACGCCGAGACCCGTGCCCGTGTTCAAGCGGTGCTTGGCTGCGACTACTTCCGTGTCTATGCCAGCAATGATCGCTATGGCGTGGAGCTTGGCGGCGCGCTGAAAAACATCTATGCCATCGCCGCCGGTATGGCCGCGGCGCTGGGCATGGGGGAAAACACCCGCAGCATGCTGATGACCCGGGCGCTGGCCGAGATGAGCCGCTTCGCGGTGTCTCAGGGGGCCAACCCCATGACGTTCCTCGGACTCGCTGGAGTGGGTGACCTGATTGTGACCTGTTCATCGGAGCTGTCGCGCAACTATCGCGTCGGCTTTGCCCTGGGCAAGGGGCAGTCCCTCGACGATGCGGTGGCATCCCTTGGCCAGGTGGCCGAAGGCGTCAATACCGTGAAGCTGGTACGTGACAAGGCCGATGCCGAAGGGGTCTACATGCCGTTGGCGGAGGGCCTGTACCAGGTGTTGTTCCGCGGTGTCCCGGCCAGAGACATGGCCAAGCTCTTGATGCGCAACGAGCAGAGCAGCGACGTCGAGTTTGTGCTTCCACGGGAAGACGTCAAGCAGGACCGTCGTGACACGGAGGCTCGTCATGGCTGAGCTGTTGATCATGCGTCACGGTGAGGCTGCCCCTGGCTATCCTGATCACGAGCGACGTCTGACCGAGCGCGGAGAAGATGAGGCACGTGCCATGGGTCGCTGGCTGGCCGACCGCAGCGATATCGATGTGGCGAACCTGCGGATCCTGGCGAGCCCGTTCGTCCGCGCCCATCAGACGGCGGCGCTGGTGATGGAGATGCTACCGGGCAACATCAGCATGGATACCCTGGAGATCATCACGCCGGATGACCCGCCCGAGGCAGCGGTGGACTGGCTGACCCTCAACGCCGGTGAGGCGCCGCTGCTGCTGGTCAGCCATATGCCGCTGGTGGCATGTCTGACGGGGCTGCTGGTCGAGGGTCGAGAGCAGGCCGGAGTGGGCTTTTCCACTGCCGCCATAGCGGAGCTGGAGGCGGATATCTATGCCGCGGGCTGCGCGCGCTTGGTGTCCATGACCCACCCGGCTTCGCTTGCCTGATGTCCTTGCGTACGTCTGCCGCCCTGGGCGGCTCACTTTCTCGCCACAGGAATGACCATGAGTTTTATCGTCAACAATCGTATCTATGTCAACGAGGGTTTCGAGGCGGAGTTTGAAGAGCGCTTTCGTCGTCGAGCCGGTGAGATCGACGCGCAGCCAGGCTTCATTGCCATGCGTGTGCTGCGCCCACTCGGTAACCAGGCGCCATACGTGGTGGAAACCGAGTGGGAAAGCCAGGCCGCCTTTCGTGCCTGGGTCGGCAGCGATGACTTCAAGCGCGCCCACGCCAACCCGCTGCCCGCAGAAGCGACCCGCGAGGGCGGCGGCATCGAGCAGTTCGAGGTGGTCGAGGGCACGCAGGCCAGCCGCTAAGCCAGCCGCTAAGCCAGCCCCTGGGCCAGCCTCTGAATTAGATCAGCCCATTGATCCGCAGGATAAACACGCCTAGCGTCACGCTGATGCTGGCCATCAGGGTGGTCAAGGCAATGATATTGGCGGTCAGCGTCTCGTCGCCGCCCATGGCCTTGGCCATGACGAAGGCGGCGGCGGCGGTGGGGCTGGCGAAGTACAGAAACAGCACGCCGAGCTCTGGCCCGCGAAACCCTGCCGCCATGGCCCCCAGGGTTGCCAGGAGCGGAATCACCACCATCTTCGCCAGGCTCGCGCTGACGGCGGTGCGGTAACTGTTTTTCAGCGCTCGGGTCGAGATGGTGGCGCCGATACAGATCAAGGCCAGGGGCAGCGTCAAGGAAGCAAAGTAGTCACCGCTGGTTTCGAGCCAGGCGGGCAATTGAATGCCCAGGGCCGCCAGCGGTAATGCCGCCACCACGGCCAGGATCAGTGGGTTGGTCAGGATGTGGCGGAGGATGCTCTTCCAGTCGATGGCCCGACGCTCGCCATGCTCATCCAGCTGGTAGGCAGCCAGTACCACGACCGACAGGATGTTGTAGCTCAAGATCACCACGCTCAGCAGCAAGCTGCCCAACGACAGCCCGACATCACCGTACATGCCGGCGGCAAGTGCGAGCCCCACCACCCCGCAGTTGCCGCGGAAGGCGCCTTGCACGTAGACGCCACGCCGATGGCGCTTGACCTTGAGCGCGGCATAGCCCCAGCTGAGGATGAAGCTCGCCAAGGTGGCCAGGCCGAAATAGAGCAGCATCCAAGGGTTGAGGGTCTGGGCGATGTCGGTGTGAATCAGGCTGAGGAACAGCATGACCGGCAGGGTGCCGCGGAAGACCAGCCGAGAGGCGGTGTTGACGAAGGACTGGTCGATCCAGCCCAGGCGCTTCAGGCCGATACCGATAAACACCATGGCGAATACCGGCAGGCTGATGTTCAGCGTCGAGACAAAGACGTCGAGCAGGGTCATGGGTGCGCTTGAAAGCCTCCGTGTCAGGCGCTGATTCGTCCATGAGATGTCCCACGACGGAGCTGGGTGCGCGCCTTGAACTTTGGTCTCAATCTACCATAACGCCTCTTGTCAGTCAGGACGCAAGTGTCTAGCTTGTACTTTGTATGATGTATGACTTGAGGGCGTCGAGACCCTCACGTCTCGCCATGTGAAGTGTGATGCGACAGGTGTTGCGAAGACGCAACGACATGAAGACAGGAGGACGTCCCGGTGAAATTTACCCATGCACAGGTCAAGCAGGCGATCAGCGATGGTCTGCTGTCATTTCCCGTCACCGATTTTGATGACCAGGGCCGCTTTGATGCCGACAGCTATCGTCAGCGCCTTGAGTGGTTTATCAGCCACGAGATTTCGGCGGTATTCGTGGCTGGCGGCACGGGAGAGTTCTTCAATCTCTCGATCCAGGAGTTTCGTGAGATTGTGCGGCTGGCAGTGGAAGTGGTTGACGGCAAGCTGCCGGTGATTGCCAGCGCAGGCCTCAGCGTGGCGACCGGGAGTGAATTCGCCCGCATTGCAGAAGAAGAGGGAGCCGACGGCATTCTGCTGATGCCTCCTTACCTTACCGAGTGTCCCCAGGACGGCCTGGTGGAGTATGCCGGACAGATTTGTGCGTCTACCAGCATCAGCGTGATCTACTACAACCGTGGCAATGGGGTGCTGAACCCTCAGTCGGTGAAGCGTCTGGCCGATGCCCATCCCAATCTGGTAGGGCTCAAGGACGGCAAGGGCGACATGCAGGCGCTCAACCGGGTGATCAAGACCGTCGGCGAACGCCTGGCCTACGTGGGCGGAGTGCCGACTGCCGAGATCATCGCCGAGTCTTACCTGGCCATGGGGGTGAATACCTATTCCAGTGCGGTGTTCAACTTCGTCCCGGACATGGCGGTGACCTTCTACAAGGCACTGCGCGGCGGTGATACCGACACTGTGCGCAAGATCTCCCGCGAGTTCTTCCTGCCATTCGTTGCCCTGCGTGACAACAAGGCTGGCTACGCGGTCAGCCTGATCAAGGCCGGCACCGACCTGATCGGCCGTTCGTCCGGCTCTGTGCGTGCGCCGCTCGAGATGCCGACGGCGGACGAGCGCAAGCAGCTCGAACAGCTGATCGAGCGCGCCCGTTCCTTCTGATTCTCCTGGCGGAATATCCGCCCCCGGCCCTGCTTGCAGGGCCAAGCACGAAGCCACCCACAACCATTTCAATCAGGTGACTCCATGAGCATGCCAAGACTCTCCATTACCCTGGCCACCACCGCTCTGGCGGCCTCTATGGCCCTGTCGAGCAGCGTGGCACTGGCCGCTGACGGCCCGCTGCGCGGCAACATTCGCGTGGTCATCGGCTCGAGCTCCACCGGGGGCGATACCTACCAGAATTCCGCCATCGTGGTCGACCAGCTGTCCGAGGCGCTGGACCTGAACATGAAGGTTGATGCGGTGGGTGTCAGCGCCGCCTATCGAGCCCTGGATCGTGACCCCCGTGGCAATACCCTGATGATCTTCCACGATCAGGCCTATCTGGGTAATCAGTATGGTGTCGAGGGCTACAAGGATCCGTTCGAGAACTACATCATCGGGCCGACCATCGCCATCAATCCCGGCAACGCCTACCTGGTACCGAAGGATTCGCCGTACCAAAGCCTGGACGACATCATCGAGGCGGTAGGCAGCGGCGAGACGGTACGTGTGGCCATTCAACCGGGTGGCGTCTCGGAGATCGGCTACACCGCGCTGAAGAATGCGATTCGCATCGAGCACCCTGGCAGTGAGGAGAACCTGGTAGCGGTGAACACCGGCTCCCAGGCAGACAAGAACCAGCTGTTGTTTGATGACCAGGCTGACCTGATCAATGGCTCGGTGCAGGCCAACGAGCAGTACACCCGCCTGCCAGAAGATGACCAGAAGGCGATGCGCTTTGTCTGGCTGACGGCGCGTCACGACACGCTGCAGCAAGCCCATGAAGAGGGACTGGGTCAGACCGATCGCGAGACCCTGCTTCAGTTCGTCGAGCCCAACGTCGAAGTGACCATGGGCGACGCCGGGAACTTCGCCTTCGATAAGGAATTCTTCTTCCTTTACAACAAGGACATGAATCCCGAGATCGTCGAGCAGATCGACGCCACCCTGGCCGAGATCTACGCCGAGGGCGAGATCCAGGAAACCCAAAAGCAGTCGTTCTTTATCCCCGACTTCATGCCGTCCGACGAAGCCCAGGCTCACCTGCGCGAAAAGGCAGATCGTTACGCCGAGATCATCGACAGCATCAAGCCGTGATCTGCTGACCGATCGAGAAGGGCCGGCGGCGACCCGTCGCCGGCGCCTTCACTGTCACCTCATCTTGCAAGGCTCTCCCGACAGGCCTTCACGGAGCCGCTATGGAAACCTCCCCGCTGAGTGTGTCGATCGACTTCGACTCGTCTCATCTGTTTTTTCCCACGATCATTCATTGGGCGCTGGCACTGCTGTTTGCCCTGGTCGTGGTGTTTCGTCTTGTGCCCTTTCTCGCCGCGGTCAAGCGCGGAGAAAAGACGCTGCCGATCATCGGCGAGTCCATGGATGGAGTTCGTTTCTTCGGCACGCTGGTGCTGATTGTCGGCTATTTCGCGCTGATGTCAGTGGTGGGCAACCTGTTTCCCTACACCGGCTATGGCTTCTTGTTCGTGTCCATCGTCTTTCTGTTTTTGATGTCGATGATGTACATGCATACCCGAACCCGCCGCAAGGTGATCACCGCTGCCATCAATGCCGTGGTGGCGCCATCCCTGGCCTGGCTGATCTTCGCCAAGCTGTTCTACATCACCTTGCCGTAGGGGAGCGTTGACCCATGGAAATCCTGTCCTACCTCGATATCACCTTTTTCTTGCTAGCATCGATCGGCACGCTGATTGGTATCATCTTCGGCGCCATACCCGGCATGACCGCGACCATGGCGGTGGCGGTGTGCCTGCCACTGACCTATGCCCTCGGACTGGAGCACGGCCTGGCGCTGTTGCTTGGTCTCTATGTCGGCGGCATTTCCGGCGGCATGGTACCTGCCGTGCTGCTCAATATTCCGGGAACGCCGTCCTCCATCACCACGACGTTCGATGGTTATCCCATGGCCCAGAAGGGGCTGGGGGAAATGGCGTTGCGCGTCTGCGTGGTGTCTTCCCTGGTGGGGGGGCTGATCAGTGCGATGGTGCTGTTCTTCTTTGCCCCGCTGCTGGCGGAATTCTCGATCAAGTTCTCCTATGTCGAGAAGTTTCTGATTATCTTGCTGGCGCTGACGGTGATTGCGTCGATGTCGAGCAACATGCTGATTGGCATCTTCAGCGGCGTTATCGGTATCTGGCTCAGTCTGATCGGTACCTACAGCCTGTCTGATGGCGGCAACGGCAAGACCCGCTTGATGTTTGATGCTCTTGAGCCCTATCTGGTGGATGGCTTCTCGCTGCTGCCGGTATTGATCGGGATCTTTGGTATCTCGACGATCCTGCTGGAAGCGGAAAAGGGCGTGAAAAGCGGCCTGTCCGGCGCCAAGCTCGACATGGGTAAAGGCGGTGGTTTTTCCCTTGGGCTGTTCAAGGGGCGCCTTACCAACCTGACACGCTCCTCGTTTATCGGCACCTTCGTTGGCATGCTGCCGGGAGTCGGCGGCAGCGCTGCTTCGGTACTGGCCTACACCCAGGAAAAGAACCTGTCTCGGGACTCGAGCGAGATGGGCAAGGGGGCGCCCCAGGGGTTGATTGCCTCGGAGTCGGCCAACAATGCACTCACTGGTGGCGCACTGATACCGCTGTTGTCCCTGGGGATTCCCGGTGACTCCACTACGGCGGTGCTGATTGGTGCCTTCACCCTTCAGGGGATCCAGGTCGGGCCGCTGTTCATTCCTGAAAACCAGGATACTTGGACGGTGATGATGATCGCGCTGGTGTTTGCCAACGTCGTCATGTTTTTCCTGATGTTCTACGCCATCAAGTACATCGCCAGGGTGGTACTGGTGCCCAAGTACATCCTGTATCCCATTATCGTGATGATGTGTGTGGTGGGCGCTTACGCGATCAACTACGGCATCATGTTCGATGTCTGGACGCTGCTGATCTTCGGCATCTTTGGCTATCTGATCGAGAAGATTGGACTGGAGGTCGCGCCGCTGATCATCGGCTTTATCCTGGGTAGCTCCGCCGAGGTCTACTTCGTCAAGAGCCTCGAGTCCTTCGGCACCTACTCCATCTTCTTTACCAAGAGCCCCATTGCGGTGGTGCTGTGGCTGTTGATCGCGGCGTCGATTGGCTTCTCCATCGTGCTTGGACTGAAGAGTCGTGCGCGCCAGAAGATGGAGCTGAGCCAGGTCACCGGCAGCACCCAGCAAGGAGATCGCCATGACGGCTAACAACCAGGTGAATCAAAGCCGTGTCATCCGCGTCCATCCCAGCGATAACGTAGCGATTGTGGTCGGCCAGGGCGGCTTGCCTGCCGGTACGCGACTGGACGACGGAGTGGTGCTTGGCGTGGATATCCCCCAGGGCCACAAGGTGGCGCTGACCGATATTGACGAGGGCGAGCGGATCATTCGCTACAACGAGGTCATCGGCACGGCGCTGTCCGCCATTGCTCGTGGTGGCCATGTCAACGAGAACAACGTCCGGCTACCGATCCCGCCAACCCTTGATGAACTGCCGCTGGCGACCCGTGAAGCGCCTCCCGTGGAGCCTCTGGAAGGCTATACCTTCGAAGGGTTTCGCAATCCCGATGGCAGCGTCGGCACACGCAATGTGCTGGGAATCACCACCAGCGTGCAGTGCGTGGCGGGAACGGTGGATCACGTGGTGGCCAGGATCAAGCGCGAACTGTTGCCGCGCTTTCCCCATGTCGATGACGTGGTTGGGCTTAACCACAGCTACGGCTGTGGCGTTGCCATCGGCGCGCCTGCCGCGATAGTGCCGATTCGCACGCTCAAGAACCTGGCGCGTAACCCCAATTTTGGTGGCGAGGTGATGGTCATCGGCCTGGGCTGCGAGAAGCTCCAGCCCTCGACCCTGATCGACGATGAGCCGGTCAAGATCTTCGAGCGCAGCGCCGATGCCTTGACGCACGACGAGACCAACGACGATGCCAATGTGCTTAGCCTGCAGCACGAGTCCTTCGAGGGCTTCGGCGAGATGGTCGAAGGCATCATGGAAATGGCCGAGCGCCACCTTGAACGCTTGAACCGGCGTCGTCGCGAAACCTGCCCGGTGTCCGAGCTGACGGTGGGCATGCAGTGTGGCGGCAGTGATGCGTTTTCCGGGGTGACCGCCAATCCGGCGGTAGGCTTTGCCACGGACCTGATCGTAAGGGCCGGCGGTAGTGTGATGTTCTCCGAAGTGACCGAGGTGCGTGATGCCATCCACCTGTTGACGCCGAGAGCCGTCGACCGCCAGGTTGGCCAGGCGCTGATCGACCAGATGGCTTGGTACGACGACTATCTCGCCCAAGGCCAGGCAGATCGCAGCGCCAACCCATCACCGGGCAACAAGAAAGGTGGGCTCAGTAATATCGTCGAGAAGGCGCTGGGGTCGGTGATCAAGTCCGGCAACTCCCCCATTGTGGATGTCATCGGCCCTGGCGAGCGCCTGCGCAAGCGCGGCCTGACCTTTGCCGCCACTCCCGCCAGCGATTTTATCTGCGGCACCCTGCAGGCGGCAGCAGGCATGAATCTTCAGGTGTTCACCACCGGACGTGGAACGCCCTACAACCTGGCGATGACGCCGGTGATCAAGGTGTCCACCAACTCCACGCTGGGACGGCGCTGGCACGACCTGATTGACCTGGATGCCGGGCGCATTGCCACCGGCGAGGCCAGCATCGAGGACATCGGCTGGGAGCTGTTCGAGTTGATCCTCGAGGTCGCCAGCGGACGCCACCAGGTCGCCGCTGACCGCCTGGGACTCTACAACGACCTGGTGCTGTTCAACCCTGCGCCGGTGACCTGAGCGCTTCATCCTTTTCGATTCGAACGACCAAGAGGCCATGTAGTCATGTTCCCCAAGATCACCAAGATGAACATCGTGCCGGTTGCCGGTGAAGACGGTTTTTTGCTGAACCTGAGCGGCGGACATGCGCCCTGGTTCATTCGCTGCGTGCTGGTGCTGGAAGACGCCTCAGGCAATCGCGGGGTGGGGGAGATTCCCTCCAGCGACGGTATCCTCAAGGGGCTCGAGCAGTGTCGCTCCCTGGTGGAAGGGGCCCGAGTCAATGAGGTCAAGCAGGTACTGAGCCAGGCTCGCCAGGTGCTGTCTCGCAATGGCCCGGAAGAGCGCGGTCGCCAGACCTTCGATCTGCGGGTGGCAGTGCACGTGATCACCGCCATCGAGTCGGCGCTCTATGACCTGTTCGGTCAGGCACTCGGGATGCCGGTCGCGGATCTGCTGGGCCAGTACGGACGCCAGCGTGATGAGGTCGAGGCACTGGGCTATCTGTTCCTGCTGGGGGATCCGGACAAGACCGACTTGCCCTATCCCAAGGTGGCTGACCCGGTAGACGCCTGGGATGAGGTGCGCTACCGGAAGGCGATGACCCCTGAGGCGGTGGCGAATCTGGCCAAGGCGGCTTACGACCGCTACGGCTTCAAGGACTTCAAGCTGAAGGGCGGGGTGCTGCGCGGCGAAGAAGAGGCCGACTGCATCCGAGCCCTGCACGAGGCCTTCCCTGACGCACGTCTGACCCTGGACCCCAACGGCGCCTGGTCGCTGGAGGAGGCGGTACGCGTGCTTGAGCCGATCAAGGATATCCTGAGCTATGCTGAAGACCCCTGCGGTCAGGAAGGCAGCTACTCCGGGCGCGAGACCATGGCCGAGTTCAAGCGTCGTACCGGTCTTGCCACCGCGACCAACATGATCGCCACCGACTATCGCCAATTGAAGCTGGCGGTGCAGCTTAACGCGGTCGACATTCCGCTGGCGGACTGCCACTTCTGGACCATGCAGGGAGCGGTAGCGGTGGGTGAGCTGTGCCATGAGTGGGGCATGACCTGGGGCTCCCACAGCAACAACCATTTCGATATCTCGCTGGCCATGATGACCCACGTTGCGGCGGCGTGCCCCGGCAACATCACGGCCATTGATACACACTGGATCTGGCAGGACGGGCAGCGTATCACCAAGCACCCGTTCAAGATCGAGGGCGGCAAGCTGAAGGTCCCGACCACCCCTGGCCTTGGCGTCGAGATTGATGATGACAAGCTGATGGAAGCCCACCAAAAGTACCAGCGTCTGGATGTCACCAGCCGTAACGATGCCATGGCCATGCAGTATCTGATCGACGGCTGGGAGTTTGATCCCAAGCGTCCGGCCCTAGTGCGTTGATAGCGCGCTGACAGTCCGCTGACAGCACGTTGATAGTCCGCTGTCAGCGCGCACGCGACCCATCACAGGAGACCTTTTCATGACTCTGCAAGGCAAGCAACTCATTGGCCGCCAGGCCGTGGCGGCCAGCGGCAAGGCCATCCATGCCATCAATCCGGCCACCGGCGAGACCCTGGAGCCCGGCTACGCCGCCGGCTCGAAGGCCGAAGTCGACCAGGCCTGCGAGCTGGCCTGGGCCGCCTTCGATCGCTATCGCGAGACCAGCCTCGAGGCCCGTGCGACCTTCCTCGAGACCGTCGCCGATGAAATCGAAGCCCTCGGCGATGCCCTGATCGAACGCGCCATGCAGGAATCCGGCCTGCCCCAGGCCCGCCTCCAGGGCGAGCGCGGACGTACCTGCGGCCAGCTCAGGCTGTTCGCCTCCGTCGTGCGTGCCGGCGAATGGCTGGACGTGCGCCATGATCCGGCCCTGCCCGAGCGTCAGCCGCTGCCCCGGGTCGATCTGCGTCAACGCCAGATCCCGCTGGGGCCGGTGGCAGTATTTGGCGCCTCCAACTTCCCGCTGGCCTTTTCGGTAGCCGGTGGTGATACCGCCTCGGCCCTGGCCGCTGGCTGCCCGGTCATCGTCAAGGCCCACTCGGCCCACCCCGGCACCTCCGAGCTGGTCGGTCGCGCGGTGCAAAAGGCGGTGGCCCGCTGCGAGCTGCCCGAAGGCGTGTTCTCGCTGCTCTATGGCTCCGGTCGTGAAGTGGGTCAGGGCCTGGTCAGCGATCCGCGGATCAAGGCCGTGGGCTTCACCGGTTCCCGCAG